>CAWKLN010000039.1:0-102500 GCA_963850465.1 uncultured delta proteobacterium
AATATTTGGATCGAAAAATGTCTATCCGAAACAAAAAAGAGTTACGTGACAGATTGCTTTTGCGGAGCGCCCAACTGGATTTCAGTCGCCTGGCTAAAGATTTGGAGCCGTTTGTTTATTCTAAAAAGGAAGTGGACCGGGTGCTCATGTTCCCGGATTTTGTTCGGCAAGCAATTTGAGACAACCGCACCTTAATAGCCCCCGGCTGTTAGTGGAGCGCTTCGCTTAAGGTCAGAGGTTTGAGGCAAATAAGCTCAAGGCTCAAAGCTGAAAGCTCAAAGCGATAGACTGGTCGCCGGTGGTAAATTGAGTTTGGGGCTGAAAACATCTTTTGCCTCAAACCTCCAACGGCCGCAGGCCTAATGTCCGTGTGGGGCCTGCCGCGGTGAAGCTCGCCAGAGCGAAGACGGGTCTGTGGTGAATATTTCCCTTTCAGCTTTGAGCTTCTCTTGCCTTGATCTTTCAGCTTCCATTGCTTCCAGCTTTAATTCGCTTCCCAGCCTCTCAGCTTCCCCGCTTTATACCTACCTGTCCGTGTGTGTCTGTGTGGGTCTGTGGCCAATTTTTTTTCAGCTTTATTCTTTCCTCAGCGGTCTTCGCGAGCTCTGCGGTGATCTATTTCAGTATCCTTCCAAAATAAAATCCGAAAAAACCATCGGGTACGTTGCGATCAGTGTAAATACGACATACCCAATCATGGAAAAAAGACAGAGTCTTTTTTGCAAGCCGGGTATCACCGATTTCAGGGACGGTGCGTCCTTAAAGCGATGGATGACTCCGGCGCCCGTTCCCGTAATGCCCGCCGCAAACAGAGACAGGTATAAGGGATATCCGATGTAGTTGTAATCCCGTTGCAGCAAGTCGAACGGACAATGATGGGTGGGCAGTTCGTAAAAATAGAGCGATATAAACGAAATGACGGCAACAAAGGAAAACACAAACAGCCAGGTGCTGAAATAAGAGAAAACATGCGCCGCTCTGCCGGTTACCAGAAAATGGATGCCTGACCGGAGCACCAGAACGACACTCAAATAAAACAAAACCTTTGCCGGGACTGATGGCAGTGAGGCGATGCCGCCGGCGATGCTGTCTGTATCCGTGCTGAACAGGGTCCCACAGCAAGAGGTGATGACATTGGGCTTCAACCCCATAAAATAGTTGATGACCAGAAAAGTTTCAAGTGCCAAAAGGCCGGTGATGACAATCAGCAGTTTGTATTTGATCCGGATCAACGGATAATCATGCCCCTTATTATCCGTATAATTGACAATCAGCCAGACACCGCACAGGAAAAAGTTAATAATTTTCATCACCAGGGCCGGGTAGCCGTATTGATTGACATTCAGGGATCCGGCCGCACACATGGCGCCGATAAAAAGATTGTGAACATGATCCGCCGTGTAGATGAACAGAAAAAGGGAAAAAAGACTGAGGCCGAATAAATAAGCCAGAAGGGTCGATATCAGATAGGTTTTGCGTTCCAGTACCAGCTGCCCCTCACTGCCGCTTTTGATATCCCACCGCCGGATAATCCGCCATCCGATGGTGGAGGCATACACGGCATAAGCTGTAATCAGCAGGGAACTTGTGATTAACGCAATAATGGCAGGGTTTAAAATCAATCGATCATCCTGTTTATTTTTGTTCTCTCACAGAGCTCGCTGAGTACACAGAGGATTTTTTTCTCCGTGACCTCTGTGGCCTCTGCGAGAGATAATTTTTCCAGCCTCTATCCTCAAACAATCCATCCATCACGCATCTCAACCACATCATCGATGATACCGGCGTCAAATATCAGCGGATCGTGGCTGGCGATTAAGACCGTCTTTCCCTCATGGGAAAGTTCGGCAATGATGTTTAGAAATTCTCTTGAAAGCTCTGTGTCCAGATGGGCCGTTGGTTCATCGGCAATAATGATGGTTGGTTCATTAATCAGCGCTCTGGCAATGGCGGTCCGCTGTTGTTCACCGCCTGAAAGCTGCCCGATTTTCTGATCTGCTTTGGCGTCGATCTTAAATTTTTTGAGAAGTTCCATGGCCTTTGCTTTTAACTCGCGATACTTTCGGCCGGTCGGATACGCCGGAAGCATGATGTTTTCCAGCACGGTGATACCTTTGATCAGATTGTAATTTTGAAATACAAAGCCGAATGTATTCCGTCTGATCTCGGCCAGAAATTTTTCCGGCAGGCTGGTGGTTTCCTGACCGTTGACCATGATCCTGCCGGATGTCGGTCGGGCCATGCAGCCGACAATTGAAAGCAGCGTGGTTTTGCCCGACCCACTGGGGCCCTTAAACACGGTGATTTTTTCGGGCCGGATTGTCAGCTCGACGTCTTTGAGCGCCGTAAATTCATTGGCCTTGCCGGCGTTGAAGGTTTTGGTTATTTGCTTTAGTTGGATCATTAATTTTTAATGGGACACGGATTGACACAGATTTACACGGATTTTTATTTTTTTCTTTGAGCTTCCAGCTCCTATCGCTTTCCCGCTTTAAGATTAACTGTCTGTGTGCGTCCGTGTGGGTCTGTGGCTAATTTTCTTTAAGTTTTAATCTTTTCTCTGCGCTCTCCGCGATCTCTGCGGTGAATCTTTCCTTTGAGCCTTCAGCCTTGAGCTTCTGATGCTTTCCGCTCTATTATCCTTGTCTCATGACCGCATCCGGATCTGTGACCGCCACCCGCCAGGCCGGCACGATGGTAATCAACACATACGGCAGCACCGTTAATGAAAAAACAACCGCCAGTTGATATATATTTATTTCAGGATTCAAATTAAATGACGGGTAAAGGACGGCCCAGCCCTTCAATGCATGCTCAAAAAGGGGCGCGGCGGCAAAAAAGACGTGGATGTAAGCTGCGATCACCCCCACCACAAAGGCTGTCAGGCAAATCACCAGGCCCTCCCAGAATTTGAGCACCAGGATATCGGAGGTATCCCAACCCAAGGCTTTTAATATGCCGATTTCGGATCTTTCCTCTCCACTGAGCCCGGTGGCCTTATCCCAGGCAAATATAAAAAATGCCAGCACCGCGCCGGACAGCAGAACGATGACATAGCCGCTGCGCCAGTCGAAAAGCGACGTGTAGGTCCTCAATATGTCTTCTCGCAGCACCGGCCGGGTATCCGGCAGAACGGTGACAACTTTTTCCGAAATCGTTGAAGCCTCATTTAGATTTCTGATGGTTGCGGTCAAATCCGTCGCAAGCCCTTCGGGCACTCCGAAAATTTGCCTGAAGGCCGATTCGGTCGTCAGAATAAGGTCCGCGGAAATCAGATCCGTATCAGCGCTATACACGCCTTTGATTTGCAGGATGAGCGGTTTGCCTTGGTAGCTTCTGAAATACAGCTGATTTTCACGAACGGTCCCCCAGGTACGCAAGACGCCGTTTCCAATCACGGCCTCATTTCCTTTGAGAGGAAAGTCAGCGGTCGCCATGACAGTGTAGTTCGAACCGGATGCCTGATGATAATAATAGCCCCACAGTCTGCTTTTAACGTCGCGCACGCCGCGGATGGCTTTTATCTTATCGGCATAGTTTAAGGGAATGAGGTCGTGCCTGCCGGCCATTATTTTCTGGATGATCATCTCCGGAGTGTCTTGCAGCACAGCTTGCGCCTCTTTCCTGATGGCGTTGGCGAAGAAAAGGACGGAAGTGACCAGAAACACGATGATGGTATAGACCACCGTCAAAGAAATATTTTTCCATTTCCGCCGCAGCAGGGAGGAAAGGGTGAAGTCGAGGAAATAACGGTGTCGTTGGATTGATTTCATAGTTTCGAATAATTAGCCACAGACGCACATAAAAGCAATATCAATTAGCCACAGATGCACACAGACCCACACGGACAGAGAATGTTAAAGCTAAAAGAATTAGCCACAGACGCACACAGACCCACACGGACAGAGAATGTTAAAGCTAAAAGAATTAGCCACAGACGCACACAGACCCACACGGACGATTTTTTTTCCCGACGACGCTGTCGTCAGAAAAGACTGCATGCTCTTGGGGTAATTCAGTCAAGATATTTCAATCACTTTAGGTGTGGCGCAGGCTAAAGTGGTTAAAATTATACTACCCGCTTTATTTGAACTGATATATCTATCCCGCGGAGCAGGATGTCGCTTTTTCCTATGCCAGGATTGTAGCGCCATAGCTATTGCGACGGCGGGTCGGCAGAGTAAAATATTTGTCCTGTGAAATGTCTTCCAAAGTTCACAGGTGTCTGTGTATTTCTGTGTGGGTCTGTAGTTAATTAAATCTCTCGGTGCGTCTGTGGCCAATTTCTATTTTCTACATCACAAACCGCTTTATCTCGGCTTTTGGATATGTGAAATTAATCAACAAACCAATTTTATAATCAGTTGCCTTCAGATAATTTAGTATCTGTGCTTCGTGGATCTTTTGTAAAGACTCAACTGCTTTGAGTTCCAAAATGATCCGATTCTCTACCACAATGTCAGCAAAATATTCCCCAACAATCTCACCTTTGTATTCCACCGTAACCGGTACTTGGGCCTGTGCTTTCAGATTTGTTTTCTTAAATTCAATCATCATGGAATTTTCATAAACTTTTTCAAGGAAGCCCGGCCCTAGAACCTTATTTACTTCAAAAACGGCGCCGTTAATCAGATACGTCAGTTCATTGACATCCATTATTGTTCCTTTTATTTTGCCTCTTCAATAGTCGGTGTGTGTCTGTGTGGGTCTGTGGCTAATTAATTCTCCTTTTCATCTTTTGTCACCACGCTCTCTGCCTGCCCAACCTGCCCAATGAAATCTTTGTTGCCTTTATTTCATCGGGGTGAAATCTATGTGGCACTTATTTCATCGGGGCGGTGAATAATTTCTTTCCTTTCAGCCTTCAGTTTTCACCTTTGAGCCCTTTCCTTTTCTCTGCGGTGAATTGTAACCGGCGGCAATGTCAATGATCCCGACGGAAAATGCTCGAACGCCATTGGTGAATCCTGAAACGCGGCGAAATGGTCGGCCTGCGATAAATGCCGCGTATATCGCGCTTCGGTAAACAGGCAAAGATCGGTAAGGCCCAGCTTTTGAACCAGTTGTTTTTTGTCAGCCAGGATTTTTTCGTAATAGGGTGCGCTTAGCAGCGGATGGATGAATAGCAGTAAAGCAAGTGCAATAATGCAGCAGGTTATGAAGGTCAGATAAGTGGTGGATTTTCTCATTTGGTGTTTCTTTTGATTAGCCACAGACTCACACAGACGTACACAGACAGGAAATATAACTTATTTGTCTCTCACAGAGCTCTCAGAGGCTCAGAGTTTCTTTCTTTTGACCTTGCGCCCTGCGCCATTAGTCCTACGCCTTGTTCTGCTTTCAGCATCTATCCCTTTAACCTTTCACCATTTACCTTTGGCCTTCTATTGTCCGGTGTGTCCGTGTGGGTCTGTGGCTAATTAAACTAATCCAGTTTCTTTATGACTCCGCGATTGATATTTTCAAACCCGAGGACTCGATTACCTTTGTGATCTTTCTTGAATCCCTCGGCATCGACTTTACTCGCAAAAGGGATTAATTCATGTCCCATGGGACCGTAAATATCGCTGCCGATGACAAAAAATGCATCTTCGGCCTTAATCAATTTCATTTCATAGTATTCCGTTACATAAATGGCCGCAATATCCTTTTGGGACTTTTCAGGCGAATACTTCTTGATATCAAAATAAAATTTGAAGAGGTCTTTGGCACCGTCAAAAAAAAACACAGGCCCATCCGTGAAGATGATCTGAGCCGTCCAATCCGGATATTTAAAAACAAACATGCCACACACCGGACACTTGTCTTTTTTGGTTGGCTTGAGAGGCGTTTTTTCGGCGGATACCGCCAGTGAACTGATGATAAGGCCAATCAATAAAGCTGTGATAAATCGTCTCATCGTCTTTTTTCCAATTTATATTTTTTATTAGCCACCCCGATGAAATAGAAAAGAAAAAACATTTCATCCCGGTTAAATAGGCGCCGAATTAATAAGAGGGCGCATTTAACTGGACGGGTTGGGCAGGCAGAGCACGCCGATATCGCAGAGAAAATACAGTATTTTCGCCGATAGGCGCAGGAACTTTTTCCTCAGTGCTCTCTGTGGTCTCTGCGAGAGATATGTTTTTGTTTCTCACAGAGCTCTCAGCCTCCGGCCCATAGGGAGGGCCTACGCCCCGGTGGGAGTACGCAGAGTTTCTTTCTTTTGACCTTATGCCCTGCGCCCTATGCCTTTTTCATCTTTCACCTTCCCAACTTCCTAACTTCCCAGCCTCTCAGCTTCCCAGCTTTATACCTATCTGTCCGTGTACGTCCGTGTGTGTCTGTGGCTAATTTTCTTTAATCTTTTCTCCGCGACCTCTGCGGTAAATTCTTTCCTTTGAGCCTTGAGCTTACAGCTTTGAGCTTATCCGTTATTCCTTTTTCATCTTCTTCATCTTGCGCTTTTCCCTGATCATCTTGGTATCCTGATACATATCCTCAAAAGTAGCTTTTATCGTGTCTTCAAAGTCGGCGAGGTCGCCGCCGTTTTGCGCGATAAAACTTTGGGCGGCCGTCTCATCGGCGAAAGCCCATTTGGCCCGTTTGGTCATGACCCCCATTTTTTTGCCGCCGATCACCCACACGGCCTTTTCGGCATCGATGAGTTGCTTGGTGTTAAAGTCGCCGACCATGACGGCTTGCGGGGCTTTGTCGATATTGACGACCATATCGATGGCGGCGCAATGCACGGAACAGGCCCCATAGGTGGAACCATCATCGTACTCGATCAGGACCCGGGAATGGGCGAATTTGGCACGATCCATCCCGCACAGCGGGCAGGCAGGGTGTTTGGCAATGTCATCCTGGGCAAAAACAATCGAAAAACCGGTTAACACAAAAACCATCAGGCTAAAAATCAAAACTTTTTTCACTGCTACCTCCTTTTGTTTCAGATTTACATGGATGCGTGCCCCCCAGAACCGCAGAGGCGATCTAAGATTAATACTATATAACCGAGTTCCCTGTCAATTCTTTGATTGGGATAATATATAATGTATCAGGCTATTTAAGAGTATTTTAGTAGGAATTACATGCTCGCGCTAAAGAAATATAACTTTTTTGTCTCTCACAGAGCTCGCTGAGTACACAGAGATATAATATTATTAATTAAGGGTTATGTTTGACATAGCGAAAAATTATTACTATTATATCGATTAAGTAATACTTTTTTAGCGGAGGAAAAAATGAAAGTCTACACCATAACACCCAAGGGGCAGGTCACCATTCCAACTGAAGTCAGAGAAAAACTGAAACTTCAGCCCGGTGATAAGATTACATATGTGGATACGGCCGCAGGCATTCTTTTAAAGCCGGCAAAAAAGGATATCATTGATGATTTTGGGTTTCTGAAAGAGCACTGGAAGTCGGCAGATCTTAAGACAATAAGAAAAACCGTCAGAAATAAAATGGCCGGGAGAATTCGTTAATAATGAAAAAGGTATTTTTTGCTCCTATAATTTTATATTCTTCGAATTTGGACCTTTGAGCTTTGAGTCTTCCAGAAAACGGCGGATCTTCGACTCTGCGCCTTCAGCTCTTATTGCTTTCACCTTTGAGCTTTGACCTTTCAGCCCTATTGTCCGCGCGTGTCTGCGTGTGTCTGCGGTTAATTTCTTTTCATCTTTTCTCTGCGGTAAATTTTTTTCCCCTTTTCAACTGAAACTCCTTGATCCCGCAATACAACACCGGCACCACCAGCATGGTCACCACCTCCAGGCTCATGCCCCCGAAGGTCGGAATCGCCATGGGCACCATGATGTCCGATCCGCGCCCGGTGGAGGTCAGCACCGGAATCAGCGCCAGCACGGTGGTCGCGGTGGTCATCAGACAGGGCCGCACCCGCCGCAGGCTGGCGGCGATGGTGGCCTGGCGGATCTCGTCGATCGTTGCCGTCCGGCGCTCGGCAAAGGCCCCGTCCAGATACGTCGCCATGACCACCCCGTCATCCGAGGCAATGCCGAAAAGCGCCAGAAATCCCACCCAGACGGCCACGCTCAGGTTGATGGGATGGACCTGAAACAAATCCCGCATGGAAGTTCCGAAGACGGAAAAATCCAGAAACCAGGGCTGGGCATACAGCCAGATCATGGCAAACCCGCCGGACCAGGCTACGGCCACGCCGGAAAATACCAGGGCACTCGTCGACAGGGATTTGAATTGCAAATATAGGATGATAAAAATGATGAAAAGCGCCAGCGGTAAAATCACCTTCAGCTTTTTGTTGGCCCGCACCTGGTTTTCGTAGTGGCCGGTAAAACTAAAGCTGACGCCTTTGGGAAGTTTCAGCTCACCGTCCTCAATTTTTTCCAACAGATAGGCCCGCGCCTCTTCGACCACGTTGGTTTCGGCTTTGCCCGGCTTTTTGTCAAACAGCACGTAACCGACAATGAAGGTGTCCTCGCTTTTGATCACCTGGGGTCCGGGCACATACCTGAGCTCTGCCAGCTGCACCAGCGGTATCTGGGTGCCGTCCGGTGCCGGAACCAGAACGGTGCCGATGGTGTCGATGTGGTCGCGCAGCTCGCGCATGTATCTGACCCGCACCGGATAGCGCTCACGCCCCTCGACGGTGGTCGTGATCTGCTTGCCGCCGATGGCAATCTCGATGACATCCTGCACCTGCTGCAGGTCAATGCCGTACTGGGCGATGGCGCGCCGGTCGATGTCGATTTCCAGGTAGGGCTTGCCGACAATGCGGTCGGCAATCACCGACAGCGGATCGATGGACGGCACCTCCCGCAGATGTTTCTCGATGCGGCGCGTCACCTGCTCGATGGTTTGCAGATCGGGACCGTAGACCTTGACCCCCATAATGGCCCGGATGCCGCTTTGCAGCATGACAATGCGGGCCGAGATCGGCTGGAGCTTGGGGGCCACCGTGGTGCCCAGGATGGTGGCCGCCTTGACGATTTCAGGCCAGATGTCATCCGGTTTGTTGATGCCCGCCCATTCCCGCCGGCCGGGGTTCAAGGCGGGGTCCAGGGCCGGGCGCCACAGACGGAAAGGCCTGCCGTCGCTGTCGGGAATCAGACGGTTGTCTTCATCCCGGGCAAAACGACCCTGTACGTGGTAGGATTTGCCGTCCGCAGCCGGCAGGGGCCGGCCGTCCAACCCGCGAAACAGATCGAGATCTTCCGGCACAAACCGAAACAGGGCCGGGTTGCCGTTACCGTCAACCAGAAATTCGGACGTGTAATTGATGAGGGTTTCGATCATGGAAACCGGTGCCGGGTCCAGCGGGCTTTCAACGCGCCCCAGTTTACCCACCACGGTCTGCACCTCCGGAATGGCCTCGATTGCGCGGTCCTGCCGCTGCAGGATATCCAGCACCTCCCCGATGGAAGCGTGCGGCATGGTCACCGGCATGTAGAGGTAAGCGCCCTCATCCAGCGGCGGCATAAATTCCTTGCCGATGCCGGGAAATTTTTGCGCCAGATAGGCCGCCGGCGCTGTTTGGCTAAACAACCGGGGCAGCCAGCCGAAAAGGACATCATATCCCTGCCAGATCAGGCCGCCCATGATCAGCATAAACAGGGGCAGGGCCAGAAAAACAGCTTTATGATTCAGGCACCACCCCAATATGCGGGGATAAAAACGCTGAAAAACGCGAAAAGCGACAATAATCCCGCCGATGAACAGGGCCACAAAAATGAAATTATGGATAAGGCCTTTTTCCAGCCCCAGGGGCTGCCAGGACTGGGTCAGCACCAGGGCCACGCCCAGCGCAATCAGGCCGCTGTTGAACAGGCGCATCCAGCGCTGGAAGCGCGCCGGGACCCGCAGGGTCAGCAGGTTGTAGCCGCCCATCAGGGCCACGAAGATGCCTGCGCGCCAGTCAAATACAACCGCCAGCACGCCGCCCAGATAAATCAGTCCTTCATAGAAGATCCAGCCGTAGTTCTGACGACCCGGCTTGCGGGTAAATACGGCATGGGCCAGGGGCGGGATGACACACAGGGCGACAATCAATGAGGCCAGCAGGGCAAAGGTTTTGGTAAAGGCCAGCGGTCGGAAGAGTTTGCCTTCAGCCGCTACCATGAAAAACACCGGCAGGAAGCTGACGATGGTGGTGGATACGGCCGTCATCACAGCGCCGCCCACCTCGCGCGCTGCCCGCAGCACCACCTCCAGGCGATCTTCTTCGGGTGACGCCCGATCCAAATGGCGCAGGATGTTCTCGCTTAGGATGATGCCCATGTCCACGATGGTGCCGATGGCAATCGCTATGCCGGAAAGGGCCACGATGTTGGCATCCACCCCGAAGATCTTCATGGCGATGAAACACAGCAACACCGCCAGCGGCAACAGCCCGGAGATTAGAATGGAGCTGCCCAGGTGCACCATCATCAAGAGCACCACAATGATCGTTACCAGCATCTCCTTGGAAAGTGCCGAACTCAAGGTCCCCAGGGTTTCCTGGATCAAATCGGTGCGGTCGTAGAAGGGAACGATCTTGACCTGGCTGACCGTGCCGTCGGCCAGGGTTCGTTTGGGCAACCCCAGGGTGATTTCTTCG
Organism: uncultured delta proteobacterium; assembly: GCA_963850465.1. Lineage (GTDB taxonomy): Bacteria > Desulfobacterota > Desulfobacteria > Desulfobacterales > UBA5852 > JABZFP01. The sequence continues at coordinate 10,559 of CAWKLN010000039.1, forward strand.
ATCTTAGTTTTAACCCGCTTGATGACCGCCAAGGGGTTTTCGCCGTAGCGCACCACCACCACCCCGCCGACGGCTTCCGTGCCGCCCTTGTCCAGGGCGCCGCGGCGCGAGGCCGGGCCCCGGATCACATTGGCCACATGGCGCACCAGGATGGGCGTATCGCCTTCGAGCTTAATGAAGGAATCCTGAATATCCTCCAGGCGATTTCACAAAACCCAAGACCCCGGATGACGTATTCGACCTTGTTGACCTCGATGGTGCGCGCGCCGACATCCACATTGGCGCGCCGGACCGCATCGACCACCTCGGCCAGACTGACATTGCGATAGCGCATGCGGTCGGGGTCCACATCGATCTGGTATTCCTGGACAAACCCGCCGACCGAGGCCACCTCACTGACCCCCGGTACCGAGAGCAGGGCATAGCGAACATACCAGTCCTGAATGGTGCGCAGTTCATGCAGATCCCAGCCGCCCGCCGGCTTGCCGTCGGCATCGGTGCCCTCCAGGGTGTACCAGAACACCTGGCCCAGGGCGGTGGCATCCGGCCCCAGGGTGGGTTTGACACCCTCGGGCAGCTCCCTGGCCGGCAGGCTGTTGAGGCTCTCCAGCACCCGGGTGCGGCCCCAGTAAAAATCGACATCGTCTTCGAAAATGACGTAGACCAGGGAGAAACCGAACATCGAGTAGCTGCGGAGGGTGCGCACGCCCGGCAGGCCCAGCAGGGATACGGACAGCGGATAGGTGATCTGGTCTTCGATGTCCTGGGGCGAGCGCCCGCTCCACTCGGTGAAGACAATCTGCTGGTTTTCGCCGATGTCCGGGATGGCATCCACCGGCACGGGGTCGCGCCACAGCCCCCCCAGCTGCCAGTCAAAGGGCGCCACCACCAGCCCCCAGCCGATCAGGATGATAGCCGCAAAAAAAACGATCATGCGGTTCTGTAGGCAGAAGCGGATGACCTTTTCGAGCAAGGATGATGGAGTTGGTGATTGGGAGTTCGGATTTTCAGTCATACCTAATAATTAGCCACAGACCCACATGGAATCAACATCAGATTAGCCACAGACGCACACAGAAAGGAAAAGATCAAAGCTAAAGATAAATTAGGCCAAGACTCACACAGACCACAAATGACAGCAAAAGATCTAAAGCTGACAAAGAATCAGCCATAAAGAACGCGTCCTTCTGTTTAGGATAGCAGTTATAAAGGGATCCTTCAAATTGATCCGCTCTTCAAACTCATGGGGGCGATAAATCAACATATCCGCGGCAGACTTTTCTGTCAATTTCTGTTTTTATTTCTTGCTCTTGCATAAGTTCACCAACGAATACCGGCCACAAATTTAATAGATTTGCTAGATCAACAATATATACTGAGATCAAGCTGCAATTGTCTGTTTGTTTACAGGAATTTTGCTCAGTACCAGTTCTTTCAGATCCATGTTCTTGCTGGCATTATCAATATCTATGCCGACTAGATTTCCTTTATCATCATAATCTGACCCCGAGAAACCTCAGTCTTTCAGTGCTACTTTTGCTCTCTCACAGAGCTCTCAGAGGCACAGAGTTTCATCCTTTTAACCTTGCGCCCTAAGCCCTATGCCTTGTACTGCTTTCAGCTTTGAGCTTTCAGCTCAGAGCCTTGAGTTTTTCTATGCCCTTGACTTAGACTACCGATACATGTACCATGATCTGCGAAAATGTAATAAAATTAAGTTTGATCTCCAAAATGTGAATACCGACATTCTATTACGATACATTACAGGGCCATATATGATTATCCATAGTTACAAGCAAGGATTATATCAAGGATGCCGACAGTTTTAAGAATCGGTTCATTCAGGTTTCATTTTTATTCCGATGAAGGCAATGAACCACCGCATATTCATGTGGCCACACCGGTTGGCGAATGTAAGTTTTGGATAGAGCCGATAAGCCTTGCAAGTAACAAAGGTGTTGATCCGAAAACTGTACGTAAAATTGAAAAGTTGGTATTTGAGCATTACGCGTTATTAAAGGAAAAATACAATGACGTCCACAGCAGTTAAATATCCGGTCACTACAGAACCCACAGCCTTAAAAGTATGGGTTGAAGGCAGGACCATTTTCCTCGAACTGACGGACGGCAGGATATTTGGATTTCCGGCGGACAGGTTTAAAATTTTAAAGCAAGCATCAACCAAGGAGCTTAAAGAAGTCCGTCTACGGTTAAACGGTTTCGCCCTGCGATGGGAAAATTTAGACGAGGACATTACTGTGCCCGGAGTCGTCGCCGGCAATTTTCAACTTCCTTTAGAATCTGAATAATCAATACGCTTAATCCCATCCTTTGAGCTGTCAGCTCCTATTGCTTTCACCTTTACATGCTTTTCAGCTTTCAGCTATAATTTTATCTGTCTGCGTACATCTGCGTGTATCTGCGGTTAATTTCTTTTCAGCTTTGAGCTTTCCTGCTTTGAGCTCTCTTGCTTTCAGCCCCTATCGCTTCACCTGTTTTCACCTTCCCAGCCTCCCAGCTTCTCTGTCCGTGTGCGTCCGTGTGGGTCTGTGGCTAATTTTCTTTCTTTTCTCAGCGCTCTCGGCGTTCTCTGCTTGCCCAATGAAATCTCTGTTGCTCTTATTTCATCGGGGCGGTGAATCTTTCCTTCCTCGCTTTTCCAATCACTAACTCTTCGGCTTCAACTTCATCAACCGTTCTTTCTTCAGATCGCGCCGGCTGGGTGCCGGTTTGGTTTTTGCCGGTTCCCCGCTCTTCGGTGCCATCTTCATGTCCATGGACGGTGTTTCGCCGGGTTGATGCTGCATGGTCATCGCTTCACCGCCTGCTGTGCTCCATCATGCTGGGTTTGGCCAGGATTTGAACGGCGCTGTCGATTTTGAAAGTTGCCGTTGACCACCACTTTTTCGCCCTCCTGCAGCCCTTGCCGTACCACGTAGTACCCTTTGGCCCGGGGTCCCAAAAGGACTTCCCGCCCTTCGTAGGTCCCGGGCTTTCCCGGCAGCCTCCACATAGACCACGGCCCGTTTGCCGGTGATCAGGGGGGCGGTCTCCGGTATCACCAGCATCTTCATTTGCTCCTCGCTCTGTCTGGCATTCACCCGATGGCCGGATGACAGCGTGGCATAAACAGCGCCGCGGACGAGCATCTCCGGCTTTAGTTTGCCCTTGATGATCGGTGCACAAGACCCCGACCTTGACGGTGCGCGTTTTTTCATCAAAGTAGGGGTCGACGTATATTACTTTGCCGTTGAAGATCTCGCCCGGATAGGCATCCGAGCGGAATTCGACCGCCTGACCCAGCTTGATCCAGGGAAAATCCGAGGCAAAAGCGTCAAACATCGCCCACACATATTGAGGATTGCCGATCGTGAAGACCGAATCCCCGGTGTTCAGGTACATGCTTTTAAAAGCATCCTGTTTCAGAACAATGCCGCCTATCGGCGTGATCACCGTTGAAATACCGGTGGGCGAACCCCGTGCAATGATCCGGTCGATCTCGGCCTCAGGCAGTCCCAGCGATCGTATTTTGCGGCGGATTTGGGATACCTCCGCCATGATCGTCTCTTCCTCTTCCTTGCTTATGTCACTTTCTTTGCCGGGTTCGGTCGGCTGGGCCGGCGACATCCCCGGCTGGACATATCGCTGGGAACGTTGACCGCCGCGCCGACCACATCCACGGCCGGACCCAGCGCTGGAAACGTTGACCTCCGCCCGGCCGGGAGTCAAGGAAGCCGGGAAGCTTTGCCAGGGCCTCAAACAGCTCCTGCTCCAAAAAATAAAGTTCTGTTGAGTACAGATCAAACAGGGCGTCGCCCCTTTTCACGGTCTGGCCCGCACGTTTTACGTAGATTTCGTCGATCACGCCCGGCCCAAAGGCCGTCACCTTGTACAGATTGGCGGGGTCATACTCAATTTTGCCGAACAGCCTGATCTCCGCCGTCACCACCTTTCTTTCCACCGGGGCGACCTGAATTCCGGCGGCCTTGACGACCTCTTCGGCAAGATGTCAACCGGGGCGGACCTTCCTCATGCCGGTGCTCCTGGGCAGCCACCGCCACCAGATCCATGCCGCACACCGGGCACCGGCCGGGCTGTTCCATGGGCGGTACGCAGTTCATGGGGCAGATGTAGACCACATCTTCTTTTTTCATCTCGGCTTGAAGCATGGCGGCGTGCTCTTGATCGACGGGTTGGATCAGGTTGGACAGGCGATTTGCATTCGCTTGCGGCTGACCTGAGCCCGTATCATCGCCGCGCCAGGCGTAGCCGATGATGACGCCGACCATTACGGCGGCCAGGATCAGTATCAGGGATTTTTTGGATTCGAAATATTTTTTTATGGTTTCCATCACATCGATTCCCAACTGTTTTCGTAGCGGCGGGGTTTATCCCCGCCCAAGATCGGGTATTTATCCCCGTCCGATTCACCCCCGTCCATAAAACTCCCGCCAATTCGGCCAAACCTCGGACCCGGACCACACATATTCGCTGGGTTCCGCAACGATCTGCGCGCGCACCGGATTTTCCCATATATAACATGCCACGCCGGCCAAGGATTCTTCTTTCCGTAAGGCGTGGTCGTAAAAACTTCGTTGCCACAGCCTCCGCCCACCTTCGGCGGCACGTGCCGCCGGCGTCATGCGTCCTTTGAACAAGCGCACAAAGTCAATGACTCCTTGGCCCTGCAGAAGCACATGCAGATGGTCCGGCATGATGCACCAGGCATAAATCTTCATCCTGAACTCAACCGCCAAATCATGCATCAACCGCACGGCGGTCTTACACAGATGGGAATGCCGGTGAAACCAGGGGTGCCGTTGATTGGTGGATATCGTAATAAAAAAGGCATGGCCCTGGTTATAGACCGCAAGCGGCAGCCGAATTTTTTTTCGTACTGGAAAATTTTTCATACCATAGAAATTTATGCGGGCGTGGCAGACCCCGGTATTGGGTGGCGTTATGGGCGGGGATAAACCCCGCCGCTACGTTGCAATCCGCATAGGTTGTTCGGGCGGGTGTAAAACCCGCCCCTACCATGTCGATACCACCGCATATGGTGTAGGGGCGGGGTTTATCCCCGCCCGGTCAATTGATCTACTACCCGTCCATAAAGTGCCCGTCCCATTATCCCCTCAATGCACTTCATTGTAATCCATCAACCGCCGGAATGCAATTTTTTTAAGGTATCATCCCCACCGCCGGCTAAGTTCATGCGCATAGATTTAGCTTTTTACACCATTTTTATTTCGAGAATTTGGTTTCATACGAGCGCCGCCTTGCCGCGAGCGTCCAGTCTAATCGATAAAGCGTAGCGTCATCAATATTCGACGTTCGATGTTGGACGTTCGATGTTCAACGTTCACCAGTTTCTTTTTCGATTTGACTGGTCGTTTTTTGGGCCGGCGGCTGGGCTGAACACTGACACCCGAAACCTTATTCCCAAAAAGTGGGATAAAAAAATCAAAGCGCCCCGATATGAGAATTTTCACCACCCTAGTATCGAACCCTCAGCCGTGCTGATGAAACAGCCACCGCCGCCACCACCACCGCCGCCATCGGGAGGTGGTGTTACCGCGGCCGCTGCGCCGGCGCCAAAGGCCGAGAGATGATCGACCCAGAAACGGACGCTGCCCACCGAGCCATCACCGACGTAATCGGTACTGATGATTTGAGCAGCCGGCACGGGGGTGCCGTCGCCGGCTTCCAGGGAAAACGTATCCGCAGCCTGATAGATGACATACCACACCGTCTTCCAGATCTCCGGGTTGTACGATGTCCAGATCGATCGGCAGGGTGAGTTCGATGCGGATGATCTCGGCTGCGGTCAATGGATTGCCGGTATTACTGTCAACGGCGGTGACCTCGTAGACATAGGTCGGGGAGCCTTCTGTGTCACTGGCTTGTACGGTTTTGGGTATTTGTTTGATGACGACAGTGGCCGGCCTGGAAATACCGCCGACGGGCACCACCACGGTGGCGGTCTGACCGTTGGCGGTCAGATTGAGGGTGCCGCCACCGGCGTCCACATCCATCCGGGCACTGTCTGAAGCCGGATCGTCCGCCACATAACTGAACGTGCTGCTTGCGAAGTAGCCGACGTTGGGGTCATGGTCTTCACTGGTATCGGCTTTGATGACCACGGTGAAATCCTCCACCGCCGAGTATGTCACCGATATCGTGCCAGCGGCCAAGGAGAGGGGGCCTAATAATCCCGTGCCGCCGGTGCTGGTTACGGTCACATCCGCCTCGCTGACCGCTGTGAAGACCGGGTCGGCGGTGATGTCAAGCCTTACGCCGGTGCCCGCCACGGTGGCCGTCACCGACGTGATGGTGGTCTTGGCCTGAAGACCGTTGCTGCCGGTAAAGTCCACAATGCCCGTGGCCTGATCGGTCTGCTCCACCGAAACAAAGCCCGCCAGTTCGGCAACAACCGTGTAACCGCTGTTCGGCGCACCCGTCGCCAGGTCGATCGTGTAAGCACCGCCGGCGCCTGATACGGCTTGATAGGTCACTGCAATGTCGTCCGGCTGAAAGGCCGTCACGGTGGCTCCCACCAGCGGCGCGCCGGTGGTGTCCTCGACGGTGCCGCTAATGGTAATGGTTGCGTCGATTTCAGCGAGGGATGACATTCACGATCGTATTGTCGGATGAAACCTCCTGGGTCACGTAACCGGCGGCGTCAATGGTGTATAGATAGGTCCCTCCCGCAGGCAGGCTGAAGGTCGCCTGTCCACCGGCATCGGTGGTCTGTGGCGCCGTGCCCGGGTAGTCCACGGCCACATCGGCACCGGCAATGGCAACTGCGCTCGTGTCGCGCACGATGACGGTATAGGTATCAACCGGGATCGAGGTGACGGTGATCGTTACCGTGGCGATGTTGCTGTCGGCCGTACCGTCGTTGGCGTGGTAGGTGAAGGTATCCAAACCGGTGAAATTGGCATCCGGCGTGTAAGTAAACGAACCGTTTGCATTCAAGGTCAAAGTCCCGTTGGAGGGAGCGACATTCAGAATCGCCGTCAGCGGATCCCCGTCGGCGTCGGTATCGTTTCCGAGCACGCCGGGCGCCGCAATGGTAAGTTCAACCCCCGCATTCGTCGCGTAGGCATTGTCAACGGCCACCGGCGGAGTGTTTGGAGTACTGGCGTCCACCAGCGTGATGGCCGTCAATGCAAAATCGACATATAAGTTGATTTTATAGGTATCAAACCCGGTAAGTAACGCGGTGGACTGCGGCGTGGTCGCGGTGTCGTACGAAAATGTTTGGTTTGTCTGCCCCGTTGCACTGAAGAAGACGGGATCGGGGTAGCCGTCCTCTCCATTGAGCTGTGGCATCACTTCAATTGCAGCGCCGGCGCCTACCGTGTTGGCAAGCAATTTGACTGTGAAGGCGGGGATGTCAAAGACATTCCCATCAACCCGGCTGATGGTGATTTGTGCTTTACCCACCGGGGCAACGGTTATAGCTTGCGCCTCCACTCCCTCCGGCCATGGAACTCTGACAGGACGGCCGGTCCCGCCGCCAAATAATTTGTCCCGGGTATAGGTAAACAGATAGCCATTGCTGCTGATGGTATCGGAAGTAACGTCTGAGGCTACCAGTGTTGCCGTCTGAGAACTATCAAAGAAGATAGTTGTCGCGGCATCAGCAGCGCCTGACAACAGGATTGAGACAAATAACAACAAAATAATATCCTGGATTTCATTTTGAACCCCCTTATGGTGTCATTCGATGGGATGTTTTCGGTGATTGCTTAGCTGATTCATAGGCTCCGGCCAGACCTTGGTATTACCTCATTTGACGTCGGACTTTGCGACGGTTACCCATTTTTGTGAGGAGAAGAATAAGGGACTCGGGCCTGAATGTCAAGCTTGGGGATCGCGCCAAAATAAATCTGGTTATATTGAAAGCCCAAGCGAAAACAAGACGTTATCAAGAGTGATATAACCGGATTTTCGGCTATGCGCTACGTTTCTGCACGGATGTGTTTGCGGGCGGGGATAAACCCCGCCGCTACATTGCCCCATCAAACCGCATCTGTCGTTCGGGCGGGTGTAAAACCCGCCCCTACCATGCACGACGTCACCGCATGTGTTGTAGGGGCGAGGTTTATCCTCCCCAAGACCCACCGTTTTGTAGCGGCGGGGTTTATCCCCGCCCAAGATTGCGTATTTATCCTAGCCCATGATCCGAGGTTTATCTCTGCCCGGGCTTGTTCCAAAGGACGCAAACATCGAACATCGAACGTCCAACGTTGAACATCGAATAATGATATCGCTCTGCTGCATTCGATTTCATCGGATCGACCCGCTGAAATAGATGTCGCCCTTGTCATACTCTTTGATACGTTTTCCACCACGGCCATATGGGACGGGTCGGTGGTGCGAACAAACGCGTCGTTGCTGATATTGAGTTCAGGCCACATGTTTTGAAACAACTGGCTGATATGATCCACGTAGGCTTTAGGCGTCATCTGGCTGTCTTTGGCGGCCTGGACGATTTTGTCGCCATGTTCGTCCGTCCCCGTCAGAAAATAGGTTTCACAGCCCCGCATGGTGTGAAAACGACGGGCGACATCCTCCACAATCGGGGCAGGCGTGGCCCAGGTGCGGTTTGGCAGTCACATAATAAATTGGCGTGGTGATATAGAATCTGTCAGCCATTGGATTCCTTGTGCTCCTTGACAAGATCTTCAGGATTGAGTTCAACCTCATGCCCGTTGTCGGACAGATGGGATCACGAAACGGTTGGCATTCAGGTTGTGACGAATCACCTTGCCCGGTCCCTGGGTCGTCTGGACGTTTATGCCGAGCTTGGGCAGGTTCGCCTTGAGTTTTTTGTAGGTTTCGTATTCATAGGTCAAACAGCACATCAGGCGGCCGCACTGCCCGGAGATCTTGGTCGGGTTAAGCGACAGGCCTTGCTCCTTGGCCATTCGAATCGACACCGGGGAGAATTTTTCCATAAACTGGGAACAACATATTTCGCGACCGCAGCGACCGTATGCCGCCGCACATTTTCGCCTGGTTGCGAATGCCGACCTGGCGCATTTCAATCTTAACCCCGATCTTTTTCACCAACATTTTCACCAACTGACGGAAGTCAACCCGCCCGTCGGCGGTAAAAAAGAAGGTGAGCTTGCTGGCGTCAAAGTTGCTCTCCACGGAAAATAAATTCATTTTGAGCTTCAGCCGAGCGATGCATTGTAAACAGTAATTGTGAGCAAACTGCTCCGTCTGGCTGTTTTTGTCCCGCTGTGCAAAGTCCTTTTCGTTGGCCATGCGGAAAACTTTTTTGAGCGGTTTCTTAGGTGGATCATTTTCCCGGGGGGCCGGTGGCACCGCCACCGTGCCGAATCCCAAACCCTGTTCGGTTTCAACGATGACATGATCATTGAGTTCAAGAACATAGGCGCCACAGTCAAAATCATATATTTTCCCGGCAGGCTTAAACCGGATGCCAACAATTTTTTTCATAATTCCTAAACTTTCTTAAACGGCTGCCAGTTGCAGCACGAGATCATCCATGGTCAGGCGTAAATTGGCATTGGCCTGGAGCTGTTTGAGCGCTTTCTGGACGGCTTTCATCCTGCCGATCAGGACCAGTGGGTCTGCATCCGTGGCCGCTGCGCGTATCTGTTGAAACAGGTCGCTGTTGACGATCTGCTCCGGTTGAAACGGGAACACGATCAAATCTCGATACCAGCTCACCAGCCATGCCAGGGTATCCGGAAGCTGCGTTTTCCCGGCGGCCAGCTTTTCAGCCAGAGCGAGTTGGGACGTGGTCGACTGGTCATTCAGGCGGCTGATTTCATTGGCCAGCCAGCGACGCCTTTGAATCCAGCCCGCTCGCACCATTTTCATGGCATGGGTGTAGCTTCCTCCGGATAACGCCGCTGCGGCTGTGGCCTCTTCAGGCGTCAGAGCCTCATTAATCCTCAGCAGCTCGATCAATACGTCGGGCTTCAGCGGTGAAAAACGAATCTGCTGGCAGCGGGAGATGATGGTCGGAAGAAGATCGGTGGTCTGTCGCGCGGTCAGAACCAACAAGGTGTTCTCCGGGGGCTCTTCCAAGATCTTCAGCAGAGCATTACTCGCTTCCGGATTCATGGCGTGGCTACCGGCGATAATAACGACGCGTTTTCCCTGCTCGTAAGGCTTCATCATCAAGCGCTGAATTAGATCGCGAATCACCGCGATCCGAATCATGTCGCCGGAGGGACAAATGCGCAGGATGTCAGGATGATTGCCCGAAAGGATCCGCCGGCATGTCCGACATTGGCCGCAGGCGTTTGTCCGGGCGGCTGGGGAAGCCCCCTCTTGGGAGGTCGGGAATGGCTGCGGGTCAGCGCAATTACAGGCCATGGCAAACGCCTGCGCCGCCATTTGTTTGCCGATACCATCAATGCCTGTAAAGACAAGCGCGTGGGGAATGTGGCCCTTCTGGAGCAGGGTGGTTAACAGACGGATAGCCTGCCGCTGACCCCGTATCAGATCAAATCCATGCACAGCTATGGTAGCCCCCTCCGGTGTCAGTTGCTGAGGGGGCCGTCGACCCGTTCACGCAATTCTTTGCCGGATTTGAAAAACGGGAGCCTTTTGGGTTTGATCACTACCCGATCGCCGGTTTTGGGGTTGCGGCCGGTGTAGCTTTTGTATTCTTTGATAAAGAAGCTGCACAGCCCTCTGATTTCAACGCGCTCTCCGCGGGCCATGGCTTCGGCCATGTCATCGAAGAATATCTGTACAACCTTGGCGGCTTCGGCTTTAGACATATTGGCTTCGGCCTTCAAGGCTGAGATGAGCTCCAACTTGTTCATACTACCTCCTTGGGTTCGGTAGCGGATCAATCACTTGATGGTATCGTAATAATTAATCAAATGCCAGTAAAAAGTCAAGGGGTTATGACGCATATCTCCTTCCGCTGCCTCCGATACCGTCTTTCGCCGGGCTTGCAGACACCCCCGTTGCCTTTCAATGCGGGAAGACCAGAAAAAGATTCGCGCCAGGCGCGTATGACTATCCTTTGCCGGGCAGAAACGGGTGCGCGCCATCGTGTGAAATGACTTCCACGTCCTGTTCGTCCACTTCGACACTGGCAAATTGTCCGAGCGCCTCGATGTGGACGACGACCCGGTTCACCCCGCGATAGCGGTCGAATATGCCGATAATGCCGGTGAACGGGCCGCTCACGACCATGACGCGGTCCCCTTTGCGAAAGCGGGAGCCGGTCTCGACCTGGCTGTCGCGTGAAACCATGATTCGCAGGGATTCGATGGTTTCATCCGGAACGGGAACCGGTATCTGCTTGTTGCCGATCAGTCGCACGGCGCCCACCGTTTTGACGATATCGATGTGGTGGTGGGGATGCAGGTTCGATTTTACGAAGACGTAACCTGGAAACAGGGGCACGTCGATCATTACCTTGCGGTCCCGCCGTTTGCTGCGCACGCGTACTTTGGGCAGAAAAACATCGTGGGTTTTTTTAAAGAGGCCGTCGTGGACAACAGTCTCGAAACGGCTGCGGGTGTGCAGGACATACCAGCGCCAGGGCAGTTCACTGTTTTTCATAAGCGCAATGATACCTCAGGACGCAGCACCGTGTCTACGGGTTGCGCGGCAATACCCGATTTATGGGTTGCTAGTACAGCCCGATGGGACCTAATCCGTATAGGTTGAACATAAACGAGATCTCTTCGTCGCCATCGTCATCTTTTTTGTACCAGGAGTCTAGAGACCAGCACTGGGCTTCGTAAAGCAGCCCCACGGTGGTTTCAATCCGTTCGTTTCTTTCGAAGTCGTATTCGTTGGCGCCGTAGACCGTGAACCGGAAGGGCAGTTTAAGACGGATACTGCCCGTCAGCGATTCGATATCTTCGTCGGTGTCGTCTTTCTGATAGAAATGGTAGTCGCCTTTGTCGTAGCGATATTCCAGTCGGAACTCGTCGCCCCGGGAGGTGTTCAGGGTGGCGGACAAATTTCGTGAGACCAGGCGGTTGTCGTAGACGTCGTATTCCACGTTGGCGTTTAGAGATAGGTACCTGGCCGGGAAGTACTCGAGTTCGGCGCGGATCGGAGAAAAAGGGCGTTTGCGCTCGGGATCGATGCGGTCGCTGCCCCGGGCTTCCCGAATGTCGTAGTATTGTTCCAGCTTGATGCGCAGGAAATCATTGTACTGGGCGGTTTCGATCGTATTCTCTTGGGCGTTCTCGTCCGATTCTGCAAGGGATTTGGAGGTAAAGCTGTTGGTGATGGAATAGGTGATCCTGTTGAGCGGGTCGATGCGGTTGACGTTGTCGTCGAGGGGTGCAAGGTCGCCGTTGGTATCCTGTCCGATAAAGGCCGGGTAATCATCCTGATCCTTGTCGGGAATGTATTCATAGATAGCCCGCGGCAACACCGTATGACGGATCGCTCCCGATCCGGATTCGCCGGCGGCAAAAACGCTGGAAAATTCGGATGATACATCCAGTTTGAGATCGTATAGGGTGCGGTAGGTATTGTCGTCCTTGGCCTCTTCGGTGGAAACGTTCTGCCAATCCTCCACGAACCAGGCGGTCTGGCGGAGGCCGGCCGAGGGTTCGATATAGAGTGCCTGGCCCAGGCGAAAGGGCCAGGTGACCCGGGGGTGCAGATCGATGCGGGCGGCCCGGGTGTTGTCATCACTATAGAAATAGGTCCACTCGGTATCCATATTGAACAGCAGGGGCGTATCGCCCAGAGGCTGGCGCATGGCATCCCAGCGGACGACGGGCAGGCGCTGGAGCTGGGTGTCCAGTTTCGGCAGGGGGTAGGTGCTTTCGAATGCATCCGACCAGCGCTCGGTCGTATCATCCAGCCAGACGATACCGGCGTTCAGGCTGAAGCGGTCCCAGTGACGGGTGGCAATGGCTTGGTTGGTGCGGATGGGGTCATCGTAATCATCCAGATCCCGGCCATAGGTGTCCCGAAAATACTCACGGGTCTGGTTGAAACCGGTCATCCCGCTGCGAAACTCGATAAGATAATCCTGGTCGCTGACAATATCCAGATCGACCCGCCCTGTAAAACCGAAGGGCAGTTCCTGGTCGTGTTTCATGCGGAACCAGTAGCGGTCGTCGTCGGGTCGCAGAGAATTGTCGTGGGTATATCCCCAATCGTCGCTGTTATTGCCGATGCCGTCGTCCACTTCGCGGTCGTTCAGGTAGTCGGCCATCATCGTGCCCCGGCTCTGCGCATCCATGACATACCGGTATTCGAGGCTGTGCATGAGACCGCGTTTGCTCATGTACTGCGGGGCATAGGTCATGTCCGATTGTTCGTTGATGGCCCAGTAGAAGGGCTGGGTATAGAAGGTCCCTCTGCGGCTCGACGAGCCGAATTCCGGCGGTAATAAGCCGGTCTGGCGCTGGCGTTTAGCCGGGAACACAAAGATGGGGGTGTAGAGGACCGGCACGTCCCTGGCCCACAGGGCGGCATGCCGGATCACACCATAGCCTTCAAGGGTAATATCCAGTTTGCGACCGGTAATTTTCCAGGCCGGGGCCGGGCCATCACAGCTGGAAAGCGTGGCCTGTTCAGCGGCATAGATGTTTTCGCCCAGCTTTTCGATTTTGTCACCACGGATGTAGAAATGATTCTCCTCCAAAAAGACGGTGCCTTGGGTGACGGTGCCGACCTGGTCCTGGAGGTTGATTTCGACGCTGTCTCCGATAAGCACGTTTTTGCCGCTGACCAGCACCACATGGCCGCTGGCCGTTGCATCCATGGTGCGGTGATCAAAGCGCACGTGATCCGCCGTGAGACGCACGCCTCCCTTGCTGATACGCACGCTGCCATCGGCCACGTAGCGGCGGGAGGGATTGTCATAGCTGATTGTATCGGCGGTAATGTGCCAGGGCTCGTCCGGGTTGTTCTCGAACAGTTTGTCCGTATCGGCCCCCCATGCCGAAGGGGATAATCCGCTGAGCACCAGAATACTCACCAGGACCCATAGATAGCGGATCAACACCCTGTTGGTGGATTGCTGGTCTGGCGTGCGGGAGAAATCGATCTGCATCGAGCGAGCCTATGCAATAAATTGAAAATTATTGAAATAGTACAAGGGGTTGCACTGTACGAACCCGAGCGGCATGGATCCCGCTGAGGGATGCGCTGCCGCAGCTGTCATAACCGGGATTTATAAACAGGAGGCCGGGTGAAAAGTCAACTCTAGTTTTGGTCGTAGCGGCGAAGGCGCCACAGCCGCAGCTTGATTTTAGAAAAATATTTGTCGTGCCAGATGTCATCGAGGGCATGCTATTTATGGTAGTTATTCAGGTGTTAGAGAAAATTATTTAATAAATATATTGAAAAACAGTAATAAATAACTGTAAATAACAAAAATGAACAAATTGTAACTGACGACCATTCCTTAGTGACATCTTTTGGCCGGAGCGAAGTTTATTCTTACGGAGGCCCGCCGGCTATCTGGGGATATTGTCGTCAATTGCCGCACCGAGACGCCCGAATTCCATTTGTGGCGGCAAGGTATGCGCGGAAGAATGCCTGGCTCGCTGAGAACGCTATACGAAATATGAATTGAAGGAGGAAGAATGAAACGATTTGCCATCTGGGTTGCTGTCATTGGATGTATGGTATTTGCCAACGCGACCATGTGCCCGGCCGATGACCACGTGCTGACCATGTCGACGACGACCAGCACGCAGGCTTCCGGTCTGCTGGATATCCTGCTGCCGGCCTTTGCGGAAGATACGGGAATTACGGTCAAGGTGATCGCCAAAGGCACCGGGGCCGCCATCCGTGACGGCATGGACGGCAATGTCGATGTGATTTTTGTCCATGCCAAGGAACGTGAAGAAGCATTCGTGGCTGAGGGCTACGGCACCAAACGGTATGCGGTGATGCACAATGACTTTGTGATTCTGGGGCCGGAGGCGGATCCCGCCGGCATCAAGGGGCAGACCGATGGGACCGAGGCGCTGAAAGCCATTGCGGCCACAAAATCGATTTTCGTCAGCCGTGGGGACGACAGCGGGACCCACACCAAGGAGCAGCAACTATGGAAAGATACGGGACTGCCCTTGCAGACGATTACCCAGACCATCGTTAAAAATGGAAAAAATGCGGAAATCCAGTTCATTTCGCCCGGCGGTTTGGGGGAATGGTACATGTCCATCGGCCAGGGCATGGGGAAAGCCCTGACCTTTGCGGATGAAAAACAGGCCTATGTCATGAGCGACCGGGGCACCTATATCAAGTATAAAGTCGGTCGCAAGGAAGGCCTGGGACTGACGGTGCTCTGCGAGGGCGATGCGCGCCTGGCAAATCCTTATGGCGTAATCCCGGTCAATCCGGCCAAGTATCCTCAGGTCAAAATCAAGCAGGCCGAGATCTTTGCCGAATGGCTGGTATCCGAAAAAGGCCAGGCGCTGATCGCCAACTACCGACTGCTGGACCAACCGCTGTTCTTCCCGGATGCGATCCCTGCCGCGCAATAACCATTCCGTGGCGCTTATGATGCAACCGCATGCGCGCTCGACGCACCTCTCGCGGCGTGATAAAAGGGGGCCTGTCTTGGCAGGCGCCCTTCTTTTAAGAGGCATGTGCACCACGCGTTCGGGCTGACCGGGCACATGCCGCGGCGTTTGGAAACCATTTATTTCAGAGTGTCCCATGAATTTTTTTACCGACAGCCTGTTGTCCGCGTTACAGCTCGTTTTTGCGGCGGACCCGGAGCTCATGGAGATCGTGGGACTTTCCCTGCGGGTCAGTCTCAGCGCCACCCTGGTGGCCGGCAGTCTGGGGATTCCCCTGGGATTCGTCATCGGTTTCAACCAGTTCCGTGGCAAGCGGGTGGTCATTACCCTCTTGAACACCCTGATGGCGCTACCCACTGTGGTGATCGGCCTCATGGTCTACACAATGATTTCCCGCCGTGGCGCGCTGGGGGCCCTCAACCTCCTATACACACCCACCGCCATCATTATCGGCCAGGTCATCCTGATCCTTCCGGTGATCACCGCATTGACGGTCGCCGCTCTCAGCCGCATCGACGATCGCTACCGCCGCACCGCGCTGACACTGGGCGCCGATCATTTCCAGACCGCGCTGGTGATCCTGCGAGAGGCACGCTTCGGCATCGTGGCGGCGGCAGTTGCGGCTTTCGGCCGTGTTATTTCTGAAATCGGCATCAGCATGATGCTGGGAGGCAATGCCCGCGGCTTTACGCGTACCATGACGACCGCCATGGCGCTTGAGTACGACAAGGGGGAATTCGTTCTGGCGCTGGGCCTGGGGATCGTGCTGCTCACCATCAGCCTGGGGATGAATGCGTTGCTCAACTATTTCCAGGGACGGTATGCTGAATGAGCCTTTACGCCGTCCGTAAATTACAGCACGTATACAACGATCGGATCGTTTTGGACCTGCCCGATTTGACCATCGAAGCGGGCGGCATGGTGGCCCTCCTGGGACCCAACGGTGCCGGTAAAACAACCCTTCTGCACATACTGGCGTTCCTGTTGCGACCATCATCCGGGCGCTTGTGGTTCCGGGATGCGCCGGTCGCGTTTCATTCCAAGCACCAGCACAAGTTGCGGCGGCAGGTGGTGCTGGTGGAGCAACAGCCCATTCTTTTCAGCACGTCCGTGGCCAAAAATGTGGCGTTTGGGTTGAAGCTGCGCGGCCTGGCACGTCCTGAAATCGCCCGTCGGGTGGATGAAAGCCTTGAAATGGTGGGGATGCGCGGTTTCTCCGGAGCGAATGGGCGTCATCTTTCCGGCGGCGAAACCCAGCGCGTGGCCATTGCGCGGGCGATCGCCTGCCGACCGGAGGTTGTTCTGCTGGACGAGCCCACCTCGAATGTCGATATTGAAAACCGGTTGGCCATTGAAACGATCATGAGGGACATCCGCGATGCCGGTCGTTCATCAATTATTTTCTGTACGCATGATGTGACGCAAGCCGCCCGACTGACACCGACCCGCCTGCATCTGGCGGCCGGCCGTCTCAACGGGGCCGACTACGAAAACACGTTTCTGGCCGTGCTGCGCCGCGAGGGCGAACAGCACTGGGGCTGTATCGGCGATCGATTGATGGTTCCGCTGCCGCCGACATCCGGCGTTGGTACCCGGGTCGCCATCAATCCCCGTCGGATTGAGGTCTCGGGCGAAGACCCTTCGCCAACCCGAACGAAAAGCTGTCCCGGACGCGTCATCCAGATGGTCGAAGACGGCGACGGCATCCGTCTCGTGGTGGATGTGGGCGTCCCCCTATCCGTCATCCTGCCTTTCCGTGACTATCGTGCGCTCGATCCCCGCATCGGTGACACGGTATATGTGCATTGTCCGTCGGAAGCCCTTTCCTTATTATAGACCTTTTGTGCGGCATGCCGTGGCGGTATTGATGGCCCGCGGCGTGCACAGGCAGCGGTGTCTTGCCGGACGGCGCAAGGCAGCGCTTACGCCTTGCACCCTATCCGGTTTTCTTATATAGGTGGGACCTGTCGCTGATTCCAAGGAAAATAAGGCAGATATGAACCTTCTTCTCACCAATGACGATGGTATTTTCGCGCCGGGCTTACAGGCCCTGCACCAGCGCCTGGCGTCCCGGCACGAAGTGACCGTGGTCGCCCCGGATCAGGAGCGCAGTGCCGTCGGACATGGCATAACCCTTCATCATCCCCTGCGGGCCTCCCAGGTCGCGCTCAACGCCCATTTTCATGGCTATGCCGTCAACGGGACACCCGCCGATTGCATCAAGCTGGGAGTGGTCGAGCTGCTTGCCAGGCGTCCCGATCTGGTCTTGTCGGGCATCAATCCCGGAGCCAACGTGGGGGTCAACGTCAATTATTCCGGTACCGTGGCGGCCGCCAAAGAGGCCGCCCTGTTAGGCCTGCCGGCCATTGCCGTTTCCGTGCAGGGCCGCAACGTGGTGAACTATGAGGCCGCCGCGGCATTTGCTGAATCCCTGGCCGAAACCGTTGTAAGGCAGGGACTGCCCCAAGGCACTTTTCTGAATGTCAATATCCCCAACCTGCCTTTCACCGAAATTTCCGGCACCGTGGTCAGCCGCCAGGGAACCGGCATGTATGAAGATCGTTTCGAGAAACGCAGGGATCCACGCGATCGGATCTATTACTGGCCGGGCAGTGACCCTCAGATTTTTGACAATGATCCGGAAGTCGATGGGGCGGTCTTGCAGGGCAACTTCATTTCCATTACGCCGATCAAGTGCGATATGACCGACTATGCTGCCCTGGAGCGCCTGCGGCACTGGTGCTGGGATACAGAGGGCCGCGGATTCCCCGAGGGGGAGTAATCCGGAGGGCGGGGCCCCTGACCGCGACACAGGCGACTGTGCCGGGAGCCGCTTGGGGCGCCAAGGATGATGAACTTTTAAAAAGTCATATTCCTGACGGGTTCGAAAAAATTTCGAGATCAAGGCTTGCGAATCTCGAGGAATGAAGCGTATCTAAAGTACGCTGCAATGACGAGAGATGAAGCGTAACGCTGATCTATAGTCCCCCCGGGGGAATCGGACTTTTTACGGGACCGTCAAGGATGATAGCCACAGAAAGAACTGACCTTTGCGATGAAAACGACCTTTATCGAGAATATTTCTCCCGGAGACACCATTGAAGATGAATTCTCCCTGGCAGAAAAAACGGTCCTGCAAAAAAAAGACGGCCATCAGTACCTCAATGTCGTTCTGGCGGACCGTACCGGCCAGATCAAAGGCGTGGTTTGGGACAATGTGCAGGGGATTGCCGCAGCTGCGGCGGCCGGTGATTTCGTTAAAGTGACCGGCAGTGTCTCGGAATACCGCGGAACGCCGCAGATGGTCATCAAAGCCATGACAGCCCTTGCGCCCGATGCCGTGAATCCCGAAGACTTTCTGCCGGCCACGGCCATGGACGTCGACCAGCTGCACGAGCGGTTGGTCAAGATAACACGGACCTTCTCGACGCCCTGGCTGAACCGTCTGTTTGAGGCCTTCTGGCAGGACGCGGACTTCGTGGCCTGTTTCAAGAAAGCGCCGGCGGCCAAACGCATGCATCATGCCTATCTGGGGGGGCTTATGGTGCACTGCCTGTCCATGGCCGTTCTGGCGGATAAGATTGCTTCCCATTATAACGGGTTGGATCGGGACTTGCTGATTGCCGGCGCCATTCTGCACGATATCGGCAAGCTGCGTGAATTCGATTACACGGCGGCGATCGATTATTCCGATGAGGGACGTTTGCTCAGCCATATCGTTATCGGGCTCGAAATGCTCGATGAGAAGCTCCGGGAAATTGCCGATGTCCCCCGTGAACAAGCCAATCTGCTGAAACACATGATTGTCAGTCACCATGGCGAACCGGCTTTCGGCGCACCGGAACCACCGAAAACGATTGAAGCGGTGGTTTTGCACTACATCGATGATCTGGATTCCAAAATAAATGCCGTGCGCGAATTTATGGCCAAAGAAGATCCATCTCAGACCTGGACGTCTTATCATCGGCTTCTGGGCCGTCATTTTTATATGGGGCGCGGCAAAGGCGGCATTCCAAAGGCCTGACCCCCTAAAAAAAGATTTGCCACCGGAAGGGCCCGGGCATCGTTGGGTCCGGGAACACAACCGCTATGTTTATTTCGCTGGAAGGTATTGAAGGCTCCGGTAAAACGACGGCACTCACCCGTCTGGTTGATTTTATCGAGCGGGGCGGCCATGTCTGTAAAGTCACCCGCGAGCCCGGGGGAACCCCTTTCGGGCGCCGGCTGCGATCGATCCTTTTAGATCCGGACAGCGGGGATATCGATCCGACCGCAGAATTGCTGCTGTATTGTGCCGACCGCGTGCAGCATGTCCGCACCGTCATCCAGCCGGCGTTGGATGCGGGGCAGATCGTGGTGTGCGATCGTTATGTGGATGCCACCTTGGCTTATCAGGGGGGCGCCCGGGGCCTCGGCATGGATTTGATTCGCACCATGCATCAACTGGCTCTGCCGCCGTTGATGCCGGACGTGACGCTGCTTTTTGATCTGGACCCCCGTATTGGACTGGCCCGGGCCTGGGCGGCGGTCGAGGGCGGCCAGCGCCAGCGGCGTGAATCGCGCTTCGAAGCGGAGGCCCTGGTCTTTCATGAGAAGGTGCGGGACCATTATCTTGCCCTTGCCCGGGCTGAGATGGATCGCTTTGTCATCATCGATGCGTCGCTTGCACCGGATGATGTCGCTCAACAAATGATCGATGCGTTAGCGCCACGCCTGCCGGTTGCCCCCACAGGTTCGTTGTTATAAATGCGATGGCGCATTGTCGATGCTGAAAGGCCAAACCGGATACCATGACACAGACGCTTATTGATAAAATTGGCCAAACCCCCCTGGTGGAAATCAGACATCTCAATGCCAATCCGGCGGTTCGTATTCTGGCCAAACTGGAATACATGAACCCGGGGGGATCGATCAAAGACCGCGCGGCCCTGTATATGATCGAGGCCGGTGAAAAGAGCGGTGCGCTTACGCCGGATAAAACCGTCATCGAAGCGACCAGCGGCAATACGGGCATCGGGCTGGCGCTGGTATGCGCCGTCAAAGGCTATCGCCTGCTCCTGGCCATGTCCGAATCCGCCAGCGTTGAGCGCCAGAAAATCCTCAGAGCCCGCGGGGCGGACATCCTGCTGACGCCCGGGCATCTCAGCACGGATGGCGCCATCGAAGAAGTCTACCGGCTGGTGCGTGAGAATCCTGACAAATATTTTATGACCGACCAGTTTAACAATCCGGCCAACTGCATGGCCCATAAGGAGGGAACCTCCTCCGAGATCTGGCAGCAAACCGAAGGACAGGTCAGCCATGTGGTGGCGACGCTCGGTACCTGCGGCACGGTCATGGGGCTTTCCATGGGGTTGAAGACCTTGAACCCCGACATCCAGATCATCGCGGTCGAGCCCTTCATGGGGCATAAGCTGCAAGGCTTGAAAAACCTCAAAGAATCCTATTGCCCGGAGATTTTCGACAAAAGCCGCCTGGATGAAAAGGTCAACATCGATGACGAGGAGGCCTTTGAAACCACTCGCCGTCTGGCCCGGGAGGAGGGGCTCTTTGTCGGCATGAGCAGTGGGGCCGCCATGGCGGTTGCGTTGCGCATAGCGCGCACGCTGACTGAAGGTACCCTGGTGGTTATTCTGCCGGATGGCGGGGAGCGCTATCTCAGCACGCCGCTGTTTACGGCGCCCGAAAAAGCCGACATCCAGCTGTTCGATACCATGAAACGCGCCAAACGGGTTCTGGAAACCCTGCAGCCGGGGAAGGTCAGTGTGTATTCCTGCGGACCGACGGCATGTGCCCGTCTCGATCTGGGCCAATGCCGGCGCTATGTTTTCGCCGATCTATTGTGCCGTTACATGACCTACCGGGGCTATGAGGTACGTCACCTGGTCAATATCACCGACTTGGACGACAAAACCATTCAGGGTTCGGAGAAAGCCGGACAGAGCCTGGAAGAATTTACGCGGGGCCATATCGACGGTTTCAAAGAAGACATGGCCTATCTGCGCATTCGACCGGCGAACGACTATCCACTGGCCAGTGAGCATATCGACGATATGGTGCAACTGGCCCGTAAACTGGTGCAAAAAGGGTTTGCCTACGACAAACTGCGTTCGCTCTATTTCGACATTTCACGCCTGCCGGCCTACGGTCGCTTGTCGGGGATCGATCTTGATAAAATTCGGCTCGGGCATACCGTCGATCTGGACGAATACGAAAAAGACAACCCGCGGGATTTTACACTGCTCAAGCGTGCCCGACTGTCGGAACTGAAAAGAGGTCTTTTTACCAAGACCGAATGGGGCAACGTTCGGCCGTCCTGGCACATTCAGTGCGTGGCCATGGCCACCAAGTATTTAGGGGAGACCATCGACATTCACACCGGCGGCCGGGAATTGGTTTTTCCCCATCATGAGAACGAGATTGCCATTGCCGCGGCCATCAGTGGAAAACCCCTGGCCAATTACTGGCTCCATTGCGACGGTGTCCGGATGAACGACCATGCCGATTCAGACGATGAATTGCCCCTGATCCTGAAGGATTTGATGCAGAGCGGTTTTTCAGGGCGGGCGATTCGCTTCTGGCTGCTGGCGACACACTACCGCAAACCCGCCACTTACTCAAAGGCGCGGCTGGCCACGGCGGAGCAATCCCTCAAGCGCCTGGATACCTGCATTAAGAATTTACATGATGTGCGCCGCGGCGGCGCTTATCCGGAATTGAACCAATTACTTTACGACATCCGCAATGGCTTTACGCAAGCCATGAATGACGACTTAAATGTTTCCGCCGCCCTGGCGGCGGTGTTTGCCATCGTGCGTCGGATCAACCGATTGATACAGGCCGGGCGTCTTAACAGAGACGATGCGGCACAGCTGATAGAAGCGTTCCGCAAAGTGGATCGGGTCCTGGATATTTTTGATTTCCAACAGACCTCGCCGCCGGACGAGGTGGCCGCGTTGATCGAAGCGCGTGAAAAGGCGCGGGCCGCCAAAGACTGGGCGGCGGCGGATCGTATCCGCGAGGAATTGCGTGCCTGCGGCATTACTGTGAAGGATCGTAAGCTATGAAAACGGTTTATTTCCCCTATACACACATTGAGCCCCGGCGAGCCGAACAGATGGCTGCGATCTGGGGCGCATTGACCTTACTGCAACCATCGCCGGAGACCTGTTTGCCGGATATGGCATCATTGCAGGAGTCCGGGATCATTGAAACGGTTTTCCCTGCTTCGGACGCGCAGGAATCTTTGAAGGATGTTCTTCAGGATTTGAAACAGTGGGCCGCGCAGCACACCGGCGGCAACCTGGCCGTCATGCTGGAGCAGAGACAGACCATCCCCTTTTTCAGCAGCCAGTCTTCGGCACAGATGGTTGCGGAGATCCGCAAGGGGGGCAAAACCCCGGTGGCGGACCCTGCCGCCGATAGCCGCAAAAAAGTATTCCAGGCCCGGCTTCTCCTGGCCATGGCCCAGGAATTCGACCTTCAGCAGGCGGCGCTTGCGCGTGATATCGAGGCTCTGAGCGCCAAGGAAAACGAGATGATGGCCTTGCTCAAAGGAGAGGATGTTGCCGAAAAGGGCCCCATGACATCTTCATGGGCCCCGGTGGAAGCCGGTTCGGCTGCCATGATCGCTTTGCGTTTGAAGGCCTGGGCACGTGCGCTGGCGGCCGTGGAGGGGATGGATATCCTTACCGGGGCCGAGGCCGAGATTTTTTTCCTGACGGATGGCCGAGGTGTGTTGGCGCAGATTCAGGAAATGTTTCCTGAAGCGGAAAGGCGCGTGCGTTTCAACCGCTTGGCACGATGGCGTCCTTCCCCGCATGAAATCGAAGGCTTGCCCCCCTGGTTGGTTGGGCTCCTGACCCCCGATAGCGGAGAAGCCTCAGGGGAAGATGTGGGCCCGTTTTTTGGCTTTGACCTGGTTGAAATACCCCGCATGTCGACCGCGGCTTTTTTAGTACGCCTGGCGGGCGGGACGCATCAGGTGGTTTCTGATGGTTCAGCACAGACCGCTTCGGAGTCTTGCTGGATTGGATGCGTGACCCTGGCGGGTGACAACAACAGGGAATCGGGCGGTGTGTGCTAACGGGTAGAATAACTATCTGAAATATATTGTAATATAAAATTATTAAAATGCCGCCGGCTGCGGTTGAAAAAATACCTACAAGGCTTGACTCACCTATGCAATTGGTATATGGACTTCCACGATATAGATATCAACGGCGCGCAAGTGCTATAGGCGACTATCCTTGAAAGGAGGCTTTTAGATGGCTTTTAACCCGATTGTTGACGAAGACAAATGTGAAGGCTGCGAAGAATGCGTGGATGTGTGTCCGGTGGAAGTTTTTGAAATGAAAGACGGCAAATCCATCCCGGTAAATGCGGAAGAATGCCTGGGCTGTGAAAGCTGCGTGGAAGTATGCGAAGCCGACGCTATTACCATCGAAGAAACCTAAATCGGACAACCCTCATTTTAGGCCCCGATCCCATCATGGGATTCGGGGCTTTTTTTTAGGGCTGCCCCAACCCATATCGTGGAGACTCGCGGGCGGGCGGTTGGAATAGAATAAGAAAAAACCCCCTGGGTGAGTGATCGACACCAGGGGGTTAAGAAGCCAGCGGTGCGACAGCCAAGGGCCATCGCACCGCCTGGGTTTTTCTGTTACGGGTTTAGTTCATGGGCACCAGCTCAACCCGGCGGTTCTTGGCCCGGTTGGCTTCCACATCGTTCGGGAAACGCGGACGGTCTTCGCCGTAGCCGCGGGCCGTCAGACGGTCGGCCGCCACACCCTGGCTGACCAGGTAGTCCTTGATCGCGTTGGCGCGCTTGTCGGAAAGACTGCGGTTGTAGTTGGCATCGCCCAGGTCACAGGTGTGGCCTTGGACTTCCACCCGGATTTGCGGGTTTTCTTTCAGAATCTTGATGTCGCTCTGCAGGGTTTCCTTGGCATCCGGGCGCACGACCGCTTTATTGAGGTCGAAATTAACGCCGCTCAGAATCCAGGAGATTTTCGGCTGGGGTAGCGGCATCGGGGCTGGTTTGGCAACCGGCATGGGTTTGGCCATCCCCTTCTTCAGGAAGACCTTCTCCACAAAGGCCGCCATGGCATCGGCCGAAGCCAATTCGTCGGCGCTGGTCGCCGAACCGCAGGCGCTCGTGGCTGCAATGTCGCTCATCAGCTTGCGGCCCTTGTCCGTGTTGCCCACGAAAACCGTGTACAGACAGGCCCGGTCGCCGAACTGCTCTTTCAAGGCATTGGCCTCGGCCAGTGCCTTAGTGGAGACGGTGTTTTCTTCGCCGTCACCGAAGACGATGATGGCGATATCCCCGCTGGCGTCCTTCAGCAGGCCGCCGGCTTCCGCCAGGCCCAAGCCCATGGGGGTCGTGCCGTCGGGTTTGGACACGCCACCCAGGCTCTGGGCCAGACCGTCCCGGGTGTAATCGGTCATGCCGTAGACCGTTTGGACCGGTTTCTTGCCGGGCCCAAACACGGTCATGCCGCCTTGAATCGGCAGGGCCGGCATGGTCTTGTTCATGCGGTCGACCAGATCCTTGGCCACGGCAAACTTGGAATTACCCGTGTTGAGCGAGCCCTTGTAGGGGGCAGCCATCGAAGAAGATCCGTCAAAAACCACCACAAAATTGTCGGCCTTGGCCACATAGTCGCCGGAACTGACCTTGCTGTCCAAACTCTGCGGTGAAAACGGTGCCATGGGCGGCGCGGTGGCACAACTGGCTAAAAGCACGACCAACGAAAAAACAACTCCTCCTCTAAAAAGCGCTTTGTTCATAACCTCACCTCGTCTGTGTTTTGGTTGAAAGTTGGGAAGACCGGGCAGGCGTCTTCTCACCATTTGGCGTAAATGGAGCTTTGTTTGGGGAAAATCCAACATATTGTGCAAGCGACCGATAATGGAAGCGGGAGTAGTTTTAGCGCAAGCAGCTTGCCGGGTTGCCGCGGTCTGTTTTAAGGTCTTAGTGTCTGTTCCTGTGGGTAACATATGGCTGGTGTGAATTCTAGAGTAATTCAAGCCATAGCACACATCAAATTGACTTATCAAGCGCCATTTAGTTCAAACAATAATTACGGCGGGATCGATGTCAACTCGCGGTAGTTAGGGTTTTTTTGCCAGGAACCAATGATCAATGGCTAAATTACCTTTCGTGAATGATATTGATAAGAAATAATTCCCGTCGGGTTGATTCGCGAAGACGCACTTAAAGATTCGCTCAGGGAGGGTTTTGCGGAGTCGTTCATCGTCATCCTGAGCGTATTGCTGAAAACGTTGCGAAGCTTTTTGCACCGTGTTTAGACGGTGGTTTTCGGGAAACTGCTCGAGATTCCGCGACCGTGATCGCATCTTGCCCGGTTCGCTATTATATGGTAGGTTCAGCCGCCATGAAACAGTATGTCATAGACGAATTGAATCCGCAGGACAGTGAAGCCTTGGGCGATTATCTGAAACGGTATGCGCAACCTGCCGGTGTTGAAGGGCTGTACTGGCTGCCGATCGCGGAAGGATTGCTTTCCCCGGAGCAGCATTCCCATGATGAATGTAAGCCATTCGCATTCGCGCTTGAGTTACTCCCGGATCGCCTGGTCTGCGAACTTTTGGTGCGAACACGCAACCGCATTCGCTGCAGTTGTATCACTTACGCGAGTGGTGAACAGCGGGAATGGCTGATTGAAACCATAGATGCCATCCTTAGCAAACTGGGTGTCAAGGTCTGACAACGGGATCCATGCTGAAAATTATTCCCCTTGGCGGTTTGGGCGAAATCGGTCTCAACATGATGGTGTTCGAATACCGGGACACTCTTTTTGTTGTGGACTGCGGCCTCATGTTCCCGGAGGATTACATGCTGGGGGTTGATTTTGTCACCCCGGACATGGAATATATCCGCGCCAACCGCGACAAGGTCGCGGCTATCGTGCTGACCCATGCGCACGAAGATCACATCGGGGCCTTACCCTTTTTGCTGCGTATCGTGAACGCACCGGTGTTCGGAACGCCCTTCACCTTAGGGGTGGTTCGAAACAAGCTGGAGGAATTCGGACTGGCACAGTCGGCCCGGCTCCATGAAATTCTTGCCGGCGGACGGATCAAACTGGGGGAGTTCCAGCTCGAGTTCATTCGCGTTCGGCACAGCGTGGTGGACGGCGTCGGTCTGGCCATTGAGACGCCGCTGGGTGTGATCATCCATACCGGTGACTTCAAAATCAGCCACAGCAACCGCGACGGCATGGCTACCGATGTGAATCGCTTTGCCATGTACGGTCAGAAGGGAACCCTGGCGTTGCTGTCGGACTCCACCAACGTCGAAAAAGAGGGGTACACCATTTCGGCCGAGGCCATCGGCGCCGCTCTGGCGCGGGTCACCGAAGGGCGGAAAGGACGCATCATCATTGCCCTCTTTGCGTCCAACATCACCCGCATTCAGCAGATCGTCAATATTGCGCAGTCCCGGGGGAAAAAAATCGTCTTCAATGGAAGAAGTATCGAGGTCTCCGTGAAGCTGGCCAAGGAGTTGGGGTATATCCAGATTCCCGTCGGAGTGGAGATCGATATAGACGATATCGGGTACTATCCCGATGATGAAGTCATTCTCGTCACGACGGGCAGCCAGGGGGAGCCCATGTCTGTTCTGGCCCGCATGGCGGCCGGCACGCACAAGCATATCAAGATTCGAAAAGAAGACACCATTATTCTTTCGTCGAAATTTATCCCCGGCAACGAACGTGCGATTGCGGGCATCATCAACCGACTCTACCGCCTCGGGGCGGATGTTATTTACGAAAAAATTTCAGAAATTCATGTCAGCGGCCACGCGTTTCGAGAAGAATTGAAATTAATGATCAACTTGACCAAGCCCAAGCACTTTATTCCCATTCACGGCGAATATCGCCATTTGACCCTGCACGCGCGCCTGGCACAGGAGATCGGCATCCCGCCGGAACGGATTCTTCTGGCCGAGAATGGCCAGGTGATCGAATTCAGCGAGAAGGGGGGCGACTTGGCCAACGCGTTGGGACCGGCCGGGTTCTGATCGACGGCAAAGGGGTCGGCGATGTGGGTCGGAGTGTTCTCAAAGAGCGCCGCACGCTGTCCGAACATGGCCTCGTGGTGGTGGTTATGGCACTGGATGAGGACACCGGTACGGTGGTTCACGGACCGGAGATTTTTTCCAGGGGATTTGTTTTCGAACTCGAAACCGGGCACCTGTTGGACGATGCGGTGTGCGTGGTTCTGGAAGTCGTGGAAGATATCGGGCCGGAAACCCACAACCGGGCGGCCCGAATTCGGTCTCGGCTGCAAACCGTCCTGAAACAGTACTTTTTCTTTACGATCGCGCGACGGCCCGTCATCGTCCCAATCATCATCGAAGTATGACGGGCAGCGACATCGAACACCATACATAAGGAGACATCGCTAATCGCCTCGCCGACGGCCATCTGGGGCGCCGTGTTGGCAGGGATGCAATGGATCGATTATGCGAAAGGAAATTATCGGCATACTGCTTTTCTTCCTGCTGGTTTTTGTACTGGTCAGCCTGGTATCCTACCACCCGCAGGACCCTTCTCTCAACAACGCCACGGCCGGAAACCATATCGAAAACCTTTTTGGTCTAGTGGGCTCTTATCTGGCTGATGTCCTGATCGGTCTTTTCGGCCTGGGCGCATTCTGGGTGCCACTCCTGCTGCTGTTTCTGAGTATCCAGTTCTTTGCGGACCGCTCGCCTTTGGCTTTCGGGCTGACCTTTGCGGGCGGGTTTCTCCTGATTTTGACCAGCGCGGCCCTGCTGGCCTATCAACAAGACCATTATGTGGTGTTCGGCAACCGTTTTCCATCCGGGGGCTGGATCGGGATCCATCTGAAAAAGGGCTTGTTCCGCTACACCAATCCGACCGGCAGTGGCATTATTCTGGCGCTGTTTTGGCTCGTCGGTTTTATTATGATGACCGGTTTTTCCCTGATGCGGTTTGGTGAAAAATGCCGGGCGGTGGTGATAAAGGTCGTGGACCAGATCAAAACGGCTTATCTTAAACACAAAGAACGCCACACCAAGGCCCTGAAGCGCCAGGACCGTCTGAAGAGCCAAGCACCACGGACCGCGCCCGAGATCAAAATCATGGCGCCGAAGCCCAAAATCATGAAACCGGCCCCGACGCCCAAACAGGACGTCTTCGCTTTTATGAAAAAGGAAGGCGGGTTCCAGTTGCCCCCGGTTGCCTTTCTGGAAGAACCTGAACACACCCCCGTCTCGGCGGATGATGAAAACCTGCGCATGCTTTCCAAACTGCTGGAAAAGAAGCTGGAAGATTTCAATGTTCAAGGCAATGTGGTGGCCGTATCCCCGGGCCCGGTCATCACAACCTTCGAGTACGCTCCGGCGGCAGGCGTCAAAATCAACAAAATCGTCACGCTTGCCGATGACTTGGCATTGACCTTGCGGGCCACCAGCGTTCGCATTGTGGCCCCTATTCCCGGAAAAGCCGCTATCGGCATCGAGATCCCCAACCAGGAGCGTGAAACGGTTCGCTTCCGTGAATTGGTTGTTTCACCGGCGTATGAAAAGTCGCGTTCCAAACTGACGATTTGTCTGGGTAAAGACATTGTCGGCAACCCCGTGGTGGCCGAGTTGGAAAAAATGCCCCATCTGTTGATCGCCGGGGCGACGGGCGCGGGCAAGAGCGTGGCCCTCAATACGATGATATGCAGTTTCCTCTACAAAGCGACGCCTGACGATGTGAAAATGATCATGGTGGACCCCAAACGTATCGAACTGACCATGTACGACGGGATTCCCCATCTGATTACGCCGGTGGTGACCGATGTCAAAAAGGCCACCAACGCCCTGTTTTGGGCCGTACGCGAAATGGAGCGGCGCTATGAGCTGCTTTCCGAAAAACGGGTGCGCAACATTACCCAGTATAACCAGAAAATCGCCAAATCCGAAAAAGGGAAGGGTGACACGGCGGACGCCCCCGAAAGGTTGCCCTACATCGTGATTATTATCGACGAGCTGGCCGATCTCATGATGGTGGCCTCGCGGGATGTCGAGGTGGCCCTCACCCGCTTGGCGCAGATGGCCCGTGCCGCGGGAATTCATCTTATCCTGGCCACCCAGCGGCCGTCGGTGGACGTGCTCACCGGCATTATCAAGGCCAATTTTCCCACGCGCCTCAGTTTCCAAGTGTCCTCCAAAACGGATTCGCGCACCATCCTGGACACCAACGGGGCGGAGACCCTTTTAGGACGGGGCGACATGCTCTTCATGCCGCCCGGCGCCGGAAAGCTGCAGCGCATTCACGGGGCCTATATCAGCGAGTCGGAACTCAACCAGATTACCGAGTTTTTGAAAGCCCAGGGGGAACCCCAGTATAACGAAGCCGTCACCGAAGTCGCTCCCACGCACGGGCGGTGAATCGGAAGAGACCGAATACGACGACCGCTACGACGATGCCGTCGCGCTTGTCACGCAGAACGGCCAGGCGTCCATATCCATGGTCCAGCGCCATCTGCGCATCGGCTACAACCGGGCCGCCCGCATCATCGAAACCATGGAGCGGGAAGGCATTATTGGGCCGGCCGACGGGGCGAAGCCGCGGCCCGTGCTGGTGCGCAATTACGACGATATTAAGTGATTCCGGCCTCTTTAAAAACGATCTCGGGCGTCGTGGCCGGGATCGGAATCACTGTGGCCGGCGCACATTTACTTCGCCTCGTAAAAACCGCACACCCTGAACCGGCTGACCAACGGACGATTTATGCGCGTACCGGAAGATCCCTTGGGAATTGGTATCGGATCGGCGCGCTTGCTTTTCATCGCGGCAGATCGTGGCAAAGTGTTTCTTTGAAGATTGGATGACGGTTGGGTTTTTCTATCGATGAGTCACTGATCGAACGCACCAAAGGGTTTCTCGATCATGAAGAGGGGTTGAAGCTTTATCACATGGCCCGGGAGGTCAGTGGCCGGGGCCCCTGCCTGGAGATCGGCAGCTACTGTGGAAAGTCTTCACTTTACCTTGGGGCCGGGTGCCGCGCCAACGGTGGCATTCTCTTCTCCATCGATCACCACCGGGGAAACGAAGAGCAGCAACCCGGGCGAGGCATACTGTGATACCGA
Source organism: uncultured delta proteobacterium (assembly GCA_963850465.1). Classification (GTDB taxonomy): domain Bacteria; phylum Desulfobacterota; class Desulfobacteria; order Desulfobacterales; family UBA5852; genus JABZFP01. The sequence goes on from CAWKLN010000039.1 coordinate 41,207, forward strand.
ATTGGTGGATGCCCGCACCGGCCGCATCGACACCTTTGATTACTTCCGGAAAACCATCGAACAGGCCGAACTGGAAGACATCGTCGTGCCCATTGTCAGCCGCTCCGAGGTGGTTGCCCGTCGGTGGGCGACACCCCTGGCGCTGGTCTTCATCGATGGCGGTCATACGTTTGAAGCCGCCTGCGCCGATTACAATATCTGGGCCGGGCATGTCATGCCCGGCGGCTATCTCCTGATCCACGACATCTTTTTTGACCCCGCCGAGGGCGGGCAAGCCCCGCGCCACATCTATGAGCGGGCCTGCCGCTCGGGACTGTTCGATGACCTGGGGGTTTTGAAGACCCTGGCCGTGTTGCAGCGTCGCACCGGCAGGAATTCGTCTGCCGATCTGCCTGCCTGATGTCATTTCTTTTGTGCGATCCCACCCCTCCACACACACTATCGCAACCATCTCCGTTTTTTTCAGGTCTTCTCGGCCGGGGCCTTCCCTTTGGATAAAATTCTTTGTCCGACATATTGTTGAAGACAGACGCTCGCGTGGGGTCTTGCCGGGAACATCGATCCGGAAGCAGGTTGTCCGGCGTCTCGAAGAAGACATTGACGCGGGAACATTGGGCCGATTTTTCTGCGGACCCAGGCCGACGGACGGGTTTGCGCTGACGACCGGGATGACGCTCGGGCGGAAGGATGGTTGCTATGGAATGAAATGCATCAGAGCGGTTTTCTGAAATAAAGTACCAGGCTTTTGCCCAGAATCGGGTTCAGGAAACGGTCGAGTTGTCGTGTCAGGCGGGGATGGTGCAGGATGTCCCAGGTCAGAAAACGGTGATAGAGATTGACCGCGGTGGAATCGTCACGGGTCGGTCCCACCAGGCACTTCAGCCACCAGTAGGGGGCGTGCAGGCTGTGGGCATAGTGGACCCGGTAAAGGGCGAGGCCGGTGCGCGCGAGCATGCGAATAAGGTCTTTTTTGCGGTAGATGCGGACATGGCCCTGATTGGCCTGATGGTATTCGCGGGAGAGCGCCCAGCAGATTCGTTCCGGAAAATAGCGCGGGACGCTGACCACCAGGTGCCCGCCGGGTTTCAGGACGCGGACCAGTTCGTCGGCGGCGCGATGATGCTCGGGGATATGTTCCAGCACCTCGCTGCAGATGACGGCATGGAAATGGCTGTCGGGGAACGGCAGGCGGCGGACATCGGCCGTGGACAGATACCAGCTTCCGCCGCCGTGCTCTCCCAGCCGGTCATGCAATTCCAGCCGCTGCCGGGCCTGCTTCAGGTCCTCGATATTGAGGTCGGCCCCCACGGCCAGGACGCCTTTCAAACGATAGGCTGCGCCGGTATGACGGCCGCTGCCGCAGCCGATATCGAGCAGGCGTTGGCCGGGTTGGAGACCGAGGCGGTTAAGATCGGCCGTAATCATCGATGACCTCTCTGTAGGCCGCCACCGTCTTCTCGGCTGCCCGCTGCCAGGTGAAATGGGCCTGCACCCGACGGAAACCTTGCTGTCCGATGGCGGCCGCTTTATCCGGGTGATCGAGCAGGTGCTCGATGGCGACGGCCAGGGCCTCTGCGTCCCGCGGAGGGACCAGTATGCCGGCATCGCCGACGACTTCGGGAAGCGCCCCGCCGGTCGTAGCGATCACCGGCAGGCCGCAGGCCATGGCTTCGCCGGCCGGCAGGCCGAAGCCTTCATACACCGAGGGGACCACCGCAATACTGGCGCGGGCATACTGTCGGACAAAGGCCGTGTCGCTGATCCGGCCGGTAAACGTCACCTGGGCCGCAAGATCCAGCTTGCGGACCAAGCGTTCAATGGTGCCGTTCGGCTTCGGCTGTCCGATCACCACCAGCCGGATCGGACGTCGTCGGCGAATTTCCGCCATGGCCCGCAACAGGTACACCAGCCCTTTCAGGGGCGTATCGGCGCTGTTGGTCACGATGACCCGGTTGGGGTCCCGTGCGACATCGGGCAGCGGATGAAACAAGTCCGTGTTGATGCCGTTGGGAACAATCCGGAATCGTTCCCGGGGGATGCCGAAGTCCCGACGGATATCTTCGCGCGCGCATTGGGACACGGTTAGAATAAGGGAAAGTGTGCGGGCGACCCGCTTTTGCATGTGAATAAATGAATACCAGCGCAGCTGCTTCAGCTTGCGCCAGAAATATTGTTCCGCCTTGACGGCGATTCCAAGATCCACCGTGATGGGGTGGTGAATCGTGGCCAGCGTCGGCAGGCGGCGGCTCAAGGCCCACAGGCCGTATGAAAGACTCTGGTTGTCGTGGACCACATCGTAGCGGTGGCTGTTTTGTTGCAGGAAGCGATACGCCCGGAAGCCAAAAAGAAAAGGCTCGGGGAATCCCATGGTGGACACATTGAGCCATTCGTACAAATTCAGCGGGGGCTTGAGTTCATGGAGTTTGGGCAGACGAAAGGGGTCGGCGGGGTTGTATAGATCCAGGGAGGCAAACCGGTGCACCGGGATATCCGCATCCAGCTGCGGGTCCGGTGGGCCGGACAGCACCTCCACATGGTGACCGAGGTGCTTGAGCGCCCGGCTCAATTGTTTGAGGTAGACGCCCTTGACCGCCACAGTGGGGGTTGCTGCGGTACGAGAGAAGGCAAATGCGAAGCGGTCGATTCATACCCATGCGGTCATCTAATCGTCCCTGATGTCGCTTTCCGGTCGGCCAGACGGCGGGGGAAAGGCGCGCTTTAAGTCAGTACCAAAAATAAGGCGGCAGAGTAGCGCTAGCGCGAAACCGGGTCAAGCCCTTTCTGGTCAGCTCGGGTTCGATGATGATCCTTTGGTTGAATCTCATCGCTTCCAACGCTATGATCATGTGACGCCGTTTTGCTTGAAATGAAGGAATCGTTCGTGTCGCATCGCCGTGTTCGAGCCCGGATCGACGGATGATAGCGGGTGACACCAGGGACAAACCTCCAATCCATTGCCGGCCAGGGCAGAGGAGCGATGATTCCCTGAAAAATGAAGGGCCTCAGCACGTGACCCTATTGCAATCGGACCACGGAATGGCTGAAAAGCAAGCCATTCCGACAGACCTTAAGGCCGGCCTGGTGGTCTGCCCGGTGGTGATTACCGGATCGCCCTGATGGCGGGTCGGCCTGTGTTCTTGACAAACATCAGGGGATATGGAATTGATCCAGATTACGGCTATTTACTATTATACTAGTTGACTTGAGGGCGCCGCCGGCGCCGGCATGACAGCACGCGTTGAAAAACCGGCCGCGACTCGCTCTACGGGGTGTGACGTCATCATGGATGCCAAACAACACAAAGAAACGCTTCTCTTCGTTGATGACGAGGAAAATATCCTCGATATTGCCAGTGAGTACTTTGCGTATAAAGGGTTTCAAGTTTTGACGGCCAGAAACGGGCGTGAAGCCGTTCGCGTACTGGCAACCGAACGGGTGGACTGCTGTTTTACCGATATCAACATGCCTGAGATGGACGGACTGGCCCTTGCCGAACACATCCACCAAACCGACAACACCATCCCGGTGATTGTCATGACCGGGTATCCCTCGCTCGACAATACCATCGCTACCCTGAAAAACGGCGTCGTCGATTTCCTGATCAAACCGGTCAACCTGGAGCAGATGGAACTGGCCGTGCGGCGGGTGTTGCGACAGCGACGGTTGTTTGTGGAAAATATTCTTCTGCAAAAAGAGGTCGAGCAGAAGCAGCGTCTGGAAAAATTGAATCGCGAACTCGTCTACAAAGTTGAAGAACTCAACCTGGTCAATCGCATCATGAGTGATTTTGCCGCGATCGGGTCGACCACCGATGTCTTCAAACGCGTGGTGGACATGACGATTGAAGTTGCCCATGCCGACTGGGCGCAGTTTCTCGTCATGAACGAACATGTCGAGCAGCCTTTCGAAGTCGTTTCCGCGGTGAATGGATCGGTTCCCGGGGTGGAGGTGATTCGGCTGCCGGACGCGCTCGTGGCCGGTGTCGTCGGAGACGAACTGCCGCTATTGGTGAATGGCCATCAGGGGCATGCGGTCCTTCCCGAACACGTTCGCTCGGCGCTTCTGGTTCCCATGAAAATTCGGGGAAAAGTTTTCGGAGTGTTAGCGGCCGGGGTTTGTCACGATGATCTGCGCTTTTCGGAAAAAGATCTTTACTACCTATCCTACATCGCTCGGAACGCAGCCCGTTCCATCGAAAACCTGGCTCTCTATGAAAACATCTACCAGAACCTGTTTTCCACCCTGTATGCCTTTGTCAATGCCCTGGAGGCGAGAGACCCTTACACCCAGCAGCATTCGGAGCGGGTGGCGCGATTGGCCATCCTGTTGGGCCAGGAGATGAACTGCACGCCGGAGGAACTGGATATCCTGCATTTTTCGGGTCATTTACACGATATTGGTAAAATCGGGATCCGGGATGCCATTCTTCTGAAAACAAGCGGGCTGACCGCTGAAGAATATGAAAAAATAAAGGAACACCCTCAGATCGGCGCCAATATCGTTGGGCAGCTTGGTTTGTGGGACCGCGAAAAAGACATCATTCGCTATCATCATGAGCACTATGACGGCACCGGCTACCCGGAAGGCATGCAGGGCGAGGCGATTCCTTTTTTGTCGAGGCTTCTGGCGGTGGCCGATGTGTTTGATGCCATGGCTTCCGGGCGGGCCTACCGCAAAAAAATTGATGAGGCGGTGGTATTGGAAGCCATTCGCAAACGTGCGGGAACCCACTTTGACCCGCGGGTCGTTGAGACGCTGGTGCGGTTGTTCCAGGAAGGACGCATTTCCACCCCCTCCGACAACTGACCTGTGACCTTTCCACCAAGTCCCCGGTCGCCGGATCACCGGTTGCGTTCCGTTCGGTGAAAATTTCCAGAGAAAACAAACGTGCGGCCGCGTCCGGGAAGGTGTCAGAGACGTTTGAGCACTTTGCTCTGTGCGCCGCGGTCCAGATCGTCCAGGGCAAACGCCAGAGCGGCTTCCAGCAGCGATGATTTGTTGTTGATCGAGGCACCCGCCAGCTTCAGTTCGTGGAATTTTCGATCAAAACGTTCAATGACCTGCTGGGTAAGGTAGAAACCGGCTTTTTTCTTGGGCCTGTTCGGCGGTGCTTTTTTGCCGCCGGTTGCCGACTGGACGGGGTCGACGGGGTTGGTATCAAAAAAATCAGACAGATCCTTGGGGTCAGGCGTCATTGCTAATCCTCCGTACCAGCTGATGATAATCCACAGCGCCGGCCGCATGTCGGCTGTATTCAAAAATGCTTTGGCCGCTGGAAGGCGCCTCCGTCAAGCGGATGTTATAATGGATGGGTTCGCAGATCTGTTTGCTGAAAAGCCGCCGCAGCACGCTGTAAATTTCGGAACTGTGACGGGTGCGCCGGTCGAACAGGGTCGGCAGCACATACTTCAATTGCAGGTCTCGGTTCAACCGCTGCGCCGACATCAGATACCCGAAGAACGTTTTTAGCCCTTCCAGGGCCGGGCCTTGCAGGGCCACGGGGCAGAGGACTTCGGTGGCGGCCATGAGAATGTTGACGCTGAGGACATCCCAGCCCGGGGCACAGTCAAAAATCAGATAGTCCAGGGCGCCGTCCCGGGGAATCAGCGTTTTGGCCAAGACGGCCTGGCGAATGTCCCGGGGCTGTTCGCCCAGCCAGTTTTTCAACTCGACCAGGTTGATACCGCCCGCCAACAGCCACAGGTTGTCCCGGGCGGGGAACAGGGCTTCCTTTTTCGAAACCGGGTGCCCCTGGGCATCGGCCCCGGTGATGAATTCATAAAGGCCATGCTGTGGGGCAACCCCTAAGAATTTGGCGGTTTGCCCCTGGGTATCACAATCCACAATCAAGACCCGATGTCCGGCCAGCGCCAGGCCATGAGCCAGATTAACGGCGGTGGTGGTTTTACCGACACCGCCTTTCGCCATTGCAACGGCAATTTTACGCATAGTCCCTGCGAGCCCCCTTCTTCTTGTATAGAATTCTTCTATTATACTGTTCTGCCGATAACCGCAACCCTTTTTCTAACGATCAATGACGTTTTTGCGCACCAATATCGCTTTCCGCGAAACAGGACGCCAATATTGACATCGATGGGAATCAATATATAAATAACGAGATACGTCATCGTCAGAATGTTTGCTATCCGGCTGTGCCGGTTTTTTTGCGACCCATGGGGACACCACTGTTCATGGAACCCAACAAACATCGCCCCCGCCCGGAGGCAATCGAAACGCCTGACGCCCCGGAGTCGGTCGCGACAAGAAAGATTGATGATATGCCCTATGCTGGAGATCCCGCACCGGGTAGTTTAGCACGCCTGGAAAGGGAACGTCAGGCCTTCCACATCATCACCGAAGCGGCGGTCTCGCACGCTGAACTTCCGGAAATTTGTCAGAAAATTCTCAAGGATCTATTGGGCGTGCTTGATTTCGATTTCGCCACGCTGCGGCTTTACGATCCGGCCACACGTTTACTGAACCTTGTGGCCATCGCCGGCCAGCGGGTGCAGACGATGATGGACAAGTTCCCCCCCCAGTCCATTGACGATCCCCACTATGTGGGTGCATTTGTGGCCCGCCAGGGAAAACCTGTTTTTGCACCGGAAATTGACCATCACGAGATTGCCAAAACCCACGCTTTGCGCGCCCAGGAACTCGGACTCAAAGGGATCATCGCTTACCCCATCACCAATGCCGCCGGTGACCTGAGCGGCGTGGTGCAACTCAATGCCACAAAGACAAGGCTGATCAATCCGGGGGATCGCACTTTCTTCGAAACCGTCGCCCGGATGTTCGGCACCATCATCGAACACCGCCGGGTGGTGGATGCCCTCAGGGAGAGTGAAGAGGGCTATCGCTCTTTGTTTGAAAATGCCCCCGCAGCGCTCTGGGTGGAAGATTTGTCCGACGTCAAGCAGTATCTGAATCACCTGCGGGATACGGGCGTCGATGATTTGGAGGCCTATTTCAAAGCCAACCCGGGGGCGGTGGCCGAGTGTGCCGCCCGCGTCAAAGTTCTCGATGTCAATCAACAGGCGCTCGAACTTTATCAGGCGCGTGACAAGCAGGCCCTTATGGCCGGATTGTCGCGTATCGTAACACCCCAATCCCTTGAGGCGCTGTCGAAAGAATTGGTGGTCATCGATGCCGGCGGAAAGCGATCGACGACCGATATCGAGAACCTGACCCTGGCCGGCGAAAAAAGACAACTGGTGATGCAGTGGTTCGTGGCGCCGGGGCATGAAACGGATTATGGGCGGGTTTTTCTCTCTTTTCTGGATGTCACGAAAACGAGAGCGTTGGAAGCCCAGTTGCTCCAGGCCCAGAAAATGGAGTCCATCGGGACCCTGGCCGGTGGCATTGCGCATGATTTCAACAATATTATGCAAGCTATCAGCGGGTACACGCAACTTTTGCTGTGGGACCGTGGTCCGGAGGACCCGGATAGCGATAATCTGCGGGCCATCGAAAAAGCCGCCGACCGCGCCAGCAAGTTGACCCGTCAGCTTTTGACGTTCAGCCGGAAAGTACCGAGCGCTCTCAAGCCGGTGAATCTCAATGCGGAGATCGAGGGCGTGTCCAAGATTCTGGAGCGGACGATCCCTAAAATGATTCGAATTGAGCGGCATCTGGCCACCGACCTCAATATGGTCCACGCCGACCGGTCCCAGATCGAACAGATTTTAATGAATCTCAGTATCAACGCCAGCAACGCCATGCCGGATGGCGGACGCCTTGTTTTTGAAACCTGTAATGTCCATCTGGATCGAGAGTACGGCCTCTCCCACCTGGAGGCCGGCGAAGGACCGCATGTGTTGTTGTCCGTCTCGGATACCGGATACGGCATGGACGCCGAAACCCGGCGGCGGATTTTTGAACCGTTTTTCACGACCCGGGATATCGGACAGGGGTCCGGCTTAGGGCTGGCCATGGTCTACGGGATGATCAAGAATCACAACGGCCACATTTTGTGCTACAGCGAACCGGGGCAGGGGGCCTGCTTTAAGATTTATATTCCGGCCATTCGTCCCCCGCAGCCGAGGCCGGCCGATGAAGCGATCACGGAGCAAGCGCTGCCATCCGGGGCGGAAACCATTCTGGTGGTTGACGATGAGGCCGTGATCCTGGATCTGGCGGAAACCATTCTGAGCCGATTCGGCTACCGGGTCATTCGCGCTGAAAACGGCGAACAAGCCCTGACCATTATGGCGGAACGAACCGGTCAGGTCGATCTGGTGATTCTGGATTTGAACATGCCGGGCATGGGGGGGCATAGCTGTCTGGAAGCATTAACGGCGCGCTATCCGGATTTGCCGGTGTTGATTGCCTCCGGCTATTCCCCCAACGGATCGGTGCGGGATACCCTGTCCTCCGGTGCCGCGGGATTCATCGGGAAGCCCTATCAACTCAAAGAAATGCTCAAGGTTGTTCGCGATATTATCGATGCCGCACGATCATAGATGTATTCGGCGCAGCCGGTTGGCGCCCGATCGTTTTTTCGCTGGAAGTTTTTTCCGAAAGAGCGCGGCGCTGCAATGGGCATACGTTTTCGCTGGCAGGGCCATCTGATGTCCACCTCCATAAGCTACCAAGATATTTTCAACACGACCACGAACGGGGTTCTTGTCACCGACGCCGAAGGGTATCTCACGCATATCAATCGCCAGGCCGAAAAAATATTAGGATTCAGCGCCCGTCGGCATATCGGCAAGTTCATATCCGACCTCCTGCCGCTGACCGGGCCGCAGATTTTAGCCAGCCTGAAAAGCGGGCAACCGAATCTGGGGCATCTGATCAAAGGCAAAGTTGTGGATCTGGTGCTCTTTATTACCCCGTGCACAGCCGGTGGTCGTGTGCGCGGGGCCGTGTGCACCTTTCAGGAGATGGGGCAATTCGAAACGTCGGCCCGGAATTTGGAATCCTACCAGCAGCTGAACCGTGAACTGGCGGCCATTTTCGACGCGTCTTCGGATGGGCTCTGGGTCTGTGATCACGAGGGCAAGGTCACCAATATTAATAGGGCATCGGCGCGGCTCAACGGAATCAAAGCCGAGGAAATCATCGGGCGCAATATTACCGATCTGGTGGCCAGCGGGCTTTTCGACCGATCCGTGACCCTTGAGGTGATCGAGACGCGGCGCCAGGTCAGCATCATGCAGTTTGTGAAACGGACCAACCGTTATCTCCTGGCCACCGGGACCCCGGTTTTCGACGACCAGGGCCGTTTGCACATCGTGGTGGTCAATGAACGGGACATGACCCAGCTGAATGTCATGCGGGAAGAGTTGGAACAAACCCAGATGGTCACGGAAAAAATCCGCGACGAATTGGCGGAACTGCGGTTACTTGAACGCAAGGATCAGACCGTTATTGCCGAAAGCAAGGAGATGCGCCAGGTCCTGTCGGTGGCCTTGAAACTGGCCCGGCTGGATGCCTCCAATATATTGATCCTGGGGGAATCGGGCACCGGCAAGGGCCTGATGGCCCGATTCATTCACAAAAACAGCAAGCGTGGCAAAAAACCATTTGTCCCAATCAACTGTGCCGCCCTGCCGGAGACTCTGCTGGAGGCGGAACTTTTCGGCTACGAGCGGGGTGCTTTCACCGGCGCCCGCGAGCAGGGCAAGGTCGGCCTGTTTGAACTGGCCCACGAAGGAACGCTTTTCCTGGATGAAATCGGCGATCTGCCCCTGACCCTGCAGGCCAAGTTGCTCAAGTACCTCGACGATCACGAAATCATGCGACTGGGCGGCGTAAAGCCCCGGCACATCGACTGCACCGTCATTGCGGCGACCAATCAGGATATTGAGAAGCAGGTAAAAAATCGCCAGTTCCGCGAGGATCTTTTCTACCGGCTCAACGCCTTTACCATCCTCCTTCCGGCGCTACGCGAGCGTCCTGAAGATATTTTCGAACTGATCCGCCACTATATGGCGCAATACAGCCGAACCTATCGGACCGGGGATAAACTCATGCCCGAAACGCTCGAAAGGTTGCAGAACTATGCCTTTCCGGGCAATGTCCGAGAGCTGAAAAATTTGGTCAAAAGGGCGGTTGTCATGGGAGAGAGTGAGATGCTGGACGGTTTCCTGAAGCGCAGCCTGGATGCGGCCCGTTCGTCGGCGAAGCCGCAAAACCGCTCGGGTCCGGCCCGGAGGTGTATGGCCGATCAAGTCAACGATTTTGAAAAAGAAATTCTGCGGCAAGCCATCCGGCAGTGTCGTACCACCCGTGAGTTAGCCGCCGCGCTGGGGATCAGCCAACCTACGGCGGTAAGGAAAATGAAAAAGTACGGGTTTTCCTTTTAATTTGATTCGGTATTGAATCATGAAAATCTATAATCTACTGTAATCAATCGAAAATAAATAATTTTATAAAGATACAAAAGCGCATCTATAGATATTTATATTAATATCAGATGGATGAAAATTTTTTGATTCTTATGTGAATCAATTCTTGTATGGCGATCTTGCCGCTATGCACACCGCCCTCCCAATTTCCTACGGAATTTAACGCTTGATGGTTCTGGTCCGTATGTTGCAGCATTCCCTCTGAAAATCCTACCTAAATCCCAATCGGTTGTCTATTTGAGGAGGAGCAATGGAGCCATCATCCAAGTCGGACGCTTTGAGCCGGACCCGGGCCAGCGTCATTGCCAAGGGATACGCCAGCGGAACGGCAACCTATGTGGAACGTGCGTCCGGCGCCTTGATTTACGATGTCGAAGGGCGCGAGTATATCGATTTCGCCGGTGGTATTGCGGTGATGAATGTGGGGCACTCCCACCCGAAAGTCGTTGCGGCCATTCAGGACCAGGCCGCCAAATTCACCCATACCTGCTTTATGGTGCTGCCCTATGCACCGGCCATCGATCTGGCGGAACAGCTTTGCGATCTGGTGCCGGGCAATTTTGACAAGGCCGCCATGTTTATCAACAGCGGGGCCGAAGCGGTCGAGAATGCCGTCAAGGTGGCGCGCTACGCCTCGGGCCGGACGGCGATCATCTGCTTCGAGAACGCCTTTCATGGGCGCACCCTGATGGGCATGAGCCTGACCAGCAAGGTCAAACCCTATAAGTACGGGTTCGGCCCCTATGCCCCCGAGATTTACCGCATGCCGTTCGCCTACTGCTATCGCTGTCCCTTCGGACTCAGCTACCCCGGGTGCGATACGGCCTGTGCGGATCATTTGAAGTCTTTTCTGGTTTCCCATGTGGCACCCGAATCCACGGCCGCCGTGATTGTTGAACCGATTCAGGGTGAGGGCGGGTTTATCACGCCGCCGCCTGAATACTTCCCCAAAATGAAGCAGATCTGCGAAGACAACGGCATCCTTTTCATCGCCGATGAGATCCAAACGGGTATGGGGCGTACCGGGAAAATGTTCGCCATGGAGCACTGGGGCGTCGATGCCGACATCACCACGGTGGCCAAAAGTCTGGCGGCGGGTATGCCGCTGAGCGCCGTGGTCGGTCGCAAAGACCTCATGGACAGTGTGCATGCGTCCGGAATAGGTGGCACCTACGGCGCCAATCCGCTGGCTTGCCGGGCGGCACTGGCCGTGTTGGAGATTTTCGAAACCGAGGATCTGCTCACCAAGGGACAGGTGCTGGGTGACAAGCTGCGACAGCGCTTTGATCAGTTCCAGGCCCAATTCGAAGTCGTGGGCGACGTGCGGGGTATCGGTCCCATGCTGGCCCTTGAACTCGTGGAGGACCGGGAATCCAAGGTGCCCGCCACCGACGCCGCTAAAAAGCTGGTCGGCTACTGCCACGCGCGGGGGCTGATTATTCTGGCCTGCGGCGCGTACGGTAACGTCATCCGGGTGTTGATGCCACTCGTGATCACGGATGCGCAACTGGAGCAAGGTCTGGCCATCATGGCCGACGGGTTGGCCGCCCTTACCACCTGATATGAATCGATCTCTTCATCGCGAAGCGTGCTCCTGGGCCGACATCAAAGGCCGCTGCAATCGCGGCCGGTAAGCGCGCTCGAATTCGCATGCCGGGCTATGAGGAAAACTTTCTTAGGCCTATCGTTCTGTATTTGAAGGACTTCTGCAGGAAATGCGACTTAACGTTATGTGGGATTTCCAAGCTCAGAAGAAATCGGCCGGGGTTATCGCCAAACCGGCCAACAAAAAAACGAGAGCAACAATATTCCTATCCCAACAAAAAGAGGAGGGTATTATGGATCAGGGTAAACGAAACACGTTAAAGATAAATTGGGTTATCGTTATTTTGATGGTTACGGCCATGACTTTTGGCATTGGAAGTGCCTTACAGGCCGCTGATACGGTTGTCCGCATCGGCAACATCATTCCCCTCTCCGGCCCTTCGGCTTCCGTGGGGCAGCAGGGGAAGAACGCGCGTGAAATGGCAGTTGAAGAGATCAATGCGGCCGGTGGCATCAAATCTCTGGGCGGCGCCAAACTTGAAATGATCTATGCCGACTCCGAGTCCAAGCCGGAAAAAGGTGTGGCCGAAGCCGAGCGACTTATCAATAGTGAAAAAGTCAATCTTCTTACCGGTTGCTGGAATTCAGCGGTGACATATCCGACCACGGCGGTTGCTGAACGCTACGGGGTCCCGTTTGTCGTACCGGTGTCCGTTTCCGATAAAATCACCGAACAGGGCTTTAAAACCGTTTTTCGCATCGCGGCCAAAGACAGCTGGTGGACCCGTGATCAGTTTGTTTTTCTTAAAGACATGCAGGCGGAATTCGGGGTCGAACTGAAGAGCGTGGCGTTTGTTTATGAAAACGGCGATTGGGGCAAAGGATTCGCGGAGCAGTGGAAAGAACTGGCCCAGAAGGCCGGTTACAAGGTGGTCCTGGATGAGCCCTATCCATCTACAGCAACGGATTTGAGCCCGGTCGTTCAGAAGATCCGACGGGCGCAGCCGGACGTTCTCCTGCTGGTGTCCAATGCCGCCGACGCGATTCTTCTGACCAACACCCTGGCCGAATATAAAGTCAAGGTCAAGGCGATCATCGGCAGCGGCGGTGGTCATGCCGACCCCTCCTTTTTAGAAGCTGCCAGCCAAAATGCCCGTTTTATCTTCGATATCGTCGAGTGGGAAACGGATGTCAACAAGCCGGGTGTCCCCGAAATTAATGCCAAGTTCAATGCCAAATACGGCTACAACCTGGCCGGCGAATCGGTCGATGCCTACGCCGCTGTCTATGTCATTGCCGATGCACTGGAGCGCGCCGGTTCCCTGGATCCGGTCAAGATAAGGGAAGCCCTCGCGGCGACCAAACTGCAATCCGGTCCCGGCATGATCGTTTCCTACGAGGCCATCGAATTTGATGCGAACGGTCAGAACAAGCACGCGGCCCTATCCGTTGTTCAGATCAATGATATCGGCAAGGGACTGGAACGGATTACCATATGGCCCAAACCAGCCCGACGTGCGGGTTACACGCCGGTTTTCCCCATGCCGCAGAAGTAAAACACAAACCATATAGACGGCGGGAAGACATGCTCGGAAAGCATGCTTCCCGCCGATTCATTATAGGCTGTGCCGGTTGGGGGAGAGCACAATGATCTACATCCTGGAAGACGCGATCAACGGTATTCTGATGGGTTCGATCTATGGCCTTACGGCTTTGGGACTGACAGTTATATTCGGCGTGCTCAAAGTCATCAACTTTGCCCATGGTTCGTTGCTGATGGTAGGGATGTACGTGGCCTATTGGTCGATTCAGCTGACCGGGCTGCACCCTTACATTGCGCTTATCTTTGTGGTGCCGGTCATGTTTCTGTTCGGCTATTTTCTCCAGGACATCGTGATTAAACCCATTTTCAAGGCGGAGAAAAATGTCCGCGAACCGATTACGGTGATCATCGTAACAACCGGCATCTGGTATATCCTAGACAATCTCACCTTGCTCATCTTCGGTCCCCAGTACCGCACCATTGAGAATAATCCCCTGCGTGGAGGCATGCTGGAAGTAGGGGATATGTTGATCTCGGTTCCCAAACTATGGGGGTTCGTCGCCGCCATTCTGACGGCACTGATCATCTACATTTTCTTTCAGAAAACCCGCATCGGTCGGGCGATTCGGGCCACCAGTCTGGATCGTGAAGCCGCCAGTTTGATGGGCATCAATCAGTACAAGGTTTACAATATCGCCTTCGGTATCGGTACGGCGGCGGCTGGTGTTGCGGCGGTGACGCTGGTTCCTTTTTACAACGTTTTTCCTACGGTGGGTGTCCTTTTCGATATCAAAGGGTTTATCATTGTCGTGCTGGGGGGGCTGGGTAGTATCGGCGGTGCTATCCTGGGAGGTATCATCGTCGGCCTTATCGAATCCGTTGCGCCCCAGTTTATGACGGCCACATGGACTGAAGCCATTGTCTACGGGCTTTTTCTTATCGTCCTGTTTGTAAAGCCCTCGGGATTGTTCGGTGTCAAATATGATTGGTAGCGAAACCATTGGGACAGGTACCTCCATGACTTCAAAAACGGTTAACCGAATAGCATTGGCGTTGGTGGTGTTGATGGCTTTGGCACTGCCTCTGTTTGTGCGCAGTGCAACGTATCTGCATATGCTTATTCTGGTGTATCTCTATGCCTATTTGACCACCAGTTGGAATCTTGTGGGCGGTTTCGCCGGAGTGTTGCCGCTTGGGCACGCCGCCTTCATCGGCATTGGCGCTTATACCTCGACGATACTTTCTCTCCAATACGGGATCAGCCCCTGGATGGGCATGCTGGTGGGGGGCGTGCTGGCCACCGCGGCCGGGGTGCTCATCGGGCTGCCGACCTTCAAGATGCGGGGTGCCTACTTCGCGCTGGCCACCATCGCTTTCGGGGAGGGCGTAAGGGTGATGGTGGAAAACATCGATCAACTGGGGCCATTCAATTTGAATGGGCCCCGGGGGCTTCAAATACCCCCCCTGGACACCGGTCTGGCCAATTTCATGTTTGCCAACAAGGAACCCTATTACTACATCATTCTTGTCATGCTCATGGGCGTTATTGGCCTGACCTACTGGATATCCCGGTCAAAACTGGGCTATGCCTTGAACGCTGGCGGAGAAGAGCCTGAGGCGGCTATGGCACTGGGGGTCAATGTGGCGCGGGCCAAGCTGATCGCCATGGCCATGAGTTCTTTCTTGACCGCTTTGGCCGGAACCTTCTACGCGCAGTTGACTCTCTACATTCACCCCAAGAGCATCATCTCTCTGGATTTCTCCTTTGAGATCGCCTTTATCGCCCTTATTGGCGGACGGGGATCCATTGCCGGCCCCGTGCTGGGGGCGTTGCTTCTCAGGCCGGTGAGCGACTTCTCCCGCATTTATTTCGGCGCTACGCTTCCGGGACTGCATTTAATTATTTTTGGAACCGTCCTGGTGCTCGTCATGATCTTCCAGCCGCGCGGTATACAGGAGCCGTTGACACGGGCCTATCAATACCTGATCAATCGTTTTTTGGGAAAAACCGCCAGGGAGTCATAGATCATGCAACTGCTTGAAGTGCGAGATATGAGTAAAGATTTTGGTGGTCTGCGGGCGGTGGATAAATTGACGCTCTCGATCGAGAAAGGCCAGATTCTTGGACTGATCGGACCCAATGGGGCGGGAAAATCAACAGCCTTCAACTGTATTGCCGGGGTTTTTCCACCTTCCGCTGGTGAGGTTTTTTTCGATGGTGTGAAGATTAATGGATACAAGCCATGGAATCTGTGCAAACAGGGATTGGCGCGTACGTTCCAGATCGTTAAACCTTTCGCCACCAAGAGCGTTCTCTACAACGTGATGGTCGGCAGTTTCGCAACCACCGATAAGTTGGCCGTGAGCCGGGAGAAGGCCCTCGATGTGCTTCGTTCGCTGAATTTCGAAGATAAAAAAGATATGCGCGCGGGCAACTTGACCATCGCCGATCGTAAACGCCTCGAGATTGCCAGAGCCTTGGCGACAGAGCCCAAACTCCTTCTGCTGGACGAGGTCATGGCAGGTTTGCGTCCGTCCGAAGTGGACGAAATGGTAGAGATTATTCATACACTGCGCAAACGAGGTATTACCGTTTTTGTCATCGAACACATCATGCGCGCGATCATGGCGCTTTCCGATCGGATAGTCGTCATCCACTTCGGCAAGAAAATTGCCGAGGGCACTCCGGAGGACGTGGCCCGGGACGAGAAAGTGATAAAGGCCTACCTGGGAGAGGAATATGGGGTTTCTTGAAGTCAATCATATCGATGTTTTTTACGGCGATGTTCAGGTTATCTTTGATCTGTCGCTCCATATTGAGCAAGGTGAAGTCGTCAGCATTATCGGGGGCAACGGTGCCGGAAAATCAACACTGTTGCGAACCATTTCAGGACTGATGAATCCCCGCCAGGGTGAAATTTTATTCCAGGGCGCTTCGATCGGAAAATCGCTGCCGGAAGATATCGTGTCGGAAGGCATTGTACATGTGCCGGAAGGGCGCCGTTTGTTTACCCTGATGACGGTGAAGGACAACCTGATCGTCGGTGCTTACAACCAGCGTGCGGACCGTAAAAAAGATGAGACATTGAAGACGGTTTACGGATTGCTTCCCCGTCTTGAGGAACGGGAAGCCCAGATGGCGATCACCCTTTCCGGAGGTGAACAGCAGATGGTCGCCATCGGGCGGGGATTGATGGCTCGGCCCAGACTCCTGATGCTCGATGAACCGTCACTGGGATTGGCGCCGATTCTTATCAAAGACATCTTCGAAACGGTTCGCAAGATTGCCGATCAGGGCACCACGGTCCTGTTGGTGGAGCAGGATGTCAAACACTCATTGAGTTTGAGTGATCGGGGCTATGTGCTCGAACATGGCCGTATCGCAATGGAAGGGGCCGCAGACGATCTGCTGAACGACCCCCATGTGAAGACCGCGTATTTAGGATTGTAAGATGTTGTTCGGATTTCGTGAATAGGCGACCCATCAGAGATCGGCGGAATCGGCGTTGCCCGAGGCAATGTGATCCCAGCGTTGATGCCACGCGTGATCACGGATGCGCAACTGGAGCCAGGGCTGGCCATCATGGCCCCGCCCTTACCAACTGATATGAATCGATCCATTCATCGCGAAGCGTGCTCCTGGGCCGAAATTAAAGGCCGACTCGATCCGGCCTGGAGTTACGTTGTCATCGAGACATCGGCGGCGACCCCCAGCGCCGATATCTTCAGCACCGTTACGGCGCTCCTGGCGGAACATGCCGCCGGTATCAAGACCCAGGAAATTTTCCGGGAAACATCTTCCGGGAAACTCCTGATGCTGATACAGATCGCCCCGGAGCTGACGGATGTTGTCAAACTTAAGCTGCTCGACCCGCGGTTGCCGCCATCGGTGACCGTTTTTTTTTACGACCGCTGCTCCCGGGGGAAGAATCTTGGCGGCATTCTGCGGATGCCGGGTGAAGGTGCGGAAAGGCGTTTGCAGCATACCGCGAAGTATGCTTTAGATAGATCTCTTGATGTCCTCCGCAAACGACCGGGAGACATATAAAAGAGCAGGGCATACCGCTTCAATGAAACAACCCCGGGCATTGCCCGGAAAAGGAGGCCATGATGAAATTGATCAGAGTCGACATGACTGCCAAATCCATTCAAACCGAAGATCTTCCGCCGGCTTATGCGGGCCTGGGCGGGCGTGCCCTGACGTCGAACTACATCAACGATCACGTGCCTGCCACGAGCGACCCCCTGGGACCTGATAATATCCTGATTTTTGCGCCCGGCTATTTCAGTGCGACACCGCTCATCAACACCAGCCGGCTTTCCGTCGGTGCCAAGAGTCCCCTGACCGGCGGCATCAAGGAGAGCAACGTGGGGGGGACGGTGGCGGCGGCTCTGGGGAACCTCGGCATCACGGCCATCGTGGTTGAAGGTCAGGCACCGGCGGGCGAAACCTGGCTGCTCAAAATCGATTCGGACGGCCAGGCGGAATTGATCGACGGCAGTGCCTACCGGGAGTCGCGGACCTACGCCCTGGTGGAAAAACTGGTGGATGCCTACGGCCAAAAGAACAGTGTGACCTGCATCGGTCCGGCCGGGGAGCACCTGTTGAGCGCGGCCTCGATCCAGACCACCGACATGGACGGCCATCCCTGTCGGGCGGCCGGCCGCGGCGGG
Source organism: uncultured delta proteobacterium (assembly GCA_963850465.1). Taxonomy (GTDB): domain Bacteria; phylum Desulfobacterota; class Desulfobacteria; order Desulfobacterales; family UBA5852; genus JABZFP01. The sequence goes on from CAWKLN010000039.1 coordinate 59,321, forward strand.
TTGGGAGCCGTTATGGGCGCCAAGGGACTCAAAGCCCTTATCGTCAGCCGTGCGGGCAAGGCGGCCGATTCCCTGGCGGATAGCGAGGCTTTCAAAGAAGCGGCCAAGGCCTATGCCAAGGCGGTCAAGGCGGATGAATTCAGTGGGGAGATCCTCCCGGAACTGGGCTCCGCCTGCCTGGTGGCGGCCATCAACGAGGTCGGCGCTTTCCCGACCCGCAATGCCCGGGAGGGACAGTTCGAGCACGCGGACCGGATCAGCGGCGAAACCATGGCCCGCATCATCCGTGAACGCGGCGGCAAGACGACCCACAAGGGCTGTGCCCAGTGTATTATCGACTGCTCCAACGAATACGTCGACAAGAACGGGCAGTATGTCACCTCCTCCCTGGAATACGAGACCATCTGGTCTATGGGGGGCATGATCGGCAACGGCGATCTGGATGCCATCGCCCGGCTCGATTTCCTTTGTGACGACATCGGGCTCGACACCATGAGTACCGGGGTGGCCATTGGCGTGGCCATGGATGCCGGCTACAAAGCTTTCGGCGACGCCCAGGCGGCCATTGCCATGGTGGAAGAGGTGGCGGCCGGCACGGATTTCGGGAAGGTCATCGGCCATGGGCCGGTGGCGGTGGGCAAGCATTTCAACCATGACCGGGTGCCGGTCATGAAAGGCCAGAGCATGGCGGCCTACGACCCCCGTGCGATTCAGGGCATGGCGGTCACCTATGCCACCTCCCCCATGGGCGGTGACCACACGGCCGGCTGGGTGGTGGACCAGAACCTGGAAGCCTTCGGCGGGACCCTCGATCGATTCTCGGCCGAGGGACAGGTGGAGGCCTCCCGTAATACCCAGATTCACATGGCGGCGGTGGATTCGGTGGGCATTTGCGATTTTGCCCAGTCCGGGCTGGCAGCCCCGGGCGGGATCGACAATGTTTACCGGATGGTGGCGGCCAAATCGGGTCAACCCTTCGGGGAAGAGGACTGGCGGGCCTTGGGTCTGCGTGTGTTGAAGGCCGAGCGGGCCTTCAATCGACGGGCGGGTTTTACACCGGCCGACGACCGGCTGCCACGCATGTTTTACGAAGAACCTCTGCCGCCCCACAACAAGGTCGTGGTCATCAGTGACGCGGAGATGGAAAATACCTTTGATTTCTGAAGGTGACGGTGATGCAAGTGCGGGTAAAACTCTACGGCACGCTGGGTAAAGGGGTGACCGGCTACGACCACCCGTCGGGCATGGCGGTGGAAGTAAGCGACGGGGCTACCGTTGTGGAACTCCTGGCACAGATAGGGATTCCCCTGAAGAGGATCGGGATGGTTTCCCTCGATGGCCGGCTGGCCGGCAAGACGGCAATCCTGCGGCCAGGGATGATGGTCAAAGTCTTTCATCCTATTTTCGGCGGGTAGGGGCGACGGAACCTCCGACCCCGGCCATGGCGTGATAAAAGGAGAATATACCAATGGATGGCTGCTACGGCAGGATTTTGAAAGTCGATCTCAGTGCGGGGACGTCGACCGTGGAAGCGGTGGCGGACGAGGTGCTGCAAGCCTACCTGGGGGGCAAAGGGCTGGCCACGCATCTGCTCTTGGAAAACAATCCGGTCGGGGTCGATCCGATGGCGCCTGAAAATTGCCTGATCTTCGCCACCGGGCCGGCCACGGGCAGTGCGGTGTGGGGTTCCTGCCGCTATGGGGTCTTTACCAAATCGCCCCAGACCGGCTTTTATGCGGAATCCTATTCCGGCGGCAAGGTGCCGGAAGCCATTTCGGCAACCGGGTTTGATGCCATCCTGATCCGGGGCGCCTGTGCTGTCCCCACGGTCCTGGCGGTTTTTCCGGATGGCGTGGAATTCCACGACGCCGGCGATCTCTGGGGACAGGAAACCTACGCCACCGAAGATGCCGTCCTCCAGCGGTTCCGTCGCGACGATGCCGGCTACACGCGTCCCGGCGCTGTCGTTATCGGGCCGGCCGCCGAGAACGGCATCCGGTTTGCGCTGGTCAAGAACGATCACTGGCGCAGTGCCGGACGTACCGGGGTGGGAACGGTTCTGGGTGCCAAACGTATCAAGGCGATCCTCTTTCAGGGCGATCGCCGACGTCCGTTGCACGACGAAGCGGCCGTGCGCGCGCTCGCCAAGCGCATGATGATCGCAGGACGGGATAACCCGGGCGTCAAGGCCTACAAATCCATGGGAACCTCCCAGATGGTCAAGATCATGAATTCGGCCCGGGCTTTTCCCACGCGCTACTGGTCCCAGGGCGTCTGCCCGCACTGGGAAGACATCGGCGCGGATGCCCTGCATTCGCGCTGCGAGGTTGTGCCCCATGCCTGTCTCAAATGCTTCATGGCTTGCGGTCGGATGACGACGGTCAAGGAAGGGCGGCATGCCGGACTCAAAATCGAAGGACCGGAATACGAGACCATCTATGCTTTCGGTGGACTGTGTATGGTCGATTCGATCGAAGAAATCATTCACCTCAACGACCTCTGCGACCGGTTGGGGATGGACACGATCACGGCCGGCAATCTGTGCGCCTTCACCATCGAGGCGGTGCGCCGGGGTAAGGTTGAATTCCCCATCGATTATGGTGATGCCGACGGCATTGCGGTGCTGCTCCGGATGATAGCCGCCCGGGACGGCATAGGCGCTATCCTGGCGGATGGCCTCCGCCCAGCGGCGGCCCAATGGGGCCTCGAGGACCTGGCCGTGCATGTCAAAGGCATGGAGCCGGCGGGCTACGATCCCCGCCCTCTCAAGGGCATGGGCCTGGCCTATGCCACTTCGGATCGGGGCGCCTGCCATTTGCGGGCCACCTTTTATAAACCGGAGCTCAGCGGCATGATCGATCCCGCACAGGTGGAAGGCAAGGCCGAACTCTTTGTTGATTTCGAAGATCGCCTGACCCTTTTCGATACGCTGATTCTCTGCCGGTTCTACCGCGACCTCTATCCCTGGGAAACCCTGCAGGCGATGGTGCATGCCGTAACGGGCATGGAGCACGATCTGCCGGATCTGCGCCGGAAGGCCGCCGCCATTGCGACGCTGACGCGGCGCTTCAATATCCGGGAGGGACTGACCCCGGAAGACGATCGGCTGCCGCGACAACTGCATCGCCGTCTGGAGGATTCCGACCTGGCGGTCACCGAAGAAGAAATCGACACGATGGTGCACGATTACTACCGGCTGCGGGGGTGGGATCACAACGGGCAGCCGGGAGCATGACGCCGGTGGCATGCGGTGAATACGGGCCTTGTGCATCTGGAAACCAACCTCAACGACAAGTGGATTGAACGGACTTATGAATCAGAACCAGAACACGCAAACGGACCAGGGGCTGACCGCCAAGAATGTCAGCAAGGCCTTTGGCAAGGTCAAAGCGTTGGACGATGTCACCCTGGAAGTGAAGCCCGGCGAGTTTTTCACCCTGCTGGGGCCATCGGGCTGCGGCAAGACGACGCTCCTGCGCATCATCGCCGGTCTGGAACTGGCTGACGCGGGCCAGATTTTCACCGGCGGCAAGGACATCACCGGCCTGCCGGCCATCAAGCGCCCGGTCAACACCGTCTTCCAGAGCTATGCCCTGTTTCCCCACCTGACGATTTATGAAAACGTGGCGTTCGGGTTGCGGTCCCGCAAGTTCCCGGAGGCTGAAATCAAAAAACGGGTGGACCGTCGGATCGAGATGCTGGACCTTCAGGAGATGGCCGATCGGCACCCGCACCAGCTCTCCGGCGGCCAGAAGCAGCGGGTGGCGCTGGCCCGCGCCCTGGTCAACGAACCGGATGTCTTGCTGCTGGACGAACCCATGAGCGCCCTCGATGCCCGGTTGCGGGCCCAGGTCCAGGAAGACCTGCGGCGGCTGCAGCGCAAACTGGGGCAAACGTTCATTCTGGTCACCCACGACCAGGCCGAAGCCCTGGTCTGCAGCGACCGTCTGGCGGTGATGCGCAGCGGCCGCGTCGTTCAAATCGGCACACCGGAACAGGTCTACGACAACCCCCGGGACAGTTTCGTGGCCAAGTTCCTGGGGGCCGCCAACCTGATTCCGGGCAAGAAGGTGCCGGGCGGCGTCGAAACGGCCCTGGGGTTTCTGGCATTGGATAAAGAGCCCCCCTGGGAGGAGGGCACCGTGGCCATCCGTCCCGAGTGGATTCGTATCGGCGACGAACACGGCCGGAGCGCAACGGCATTCGGGCGCGGGTGTCGGAAATCGTCTATCGCGGCACCAATTTCGACCTGTGGCTGGAGCCGGGGCATTTGCGGGTGCGCACGAGCTCCTACAAACGTATCGAACTCGGCCGGGAGGTCTGGCTGGAACTGGCCCCCAACGAACTCGTCATTCTGGAAGATGACCATGTCTAATCCGTTGTTATCCTGGTACGGTGAACTGACGACCCGGAACCGCCTGCTCAAACGCGGTTCGTTCCTGCTCATGCCGGGCATGCTGTGGCTGATCCTGTTTCTGGTGCTGCCGGGCCTTGTCCTGGTGGTGGTCAGCTTTGCCACGCGCGGGGCCTACGGCCAGCTGGAGTGGACCTTTACGCTGGAAAACTACCAGCGGCTGGCAGGGTTTTCGCTGTTCGGCTGGACCTCGGACTACCTGATGATCCTGTGGCGGTCGGTGGTGGTGGCGTTCGTGACCACGCTGGTTTCCGTGATGCTTTCCTACCCGTTGTGCTTTTTCATCGCGGCCCGCTCCGAGCGCAGCCGTTACATGTGGTTGACCCTGGTGATCATTCCCTTCTGGACCAACATGGTCATCCGGACCTACGCCTGGTTTCTGATTCTGGCCCCCGAAATGCCTGTCGCTAAAATGGCGGCTTTTTTGGGCTTGATTCCAGCGGGGCGCACCGCTTTATCCGAATGCCTTCGCGGTCTATCTCGGCATGGTGTCCATGTTTCTGCCCTTTGTAACGCTGCCCCTGTACGCCAGTGTGGAGCGCATCGACTGGGCCCTGGTGGAAGCGGCCCAGGATCTTTACGCGTCGCCGCTTGCGTGTTTTCACCCAGGCCATTCTGCCCCAGACCATGCCGGGCTTGTCGGTGGGGGTCATCCTGACCTTCGTGCCGGCCATGGGCATGTTCGTGGTGCCGGATCTGCTCGGCGGGGCCAAGTACATGCTGGTGGGCAATCTCATCCAGCAGCAGTTCGGTTCCAGCCGTGACTGGCCCTTCGGGGCGGCCATCAGCATGGGGCTGATGGTGCTGACCATGATCAGGCTGCACATCTATCGGCGCAAGGGCAAGGAGATTGAATACGTATGAGACGCACCCACCCGTTGATCGCGGCCTTGTCCCTGGTGACCATGGGGTTTCTCTACCTGCCCCTGATCGGGGTGGCCGTTTTTTCCGTCAACGCGGCCCGCCGCGGACTGGTCTGGCAAGGGTTCACCCTGGACTGGTACTATCAAGCTGCTTCGAGAACGAGTGGATTCTGGAGGCGGCCTGGAACACCCTGGTGCTGGCCGTGGTGTCGACGGTCATCGCGACGATTCTGGGAACCATCCTGGCCATCGGCATGGATCGTTTCCCCTGGGGCAAGCGCACCAACGGTTTTCTGGATATTATCCTGCACATCCCGGTGGTCATCCCGGACATCATTCTGGCGGCAGCCCTGGTGGTGGCCTTCGGTCTGTTGCGGGTGGTTTCTTCGCTGTTCGAGCCGGGGCTGGTGAACATGATCATCGGGCATATCACTTTTCAGACTGGCATTCGTGGCGCTGGTGGTGCGCAGCCGCCTGGTGGCCATCGGGCGCGAGGTGGAGGAGGCCGCCCGGGATCTTTTCGCCAGCAACTGGTATCTCCTGCGCAAGGTGATGCTGCCCTTGCTCATGCCCGGCATCATTGCCGGCGGCATGCTGGCGTTTACGCTCTCGCTGGATGATTTCGTGATCAGTTTTTTCACCGCCGGTCCTGAATCCCAGACGCTGCCCCTCTTCATTTTTGCGGCGGTGCGGCGCGGGGTGACGCCCCAGATCCATGCCCTGTCGACACTGGTCATGCTGATCACCGTGGTTTTGGTCGTTCTCACGGAACGATTTTCACGCGGCAAAGAGAAAGCGTAGCAGAAGTTTCAAGACATTGCGATTATCGTCACGAGGTAGAGAGGCAATCATTGGTCAATTTGAAAGGAGAAGGAAAATGCGCAAGGTAATGCTGTTGATGATGGTTCTGGCACTGCTGGCGGTCCCGGTGGCTTCCGTCGCGGAAGAACTCCGAATCTTTACCTGGTCGGAGTATATGGACGAAGAAAAGATGCCGGCGGACTTCGAGGCCAAATACGGCATCAAGGTCCGGCTCGATATCTATGAGAACAACGAGGAAATGGTGGCCAAGCTGCAGGCCGGCGGCGTGAGTCAGTACGACATCATCGTGCCGTCCGATTACATCATGCCGGTGCTGATCAACCAGAAGCTCATCCAGCCCCTGGACCATGCCAAGATACCGAACCTGGACAATCTCAAACCGCTTTTCCGTGAAACCTCCTACGATCCGGGCAACAAGTACTCCGTGGCCTATCAGTGGGGCACCGTGGGCCTGATGTACCGCAAGGACAAGGTGTCGGAAGACGCCGTCAAGTCCTGGGCGGTGCTCTTCGACCCCGCCCAGCAGCCCGGGCCTTTCTGGCTTATCGATTCGGTGCGCGAGATGATGGGCATTGCCCTGCTCTACGATGGGCATGACTTCAACAGCACCGTTCCCCAAGAGCTGAAAGCCGCTGCCGACCTGCTGGTGGCGACCAAAAAAACGGATAAATGCATGGGATTCAAGCCCGGTGTCGGCGGCAAGAACGATGTCGTGGCCGGCACCGCCGTGGCGGCCATCGTCTACAACGGGGATGCCATTCAATCGGTGACGGAAAACCCGGATGTGCTGGGTTTCACGATCCCCAAAGAGGGCAGTGAAATCTGGTTTGACTCCATGTGCATCCCGGCCCAGGCGCCCAATGCCGACGCCGCCCACAAGTGGATCAACTGGATCCTGGAGCCCGAAGTCGGCGCCGAACTTTCCAATTACAACCAGTACGCCACGCCCAACGCGGCTTCCGAGCCCTTTATCACCCCGGAAGACCTGCAGAACCCGGGAATCTATCCGACCCCCGATATCATGAAAACCTTGCATTTCACCAAGGACCTGGGCAAAGAGAACCGCATCATGGATGAAGCCTGGACGCGCGCCAAAGCGCATTGATAACGGTAGGGCCGTGATGGCGCGGCCGCTTGACCGCAGATGAGCACAACAAGGCCTGGTTCACGTGGGTGGATCAGGTCTTGTTGCATCCATTTTCATGTTGCGGTAGGCTGTTCGCGTTGCGAAACGGTAATGGTTGAGGGACGGTAGCAATGGCGCACACCCTGCAGCAACAAACACCTGTAAATGACGGTTACCGCATGCCGGGCGAATTCGAGCCGCATGCCGGCTGCTGGATGCTCTGGCCCGAGCGGGGTGACAACTGGCGCCAGGGCGCGAAGCCGGCGCAAGCCTGTTTTGTCGAGGTCGCCACCGCTATCGCCCGGTTTGAACCCGTGACCATGGGGGTCTCCCGGGCGCATTTCGAAGATGCCCGCCACCAGCTTCCCGGCCATATCCGGGTGGTCGAAATGGCCCATGACGACGCCTGGATGCGCGATGTGGGGCCCACCTTTGTGCTCAATGACGCGCAGGGACTGATCCGGGGCGTCGACTGGGGTTTCAACGCCTGGGGGGGCTTTTCCGGTGGATTATACTTTCCCTGGCACGAAGACGCTCTGGTGGCACGCAAGGTGCTTGGAAATCGAGCAGGTGCGACCGCTATCCGGCGCCGCTGATCCTGGAAGGCGGCGCGATCCACGTGGACGGGGAGGGGACGCTGCTCACCACCGAGGAATGTCTTCTCAACCCGAACAGGAATCCGACCCTGTCACGGTCACAGATCGAAGCCCATCTGCGGGCCTTTCTCAATGTCGACCGTATTATCTGGCTTTCCAGAGGCGTTTATCGGGACGAAACCGACGGCCACGTGGACAATCTGTGCTGCTTTGCCCGGCCGGGCGTTGTCCTGCTGTCCTGGACCGATGACCCCGACGACCCGGTCTATGCCATCTGCCGCGAGGCCCGGGCGATTCTTGAAAAGGAGCGGGATGCCCGCGGGCGGACCTTCGAGGTTCACCCCGTCCAGCAGCCGGGTCCGCTCTTCCAGACCGCCGAAGATAGCGCCGGGCTGGCCTATTCCAGTTCGGCCAAGCCGCGACTGCCGGGGGATCGGCTGGCGGGCTCCTATATCAATTTCTACATCGCCAACGGGGGCGTGGTGATGCCGCTCTTGGACGATGACCACGACGCGGCGGCTGTTGAAGCGGTGCAGGCCTGCTTTCCCGACCGGGAGGTGGTGGGGGTTCCGGCACGCGAAGTTCTTCTGGGCGGGGGCAACATTCACTGCATCACCCAGCAGCAACCGCTCGCCGCGCAGTCCGGCTAAGCCGTGGCGGGCGACGGCGGGGATGGTCGGCCGTTGTTTCCCATCGCTCCCCACCGAATGCGATTATTGGAACCCAGGGCATAAAATCAACGTCCTTGCGCTGCAGGCCCAGGGAAGGCTTGGTCCGCAACCAATTTTCCCAAACGCGGCCTGTCGCGATGAATCGATTCAGAGCGCCGGCGCACACGCCATAATCTGCCTGCCGGCTTCGGACGCAACTTCCGCTTTACACGCTTTAAAATGCTTATTTGAAAGACTCGGATCGCCAGCCTGCGGGAACCTCCTCCCTTGGCAGGTCGCCATGAAAATTGCTGCGTGACCCTTGCACTTGGCGGCATTACAAGTTAAAGAGATCCGCCAGACGAAAATGTGCCTGTTAATAATGTCCTTATGAAGCCACGGGAGCTGTGATGACCGTATCAACCAATGAATATGATATCCGCAAGCAAAAACTGTCGCGTATTTCCGATTCGGGTGAAATCGTCTACAAGGATCGCTATGCCGTCACCCACGATTTAAATGAGGCCTGTCAATTGGAAGACGGCACCGAAAATGTTGCGGTGGCCGGCCGTATCGTCAGCCTTAGAAAAATGGGCAAGATGGCCTTCGGCCATCTTGCCGACATCGACGGCAAATTTCAGTTTTTGATGAAAAAGGACTTCATCGAGGCCACCTACCAGCACTTCAAGGACAATGTCGATATCGGGGACTACGTCGGCCTTTGCGGGGAACTATTTACCACCAAGACCCAGGAGAAAACGCTTATCGTCAGGGATTGGACCCTGCTGTCCAAATCCTTGCGGCCTCTCCCGGAAAAGTTTCACGGGATCACTGATAAAGAGCAGAAATATCGTAAACGCTACCTGGACCTGATTTCATCGCGCGAATCCGTCGAACGGTTTAAGCTGCGGACCAAATTTATCAACACCATCCGCGACTATCTCAACCGCCACAAGTTCATCGAGATCGATACGCCGGTCTTGATCAACAAGGCCAGCGGTGCTCTGGCCAAACCCTTTTTGACCCACAACAATGCCCTGGACATCGACGTCTATCTGAGGATCGCGCCTGAAACCTACCTGAAGCGGGCCATTGCCGGCGGGTATAACCGTGTCTATGAATTTGCCCGCTGTTTTCGCAACGAAGGGATCGATCCTTCCCACCTGCCCGACTTTACCATGCTGGAATACTATGCTGCTTACTGGAACTACCAGGACAACATGCAGTTTACCGAAAACCTGGTCAAGGCGGTCGTCCAAGAGACCATTGGCGGGCTGCAGTTCACCTATCGGGGCACAGACATCGATCTGGCCGGACCCTGGGCGCAGAAATCGTTTCGGGAACTGATTCTGCAGGACTGCGGCATCGATCTGGTGGCCGCGAGCGACAAGGACACGCTCGTCGCGGCCATCCAAGCGAATGGCATCTCCATCGATCGCAACATCAAGGACAAGGGCCTCGGCTACGGCACCCTGGTGGATCTGCTCTATAAAAAGGTGTCGCGGCCCAAGCTGGTCAACCCCACCTTTCTGACCGAACACCCCCTCGACATTTCTCCCCTGGCACGTAAAAACGATGACAACCCGGCCATCGTCGACCGATTTCAGCTGGTGATCAACGGGTGGGAAGTGGTCAATGCCTATTCCGAGTTGATCGACCCCCTCGATCAGATGGAACGCTTCCAGTCCCAGTTGGAAGCCCGGGAACTCGGCGATATGGAAGCCATGGAAACGGACGAGGAATTCGTCACCTGCATGGAATACGGCATGCCGCCCATGTCCGGCTGGGGGATGGGCATCGACCGGTTTGTGGCGCTCTTGACCGACACCGAGCACTTGCGTGACGTGGTGCTTTTCCCGCTCTTGAAACCTGAAAAATAATCCCGAAAAAGGACATCGATATCGGCAAAGGCCTGTGGCGATATGCGCCGCAGGCCTTTGATATTTCGGCTGGCAACAGGCCGAAACGCGGCTTTTACGACTTCGATGCACGCCCGCCATTGGGCTAAAGCTTTTGCGCGGATAGCCGATATGAACTATTGACCCGGCCGCGTCCGAACAGCCTCTGGCAGTCCGCGGTTGAGACCCTCCGGCCTTAAGTGGATAGGGTGCAACCGTCATGCCGGCGATAAGAATCGGGCTCCCGACATCCTTTAACCGGAATAAAGCGTTTCGGGGATTTTATGGCAACATGGACGATGACCGGCTGTTTTCCCGAAGGGAAGACGGCCATTCGACACAGTTGAGGAGGAAACCCATGTCGGCGGAAGCCAAATCCGGGAAATATCTGACTTTCCAACTGGCGGAAGAAGACTACGGCATCGCTCTTTTGCAGATCAAGGAGATCATCGGGATGATGCCGATTACCGCGGTCCCGCGGACCCCGGCCTACGTCAAGGGCGTGATCAACCTGCGCGGACAGGTGATCCCTGTCACGGACCTGCGGCGCAAGTTTGATATGAAAGAGATCGATTATACCGACCGGACCTGTATTATCGTTGTGGAAGTGCGGGGCGAAGCTTCTACGGTCCAGATGGGGGTCGTGGTGGATGCGGTATCCGAAGTGCTTCAGATTCGCGAAGACGACATCGAGGCGACACCGTCATTCGGGGCCAAGGTGGATACGGAATACATCCTGGGCATGGCCAACCTGGACGAAGGGGTCAAGATTCTGCTGGACATCGACCGGGTGATGACGGCCAGTGATGTGGCCCTGCTGGAGCAGGCCGCCTGACCGGGCGGTATTGCCCCAGAGCCGTATTAGACTACGTTTTTCCCGACCGTCCCGTCCCATGACGCGCTGGCCGGGTTCCTGCCCAAGGCCCCCTTCGGGTAAAAAGCCCGGTTCAACCCCGTTCTTACCCCAAAGCAACTTTGGCGTACCGCAATCGGCCGGGGAATGTCCTGTTTATTGATTTGTTTTGTTCCTAACACTATGCTAACAAAACGCTATTATCATATCCCACCAACGTCAGGGGCGGGTCTTAAGGCCCGCCTTTTTTTTCGGGGACCGACGGCCGGCACGGCCGCGGTCCGCCGGCAAACATCCTTAAACCAGAGGCATGCATGGAACTTTATGGCTTTGCCGTGGCGCTTTTGTTCGCCATCGCAATTGCGGACCTGGTCGTGGGCGTCAGCAACGACGCTGTCAATTTTCTCAACTCATCCGTGGGATCCCGGGTGGCGCCCCGGTACATTATTTTGATCGTTGCCAGCCTGGGCATTCTGGCCGGCGTGACCTTTTCCAGCGGTATGATGGAAGTGGCCCGCAAGGGCATATTCCATCCCCGTTTCTTCTTGATGCCGGAACTGATTACGATCTTTCTGGCTGTCATGATCACCGACATCCTCCTGCTCGATTTGTTCAACACTTTCGGGCTGCCGACCTCCACCACGGTATCGATCGTATTTGAACTGCTGGGGGCCGCCATCGCCGTATCACTGGTCAAAATATTCCATAGTGACCAGAGTTTACTGGTGCTGGCCGACTACATCAACACGGGTAAGGCCCTGGCCATCATTTCCGGTATCCTGCTGTCCGTCGGCATCGCCTTTATCTGTGGTGCTCTGGCACAGTTTGCGACGCGCCTGGTGTTTACCTTTAAATACGAAAAGCAATTGCGGCGCTACGGTGGGCTGTGGGGCGGCCTGGCGTTATCCATGATCACCTATTTTATTTTGATCAAAGGCGCCAAAGGTGCTTCGTTTATAACACCGCCCATGGAGGCCTGGATCCAAACCCACACCTGGACCATCATCGGCGCCGGTTTGGCCGGATTCACCGTATTGTTCCAGTTGCTCATGTTGACGACCCGCATCAACATTCTCAAACCGATCGTTCTGGCCGGCACCTTTGCCCTCGCCATGGCCTTTGCCGCCAACGATCTGGTGAACTTTATCGGTGTTCCCCTGGCCAGTTTTCATGCCTTCGCACTGGCCCAGACCAGCCCCCTGCCGCTGACCATGTCCATGGAGGGGCTGCAGAAATCCGTCCATACCAACACCTTTTTCCTGCTGGCCGCCGGTGCGGTCATGGTGGCCACCTTGTGGCTGTCCCGCAAGGCGCACACCGTGACGAAGACCGAACTCAACTTGGGGCGCCAGGATGAAGGGCTCGAGCGTTTCGACTCTTCCCAGCTGTCGCGGATCATCGTCCGGATGGTGATGGGGTTGTTCGAGGCCGGGCGCCAGGTGTTTCCGAAATCGCTGGGGCGCGCCATCCGCCGCCGGCTGGACACCAGCGGCTATCAGCCGCCGCCGGGGTACGACGGGACCATCCCGGAATTCGATCTCCTGCGGGCCAGCGTCAACCTGATGGTGGCCAGTGCCCTGGTCTCCTGGGCCACCAGCATGAAGCTGCCCCTGTCCACGACCTATGTGACGTTTATGGTGGCCATGGGGACTTCCCTGGCCGACCAGGCCTGGGGTCTGGAGAGCGCGGTTTTCCGGGTCACCGGCGTGCTGATGGTGATCGGCGGCTGGTTTTTCACCGCTTTCATGGCCTTTACGGTGGCATTGATCTTCGCATTTGCCATTGCCTATCTCGGTGGCGGCGCCATCTTTCTGCTGCTGCTGATCGTGGGCCTGCTCATTTACCGTAATTTTAAAATTCACCGTCATCGCGAAAAGGCCGCCCAGGAACTGGAAGTGCTGGACCTCAAGCGGGTGACCAATGCGGATTTTGCCATTCAGACCTGTTTCGAACACAGCGGTCGCCTGCTGTCGGTCGTACGGGACAAGCTCGACCTGTGCTTCGAGGGTGTTCTGACCGAGGACCGCAAACCGCTCAAGAAGCTGCGCCGGGAAACGAGCAAGATCCAGGCGTCTTCCAATATCATCGTTGCGAACATCTTCAAGACCCTGCGGCTCCTGCAGCATGAGGATGTGGGGCGGGCCGGCAAATACAGCTACGTCATCTCGGCCCTCCAGGAGATTGCCGAAAGCCTGCGGGATGTAATCATGCGCTGCCACGTGCACATTTCCAACAAGCATGCCGGTTTGCTGCCGGAACAGAAAAAGGAGCTGCAGAACCTGCGCAAGTGTGTCGAAGCGCTATTGGACGACACGGCCCGCATCATGCTCAGCCACGAGCCTTTCAAATACCGCGAGGTGGCTGCCCATTACGTCAAGCTCAAAGGCCTGCTGGAGGAATACGACGGCAACCAGATCAAGCGCATCCGCGCCGGACAGTCCAAAACCCGTTTGAGTATTCTGTTTTACGGCATCAATAACGCCTGTCTGAAGATCAGCGAGCAGGCCCTGCAACTGCTGACCATCTTTGACGAAACCTTTCAACTGGAAGAAAAGACCTGACCGGTTGCCCACCGGCCCGCGCGACTTTTCTTGGGTGGATGGCGAAAAGACGGTATCAGCCCCTTCTGGGGCGACAGGTTAGCCATGACTTTTTACGAGGCTTTTTTTTAGCACCAATAACACTGAGATGACAGAAGCGCGGGAAGGCCGTTTAGCCAACCCGCTTTTTCTGTTATAAGGGGAATAGCGACCATTGCGCTTGCTTCAGACCATGCGGCACGTCCGGTGGGAGAAAAGAAACCACATCTAAGCAGGTCCCATGCTGAAAACCAGACACAAAGTCTACTTTTGCGATGCCCGGCGCATGCAGATGCTGCCGTCGGCCAGTGTCGATCTCATCGTCACATCGCCCCCCTATCCCATGATCCAGATGTGGGATGCGGTTTTCTGTCAGCAGGATCCCCGCATCGCAGACGCCCTGGCGAAGGGGCGATCGAAGGATGCTCATGAATTCATGCATGGCCTGCTGGATCCGGTTTGGGAGGAGAGTTTTCGTGTTCTGAAGCCGGGCGGCTTTGCCTGCATCAATATCGGTGATGCCACCCGCAGTGTTGGTGGCGACTTTGCGTTATACCCAAACCATGCCCGGATACTGCAACATCTTTCCCAATGCGGTTTTACCATCCTGCCGGACATCCTGTGGCGTAAACAGACCAATGCCCCTAACAAATTCATGGGCTCCGGCATGCTGCCGGCCGGCGCCTATGTCACTCTGGAGCACGAATACATCCTGATCGCCCGCAAAGGCCCCAAACGGGTTTTCCAAACCGAGGGCGAAAAACAAAACCGACGGGCCAGCGCGATGTTCTGGGAAGAGCGCAATCGTTTCTTCTCCGATATCTGGACGGATGTCAAAGGCACTTCCCAGGCACTTGCGGCCAGCGAATTCCGCAAGCGAAGTGCCGCGTTTCCTTTGAAAGTGGCGTATCGGCTGGTGACCATGTATTCGGTGCGCGGCGATCTGGTGCTCGACCCCTTTTGGGGAACGGGCACCACCAGCGTGGCGGCCATGGCCGCTGCGCGCAACAGCATCGGTCTTGAAATCGATGCCGATATGGAAAGCCATCTGGACGTCTGCACGCAAAGCTTGTGCGACCGGCTGAATCGTTATATCGAAGGCCGACTCGCCCGGCATCTTGCGTTTGTGGAAGAACGAATGGTGGCTAACGCGCCCCTTAAACACCGCAACACCGTCTATGGGTTTCCCGTGGTCACCGCCCAGGAGAAGGAACTGCTTTTTAATCCGCTGATAAGGCTGAAGCGGTCTTCCCGTTCCGAAGTCGATGTGGATTATGATGCCGCCCCCCAGGACGCCTTCTGCAAAGATTGGGAGACCATACTGCCCCGCAAAGACCCGCAGCGTCCTGCCCAAGAGGCACCCGCGAACCGCCCTCAGGCGGGTCCGGCACAGATGAAACTGTTTTAGCAGGCTTTTGAAAAACGTCATGAGCGCAGGCAAGACAAGGCAAAATCCGACGAAAAAGCGCAGTTTATGTGCAATAAATGAGCATTTTGAGGAGGATTTTAACGCCGTATTGCCAAGCGCAATCGTTTTGGGGATACGTCACGACACGTGATGGCCGAAGCCGCGGCTCACAAGGTCGGCGCGGCCATCTTTAAGAAAGGGTTACCATGTCCAACTTACCGCGAACAACCATCCTGGCGATTCGCCACGGTGAAACCGTCTGGAATATCGAAGAGCGTTTCCAGGGGCATGAAGACAGCCCCTTGACGGAAACCGGGCGTCAGCAGGTCGCCGCTTTGGGACGACGGCTCAAGGCAATGGCCTTCGACGCATTGATCAGCAGCGATCTCGGCCGGGCCCGGGAGACGGCGGCGATCATTGCGGGGCACACGGGGCATGCGGTGACAACGGATCCTCGTCTCCGGGAGCGCCACTACGGGGTGCTGGAGGGACTGAGCGTTCCCGAAATAAAGGCGGCGCACGCCGCGGTGCTGGAACAATTCAATGCCGATGACCCGGACTATGTGATTCCCGGCGGTGAAAGCCACCGCATGCATTACGACCGCAATGTTGCCTGGATGGAAGAAATGCTTGCCGACAGATCCGGTGCCACGATCGCCATCGTGGTCCACGGCGGGGTGCTGGACAGCCTGTTTCGATACGTGGCCCGCCTGCCGCTGGCGCAGCCGCGCTGTTACGTCACCACCAATGCCAGCCTGAGTGTTTTTACGTACGGCAACTTCTACGGCACCCCCCGCTGGGTCATTCGAACCTGGGGTGATGCCGGGCATCTGGACGGCATCGGTCATTATCCCGGTTTGGGTCAGTGATGATTTGTCAACGGTAACCGAGGAGGAGTGTTATGGGATTTATTTCATGGATTATCATGGGCCTTATCGTGGGCGTGCTTGCCAAACTGATTATGCCGGGAAAAGATCCCGGCGGATTGTTCATCACGATCGGCATCGGTATCGCCGGGGCCTTTGTGGGCGGCTTTATCGGCACCAAGCTGGGCCTCGGGGCTGTGACCGGGTTTAACACTCGGCAGCATTTTGATTGCGACCGGGGGTGCTATCCTGCTCCTGGCAATCTATCGTGCCATAAAGAAGAAATAGCACGCGGGGCCGGCGTTGGCGTCGGGTAGCTGTCTGTATCGGCGGCTATAACGGGCAGGGGACCCACCCCGCCCGTTATTCGTGACGCTATAAGGTCGTGACCCCCTTACAGATACGCGCCCCGGCGGGCATGGCTTCTTTGAGTTTGTAGATCGCGCTGGGATGCAGTCCACTGTACATGCTTTGAACAAAGGCGCTGTGGCCGCTGGCACACATGCGCCAGTCTTCCGGCACGGCATGCGCTTTCGAGGCTTCCTGCCAGGGACAGTTGGTAATTTCGGTGTCCATTTGTTTCCCGGCGATCTTGGCATTCGCCTCCATGCCGTGGATGCTTTCGGTGATTTGCCCGGCCAGGCGCAGGCTTTCCAGATCGACCTTGTCGCCCATCAGCGGTTTGAGTTGCTCGGCGGCCTGGGTTCCCAGAGTCTCCCAAACCCTGTCGCTGGCCCGCCGGACCTTGTCGCGGTCCAGGCCCTCCTCCATCAGATTCTTGATAAAAAGCGTAAATGCATTCACCAATACATTCAGGCGCTGCTTGGCGCATTCTTCGATGGGTATCGCTTGTTCCATGGTTTTTTCCTCCGTCAACCAAGTGATATTTAATCATCTTTATGACCAGCAAGATATGATTGGTTTCGTCGCTCCCGGGGAAACATTGCAGGATCCCCGGGAGCATGGCGGGCACAATTTTAATGAGCGCCTATTGGACATGGATAGATTCCTGGAAAGTATATCAGAAAAGAATTCTGCGGCACCCGGTCAACATCGGGGTGGTTCTCCGTCATCAACGGGGCCGCGAACGCCGAACCTTTAAATGAGAATGGCTGGCGAAATGGGGTGCTGGTCAGTGTTTTAGAGGAGGGGTGGGATGATTGAGAACGAAAAAGCTGGCTAGATTGACTGTCACCTTGAATTATTCCGTAAAATAAATCCCGGTCGGCGGTTGTCAAGCAGTCCATCTATCTCGACAACCTGTCGGCCTCCTTGTCCAGGTTCCCCGACAAACCCATCCCAGGTACCCAGCAGTTTCCAAACAAAATAAGCGGTCCACCCCTTGAGGTAAGCCGCTTATTTGTTTAAAATGTTTTGGTCGGGGCGAGAGGCCTATGCCTATGGCGTGCTTGCCGCCTCGGCGGGCTCCGACCCCGTAACCATCAAGTTCTCGTCTTAGAGTTGCGCACGGGTTCCGATGGGATTTAGTCAACTTAGCTTTTTGTGATGTCGGATGCGATGCCAATTCTATTACGAAAGAAATCAACGACCTAAGATCATCCCATCAGCGTCAATGCCCTTTTATCATTAGTTAAATAAGAGCTCAATAATTGAAAAATCATCGATAAGTGAATCGGAGCCGCTCAAAGATTTGATATGCATGTAGAGTTGATCAAGCCGTGATCCATTTTCGGGAATAATCCCCTTCAAATACTCTTGGAACTCATCAAATCGCCACATTGTGCCATCAGATTTGTCCACTTCATATACACCATCTGAAAATAGATATAGGGCGCTACCATTTTGAATGTGCAGGGAATTATCATTGAACGTTGTCCCAGGGAAGCCGCCGATGACGCTGTTTGGGGTTTTCAAAAGCATCGTCCCTGATTTCTGGGAATTCTTGTCGCCAATAAGAATGGCCGGCGGGTGGCCTGCACTGGCATATTTCAGAGTTCGATTCTGTTTATTAAAAACGCCATACCAGATCGTAAAAAACATATCGTCGTGCTGGTCACTTGGAAACGTATTGTTCAGTACGCCTAAAACCTCATTCGGACTTCTGAAATCGGTATTTTTTAAAGTTTGAGATCTGAGAGCGTTCAGTACCGTTACGGAAAGAAGTGCTGCACCGACGCCATGACCGCTTACATCGAGCAGGTAGAAGGCAAAGTGCTCATCGTCAAGCCAGTGGTAGCCAAATGCATCTCCGCCAAGTATTGCCGAAGGATGAAATAGCCAATTTGCTCGAACGCAGCCGCCAAGGATCGGACTGGGTAACATGTTGCGTACATAAGACTCGGCTACCTTTAGCTCGTCATTCAATTTTTGGTAAGCTTGATTTCGTTCAAACAATGCTTGTTTAACTTCCTTTCTGGTAAAGGTGATCTTGCGAGTCGTCATATACACAGCGATAAGATGTATATATAAAAAAACGACAATGAACCCTCCCGCACATAAGGTTGAAAGCAAACCAATGTTTGTTTGAAAACGAAAGCCAAAGATTGCTGTGCTAATGCCAGCCGCTATCACAAATCCAATTACCCTAAATACAATAACATAGATGACGGTTTGTTTATCGGTAAAGGCGACTACTCCCAGGCCAACGAGTGCAAGCATTATCATGTAGGGATTAAATTGAATTATCGGAAGCAAAAATCCGAAAATTGCATATTCTACGGGATGGTTTATCAGCGTTTCTGTTCGTCTGGGATTCTTGCTGGTAGCGGATAGGTAGAAGGCAATATGAGGCCAGACCAGACAAATTATGAGAATTAAGATGAAATAACGAATATCTTTGCCTAAATCATAGAAGATCGAAAATATCGTCGGAATCAGAAGTAGATTCCAAAAAGTCCTCGCCAAGTATAATACTCTGAGTTGGGGATGGACCGATCGAAACCTGTCTGTAAGCTTGATAAGGGTCATCTTGTTCCAAAAGTGAAACTGGGTGATACAGAGTGATTGGAACTGGGTAGAAATATTTTTCAGCCTTGACGAAAAAGGAGCCGCCGATAAAATACCGCCTTTTTTGACCAGCGCAATTTTGTAGTATCGGATGGAAGGCAAATATGGAAAGCGATTTTGGGAAAGTGAGCCTGAGATTGCTTTGTAATCGTTGAAATCTTGCCAAACCAGTCGACATTTTGTCAAGCGTTTTTACCCGGCAATTGAGGAGGGCATTAAAGGCGTGCCGGAGGTCGGAAAATCGTAATTCTTAGCGCTAAGCTTCATCGCTCACTCGACTTGGCATACTGTTTCCAGGTTACCATGTCGGCCACTTTGTCAAGATATCCCGACAAACCCATCCCAGATCATCCTAGTCCCTCAACAAAAAAAGCGGCCCACCCCTTGAGGTAAGCCGCTTATTTGTTTAAACTGTTTTGGTCGGGGCGAGAGGATTTGAACCTCCGACCCCTTGAACCCCATTCAAGTGCGCTACCAGACTGCGCTACGCCCCGACGCAAAGAGGCTGTTTAACATTTCGACAGGGGGCTGTCAACTGGAGAATCGGCCCTTACGAACCCAAATGGTGGCGGGCGAAAGGCGGAGTGATTCTCGTTTTGCACCCCATCTGAACGGGTTTCGCGCAACGGTGGATTAGGACGTCAATGACCTTCGACAATCAACCTATCAGGAATGGACAGGCCGTGCGGCCGCCGCGTCTCAAGACCGGGGACACCATCGGCATTGCGGCGCCGGCCGGTCCGTTTGCGACCGACCTGTTCGCGCAGGGCATGGAGGTCTTGAAAGCGATGGGCTTAAAGGTCCACGTCCCCGAAGCCGTCTTCCAGCGGGAGGGCTTCCTGGCGGGTCCGGATGAGGCGCGCGCCGATGTGATCAACAAGTTATTTGCCGACCCTGGCATCCACGGCATTCTCTGTGCGCGGGGCGGGTACGGATCCACCCGGGTGCTGCCCTATCTGGACTGGGCGGTGATCCGCCGCCATCCGAAAGTCTTTGTCGGTTTCAGCGACATCACCGTGCTGCACTGTGCTTTTTGGGAGCGCGCCGGACTGGTGACATTTCACGGCCCCATGGGCACAACGCTGGCCACGGCCACCGAAGGTTCGCTCGCGCGCCTGCAACGTGCGCTGATGTACGATGCGCCGGTGGACCTGATGCCTTCCGGCGCGGTGGTTCTAAACCACGGCGAAGCCATGGGAAGGGTGATCGGCGGTAACCTGTCCCTGCTCTGCCATCTCGTGGGAACGCCTTATCAGCCGGCCTTCGACGGGTGCCTTCTCTTCATCGAAGACGTGACCGAGGCCCCCTATCGGATCGATCGCATGCTGGTGCAGATGACCCTGGCGGGCTGTTTCCAGGGGGTGGCCGGAATCGTTCTGGGGCAGTTCACCGACTGCGGGGTCACGGAAGAGATCCACGACGTGTTCATGCGGACCTTCGGCCCTCTGGGCATTCCGGTTGTCGCCGGGTTTCCCATCGGGCATGGCGAAGAAAACGCCACCCTGCCCATCGGGATGGAGGCCCGGCTCACCACGCGGCCGCCGCAGTTGACGTATTTGGATGTGGCAACGACATGAAATAAAAATTAAAGGGTCCAAGGATTCGAGGGGTCAAGCGAAAAGCAAAACCATTGAATCCTTGAACTCAAATTCTTCTCAACGGGCGTTTCCATGACCATTGCGTCTCTTCCCAATGAATCTGCCGTGCGCGCCCAAATGCAGCAGGCCCTTGAAGAGGGCGTGTTTCCGGGCGTCGTTCTACTGGCGGCCCGGGACCAGGAGATACTTCTCCACGAGGCCTGGGGCGTTATTGATCTTTCATCAGAGCGACCCGTGAGGGTGGACACGGCGTTTGATCTGGCGTCGCTCACCAAACCCCTGGCAACGGCCCTGGCGGTGATGCGTCTGGTTCAGGAGAATCGACTGTCTCTGGATACGCCTATGGCCGCGGTACTGACGGCCATGACGCATACTGACAAGGCCGAAGTGACCATACGTCAGTTGCTGAGCCATTGTTCGGGCTGGCCGGCCTGGCAGCCCTATTTCGAGCACCTCCGCCAGCACCCGGAAGAAGAACGGCGCGGGCGGCTGGTGCAGATGCTGGCCGCCGAACCGCTGATTGCCGCGCCGGGCGCCGCCGCGCTTTACAGCGATCTTGATTTCCTGGCCCTCGGACTGGTGGTGGAAAACTGCAGCGGATTGCGATTGGACAAGTTCGTCCTGCAGGAGATCTACCAGCCGCTGGGAATTGGGGGACTTTTTTTCAACCCTCTGGACGCGCCGCCCGCACCCTGGGACTATGCCGCCACCGAACGCTGTCCCTGGCGGGGTTGCGTGCTGTCCGGCGCGGTGCATGACGACAACGCCTACGTGCTGAACGGTGTGGCCGGACACGCGGGTCTCTTCGGCACGGCCCGGGCGGTATTCACACTGCTGCAGGCACTTTTATCCGTCTATCGGGGGGAGGCCAACGACGATCTGTTTGCCCCCGATCTGGTGCGCACGTTCTGGACGCCGTCGGGGGGTTCCGGCTGGACCCTCGGTTTTGACACCCCCTCCGAGCAAGCTTCCAGCAGCGGAACCCATTTCTCGCGCAACAGTGTCGGCCATCTGGGGTATACGGGAACTTCTTTCTGGGTGGATATCGAGCGCCGGATCACCATCATTTTACTGACCAATCGCGTTCATCCGTCCCGTGCGAATGAAAAAATCCGGGCCTTCCGTCCCATGATTCATGATACAATCATGAGCGGATTGCTGGAATAAGGATGATTGGATCGCTAGGGCGGGCGGTTTTGTGGCGGCGCCACCCAATCATTCCGGCATGGAGGGGGGCATGCGTATAAGATATTTGCGCTTGTAACCCACCGAAATTTTTGCTATCAATTCAGGGTCATATTTAGAATAAATATAAAAAAGTATACGGTTTTGGAAGTCGATGCGGCCGAAAGTTCCACGCGAAGCCGCCCTAACAATTGAGCGTTTCAGGCCGCCCCGGGACAAGGGGGGTGAAAAGGTGAGCTATGAATTTGTTATTTGACGGTCTTTTGGGCTTCTTTTCCAATGATCTGGCGATTGATCTGGGGACAGCGAATACGCTGGTTTATGTCAAAGGCAAGGGGATTGTCCTCAACGAGCCTTCCGTGGTGGCGGTCAGCACCGATCACCGCTCGAAGAACAGGGTCCTGGCGGTCGGCCAGGAAGCCCGCGCCATGCTGGGAAAAACCCCTGGGAATATCGTGGCCATTCGCCCGATGCGCGACGGCGTCATTGCCGACTTCGAGGTTACCGAGGCCATGCTGCGGTATTTTATCCGCAAAGTGCACAACCGACGGTCTTTCATACGGCCCCGGATCATCATCGCGGTGCCTTCCGGCATCACCCAGGTCGAAAAACGGGCGGTCCGGGAATCAGCGGAATCCGCCGGGGCGCGCGAAGTCTTTCTGATCGAAGAACCCATGGCGGCCGCGATCGGTGCCAATCTGCCCATCACCGAACCGACCTGCAACATGGTGGTGGATATTGGCGGTGGGACCACGGAAGTCGCCGTGATTTCACTGGCCGGCATCGTTTACAGTATGTCCGCGCGCGTGGCGGGCGATAAAATGGATCAGGCGATTATCCAGTATATCAAGCGGAAGTATAACCTGCTGATCGGCGAGCGAACGGCCGAAAACATCAAGATGACCGTCGGAAATGCCTATCCGGACCCCCAGAATCTGGAAACAATGGAGGTCAAGGGGCGGGATTTGGCTTCCGGTATTCCGAAAATTCTCACCATTGACTCCGAAGAGGTGCGGGTGGCCATTTCGGAGCAGATCGATGCGATTGTCGAAGCCGTCAAGATCGCCCTTGAGCAGACCCCCCCCGAACTGGCGGCCGACATTGTTGACCGCGGCATTGTGATCACGGGGGGTGGGGCCTTACTCAAGAACCTCGACAAGCTGCTCCGCGAGGAAACCAGCCTGCCGATCATTGTGGCCGACGATCCCCTGTGCACGGTGGCCTTGGGGTCGGGCAAAACGTTGGACAGCATTGAGACGCTGAAACGCGTCATCATCACGTAAATTTCATGTTTTCTAAAAAGACGGTGGTGATCATCGGCGTGTTTTTTTTGATCATCGCCAACATCCTGATCCTGTCCGTTATCAGCCAGCGCTTTCCGACCACTGGCCCCGGCGGTTTTACGATTTCCGTGCTGGCTCCTTTCCAGGAGGTGATTGCCGGTTCGTCCCGGTTTATCAAGGGCATCTGGCATCATTACTTCAATCTGATCCTCGTGTCGGAGGAAAACGATCAACTGAAAAAACAACTGGCTCGCGCCCAGGAGATGAAAAACGAATGGGTCGAAGCCCGGATGGCCAGCGACCGCATGCGGCGCCTGATGGACATCGGGCGGGGTTTTGACCAGGAACTGGTTTACGCCGAAGTCATCGGGCGCGATCCCACGGCCTGGTTCAAGACGGTGATGATCAACAAGGGACACAAGGATAACGTTGCCGTTGGTATGCCGGTACTGGTGCCCGAGGGGATCGTCGGCCAGGTCGTTGATGTGTCCGGCCGCTATGCCAAGGTGCTCCTGATCGTTGATCAGAACAGCGCGGTGGATGCCCTGGTTCAGCGCACCCGGGCGCGGGGGCTTGTAAAAGGCGAGTTTGCGGATCAATGTCGGCTTGGAGTTCGTGCTTCGCAAGGAAGACGTACAGGTCGGTGACGCGATCGTGTCCTCGGGGCTGGACAACGTTTTCCCCAAAGGGTTGCCCATTGGCGAGATCAAGGACGTCGCGGCCAAAACCACCGAGATGTTCTACACGATCACCCTTGCGCCCTACGTGGATTTCGAGAAACTGGAAGAGCTGCTGGTATTGCGGTCGCCCATGGATGTTGCCCCGGGGGATGACAAGTGACGTTCCTGTTTCATATTGTGGTCTGCCTGATACTGGTCATTTTTCAGACGGCCGTAAAGCCCCAGGTGCTGTTCTTGGGGGGGTTATATGATGTTTTGACGGCGTACATCATTTATCTGGGGCTGTTTCACCGGGTTCGTGAAATCCTGCCGATCATCCTGATATCCGGCATGACGATGGACACCATTTCCGGCGCTCCCATGGGATTGTTTCTCACCACCTATCTCTGGCTCTTTCTGCTGACCCGCTGGACTACGCGCCTCATTCATCAGGATAATCTCGTGCTGCGCTTCTTCATTGTGGGCATAGGCGTTGTCATCCAGACCGGGGTTTATATCGGCACCACCCTGCTGTTGGGCAAAGCGACGCTTTTTCCGGCCCCTACCCTGGACGTTGCGCTGACCCAGGTGCTCTGGGCACTGGTAACGGGAGCGATCCTGTTGACGCTTTTTCGCCATATGCACGCTATTTGGGAGAGACTCCTGAACACGTACTTTGTCCGTGAATCGGCCCAAAGGGGTTGATGATCGTCCGGCCATCGGACAATAACCGGTCGTGAGCGACCGTTGCAGCCAAACAAGACATGTCCAAATACCTGAAAACCGTTGACAGCGAGTGGTTCCGGCAGCGGCTGATCGTGGTGATGCTGTGCGTTTCCATGGCGGCTCTGGTTCTGATGTTGCGGCTTATTTATCTGCAGATCATCAAGGGCCAGGAATATCGTCGCATGTCGCTGAATAACAGCATCCGTCTGCAGAGTATCGATGCGCCGCGCGGTGTCATCTTCGATCGTCATGGCAATTTGCTGGTCGATAACCGTCCGTCCTTCGATCTCTATATCAGCCTGAAGGATGCGCGCCCGGTCGACGAAACCCTCGGGCGGCTGGCCGTGCACGCGTCGTTGGCAAAGGAGGAACTGGCCGAGCGGGTCGCCGGTGTGCGGGGGGCGGCCATCTATCGGCCCCAGTTGCTGAAGCGCGATATCGGCCGCAATGCTTTGGCCGTCGTGGCGTCGCACCGTTACGACTTGCCGGGCATCGATCTGCAGATTCAACAGCTGAGGAATTACATCAACAGCGGTTTGGCGGCCCATCTGCTAGGCTACATCGGGGAGATCAATACCAAGGAACTCAAACAGGAAATATATGCTGACAATCGTGCCGGGGACCTTGTCGGTAAATTTGGCATTGAAAAATCTCTGGAGTCCTACCTGCATGGCGAACGCGGGGGGCGTCAGGTGGAAGTCAACGCCAACGGCCAGGTGGTCCGCGTGCTGCAGACCGTGCCGGCCCGCAACGGCTACAATGTGTATCTCACCATCGACAGCCGGCTGCAGCAACGGGCCGAAGAACTCCTGCGGGACAAGACCGGGGCCGTCATCGCGCTGGATCCGAATTCCGGCGAAGTCCTGGCCTTGGCCAGCAGCCCGGCCTTCGACCAGAACGATTTCATTACCGGTTTGAGCACCGAGAAATGGCGTTCCCTGATTGAAAACCCGGATCGACCATTGAACAACAAGGCGATTCAGGGAGAGTATCCACCGGCCTCCACCTACAAAATCATCAATGCCATGGCCGGTTTGCAGGAGGGTGTCATCGATGAGAACGAAATCATTTTCTGCCCCGGTCACTATCGTTTCGGCAACCGCAGCTACCGCTGCTGGCGCAAAGGTGGCCATGGTGCGGTGGACTTGAATAAGGCCCTGGCGGAGTCCTGTGATGTCTATTTCTACCAGGTTGGCCAGCGGCTCGGCGTCGATCGCCTGGCCTGGTATGCCAAAGCGTCGGGTATAGGCGCCCCTACCGGCATCGAACTCGACCATGAAGGCAAGGGGCTGGTTCCGACTGCAGCCTGGAAGAAAAAGCGGTTCGGCATTGAATGGCAGCCGGGCGAAACACTGTCCGTGGCGATTGGGCAGGGATTCAACCTGGTGACGCCGCTTCAAATGGCGGTCTTCACGGCGGCGGTGGCCAACGGAGGCCTACGGTATCAGCCGACACTGGTCAAACGCGTGATTTCCGTGGAGGGTGACGAGATCCTGAGTAACGCCCCCCAGCTGGCTGGTCGTCTGCCGGTGTCTCCAGCCACCCTCGCGCTGGTAAGGAAGGGGCTGTGGGAAGTTGTGCAGGGGGAGCGCGGCACCGCCCGGATTGCACGGCTGAAAGGCATAGACATCAGCGGCAAGACCGGGACGGCCCAGGTGGTGGGCCGGGAGAAACTAGAAGAAAGTGAAGAGGGGGCGACGGCCCGTAAATATATGGACCACGCCTGGTTTGTGGCCTATGCACCCTCCGAAAATCCTCAGCTGGCGACTGCCGTTATTATCGAACATGGCGAGCATGGCTCCAGCGCAGCCGCGCCTGTTGCACGGGAACTGATCAAAACCTATCTGGAGGGAGCACCTTCCGCACCGGTGGTGGCTGCCGGCGCAGGTGAACCGGGCAATGGTTGATCGTCGCTACCTGACCTATTTTGATTGGGGCCTTCTGGCCCTGACATTCCTGCTGGCGACGATCGGGTTGATAACGCTTTACAGTGCGGTGATGGCAAGCGTGCCGACCCCCCAGGAGGCCCTTTTTACCAAACAATTGATCTGGTATGGCATTGGCCTGTCCGCCATGCTGATCTGCCTCTTGTTCAATTATAAGCTGATGGAGCGCTATGCCTGGCTCATATACAGCGGCGCTGTTCTGCTGCTCTTGTGGGTCATGTTCTTCGGAAAATACATCGGTGGTTCCCGCCGCTGGATTGTATTGGGGCCGGTGTCACTGCAACCATCGGAATTGGCCAAGATCGCGGTGATCATCATTCTGGCCCGCTACTATGCCAAATACGTATCCGGCCGCGGGTTCACCCTGCGAAACCTTCAGGGTCCCGTGATCATGACCCTGGTTCCGTTTCTGCTCATTGTTCGTCAGCCCGATCTGGGAACGGCCGGGTTGATCGGATTGATTGCGGCGTCGATGACGCTGTTCGTAAAGATTGAAAAGCGCACCCTGTCGTTCATCGTCGGTAGCGGCATTGCCATGGCGCTGCCCATGTGGTTCTTCTTTCTTAAAGAGTACCAGCGGCAGCGCATCCTTACCTTTATCAATCCCGACCGGGACCCATTGGGGGCCGGATACCACATCATTCAATCCAAGATTGCCATTGGCTCCGGTTTCCTGACGGGCAAGGGGTTTCTGGAAGGCACCCAGAATGCGTTGTCCTTCCTGCCGGAACAGCATACCGATTTTATTTTTTCAGTTCTGGCCGAGGAATGGGGTTTTATGGGGGCCGCCCTTCTCATTTTTATTTTTCTGGTATTTATTTTCTGGGCGCTGAATATTGCTTACAGCTGTCGCGACCCATTCGGAACAATCCTGGCCGTTGGCATTACCGCGATGATCGCTTGGCAAGCCGTAATCAATATCGGAATGGTCATGGGGCTCATGCCGGTGGTGGGGGTCCCCCTGCCGTTTATCAGTTACGGCGGCTCATCGCTCCTGACGACCATGATCTGCGTAGGGATTTTGTTGAACATCAGCATGCGACGGTTTATGATCGAATAAATGCCCCTCGGGGCGAATCTACCTGATAGCCATCTGGGAGTGATAGCCATGATGAAACGGAACGACAAAGAAAGACATGCAGATTCCATAAGCACCCTGCTGGGGGAAGACGCACGGATTGAGGGCCACCTTGATTTTGGGGGCACACTGCGACTGGACGGAAAACTGGAGGGGACGCTGACCGGACGTAACGGGACCCTTATCGTTGGCGAGAAAGCCATTTTAAAGGCCGCAATTACGGTCAAGAATGCCGTTATTATGGGAACCGTTACCGGTACGGTGGAGGCCCTGGAAAAAATCGAACTGTATCCGCCGGCCAAAATCGATGGGGATATTGTGGCGCCCAAGGTGACGATTGAAGCCGGGGCGGTCCTCAACGGGAAATGTCTTATGACGTCACCCGAAACCCAGAAAGGCAAACCGGCTTCGACAGTGCCTTCGGGCACCAAAGCGGCCCCGTCGGAAGGGCATTGAAGAAAAAAACTTTTGACAATGCGCGATGACTGATGCTATAGCACGCCGGAGTAAAAAATGTGCTTGGAGGAATCTTAAGAGAGCGTAATAGTAAGTTATTTTTAAATATTTTGCTATGGAGGGGCTCGACATGATTTTTTCTGGTTTTAACCGGAAACGCTTTGCTGTGCCTGCACTATCCCTATCCTTCCTTTTCTTCATTCTGTGTGGCGAGGCCTTCGCCGCAGGTATTACGGTCATTCCCAACTGGACGGTTTCCATTCAAGCGGCCAATTTTCTTATTTTGGTATTCATTCTCAATAAAGTCCTGTACCGTCCCATCCGAAATGCCCTCCTTCAGCGCAAAGAAAAAATTGAAGGCCTTGAGCATAATGTCGAGAACGCAACAAATGATCTTACCGAAAAAGAGGACACCTACGAATCCAGTATCCGGGAAGCCCGCAAAAAGGGTTTGAAGGCGAAGGATGCGTTGGTCAATGAGGCCACCGAAGAGGAAAAAGAAATTATCGCAAAAATCAATGCGGATGCCCTGGCGGAACTCAATGCCGTAAAAGAAAAAGTGGCAAAAGAGGCTGAAGTCGCAAGGGAGGCCTTGCTGAAAGAAGTAGATGCTTTTGCCAGTGATATTGGTGCAAAAATATTGGGGAGGGCTGTTTGATGAAGATTCTTTGCTCCAGCAGTAGGCGCCACGTTCCGACCAGCCGGATTTTCATGGTGGTCATGTTGGTGGTGCTTCTGGTTTTTTCAGTTGGCACGGCGATCAGTTCGTCCAGCGGGCAGGAGAGTGCGGCGGATGCCGTTCACGACAGTGCTGCGGAAGCCGAGCACGCCGCCGAGGGCGGGGCCCATGGCAAAGGTTGGATCGCGACCGATACCTACCGGTTGTTGCATTTTATCGTTTTAGGGGGCGGGTTGTTTTTGCTGCTGCGCAAGCCGCTTTCTCAAGCGCTTGGTGCGCGGGTCAAGGGCATTGAAGACCAATTGAGCGAACTGGAAGCCCAGAAGGTCGAAGCGGAGAAAAAACTGGCTGAATACAATCAGAAATTTGCACAGCTGGAGAAAGATTCTGAGGGCATTGTGGCCGAGTACGTGCGCCAGGGTGAAGATGCCAAGGCCCGTATCCTGAAAGAGGCTGAAGCTGCCGCGGATAAGTTGCAAGCCCAGGCCCAAAAGAATATTGAGAGTGAGATCCAGCGCGTCAGGGTCCGGTTGCAGGAAGAAATTCTCGACAAGGCCCTTGTCAAAGCGGAAGCGCTCGTCAAGGAGAAGGTCAACGCGGCCGATCAGGAAAAACTTGTTGATGAATATCTAGCGAAGGTGGTGGCATCGTGAAGAATCTCTCAATCGCAAGGCGTTATGCCAAAGCACTTCTGCTGATCGGTAAGGAAGACGGCCAAGCAGAAAACTACCGCGCAGAACTCGATGGTCTATCCCAATTGATCGCCGGCGAACCGGATCTGGGGCGCGCCATCAACAACCCACTCTACAATCCCGCTGACAGACGCAATGTTCTGGAAGCGGTCATTCAGAAGTTGAACCTCTCTAAAACAATCCAGTCTTTTCTGTTCCTGTTGTTCGAAAAGGGGCGGTTCGGATTTCTGGAGAGTGTCAATGTTTTCTACCAAAAACTGGCCGACGACCTGAAGGGTATCGCCCGCGCCAGTCTGGTATCAGCGACCGAACTGGGCGATGATACCGTCGATAAAATTCGCGCAGCCCTGTCCCAGCGGACGGGTAAAGATATTATTCTGGATGTGCAACAGAATCCCGAGCTGATCGGTGGTATTGTGACCAAGATCGGCGACCTCGTACTGGACGGAAGCATCAAGACGCAATTGGTCAATATGCGAGAATCTTTAAAAAGGGGTGAGAGTGTCTGATGGAACTAAAAGCCGAAGAAATAAGCCAAATTATCAAAGAGCAGATCAAGGACTATGACAAACAGGTCGAACTGAGTGAAACGGGTATCGTCCTCTCGGTCGGTGATGGTATCGCCCGTATCTACGGCCTGGAAAAAGCCATGGCACTGGAGCTGGTGGAATTTTCCGGCGGGATCCTGGGTCTGGTGCTCAACCTGGAAGAGGACAATGTCGGTGTGGCCATCATGGGGGAAGACGTCACCATCAAGGAAGGCGACATCGTCAAACGTACCGGCAGGATCGCGCAGGTACCGGTCGGTGAAGCGGTTCTGGGCCGGGTGCTCTCCGGTGTTGGTGAGCCCATTGACGGCAAAGGCCCCATCGAAGGCGCCGAAACCCGCCGTGTTGAAATGGTGGCTCCCGGTGTCATCGCCCGTAAGGGCGTGCACGAACCCTGCTACACCGGCCTGAAGGCGATCGATGCCATGACACCGGTTGGCCGCGGGCAGCGCGAGCTCATCATCGGTGACCGCCAGATCGGGAAGACAGCCGTGGCCATCGACGCCATCCTGGCCCAGAAGGATACGGACGTCTATTGTATCTACGTGGCCTCCGGTCAGAAAAAATCATCGGTGGCCCAGGTCGTCAATATTCTCGAAAAGCACGGTGCCATGGAATACACCACCGTCATTGCCGCTTGCGCCAGTGACCCGGCCACCCTGCAGTATCTCGCTCCCTATGCCGGTACCGCCATGGGGGAATATTTCCGCGATAAGGGCCAGCACGCCCTGATCATTTACGACGATCTTTCCAAGCAGGCCGCCGCCTATCGCCAGGTGTCCCTGCTGCTGCGTCGTCCCCCGGGACGTGAGGCTTACCCCGGTGACATTTTCTATAACCACTCCCGTTTGCTGGAGCGTTCCGCCAAGCTGAGTGATGAACTGGGTGCCGGTTCGCTGACGGCGCTGCCGATCATCGAAACCCAGGCGGGCGACGTCTCCGCCTACATCCCCACCAACGTTATTTCCATTACGGACGGGCAGATTTATCTCGAACCGGCGCTCTTCTTTGCCGGTGTGCGCCCGGCCATCAACGTCGGTCTGTCGGTTTCCCGCGTGGGTGGTGCCGCCCAGGTCAAAGCCATGAAGCAAGTGGCCGGCACCCTGCGTCTGGATATGGCCCAGTTTCGTGAACTGGAGGCCTTTGCCGCCTTCGGCAGCGATCTGGATGCCGCCACCCAGAGACAGCTCACCCGCGGTCAGCGGCTGGTGGTCATCCTGAAACAGCCGCAATACCAGCCTTTGTCCATGGAAAAACAGG
Organism: uncultured delta proteobacterium; assembly: GCA_963850465.1. Lineage (GTDB taxonomy): Bacteria > Desulfobacterota > Desulfobacteria > Desulfobacterales > UBA5852 > JABZFP01. Next base: position 90,473 of record CAWKLN010000039.1, read on the forward strand.
TCACAATCCTTTACGCCGGTACCCGCGGCTATCTCGACAAATTGCCGGTCGATGTCCTGGCCAAGTACGAGGCGGGCCTGTACAAGTTTATCGAAGATCGGTTCCCGCAGGTTTTTGAAGGCCTGAAGGAAAAAAAGGAAATCACCGACGATCTGGATAAGCTGATGGGTGAAGCCCTGACGGCCTACGGCGATGAGTTCAAAGACACCATCAAGTAAGTCTGCTCGGGATGCGAACCCGCTAACGTCAAACCGGATAAGGGCTTAGGGTATGCCAACACTAAAAGACGTTGAACTGAAAATTAAAGGGGTAAAAAAGACCAAGCAGATCACGAAGGCCATGAACATGGTGGCGACTTCGCGCCTGCGCGGTGCCCAGCAGAATATGGATGCTTTCCGACCCTATGCCGGCAAGTTTGCTGAAGTGCTGGGCAGCTTGGCGGAAAAGGCGGGCGAAGAAGCCAACCCCCTGCTGGTACCTAAGGAAGCGGTCAAAAAGATCCACATCGTTTTGTGCACTTCGGATCGCGGGCTCTGCGGCGGCTTTAATCTCAACCTGATGGAAAAAGCTAACGCGCTGATGAGGGAAAAAGCGGGCGAAGATGTGACCTTTAGCTTTACCAACTTCGGCAAGAAAGGCCGCGACTGGGCCCGCAAAGCTGATGGTAAGATTCAGAAGGAGTATCTGGGCGTGGTAGGGACCACGTTCAATTTCAGCATCGCCTCTACTTCTGGCCGTCGTTTGGTGGAAGGCTTTCTGGGCGGTGACTATGACGAGGTTTATGTCATATATTCCAAATTTCTCGGCATGGCCAAGCAAGTCCCCACGGTACAGCAGCTCCTGCCGATTCCTGCCATCAAAAAGGAAGATGGTGAAGACGCAGCGGACGATCAACCTTACCTGGCAGAGCATATCTGCGAGCCGAGCGTTGACCAACTGCTGGGCGAATTGCTGCCGCGAAATGTCTTCGTACAGATCTACAGCGCGCTATTGGAAACATCCACCAGTGAACATGCGGCGCGTATGTCGGCCATGGATAATGCCACCAAGGCCTGCAACGACATGATCGAGAATCTTACGCTGGCTTACAATAAAGCCCGCCAGTCCGCCATTACGGCCGATTTGATGGATATCGTCGGTGGCGCCGAGGCATTAAAGGGCTAAATACCATATTTGCGATAGTCACAATAGGAGGAATAGATGGCTGAGAACATTGGCAAAATCACGCAGGTCTTGGGTCCTGTCGTTGACGTGGAGTTCGAACAGGGCAAGCTGCCGACGATTTTCACCGCACTTTTTGTTTCCAACCCGACGATCAATGACGAGGAAGACAATTTGGTCATCGAAGTGGCCCAGCATCTGGGTGACAATGTGGTCCGTACCATCGCCATGGACGTTACGGATGGTCTGGTCCGCGGGATGCCGGTTAAGGATAGCGGTGCTCCGATTCATGATGCCGGTCGGCGAAGCCAGCCTGGGGCGTGTACTCAACGTTGTCGGACGGCCGGTGGACGGCCTCGGCCCGGTGAGCCAGGAAAAGATGATGCCGATCCATCGTGCGGCACCCAAGTTCACGGAACAGGACGTTGAGGTGAACGTGCTGGAAACCGGCGTCAAGGTGATCGACCTGCTGGTGCCCTTTCCCCGCGGCGGCAAGATGGGTATGTTCGGTGGCGCGGGTGTCGGTAAGACCGTAATCATGATGGAAATGGTCAACAATATTGCCATGCAGCATGGCGGTATTTCCGTATTCGCCGGCGTGGGTGAACGCACCCGTGAAGGCAACGATCTTTACCACGAGATGAAGGATTCGGGCGTTCTGCCGAAAGCGGCCCTGGTATATGGCCAGATGACCGAACCGCCGGGAGCCCGTGCCCGTGTGGCCCTTTCCGCCCTGACCTGTGCGGAGTATTTTCGTGATGAAGAAGGCCAGGACGTGTTGATCTTTATCGACAACATCTTCCGTTTCACCCAGGCCGGTTCCGAAGTGTCCGCCCTCCTGGGGCGTATGCCGTCAGCCGTTGGGTACCAGCCGACCCTGGGTACCGACCTCGGTGGTCTGCAGGAACGCATCACCTCCACCACCAAGGGTTCCATTACCGCGGTGCAGTGTGTTTATGTCCCTGCGGACGACTTGACCGATCCCGCGCCAGCAACCACCTTTGCCCATCTGGACGGGACCGTGGTACTTTCCCGTCAGATTGCCGAACTCGGGATTTACCCCGCGGTGGATCCGCTCGATTCGACCTCGCGTATTCTCGACCCCTCCGTTATCGGCGAGGAGCATTATCACACCGCTCGCGAAGTCCAGCAGATGCTGCAGAAATACAAAGAACTGCAGGATATTATTGCCATTCTCGGTATGGAAGAGCTTTCCGATGAGGATAAGCTGACGGTACAGCGCGCCCGCAAGATGCAGCGTTTCCTGTCTCAGCCTTTCCACGTAGCGGAAACCTTTACCGGTAAACCCGGCAAGTACGTCAAGGTGGAAGATACGGTGCGGGCGTTCCGGGAAATTGTCGACGGCAAGCATGATGACATCCCCGAGCAGGCCTTCTACATGAAGGGTGGCATTGAGGAAGTCCTGGCCGCCGCCAAAGATATGGCTGAAGCCTAAGCAATAGAGGGGAAACTATGGCTGCAAACATTCGATTGGAAGTCGTGACCCCGCGGAAAGAAGTGGTCAATGAAGAGGCCAAGATCATCGTTGCGCCCGGCGTGTTGGGCGAATTCGGTGTGCTGGTCGGCCATACCCCGTTTATGACATCCCTGAATGTGGGTATCATTCGCTACACCGATGCCCAAGGACAGGAGCATTTCGTTTTTGTCAGCGGGGGGTTTGCCGAGGCTCTGCCGGATAAAGTAACGGTATTAGCGGAATCTGCGGAAAAACGTAGCGATATTGATCTGGAACGGGCCAAAGCCGCCATGGAAAGAGCCCAGAAACGTATTGATGACAAATCTGAGGGAATCGATTTTGTTCGTGCCCAAGCGGCGCTGAATCGATCGATTTATCGCATTCGGTTGGCGGAGAGCCGGCATTCCTGAGAGATTGTGCGACCTTTTTTTTGCATTATAACTTGAGACCCTTACCGCCATTACGGGGGTGAATCTGGTATCGTCAGGGCAGTCCGTGTCAGCGGACTGCCCTTTTTTATCAGATATGTTTGATACCGGCCAAACTCAGGATTCTTTTTTCGATGGGCCGGGTTGGTTCGTCCGGGGAGTGTATTCATGACAAATAATTCATCCGATATTGCGGTTGTCATCCTGGCTGCCGGTCTTGGCACACGGATGAAATCAAGTAAAGCCAAAGTGCTACACGAGATTCTGGGACGCCCCATGATTTCCTACGTCGTCGATACAGCGCACGCTGTGGCGGGCGACAATTTGGTTTTGGTAATCGGCCATCAGGCTGAAATCGTAAGAAAAACCATAGCCGACCAGGCCGATGCGCGGTATGTTTACCAGGAGCAGCAGCTCGGTACAGGACATGCGGTAATGTGCGCGATGCCGGCCCTCCCCGCTAGGACGCGGCATGTCGTGGTGCTATGCGGTGACGTGCCGCTGTTGGGGGAGGAGACCCTGCGCCGATTCGTGATTGACCACCGGACACGGCACCGAACGCTTTCGGTATTGGCAGTGCATCTCGAAAACCCGACGGGTTACGGCCGCATTGTCCAGGACAGCAACGGCAATGTTACGGGAATCGTCGAGGAGGCGGATGCAACCTCGGACCAGAAATCCATAAACCTCGTGAATACAGGTATTTATTGTGTTGATCGAGACTTTCTAGGATTCGCTTTGCAGCAGATTAAGTCTGACAATGCACAGGGAGAATACTATTTGACCGATATCGTCGGTGTGGCACATCAGGGGCGTTTCCCAATAGGGGTTACGATTGGGGACAATGCTGATGAGTTTGTGGGTGTCAACAGCCGGGAGCATCTCGAAGCGGTTGAGCGCATGATGCGCCCGACACCGGACCTGAACTAGCTTGACTTTAACCTGTAATAAATATTATATAATTTCTAACTTAGGTGAGGTGCCCTGTGGATGATCAAGGCCTTATTTACCAATTTGAAACAATTGAAAAAAGGCTTGATGCACTTATCCAGATTTGCAAAAACAAAGACAATCAAAATAAGGAACTGATTCTCAGAATTGAAAAATTAGAGGAGGAACTCCGAACGAAGGTTGAGGCGGAGCAGAGATATGCAAAGGAGAAAGCGCTGGTTCGATCACGCGTGGACCAGTTGCTGATGCGCCTCGAAGAGATCGCGAAGGTCGATAGTGCGTCTTCGTGATGTTTTCAATGACTGAAAGCGGTTGGATCTTCATTGGAACAGCTGATAACCATAGAAATATTAGGGCAACACTATACGTTCAAGGCCGATGACGGTCTAGTGGATCCACAAAATGTTGCCCACTTTCTGATGGAAGAAGTACGCAAGCTAGAGACCGGTCAGGCCGACCAACCCGCAGATACGAATCGATTTGTCATGCTGTTGCAAGCGGCATTGAATATCAGTAGCGACCATCTAAAGCTAAAGCAACAACTTGCTGCGGTATCGGATAGAATTTCTTTGAAAACCGAAAGGCTGTATGGAGCACTAAATCGCAGTGTGGTATCCCCGCAAGGGGGCGGTGCCGTCGCAGGGTAAGATGCAATGGCGACCGTTGTTGTCGGTTTAGGATTATGCCCCTCCGTTCTCGCAAGACGATCGCCGTTTTCTGCCCAGGCCTATCCTTAATATTCTTAAAGCTGCCGGTCTTTCTCGGTTCATTCCCCCTGCCGTGTTCGTGATTGGGAGAAACACTTTGTCCCAACACCTCGAACTTGGGAGCTGTCTCTGGCTTCGGTGAGCATGTTCTGCTTGTACAGAAAAGCCTAAAGATTCCATATGGCTCCCCCTTTGAACCGCTGGTTCAAAGACCTGCCAACACGGCACAGCGCAGGGGGAACTTCAACCGTATCAAGGTCGCCGTTCAGGTAATTGCGGTCGGTAGCGGCGACGACATACCTTCATTCTTCACCCGTCACGACCCTCAGAGTCCTCATCATTTTTTCCATCAAGTAAACGGCTTGGTTCGATCCATCACGACTGTTTATAGACCTTGCGCCTTCCGATGCTTGTGGATTCGCCAGTTGGGATTTGCTTCAAATTTAACCGATGTTCCCGTTTCAATGCGGTTCAGAACATCGCACAAGATAGCTCAATAACCAGGAGATAGAGCATGATTGAATACGCTATGATTGTAGGTGTCGCCGCTTTCGGTGCCGGTTTTGTGATTGCCTACTGGGCAAAAGGCAAAATGTCTTCTCGTCGTATCAAAGCGGCCGAAGAGGAAGCCGCACGTATTATCAATAATGGCAAACGTACCGCTGAAACCTTTCTGAAAGAAGCTCAAATCGAAGCCAAGGATACGCTTTTCAGGATGAAGAGCGAGTTCGACAACGAGACCAAAGAAACCCGCTCCGAGTTGAAAAAGAACGAACTGCGTTTGATGCAGAAAGAAGAGAAAATTGATCGCAAAGCCGAACAACATGAACGGCGCGAACAGGATATCGGGAAAAAGGAACATCAGCTGGCCAACCGCGAAACTCGGATTCAGAGCGATGAGGAAAAATATCAGCAGTTATTGGAAGAACAAAAACAACAGTTGGAAAAGATTTCAGGATTGACGGCCGAACAAGCCAAAGACCTTCTGTTGCGGGCGATGGAGAATGAGGCTCGTTATGAAGGCGCTAAATTGATCAAGCGCATCGAAAATGAGGCGCATGAAGAAGCGGATAAAAAGTCCAAGAAAATTATTGCAACAGCTATTCAAAGGTACGCTGGAGATTTTGTGGCCGAGCGAACGGTTTCGGTGGTGCAGTTACCGAGCGACGAGATGAAAGGTCGGATTATTGGTCGAGAAGGGCGCAACATCCGCGCCCTTGAGGCCGCCACGGGCATTGATCTTATTATCGACGACACCCCCGAAGCGGTGATTTTATCTGGTTTCAACCCGGTGCGACGGGAAGTGGCGCGTTTATCGCTCATGCGGCTTATCTCCGACGGCCGTATTCACCCGGCGCGCATCGAGGATGTGGTTAAAAAGGTCACGCAGGAAGTTGACCGCACCATCAAAGAGGCGGGTGAACAAGCAGGTTTTGAACTGGGTGTGCATAATCTCAGCAATGATCTGATTGCAACCATCGGCAAACTTAAATTTCGCACAAGCTATGCGCAGAACGTTCTCCAACACTCGGTCGAAGTCGGATTCCTGTGCGGCATCATGGCGGCTGAATTGGGGTTGAATCAGAAACTGGCGCGCCGAATGGGGCTCTTGCATGATATCGGCAAAGCCGTTGATCATGAAGTGGAAGGTCCCCATGCTTTGATCGGATCAACGCTCGCTAAAAAATTTGGGGAGTCACCCCAAGTGGTCCACGCCATTGCCGCGCATCATGAAGACGTGCCGCCCAGTAGCGTATACGCTTTGCTGGTCCAAGCGGCCGACGGTCTTTCGGGGGCTAGACCGGGCGCTCGCAAAGAATTATTGGAAAATTACATCAAGCGCCTTGAGGATTTAGAAAATATTGCCAATTCGCACGCCGGTGTTGCCAACACTTACGCCATTCAAGCGGGACGGGAACTCCGGGTGATCGTGGAAAGCGAAAAAATATCCGATGAAAAAGCAGTTTTGCTGAGTCGCGATATTGTTAAAAAGATCGAGGATTCGTTGACATTTCCGGGACAAATTAAGGTCACGGTCATTCGCGAAACGCGAGCGGTGGAATACGCCAATAAATAAACGGCTGGGTTGAGGACGGCCGCCATCCTATGGCAAGCACTGTAATCCAAAACGGGTCGGAAGCGAACACGATGAGCAATGTCATTGATGTGCTGGAAGAGCGCGGTTTTATAGACAACAAAACCCACGATCAGGAACTGCGGGACTATGTCAACAGCGGGGCGGCGACCTGTTATATCGGTTTCGATCCCACAGCGTCCAGTTTGCATATTGGCAGTTTGGTGCCCATTATGGCCCTGGCTCATATGCAGCGCAACGGTCATCGGCCCATTGCCTTGGTGGGCGGTGGTACCGGGCTGGTGGGGGATCCAAGCGGTAAAACGGAGATGCGGCAAATTCTGACGATTGAGGATGTCAATCATAATGCCGAGGCTTTAAAAAAACAGTTGAGTCGTTTTATCGACTTCAGCGCAGACAAAGCCCTGCTCATCAATAATGCGGACTGGTTGACTTGCCTCGAATATATCCCCTTCCTGAGAGATTACGGTCGGCATTTCAGTGTCAATCGCATGATCAAGGCTGAGAGCTATCGCATGCGGCTGGAATCCGAGGAAGGTTTGAGTTTTATTGAATTTAATTACATGCTGTTGCAGGCTTATGACTTTTTGGAACTATACCGGCGACATCGATGTTGTATCCAGATGGGCGGCAGCGATCAGTGGGGCAATATCCTGGCCGGGATTGATTTAGTCCGGAAGACGGAGCAGGCCTCCGTATTCGGTCTTACATTTCCTCTAATTACCACGAGCACAGGCGCTAAAATGGGGAAAACGGCTGCTGGTGCCGTCTGGTTGGACGCCGATCGAACAAGCCCGTATGACTTTTACCAGTATTGGATCAATACCGATGACAAGGATGTGGCACGTTTTCTGGCTCTTTATACCTTCTTGCCAATGCAGGAAATAAATCCTGTTTCTCAATTGGCAGGATCCGATCTGAATCTGGCCAAAACCGTTTTGGCTTTTGAGGCCACCCAGATTGTGCATGGACAAATGGCTGCTATAGAGGCGTTTAAGGCGGCTTCCAGCGTTTTTGGAATGCGACGCATGCCAGATACCTTGTTGCCGACAAGTGCCATCCCGCGCGGTGATTCCGTTGCGGGTGACGATGGTGTGCCGTCATCACAGATTACGGAAGCGGAATTAGCAACAGGCCTGCCGCTATTTAAACTGTTTCAGCATGTCGGCTTGGCCAGTTCAGGTGGCGCGGCCCGCCGTCTAATTTCGCAAGGCGGCGCGTACATCAACGGTAACCGAATCGATTCCATTGACTACAGTGTGACAGCCTCCGATGTGGACGCCGGCATGATATTGCTTCGATCCGGCAAGAAAAAATACCATAAACTTGTTGTAACCGAGTGATCCAGCGGTCCCGTCTTGATCAATAACACCCCAATCCGATCATTTGAGGTAATGGTGGGGTTGATCGATGATTGAGCAATGCTTATTGTAATTCATGCGCGGTTTTTTTGTGGATTGGCAAAAAAACTGATTGACAGGGACATAGGCGATCATATATAAAGCCTTTTTTGTCAGCGCACGAAAACGTTGACATCCGCACCCTTGACGGGGCGGCGGTTTGATCTTTGAAAACTAAATAGTGACATGCTTGTGAGACAGGTTTTTCGTTGATTTAAAGCTGCTTAACAGCAGCATCCAATAGAGTATAATTGGAGAGTTTGATCCTGGCTCAGAATGAACGCTGGCGGCGTGCTTAACACATGCAAGTCGTACGAGAACGCTTCAGCTTGCTGAAGCTAGTAAAGTGGCGTACGGGTGAGTAACGCGTGGGTAATCTACCTTCGAATTGGGGATAACGTTACGAAAGTGACGCTAATACCGGATAATATCATAGGGACTTCGGTTCTTATGATCAAAGATGGCCTCTCCTTGGAAGCTATTGTTTGGAGATGAGCCCGCGTCCCATTAGCTTGTTGGTAGGGTAATGGCCTACCAAGGCGACGATGGGTAGCTGGTCTGAGAGGATGATCAGCCACACTGGAACTGACACACGGTCCAGACTCCTACGGGAGGCAGCAGTGAGGAATTTTGCGCAATGGGGGAAACCCTGACGCAGCAACGCCGCGTGAGTGATGAAGGCTTTCGGGTCGTAAAGCTCTGTCAAGTGGGAAGAACTCCCATGAGGTTAATACCCTCATGGTTTGACGGTACCACTGAAGGAAGCACCGGCTAACTCCGTGCCAGCAGCCGCGGTAATACGGGGGGTGCAAGCGTTATTCGGATTTATTGGGCGTAAAGCGCGCGTAGGCGGCCGTTTAAGTCAGATGTGAAAGCCCGGGGCTCAACCCCGGAAGTGCATTTGATACTATTCGGCTTGAGTATGGGAGAGGGAAGTGGAATTCCTGGTGTAGAGGTGAAATTCGTAGATATCAGGAGGAACACCGGTGGCGAAGGCGACTTCCTGGACCAATACTGACGCTGAGGCGCGAAGGCGTGGGTAGCAAACAGGATTAGATACCCTGGTAGTCCACGCAGTAAACGGTGATCACTAGGTGTAGCGGGTATTGACCCCTGCTGTGCCGCAGCTAACGCATTAAGTGATCCGCCTGGGGAGTACGGCCGCAAGGTTAAAACTCAAAGGAATTGACGGGGGCCCGCACAAGCGGTGGAGCATGTGGTTTAATTCGACGCAACGCGAAGAACCTTACCTGGATTTGACATCTCGGGAATTTCTATGAAAGTAGGAAGTGCCCTTCGGGGAGCCCGAAGACAGGTGCTGCATGGCTGTCGTCAGCTCGTGTCGTGAGATGTTGGGTTAAGTCCCGCAACGAGCGCAACCCCTATCTTTAGTTACCAGCACTTCGGGTGGGGACTCTAAAGATACTGCCCCGGTCAACGGGGAGGAAGGTGGGGATGACGTCAAGTCCTCATGGCCTTTATGTCCAGGGCTACACACGTGCTACAATGGGCAGTACAAAGGGTCGCGACACTGCGAGGTGGAGCTAATCCCATAAAGCTGTTCTAAGTTCGGATTGGAGTCTGCAACTCGACTCCATGAAGCTGGAATCGCTAGTAATCGCGGATCAGCATGCCGCGGTGAATACGTTCCCGGGCCTTGTACACACCGCCCGTCACACCATGAGAGTTGGTTGTACCCGACGTCGCTGGGCAAACTCATTAGAGATGCAGGCGCCTAAGGTATGGCTGATGATTGGGGTGAAGTCGTAACAAGGTAGCCGTTGGGGAACCAGCGGCTGGATCACCTCCTTTCTAAGGAATGAATTATCTTTCCGAAGAGAGATACAAAAAGAGCTTGTTTGAGCAGGTTTGCCACTATTTAGTTTTGAGAGATCAAGCTGTTGATCTTTTAGAAATCTATAAGGATGAAATAGGCTCGATCACCGATGGGCCTGTAGCTCAGTTCGGTTAGAGCGCACGCCTGATAAGCGTGAGGTCGATGGTTCAACTCCATCCAGGCCCACCATGTCTTTTGAGTGGGTAGATGATGACATGGTGCAGGGCTTATGGGGGGGTGTAGCTCAGCTGGGAGAGCGCCTGCCTTGCACGCAGGAGGTCATCGGTTCGATCCCGTTCACCTCCACCAGATTTAAATCCTGAGTGTTTTCGAAGATACGGGGCATTTGGGTTTAGGTTTTATGGGTGGAATCATCCTTTATATAGATTGGTTCTTTGACAATTTGGGTATAAGAAAATGCAAGTTGCCTAAAAAGCGGTCAGTATGATTGTGTCAGTTATTTTGTGGCCAAGCTATTAAGGGCAAACGGTGGATGCCTTGGCGTCAAGAGGCGATGAAAGACGTGGCAAGCTGCGATAAGCCTCGGGGAGCTGCTAAACAAGCTTTGATCCGGAGATTTCTGAATGGGGAAACCCGTCACGGCTAATCCTGTGACATCATCAGCTGAATACATAGGCTAATGAGGCGAACGAGGAGAACTGAAACATCTTAGTATCCTCAGGAAGAGAAAACAACAGTGATTTCCTAAGTAGCGGCGAGCGAACGGGAAAGAGCCCAAACCGAATATATGTCAAGCCCAGAAGCGTTGTATATTCGGGGTCGTGGGATCCGATTGGAGCAAGTTCTGGCTTGCTCGGGAAGTTACCAAGCTGATGTATAGCCGAATCGTCTGGAAAGGCGAACCATAGAAGGTGACAGTCCTGTAGGCGAAATGGATCAGCCTTCCTGGATCGGACACCCAAGTACCGCGGGACACGAGAAACCCTGTGGGAATTTGTGAGGACCATCTCACAAGGCTAAATACTCCTTGACGACCGATAGTGAACCAGTACCGTGAGGGAAAGGTGAAAAGTACCCCGGTGAGGGGAGTGAAATAGTACCTGAAACCGTTTGCTTACAAGCAGTGGGAGCACGATGAATATCGCTTCGGCCTTATTCCGTGTGACCGCGTGCCTTTTGCATAATGAGTCAGCGAGTTACTTTACGTAGCGAGGTTAAGCCGTGAGGTGTAGCCGTAGCGAAAGCGAGTCTTAACAGGGCGATTGAGTTGCGTGGAGTAGACCCGAAACCAGGTGATCTATCCATGGCCAGGGTGAAGCGAGAGTAAAATCTCGTGGAGGCCCGAACCGTTGTAGGTTGAAAACTGCTCGGATGAGCTGTGGATAGGGGTGAAAGGCCAAACAAACTTGGAAATAGCTGGTTCTCCCCGAAATATATTTAGGTATAGCCTTGCGTTATTCAGTAACGGGGGTAGAGCACTGGATGGGCTAGGGGTCCTACCAGATTACCAAACCTAACCAAACTCCGAATACCGTTAACTGTTATCGCAGGAGTCAGACTACGGGAGCTAAGTTCCGTGGTCGAGAGGGAAACAGCCCAGATCGCCAGCTAAGGTCCCTAAATGTGTGCTAAGTGGGAAAGGATGTGGAAATGCACAGACAACCAGGAGGTTGGCTTAGAAGCAGCCATCCTTTAAAGAAAGCGTAACAGCTCACTGGTCGAGTGAGTCTGCGCCGAAAATGTAACGGGGCTCAAGCACATTACCGAAGCTGCGGAATCTATCTTTTAGATAGATTGGTAGGGGAGCATTCTGTACGGGTTGAAGGTCGACCGTAAGGACGGCTGGACTGTTCAGAAGAGACCATGCTGACATGAGTAACGATAAAGCGGGTGAAAAACCCGCTCGCCGAAAGCCCAAGGTTTCCTGAGTAAAGTTAATCTGCTCAGGGTTAGTCGATCCCTAAGCCGAGGCCGAAAGGCGTAGGTGATGGAAAACAGGTTAATATTCCTG
>CAWKLN010000040.1:0-11234 GCA_963850465.1 uncultured delta proteobacterium
GATATTGGAAATACCGGACATGACCAGCGGAATCGACCCGGAAGCCAGCAGGGCCTCCTTGAAATTTTCCACATGCAATGTTGTTCGTGCAAACGCAATCGTATCGCGGTCGGTTAATGGTGGCAGAGCCCGCGGATCATGAAAAAGGGTTCGTTCAAAAAACAAGCCCAGATAACGGCGACCAATCAAATTGGCAGCCACGGCGCCGGCCAGGCCTATTGCCATGCCCGGTTTATACTCCAAGGCGGTGAAGTTACGGCAGCGCACCGTCAGCATGTTCATCCGGCACCAGGGGTGTGCCAGAATCGCCGGGACAGCGTCTTCGGGAAGATAGCGATCCATCACTTTGCGGCTTTCCGCCGTGACTTCGGCGGCGGTGGGGGCCGTGGCGTAGGTCTGGTGGATATAGGCCTCCCGGAAACGATCCAATGCGCTTCAAGGGGATCCGGCTGGCTCAGGGCAGCAAAGCGCCAGGCCCCGATGGAAGAGCCGATGAGATGCAGCGGTGTGGTCCGCTCCTTGAAAAATGATGGAAAGAGAAGGCGATCAAGATGGTAGAGAACCAGCCACTTCGGCCCCCCGGCCGCACCGGCCATCACCCGGATGCGTTCCGGTCGAAGTCCCTCATCACGGATAAGCTGTAAGGCCTTGGGGCCGGCTTTTATGACGAGTTCGCTATTCATTATTATCGATACCTGCCGAATATGCCATCAGAAATGAGAAAAACTTAAAACCCTATAAAGCATTTACCACGAAGGTCACGAAGATCACGAAGGAATCAATTTATTTTGTAATAAATTGATTCTTATACCATCGCCTATCTATGGGTTTTCTTCGTAGTCTTCGTGTTCTTCGTGGTTAAAATTGTGCCTTTTGGTTTTTACTTTCAGCTTTAAGCTTGAGGTTTCCAGCTCACGTTGATCAGTGTCTATCCGTGTTCATCAGTGTCCGATCCATTTTTCTCAATCGCTTCAATGAGCAGCGGTAAAAAGGTGTTCAAGTCCTCCACCACACCCACATCGGCAGCATTGAAAATCGCGGCATGGGGATCGCTGTTGATCGCTACGATGAAACGTGACCCGCTCATGCCGGCCAGGTGCTGGAATGCGCCGGAGATGCCACAGGCCAGGTAAAGTCCGGGCGCCACCGTAGCACCGGTGACACCGACCTGCTGACTGTAAGGCAACCAACCCGCATCGCATACGATACGGGAGCCTGCCACCGCTGACTTGGGAAATAAGGCGGCCAGCCGTTCAATGGCATCCAGCTTGTCTTCCGAGCCGATACCACGCCCGGCCGCGACGATGGTTTCGGCCTGGGTCAAGGCCGCTTCGGTCGTGGATTCCCGGATCTCAATCAACCGGGTCCGGGTAACCGGAAAAGAAGGGCGACAGGTATCCACCGCCTCCGCTTTGTTGCCGGTTCCCTCAAACTTGAAATACCCCGGCAGCACTGTCAGGACGACCGACCGTTCGTCAGCCTGTATTTCGGTCATCCATTTACCGCCGAATACGGCGCGCTGGTAGACCGGCGTACCGCCCTGCAGCACAATCCCCTGAATCCCGGTGATGCTGGCGGCGCCCAATGCTATGGCCAGAGCTGCCACACAGTCCTGTGAACGTGACGAGTGAAGCAGCGCAACGGCATTCGGTTGCATGTCCGTCAGCAACGGCCGCAAGACATTGCACAAGATTTCCCCGGTCAAGGCCACTGCCGGTGGAATTTCCAGGGCGGTCACCGGGTAGCCGGTGTCCTTTGCCAACCGTGCGCCCGCCTCGGCCGCCCGGCTTCCCACAACCAGCCAGCGAACCTCGACCGGTCCATTCTCGGAAAGTTTTACGGCCAAGGCTGCCAGATCCATGATGGCGGAATGGGTCCTACCCTGCTCGGCTTCAGCAATGATCGCAACCTTGCGTGTCGACATCAGCAGAGCCCTTTGGCATGAAACATTGCAGCAAGCTGCCTTGCTTTATCTTCACCGCTGCCCTTTAACATAATCCTCTTGCGTGTCCTTACCGGTGGCTTGATCGCAACCATATGCTGCCTTGCCGCAGTATTCGCCCGGTAATCGGCCGACAGCATTTCCAGGGGATAGTGGTTGGCCCGCAGCAGTTTTGAAAGCGCCGGGTAGCGCGGGGCATGGATTCCCGACTGAATGGTCAACAGGGCCGGCAATCCGACCTCCAGCACTTCCTGCCTTCCGCCCTCAACTTCTCTTTCACACCTCAGCGCGCCGGAGGCCTCTTGGTAATTCACCGTGTGCACCGATGTCAGACAGGGCCATTTCAGCAGACCGGCGATGATCGGCCCCACCAAACCCTGCATCAGATCTTCGGACATCACGCCGCAAAGGATCACGTCGTAGGCCTTTTCAAGTGCATAAGCGGCAACCCTTTCCCCAACCGTAAAGGGGCTCGGGAACATTTCGAAAGGCTGTTGGACATGCACCCCGTGGTCGACACCCATGCCGATAGCACGCCGGAGCACTTCGCCGGCATCTTCGTCTCCCACGGTTATCGCGTCGATGCAGGATGCGCCGTAAGTTTCTCTCAACTGAAGCGCGACCTCGACCGCGTATTCATCATAGCGGTTCATTCGCCAGGCGCTTCCCGCCCAATCGATGTCCGCGGGGGACTGAGGAAGGGTGTCCGGGAAAAGCATGTTTTCCAGATCCAAGACCCTTTTTAGGCAAACGAGAATTCGCATTTTGGTCAATTAGCCACCGATTTACACGGACGATTACCTATAAAAACAGTAAAAAAAGATATCACCACGAAGTGGCACGAAAAACACGAAGTTTCAAAAAACACATAAACTTTTTTACCATGAAGGACATGAAGATCATGAAGAAAAACCAAAATGGGACACCGATCTCACATATAAAAACAGCAATATAATTTTTGCCACATCAATTTCTGTGTGCACCTGCGTTGATCTGTGTCCAATTAGCGTTTCTCGCCCTAATGCCATCGTATCCATATTCTCTAAAGCGAACCCAAGGATGTGTCAACAAAAATAGAACGAGCGTTCGTTTTTTTATATTGACATCCATAACGTGCTCTGCCATATCGCACCAAAGGGATTCACGGCATGTGCGCCCTGTATAACCCGAAGACTTCTCTCAACCAGGAATCGATTCGACCGTCACATCGGTTCCGAAAAATTATCAGACACCGGTTTCGCCATGAGCACCATCTACATGTTCCGACACGGCCAGGCATCTTTCGGCCAGGACAACTATGACCAACTGTCACCCACCGGCTATCGCCAGGCGCGATTGGTCGCGGAACACCTGCGGGATCTCGGAACCACTTTCGATGCGGTTTACACCGGGGCACTGGACCGACAGAAGCAGACGTTCCAATCAATGGCGGATGTTTTTGCCGCAAGCGATGCCCCGTTGCCTGAAGCGGTCGAAACAGCGGATCTCAATGAGTATGATTCGACGGGCGTCTGGCAGCATTTTTACCCCACCATGGTTCGTGACCATCCGGAGTTGAAATTGGATGAGCGCTGTTTTGTGAAGAACCAGAAACAATTCCAGCATGTTTTTTCCCGTATCGTCCAGCGGTGGATATCCGAACCGCACGACCTGCCGGGGATTGAATCATGGCCATCTTTTCGCAGCCGCATCGGTAATGGTTTGAATACAATCATGCAGCAAGAGGGATCGGGGAAAAATGTGATGATCTTTACATCGGCCGGCCCCATTGCCACGGCGATCCAGATGGCCACGGGCATGCCCGACGATCGCTGCATCGGCATCTCCTGGCAGGTGATGAATGCGTCCACGACAAGGTTCCGCTATAACGCACAGGAAATGACCCTGGTGGGCTTCAATGACGTGGCGGCCCTGGAACGTCATGCCGACCCGTGGCTGTTGACATACCGTTAAAGTATCATCGGAAATACACATTTCTACCACGAAGAACACGAAGGGGTTGAAGGTCAATTCCAGAACCAAAAATGGAATGCAGATTAACACGGGTGGACACTGGTGACAAACCGGTCAAAAGAGCCGCATTTAAAAGAAAGCCAATAATAAATTTCACCATAAGGAGCATGAAGTGCCTGAAGAAAAAATGAATAGGGCGCAGGTAAACACAGATAAAACAAGATCATAAACGACGAACTATTTTGGCAAAAAGTTATCCTTAATCTATGTCCTATCAACACCTTCATGTTCTTCATGACCTTCATGGTAAATCGTTAGGAGCCAAAAATGGACTTCACCGTATCGGAAAAGATGCAGACCATCGTCGGCATGATCGACGAATTTGTGGACAAGGAACTCATCCCGCTGGAGCCGGTTTTTCTGAGGGGCGACACGGCGACGCTCGCAAAGGAAATCAAGGACAAGCAGCGCCTGGTCAAGCAGATGGAACTCTGGGCACCCAATCATCCGGTGGAATATGGCGGCATGGGACTCGATCTCATGGAACACGCCCTGGTATCGGAAGCACTGGGCCGCACCCCGCTGGGCCATTATGTGTTCGGCTGTCAGGCCCCGGATGCCGGCAATGCCGAGATTCTGCACCTGCACGGCACCCCGGAGCAGAAAGCGCAGTACCTGAAGCCCCTGATCCAGGGCGACATCCGCTCCTGTTTTTCCATGACCGAGGTCGAGATGCCGGGCTCCAACCCGCTCATGATGGAAACCACGGCGGTGAAGGACGGCGACGATTACGTGATCAACGGCCAGAAATGGTACACCACGTCTTCGGACGGCGCCGAATTTGCCATCGTCATGGCGGTGACCAATCCGGACGCCCCGCCCTATCTCCAGGCCAGCATGATTATCGTGCCCACCGACACCCCCGGATTCAACCAGGTCCGATGCATCCCGGTCATGGGCGAAACCGGCACCGGGTATTTCAGCCACGGCGAAATTCTCTACCAGTCCTGTCGGGTCCCTCAAAAAAACCTGCTGGGACCCGAAGGCCACGGTTTCGTCATTGCCCAGGAACGGCTGGGGCCGGGGCGCATCCACCACTGCATGCGCTGGATCGGCATCTGCAACCGGGCCATGGATCTCATGTGCCGACGGGCGGCTTCCCGACCGATCGCCCCCGGCCGGACGTTGAGCACCAAACAAATCGTTCAATCCTGGATTGCCGAGTGTGCCGCGGAAATTCAGGCCGCCCGCCTTTCCGTGTTGCACGCCGCCTGGAAAATGGAGGTGGAAAGCCACAAGGCGGCCCGCAAGGAAATCTCGCTTATCAAATTCCTGACGGCCAACGCCATGATGAACGTCATCGATCGGGCCCTGCAGGTGCATGGCGGCCTCGGCATGACGGACGATACCATCCTGGCGTTCTGCTACCGCCACGAACGGGCCGCCCGGATCTACGACGGTGCGGACGAGGTGCATAAAATATCGGCCGCCAAACAAATTTTGAAGGACTATGTATAATAGGACACGGATGAACACAGAGAGACACAGATAAATCAAAACAAATAATTCACCACGAAGGACACGAAGAGATTGAAGTAAAAAAAGGCAAAACCCCTTTTTCACCAGAAGGACATGAAGATCCTGAAGACCTTATCTGCGACAAGTTGATTCCAATATCCTAAGGATATCTGGTCTTCTGGTCTATGGGTGATCTTTCAAGTAAATATCGTATTAACGATTGCTTAACTCTTCATGCGCTTCATGGTGGATCGGCTTTCTTTTCTCAATATTTATCTGTGTTTATCTGTGTCCTAAATGCTTTTCTTCGTGATCTTCGTGCCTTCGTGGTAATTTCTTTTTAATTATAAGGAACAAGGAAAAACACCATGGCCCAACAAATTGCCGACCGCCGCGACATTGACTTTGTTCTTCACGAACTCCTCCAGATCGAGAAACTGACCGCAACGAAAAAATTCGGAGAATTCAATCGCAAGACCTTCGATCTTATCCTCAATGAAGCCCGGCACTTCGCCATCAAGGAGATGCTGCCGACCTACGAGGAGGGGGACCGCATCGGGGTCCGTTATGAAGGCAACGGCACCGTCAAAGTGCCGGATAGCTTTCACCGGGTCCACAAACTCTACCTGGAGAGCGAATGGACCGCCCCGGCCATGAATCCCGAATACGGCGGACAGGGTCTCCCCCACTCGCTGGCCGTTGCCGCGGACGAATATTTCATGGGCGCCAACTGGGCCGTCAGCGCCTATGGCTCGATGGGCGCCGGCACCGGATACATGATCGAGAATTACGGTACGGATGAGCAGAAAAAGACCTATTTGAAAAAACTCTACACCGGCGAATGGGGCGGCACCATGCTGCTAACGGAATCGGAGGCCGGATCCGACGTCGGCAACCTTTCCACCAGTGCCGTACGCAACCCCGACGGCACCTTTTCGCTGACCGGCAACAAGATCTTCATCACCAATGGCGAGCACGATCTGGTGGACAACATCATCCACCCGGTGCTGGCCCGCATCGAAGGCGACCCGGCCGGCACCAGAGGTATTTCCATATTTATCGTGCCCAAATATTTCGTCAATGAAGACGGCAGCCTGGGCGATCGCAACGACATCGTCTGCACCGGCGTGGAAGAAAAACACGGGATTCATGCCAGCGCCACCTGCAGCATGGCCCTGGGGACCAAAGGCAACTGCATCGGTTATCTGTTGGGAGAAGAACAACAGGGAATGAAGATCATGTTCCAGATGATGAATGGCGCCCGCCTGGGTACCGGCCTGCAGGCTTTAGCCCATGCCTCCACGTCCTATCTCTATTCCCTGGACTACGCCCGCAAACGCATCCAAGGACGTGACCTCGAGGATTTCAAAAATCACGATGCCCCCTCGGTGGCCATTATCCGCCACCCGGATATCCGCCGCATCCTGTTGTGGATGAAAGCCCACGTGGAAGGCCTGCGTGCCCTGATTTACTACGGTTGGAATTTAATCGACCAGGCGGTAGCATCCGAATCGGAAGAAGAGCGAACCCAACTGATGGACCTGGTCGGTCTCATCACGCCCATTGTCAAAGGCTATGGCAGTGAACGCGGTTACGATGTTTGCGTGCAGGGCATCCAGGTGTTCGGGGGGGCCGGTTACACCCGGGATTACCCGGTGGAAGCCATTGCCCGGGATTGCAAAATTACGACCATCTTCGAAGGCTGCACCGGGATACAGGCGCTGGACCTGTTAGGCCGCAAGCTGGGCATGAAAAAAGGCGCCATCTATATGGACTTCATCGGAAAAATGAAGAAGACCGCAACGCTCGCTAAAAATCAGGCGGCAACAGCAGAAATAGCCGAGCGATTCGATGCCGTCGTGGACCGCTTGGGGCAGGTTGCTATTCATCTGGGTCAGGCGGCCATGTCTCCCAAGTTCAAAGCGGCTTTTTCCCACTCGGTGCCCTTCCTGGATGTCACGGGAGATGTGATGATGGCCTGGATGCTCCTCTGGCGCGCCACCGTAGCCGCTGAAAAACTGGAGCGCGCCAAGAAAAAAGATCAACTCTTTTATCAAGGCCAGATCCAGACCGCGGAATTTTTCATCCGCACGGTCCTGCCGGTCACGCTGGGCAGGATGGATGCCATCGAGGACTGCAGCGATGCGGCGGTTGCAATGGACGAAGCCGCCTTCGGCGGGTAAAGACGAATTCACCACGAAGCGCAAGAAGAACATATAGAAAAATTAATAGGCACTGATGAACACGGAGAAAAACGGATTAAAAATTGAAAAATATTCCACCATGAAGAACATGAAGCGCTTGAAGGATAAAATTAAAAGATAGAAGTGGTTTCAAAACCTCAGATCGCGTTCAAGAGCAAGGCGCAGCTTGATGAAAAAGCGGAGCATATTCAATGATATGTGAGTATTTTGAAGAAGGCTGGAACGTCGCCATTGGGCGTTAGATGGGGTTTTGAAACCACTTCTAAAAGATTTACGGCATGAAGGGAACCAAGTGGCAAGAAGACCAGCTATCGATCGGTATTGGGATCAATTTGTCGCAGACAAATTGATTTCTTCATGATCTTCGTGTCCTTCATGGTGAAAATAGCTTTTTGTCCTTACTTTTGCTTCCAGCTTTGAGCTTGGTGCTTTTATCTTAACTTGATCAGTGTTTATCTGTGTCAATCTGTGGCTAAAAAAGGAATCTTACCATGAGCATCGACGACATCCAGAAAATCTGCGTGGTGGGGGCCGGCAACATGGGCCACCAGATCGCCACCTTGTGCGCCTTGCACGGATTCCAGACGTCCTGCACCGACATCGACCAAACCACCCTCGACAAGGCCACCGCGTTTGCGGATCAATACCTGCCCGGCCGGGTCGCCAAAGGTAAACTCACCGAGCAGGCGGCCAATGAGGCCCGCGAACGGCTGCGGTTCACGCCGAATCTGGCCGACGCGGCCGAAGGTGCCGATTATGTCATCGAAGCCGCGGTGGAGGTCCTGGAGATCAAGCGCCGGATCTTTGCCGAACTCGACGCCGTGGCCCCGGCTCACGCCGTTCTGGCGACCAACAGTTCGGCCATCGTCAGTTCGAAAATCGCCGACGCCACCGGGCGCCCCGACAAGGTCGTCAACCTGCACTTCTTCAACCCGGCCCTGGTGATGAAGCTGGTGGAAGTCGTGCAGGGCCCGCATGTATCCGATGAAACCGCCAGCCTTTCCATGGCCTTGTGCGAAAGACTGGGCAAAGTTCCGGTCCGTCTTGAAAAAGAAGTCAACGGCTTTCTGTTAAACCGTATCTTCTTTGCCATTTTTAAGGAAGCCGAATGGCTGCTGGAGATGGGGGTTGCCTCGGTCGAAGATATCGACAAGGCTTGTGTCTTCGGGGCCGGTCATCCCATGGGTCCCTTTCGCATTATGGATCTCACCGGCATCGATCTGGCCTACACCATGGGCATGGAAGCCTTCCGAAATTCCGGCGACCGCTCGGACCTGCCGGTGCCGAGTGTGGTGGAACACTTCGTGCGGGGGGAATACGGGCAGAAGACCGGGCGCGGCTGGTACGACTATAAAGAATAAAAAACAGCCATTTACCACGAAGCGCACGAAGAGACACGAAGAAAGACATTTGGGACACGGATAAACACAGATAACCGTGGATATAAAAGCAAAAAATATCGAATACCATGAAGATCATGAAGGACTTGAAGGGTAAAACCAATCCCAACAAATGCATCACAAAGCGTGCGACCATCAGATCAAAACACGTCACTTTATTGTATTTGGTATTAAATGAATTTGTCACCGACAAATTCATTTCTTCATGAACTTCGTGTCCTTCGTGGTGAAGAAGCTTTTATGTTTTCGCTGTAATCTGTGTCAATCCGTGTTCATCAGCGTCCGATGCATTTGATGACCCACCAAGGATTTAAATGAATTATCAAGAATTCCAGAAAACCATCGACATCTCCAAAGACCAACTCTACCGGGAGATCTATCTGGCCAACCGCGACCAGATTCAGATTAAGAAAGAAGAAACCGTTATCCGCAACCTGTCCCGTATCTTCAATGCCGCCCTGAAAATCAGCAATGAAAAGGGGTTCCAGGCCATGAGCATGCGCGACTTCAGCAAGGAAACCGGGCTCAGCATGGGCGCCTTGTATTCCTATTTCGGCAGCAAAGACGAATTGCTGGACATGATCCTGCGCCAGGGGCGCCAGCTGGTGTTGCGTATTCTGAGCCAGCACATCCAGCCCATCGGCGACCCGGTCACCAAACTGGAAACCGCCATCCGGATTCATATTTATCTCAGCGAAGCCCTGCAACCCTGGTTCTATTTTTCCTTTATGGAAGCCAAGAACATGAGCCCCGCCGAAAAGGAAAAAACCATGGCCAGCGAACTCTATACCGATCAGATATTTGCCGATATCCTCAAAGAGGGCCAGGCCGCCGGCCATTTTACGCCCCGCGACCCCCAGCAGGGTGCCGGCGGTATCAAAGCCCTGCTGCAGGACTGGTATGTCAAGCGCTGGAAATACGCCAAACGCAATACCAGAGTGGATCAGTATGCCGATTTCATTGTTGAATTCGTGATGGCGTACCATCGAACCCTACCAACCGGCCCGTTATGAAAGGATACCGGCCATGGATTTAGCCGACCAATCACAGCCGATCCGTCCGGATGAAGGCTTTGACGAATACGCGCTGGAAACCTTCTCAAGGACTGCCTGCCGGATCTCAATGGGCAGTTGATCGTCCAACAATTTCCCAGCGGGTTTTCCAACCTCACCTATCACCTGCGCTGCGGCGACCGCGAATTCGTGATGCGGCGACCACCTTTCGGTACCAAGGCCAAGAGCGCGCATGACATGAAGCGCGAGTACACCATCCTAAAGGCCCTGAAACCATTTTATCCTTATTGTCCTGAACCACTGGCATACACGGAAGACCCATCGATACTGGGGTGTCCGTTTTACATCATGGAACGCCTGCACGGGATCATTCTGCGCAAGAACCTCCCCGAGGGTCTCGCCTTCAGCCCGCGCGAGATGCAGCAATTGTGCGAGACCCTGCTGGATGTCCTCGTTGAACTGCACCAGATTGACTACAACAAGGCCGGTCTGGGAGAACTTGGCCATCCTCAGGGTTATGTCCGCCGCCAAGTCGAAGGATGGAGCCAACGCTACCGCAACGCCCGCACGGATGATGCCCCGGACTTCGAAGCGGTCATGGCCTGGCTGGCCGCCGAAATGCCGGCCGACACGCCATCGCCCGCCATTATTCACAATGACTACCGTTTCGACAATGTGGTGCTGGATGAAACCTCGCCGCAAAAAATCATCGGGGTTTTGGACTGGGAGATGGCGACCGTGGGCGACCCCCTCATGGATCTGGGCAACACCCTGGCGTATTGGGTCCAAGCCGACGATCCGGAGGAGACCCAGTTGATGCGCCTCATGCCCACCCACCTGGAGGGGGCCATGACAAGGCGTGAGTTGGTGAACCGCTACATGGCAAAAACAGGCCGCACGACAGATGATTTTGCCTTCTACAGCGCGTTCGGCCTGTTCCGCCTGGCCGTTATCGCCCAGCAGATTTATTACCGCTACTACCACGGCCAGACGAAGGATGAACGCTTCAAGACGCTCATCTTTGGGGTGCACGTACTCGAAAAAGCCGCACGAAGAGTCATGACGGAAGGCTTTTTTTAAAAGAATGATAGGACACAGATGCACACGGATAAACATGGATAAAGTACAAAAGATAATCGTTCACCATGAAGGACATGAAGAGCCTGAAGGGGTCAACGGCAAAAGCCGAAAAATAAGATCTATT
>CAWKLN010000041.1:0-79026 GCA_963850465.1 uncultured delta proteobacterium
GTACCCTTTGCAGGCATCACCGCAGAGGCCCATCAAGTCACCACCGCCCCATGAATCGGAGCCCAGAATGGGTTTGGTCCACCCCATTTCCTTAGCGTTCATAACAATAAGCGGCACTTCGGAGTAGTACTGGGGGACAAAAAGCACATCCGCACCGGAAGCCACGATATTCGTCAGCTGCGCCGAAAAGTCTTTATCTCCGGTGGTAAAGGATTCGAATGCCACGACGGAACCGGCACCATGGATTTTTTCAAAGGCTTCCTTAAAAAACTCGGCCAGCCCTTTGGGATAGTCAGCAGCGATATCGTAGAGCACGGCCGCTTTCTTGGCACCCAACTCGTCGGTGGCGAAGTTGGCCGAAACCGGTCCCTGGAATGGATCCAGGAAGCAGCCACGGAAAACATACGGACGATCCAAGGTTGTGTTGGGGTTGGTAGACCAGGGACTGATCATCGGCGTTTGGTTGTTGTTGGCAACTTCTCCGGCCGGCACGGCCTGGCTGGATGACTGTGGGCCGATAATACCCAGTACCCCATCCACGGTGATCAGCTTGGTACTGACTTTCACCGCCGATTCCGCTTTGTATTCGTTGTCGTCATAAATAAATTTCAGGGTGTAAGTCTTGCCGCCCACATCGATAGTGGGCATCTTTTTGATGTACATCTCAGCGGCATTTTTAGAGGACGCTCCGACGTCGGGGTTGTCGCCGGTGAGGGGAATGTTGAACCCAATATTTATCACACTGTCTTGCGACCAAGCGCCTGGCACCAGCGCCAGACTGAGAATCAATACTGCTGCCAGAAATCCGAAACCTTTTCGCATTACGACCTCCTTTTGCTCTGCCTCTTGAATGGATGAAGCGGTTAACGAAAACAGCAAGCTTGGGCCATATGAGCTTAAGCTTGGCTGCATAACATGCGGCCGGCTATATTTCAATATATAAGTCAGCCTCGGAAGGTGTGTGCCATTCAGTGTTGGTTAACCAACGGCAAACGACAGTGCCTTTAAACTGCCTATAATTTGTCACGATGCGAGAAGAGATTCAGGGGCGGTGTCTGGGCCACATCAGCAATATTATTGACCATCTCAATTCCCACGGGACACTCCGGCATCACTGACAGTTTGCCAGGTTTCCGCCCGCGGGTGACGTCGCCTATTTTTGAATCTTCGGAACGCGCTTTCGACAAATCGATATGAATGCCTGTAATTCCTCTTCGAAGCCGAGGGCCCTTATTTTTTCAATACGTCGGCAACCATTTCCTTCATGATGGTCAACAGGTTTTTGCCGCGATGACGGGCCACGCGATGGGCTTCCGTAACCAACACGGAAGCTTTTTGAGACAACGCCTCAGGGGAAAGGGGCGTGTCAGTCTGTTGTTGCTGGTGCCACTGAATCAGCCGGGCGGCCATCTTTTCTTCCTGACGACGAATGAACCCCATACATGTCCTTCGTTGCGAATTGGTCGGAAAACGGAAAGTACCCTTAACACGAACCATGAACGCGTCAGAGACGTTTGACCCATAGCATGTTGGTGGTACCGGCAGCGTACAATGGGCGACCAGCGGTGATCACCACTAAATCCCCAGCCTGGACATGGCCTGTCTGCAGGACCGATGCGGCCGCCTTTTCAATCATTTCATCGGTGTCATCGGAAAGGCTGAGATAACACGGAAGACATCCCCAGCACATGGCCAAACGGCGAGCGGTTTTTTCACTGGGGGACAATGCAATGATGCGGCCGCGCGGCCGAAACCGAGCGACATGCCACGCCGTCGCTCCGGATCGGGTCGTGGCGACGATGGCCGCCGCGTTCAAATTGTCGGCCAGATTACAGGCTGCGGCCGCCACCGATTGAGAAATATCGAGATCCTGGATCCGTTTGAGATAGTGCTGGTAGGGGAACTGTTCCTCGGCTGCCAGGGCGATATTGGCCATATACTGCACGGCTTCCACAGGGTAGCTGCCAATGGCGGTTTCTTCGGAAAGCATGACCGCATCGGCACCGTCCAGAACACCGTTGGCGACATCGGCGGCTTCCGCCCGTGTGGGACGGGGCGCGTCCACCATGGATCTCAGCATCTGCGTGGCGATAATCACCGGGCGACCACGCCGGTTGGCCTTGTTGATGATCATTTTCTGGATGTTGGGAACATTTTCCAGCGGTATTTCAACCCCCAGATCACCCCGGGCCACCATAATCGCATCCGCGGCATCGACGAGGGCATCGATGTGGTCCAGTGCTTCATGCTTCTCGATTTTCGCAATGACCGGTGTCTGGCATCCCTGTTCAGCAATCAGGGCCTTGATCTCTATGATATCTTCAACAACGCGCACAAAAGACAGGGCCACATAATCCACATCATGCGCCAGTCCGAACGCAAGATCCTTGCGGTCTTTAGGGGTCAGCGCCTTAATCTGCATGCTCCCGGTCGGCAGATTGACGCCCTTGTGCGACGTCAGTCGCCCACCGATAATCACCCGGGTCGTGATATCGGTTCCGGCACTATGCATCACTTTCAATTCCATCATCCCGTCCGCTATAAGCAGTCGGTCACCAATTTTAACGTCGGCCGGAAGCCCACGATAAGAGACGGAAACCCGTCCGCTATCGCCGAGGACATCGTCACTGGTCAGGATGAAGGTTTCCCCGGGCTTGAGTTCAATACCCGGATCCGGTATCTTCCCTACCCTAATTTTCGGGCCGCACAGGTCCTGCAGAATAGCCACCGGCTGTTTGAGATCAGACGCAATGGCTCTGATGAGCCGAATCTTATCCGCGTGGTCGGCGTGGCTGCCATGGGAAAAATTGAGCCGCGCCACACTCATGCCGCTTTGGATCAGCGCCCGGATCGTTTCGGGCGAACTGCTGGCGGGTCCTATCGTACATACGATCTTCGTCTTTGGCATGCGGTCACCTCGCGATCTTTTATCGGCGCCGGTTGGGCTGACGACGGTCGGCGCGTTGCGCGGATGGATTGGCGGAATGGCTCGTCTGGCAGATCGTAAGAATGACGTGCTCCAGAATCAATTGGCCCGACAGGCCCGAGCGTTTCATCCTTCGATCCGCCTCACTGAGCTTACGCAAGGCCCGTATCAATTCCGACCGCGAAAATCGTTCTGCTTTTTGCAGTGTTTTATACACCGGATACGGACTGCGCCCTTTGCCGGCCAGGAAAAGATCGGAGCGCGCGCCCGTCTTTTTTTTCCCGGCGCGCTTTTTCGTTTCCGATGAAGGGCGATCCGCCAGCGTTTGATCCCAAGCGTCGAGTTTGGCCTGCAGGATATCGTCAAAAGCCTTGATGGCCGGCATCACCTGCGCTTGAAACTGCGGATAAGAACATCCGTTGTGCCAGACACGGCCATATGGGCCCGATGTAAAATCCTTGGCCACCAGCAGGCGCCGCATCTGGTTGGTCACGGCCGCCAAAAGCGGCAAAGGATGATCGAAGTCACCACCGGTTAGCAGGGACTGGAGGTAAAAAAGCGCTTTGCTCAGATTGCGATTTGAGACGGCTTCGGTCAATTCATACAGTGGGTCCTGGCGGGTCCTCTCAAGGACCTGTCGGACATCCGCCGTCCCGATCGCCCCCCGCTCACCGATGAAGTTGGCCAATTTTTCCACACTGGCGGTAACGGTGCGTAGATCAAACCCGGTCATATCATATAGCACACGCCGCGCCGCAGGGTCCATTTGTTTGCCGCTCTCTTGCAGAACCTCCTCCACCGCGGCATTCAACACCGCCTCTTGGGCCGTCCGGTCGGCCTTGCGCTCCCCTTTGGGCACGAAGCAGTCAACGACGAATCCTTTTTCAAGAATGGTTTTATACAGGGTCCGGCGTTTGTCCGCCAGAGGTGTTGTTATGATCAGGTGATGTCCGGTCGGAAAACCTTTCTCGATCGCGTCCTGCAACTCCTGTTGCGGGTTGGCGGCCGCCGGCACATCGAGGCCTCTCTGCCGGCAATAATCCATCACCGCCGGAACCCAGTCGGTATCCTCACCGGCCCCCAAGCGCTTCAGCACGCTCTCAGTGGACGCCCCGGATAGATCGGCAAGCGACAGACTGTGAACGCTGAGCATATCCAGAAAAAGCCGCGCTGCCTTTTTCATCTCTCCGGCCTTACCGGCAAGCGCCGCCTGGTCCCACAAGCGGTCCATATTTTGGCGCGAAATAAAAACCCGCGCATCCGTGAGGGCCACAATTTTGTGACGGGATAGAAGGGAAAACGTATTGATACGCTCCAGGGCTCCGGGCACATTTTCGTTGAGACCGTCCACCGGTTCATAATTGACATCCCGTGGCGCGTCACCGAGGATAGCGGCCAAAATTTTTTCCAGCGCTTTTTTGTAGAGCACCTCTTCGCCGAACAGAAGCCATACGGGCGGCCAGGATGGCGTGCCGCGGGCGCCCTCTTTCTGCAAAAAATTTTCCAGCTCGTTAAAATGGATATCGGTCATGGTTTGTCAGCGCCAGAGGTGTGGTGATGTCGAATCCCGATCGACCCGCAGCCAAACGGCAGGTATTCAGCGCGTGCGAACAGTGAACATGTTTAGCGTGCGGTCAGCGGTTAACGCTATTCAGGCATCCGCCCCAAAACGACATGCAACAGAAAAATGGCGATACCGGTCGTGATGGCACTGTCCGCCACATTGAAGGCCGGCCAGTGCCATCCACCGATATAAAAATCTAGGAAATCGACGACACGCCCGAAGCGCACCCGATCGATCAGATTCCCGATGGCACCACCAAATATCAGTGCAAAGCCGACGGCCAGCAAGCGGTGCGTCGATGGGGTTTTGCGGTAGAACCAGAAAATCAGGCATACGGCCAGAAACGACATCAGGAGAAAAACAATGCCCCGTACCAGAGGGCTTTGCTGGGCCAGGAAACCAAAAGCGCCCCCCGGGTTTTGAACATGCGTGATATTGAAAAACCCCGGCACGACAGGAATCGCATGGTAGAGATCGAGCCGATCCAGAATGATCCATTTGGTGATCTGATCCACAATCACGATGGTTCCCGCGATCCACCCCAGACGACGGTATTTCGTCCAGGGGGCTTCCGCGTCCCCCGACAGCGATGCCGCCTTTGTATATGCATCAGCGGTTTTCATGCATCGATCGCCGTGGTGTCGATTTCCGCCAGTTGGGTGCGGCAGCGAAGGCATACGGTGGGGTGTTCATGATCATCGCCCACCGTTGGATCGTGGATCCAGCATCGGTCGCACTTGTCACCGTTCGCCCGCGCAACGGTGATTTGCAAACCATCAATTTCCTCACTGATATAAGCGTCCGGCAGGGATGCCCCCGCCTCGGCCAGAATCGCCTGGGATACGATAAAAATGTGCCCGAGTTGAGAATGGTATTCCTTCAATATGCCATGCGCATCGCCCGTGACGGACAGCGTTACCGCAGCATCCAGCGGATGGCCGATCAGTTTGTTGACCCGTGCATTTTCAAGCGCTTTGGTCACTTCTCCTCGGACCGCAAGCATTTTTTCCCATTTGCCCGCCAGCGTTGCGTCAATCCATCCCGGATTGACCTCCGGCAGCGCTTCAAAATGAACATTGGCGGATTTGCCTTGCCAGGC
Source organism: uncultured delta proteobacterium (assembly GCA_963850465.1). Classification (GTDB taxonomy): domain Bacteria; phylum Desulfobacterota; class Desulfobacteria; order Desulfobacterales; family UBA5852; genus JABZFP01. The sequence continues at coordinate 5,590 of CAWKLN010000041.1, forward strand.
GGGCATGTGCTGCCAGATTTCCTCGGCGGTAAACGCCATGATCGGTGCCATCATCCGTGCCATGGCGCTGAGCAAGGTATGCATCACGGTCTGCGCGGAACGCCGGGCTGTCGATGCCGGTGGCGATGTGTACAGGCGGTCCTTGAGGATATCCAGGTAAAAGGCCGAAAGATCCAGCACGCAGAAATTGTGCAGGGCATGATAAATGATATGGAATTCATAAGCTTCATAGGCTTTTAGCGCCCGCCGAATCAGTTCCTGAAGCCGATGCAGGAGATAGCGGTCGATATCCTGAAGATCGGCGTAGGGCACCGCATCCGTATCCGGTTCGAAATCCTCCAGGTTGCCCAGCATGAAGCGGCTGGTATTGCGAATGCGGCGGTAGGCGTCACTGAGCTGTTTAAGTATGCTATCCGAGATCCGGATATCGTCGCGATAGTCCGCCGCCGAAACCCACAGCCGAAGAATTTCCGCGCCGAATTTATCGATAACGGTTTTCGGGGCCATGACATTACCGATGGATTTGGACATCTTGCGCCCCGCGGCATCGACCACAAAGCCGTGTGTCAATACAGACCGATAGGGCGCGGTCCCGCGAAGTCCCACGGCCGTCAGGAGCGAACTGTGAAACCATCCACGATGCTGGTCGCTGCCTTCCAGATAAAGGTCGGCCGGCCAGCGCAGATAATCCCGTTTGCCCAGCACCGCGGCATGGCTGACGCCGGAATCAAACCAGACATCCAGAATATCCGTCTCTTTAGTAAAGGCACGCCCCCCACACCCGGCGCAGGTGGCATCCGCAGGAAGGAGTTGATCCGCTTCCTCCGTAAACCAGACATCGGCCCCGTGCGTCTCGAACAGGGCTTCCACCCGGGCGATCATGGCCTCATCGACATGCAGCTTGCCACAACCTTCACAATAGAAAATGGCAATCGGCACCCCCCAGGCGCGCTGGCGGGAAACACACCAGTCGGGCCGGTTTTCGATCATGCCATAGATCCGTTCGCGACCCCAACGCGGCACCCACTGCACTTGATCGATCGCTTGCAGGGTTTTTTGCCGCAGTCCGGTTTTCTCCATGGAAATGAACCACTGGGGTGTGGCCCTGAAAATCACCGGCTTTTTACAACGCCAGCAATGGGGATAGCTGTGAGAAAGGTTTTCCTGGGCCAAAAGGGTGTCGGTTGCCTTTAAATGATCGATAATCGATTGATTGGCCTTGAAAACAAACTGTCCGCTGAAAAGGGCCGCCTCTTCGGTAAACACCCCGCTATCATTCACCGGTGAATAGGGATCAAGTCCGTAAGCCAGACCGACTTCGTAATCTTCACGGCCGTGCCCCGGAGCAGTGTGAACACACCCCGTGCCGGCCTCAAGGGTGACGTGCTCGCCCAGCACGATGATGGATTCGCGGTCATAGAACGGATGCCGGCAGCGCTTCTTCTCCAGAGATTTGGCCGTCAGTGCGCTGACAATGCGGTAGTCTTGCATGCCGAAGCGGGTCATGCAGGAATCCACCAGGTCCTTGGCCAGCACGTAGATTTCGCCATTGGCATTCTCAACGGCGGCGTAATCAAACTCCGGGTGCAGCGCTATGGCCAGATTGGCCGGCAGGGTCCAGGGCGTGGTGGTCCAGATGACGCAGTTGACGTCCCGGCCCTTGAGCTTTGGATCGATATCCCCCAGATCGTCGATGAACGGAAATTTAACAAAAATGGAGGGGGATGCCTCGTCATCGTATTCGATCTCCGCTTCGGCCAGCGCGGTCTGGCAACTGCAACACCAGTGGATCGGCTTTTTGCTCCGGAACAGGCTGCCATCGAGGGCGAAACGGCAGCATTCCGCCGCAATCGTGGCTTCATAGTCGTAGCTCATGGTGAGATACGGATTGTCCCATTCACCCATGACCCCCAGGCGCTTGAATTCCGCACGCTGAATGTCGATGAATTTTTCCGCGTATTTCCGACACATCTGGCGAATCTGAGTGAGGCTCAATTCTTTTTTCTTAGACCCCAGCTCTTTGTCCACGTTGTGTTCGATGGGCAGACCATGGCAGTCCCAGCCCGGCACATAAACCGCATCGAACCCCATCATCTGTCGTGATCGCACAATGATATCTTTTAATATTTTGTTCAGTGCGGTACCAATATGGATATGTCCGTTGGCATAGGGAGGACCGTCGTGCAGGATAAATTTTGGGCGCCCGTGGGAACGTTTCCGGATTGCGTCGTAGAGGTGCGTCTGCTCCCATTCCTCCAGGCGCTGCGGTTCGCTCTGAGCCAGATTCGCCTTCATGGGGAATTTGGTTTTGGGCAGGTTTAGGGTCTTCTTGTAATCCATGGAGGCCTCCGGAAAATCGAAAAGATTGTTAAACGCTGACAGATACCGAGTATTGGAAATCGTGTCAAGATGAGATAGGAAATTACCCGTGTTTCTCCCCACGACATCCAAGGAAATCCAGGAACGCGGCTGGCGCCACCTCGACATCATACTGGTCACGGGCGACAGCTATATCGACAGTCCTCACATCGGGACGGCCGTCATCGGCCGGGTACTGTCGAACGCCGGCTACCGGGTCGGGGTCATCGCCCAGCCCGACCTCCATTCCGCTAGCGACATCCTTCGATTGGGGCCACCCCGCCTTTTCTGGGGCATTTCCGCCGGAAGCGTGGATTCCATGGTCGCCAACTATACCGCCCTCGGCAAAAAGCGAAGGCGCGATGACTACACACCCGGCGGTGACAACAATCGGCGACCCGATCGCGCCGTGATTGCTTACGCCAACCTGATCCGGCGCTACGGCGGATCAACTGTCCCCATCGTCTTGGGCGGCCTGGAAGCCAGCCTGCGCCGGATTTCGCACTATGACTTCTGGTCCAACCGCGTCCGGCGCTCGATCCTGTTTGATGCCCGGGCCGATGTGCTGGTCTACGGCATGGGTGAGCAGACCGTTTTGGCCCTGGCAGACGCCCTGGACCGACAAACGGATTTTCGTTTGCTGCGCGGCATATGCTACATCGCTTCCGAACCGAAGGCCGATTACCTCGTGCTCCCCTCCCACGCAACGGTCGCCGCCGACCATCAGGCTTTCACCGAGATGTTTCATGCGTTTTACTGCAATAATGACCCGATCACCGCCAAGGGACTCTGTCAGCAGCAGGACACGCGCTGGCTGGTACAAAATCCTCCGGCGGCGCCACCGACAACCGATGAACTGGACGCGGTTTACGAACTGCCCTACACCCACGCGCAGCATCCCTTTTACGAAGCCCAAGGGGCCGTTCGTGCTTTGGATACCATTCGTTTTTCCCTTGCAACCCACCGCGGCTGTTATGGCGAGTGTAACTTCTGTGCCATCGCCGTTCACCAAGGCCGCACGGTTTATGGCCGCAGTGAAGCGTCCCTGATACGTGAGGCCCGCCAGATGACCGTCCATCCACAATTCAAGGGCATCATCAGCGATATGGGGGGACCCACCGCCAACATGTACGGGTACGAGTGTGTCCGCAAGTTGGAAAAAGGCGCCTGTCCGCAAAAACGGTGCTTATATCCCCAGGTATGCCCGCATTTGCCGGTGGACCACGACCGCCTGCGCCGGTTGATGCGGGAGATGCGCCGTATTCCGGGTATCCGCAAGCTTTTCGTAGCCTCCGGTCTGCGGCCGGACCTTATTTTTACCGACCGCAAAACGGGCGATCGCTACCTCGAAGACCTGATCCGTCATCATGTTTCGGGACAGCTCAAGATCGCCCCCGAACACAGCGAACCCCATATTCTTGTTCGAATGGGAAAACCGGCGATTGACGCCTGCGCGCTTTTCCGCAAACGGTTTTACCAGATCACGCGTGAAGCCGGTCTCAATCAGTTCCTCAGTTACTATCTGATGGCCGCTTATCCGGGATGTACCCAAGATGACATGCGGCGCCTGCGTCACTACACACGCTCCCAACTCCAGGCCGCTCCGGAACAAATCCAGATTTTCACCCCCACACCCTCCACTTACGGCGCCCTGATGTACCACACGGAAAGAGATCCGTTTGATGGCAAACCCCTTTTCGTGGAAAAGGATCGACGAAAAAAATTGTTCCAGAAAGAAGAAATACTCCCTGCGCGCACACCCTCTAAATCTGGCCGGAAACGATGGCCCCGTACCAAAAAAAAATAGCGGTTGTCTGCTGCGGGGCGAACACTTTACATTCCCAGCCGATACTGTTATATAGGCGCGCAACTCATCGCTGAGCGGCAAAACATCTCCTTATAACGGCTACCGTCGCGCCCATGTAACCGTCGGGCGATACCATGAGCCTTTCTTGCTCGAACCCAAAAACACCCGATCGCATGGCAACCTCAAACGACACGCCCGAAATGAAGTATTTGATTCATATCAATGCAGGGCTCCGGCGCTTCCCCTGGCTGGACGGAATGAAATTTCTGGTCCTGTCCGGCCTGCTTGTTTATGTCCTGCTGCGTGGATCCGAAAAGCTGGGCTACCACTGGCAGTGGTATCGCGTACCGCGTTATCTCTTTTCCTTTGATAGCGGCCACTTTATTGCCGGCCCGCTGCTCCAGGGACTCGCGGTTACCCTCCAGATTACGGCGATCAGTCTTGTGCTGGCCACCCTGATCGGCCTGTCCACCGCGTTCTTACGTCTGTCCCGATCTTTTCTTGGAAACCTCGTCGCCCGCGGCTACCTGGAAAGTATTCGCAACACACCGCTGCTGGTGCAGCTCTTTTTTATCTATTTCGTCGTCGCGCCGGTATTTGACATGAGTCGGATTACCTCGGCGGTTTTGGCGCTCAGCCTGTTTGAAGGGGCCTATGCTTCGGAAATATTTCGGGCCGGCATCGTTTCCATTCACCGCGGTCAATGGGAAGCCGCTTACAGCCTGGGGCTCACCCTGCCCCAGACCTACCGCCACATCATTTTACCCCAGGCCACACGACGGATTCTGCCCCCGCTGGCCAGTCAGGCCATTTCCCTCATCAAGGATTCCGCGCTGGTCAGTACCATTGCCGTTTACGATTTATCCATGCAGGGGCAGGCGATCATTGCGGAAACTTATCTGGTGTTTGAAGTCTGGTTCGTCATTGCCGCCATCTATCTGGTGGTGACCGTATCACTTTCGCTGTTGATCAATTTGTTGCAGCGACACCTGAGGATGGCCGGTTGATCCCGCAGATCAGGGCAAACCGAACTACTGACAGCCACCCAATGCAGACAAAAGGAGCAACCCATGCACAAAAACCTTATTTTTAAAACCCTGCCGGTCATCATCGTTCTCATTATGATGACCGGAACCGTTCGGGCTGGTCAAGTTCAACAACAACTGATTCAGGAAAGTGTTGTGGAAAAAGTCCTGCAAAAAGGCGTTCTGCGCGTCGGCATGGACACCTTCGTGCCCTGGGCCATGCGTGATAAAACCGGCCAGCTGATCGGGTTTGAAATCGATGTCGCCACACGCTTGGCGGCTGACATGGGGGTCAAGGTGGAATTCGTTCCGACCAAATGGTCCGGTATTATCCCGGCCCTGCTGACCGGCAAATTTGATGTCATCATCGGCGGCATGGGCATCATCCCCAGCCGCAATCTGAAGGTGAATTTCACCCAGCCCTACGATTACTCAGGCATGTCGCTCGTGGCCAATAAAAAGCTGGCCTCCGGCTTTAAAACGCTGGAGGATTTCAACCGCCCCGACGTCGTCCTGGCCGTCAAACTGGGATCGACTTCCGTGATGGCCGCCAAAAAATACATCCCCCAGGCCACCCTGCGTCAATTCGATGGCGAGGCCCAGATTTTCCAGGAGGTGATCAACGGCAAAGCCCATGCAGCCGTGGCGTCCGCGCCGACGCCGGCCTTCCAGGCCATCGAACACCCGGACACCCTGTTTCTGCCGATCAAAGAGACGTTCACCAAAGAGCCCATCGGGTTTGCCGTTCGCAAAGGCGATGCCGACAGCTTGAACTATTTCAACAACTGGATCCAGTATGTCACAGCCGAAGGCTGGCTGGCGGAACGCAAAGCCTACTGGTTCAACACCCAGGACTGGAAAGAAAAACTGCAGTAGTTTCGTCACTGATCGTTTTTATGACGGCCAATCGACCCGAACCTCCCCCTGCCCGGCCGTTCGCCAACGTTCGGGCAGGGGGACAACCCGACAAGATAGACGCCGCCCGTTGATCATTTTCAATCGCCGCATATCGCTCATCGATGTCGTTCTCGGCTTGCTGCTGATCACGATCGCCTATTATATTGTCCATCGGCTATCCTCCGGCCTTCAGTATCAATGGCGCTGGGAGTTGATTCCTCAATATCTTTTCAGATACGACCGCGCTGAGGACCGCTGGGTTCTGAATACGCTGACCCGGGGGTTTCTGAATACCATTCGGCTCAGCGTCTGGGGAACCCTCCTGGCCACCTTGATCGGTGTGGTCATGGGGCTGGCACGCATCAGCCAGCGGCCCTTTCGCCGCATGCTGGGTGGCACCTATGTTGAATTGATCCGCAATACCCCGCCCCTTGTGCTCATTTTTATCTTCTATTTTTTTGTCAGTGATCAGCTGATGCCGTTTTTGGGGATTCAAGCCTGGGCGGAGGGCGCGCCACCGTCCGTCCAGCATTTGTTGACCCTGCTCCTGGCACCACCGTCGACACTTCCCGCTTTTCTGTCCGCCCTGATCACACTGTCCCTGTTTGAAGGGGCCTACATCACCGAAATCGTGCGCGCCGGCATCCAGTCCGTCGAAATCGGCCAGTGGGAAGGGGCCGCCGCGCTGGGTTTCTCACGACGCCAGCAGTTGTTCCACGTCATCGGCCCCCAGGCCATCAGGCGGATCTTGCCCCCGCTTTCGGGCCAGCTCATTTCCACGATCAAAGACTCCGCCATTGTTTCCGTGATATCCATCCAGGAATTAACCTTCCAGGGGATGGAACTCATGGCGGCCACCTATCTCACCTTCGAGATCTGGATAACGGTCACGTTGTTATATTTTATGTTGACCTTTTCCTGTTCGCTGGCCGTGGAGCGACTGGAGATCTTTCTCAATCGCAGCCGACGCACGTAACCACAATCATTTCTACACCCTTCCATTTGAGGCGGGTATCCATCATCTCGTTTGAAAAAATAGTAAAAATATGATTAACTTACCCCTAATGCTGATATCCCTCAGCTAAAATGTGTCGGTATCAAGGACAGATGCATGGACCCCGTCAATCTGGAGACACGCAAATACAATGTGACGCTCTCCCGTCTGATTCAGACAGTGGTCGGCATGTCCGAAAAGCAGCAATTGATCATGCTTCGATTGGCCGAAGAACTGCTTTACCGACACAAAAAACCGGCCTTACATCAAGATCCCAGTGCCATCACACGCAGCCGCCCGAAACACCCGCGCAAGCCATCCTCACTGATCGTTAATTTCTCCGCCGGTAATCGATTCTATACCGATTATATCGAAGATATTCATCCCAAAGGTCTGTTTATCGGTACCCGGGAAGATTTTAAAGTAGGTGATGAGCTCGCCCTGGCATTCTCCCACCCCAAATTCCCGGATATTTTCCGGGTCTATGCCGACATCATCTACATTACGGAAGAAGGCATCGGTGTACAGTTTAAAAACCTCACCAAACCACAGAAAGACCGCATCAACGCATTGGTCAACTGGATGAAGGGGGGTAGTTCCTCCTAACCGCAGGTCTAAAAAGCATCGACCTTACTTTTACCCCATCTGACTCTAATCGGAATCTTCTGACGAAGGCGTTTTGCCAGTTGCCACGGGAACGGATCATGACTACTATTTCCGTTATAAACACCCAACGCGCCGCTGGACGGCCCCTCAAGGAGAAAACCATGACCGCCCCTGTCGAAAATTTAAAAAAAGTGACGCTTGAACTTCATACCGATACCCGTACGGAAACATTTGTATTTATTTGCGGTGCGGCCAGTGATGGTTTCTGCCCATTTGAATATGAACTTCTCCATAAAATTGCCGGCGATCAGCTGCGCCTGTCCGTTCCACGGGCAAATGCCGCCCAGATCTTCGGCCATTTATACATGCCCTTGCGCATGGCGCTCCACTTAACGGACCCACCGGAAACACTCAACTTAAAGATAGGCATTACTTCCGTTTGCGACCCCGAGCCGCGGGAAGTCATTCAGGCAATGGCCCAGGCGACCGACCGGAACGGTTGTGGTGGTGACTGCGGATGCGGGTGCGGCGGGCATTGACGCGTGTTTTACGATCGGAGGATGTCCAGTCCGCCGCGGTGGTCACCACAGAATGCTTGTCATGTGATATTCTGCTGATCCAGCCACCGATCAGGGATTTCTACCTGACCACCAAGCGCACCATCCCCTATGGATTGAGTTCCATTGCCGCCACCTTGCGGAACCATGGCTATCGGGTAGCCATACTGGATGCCCTGGCCAGTGGCAAATCACGCCCAGCCCCCCTGCCCGATCCGTTGAGGTATCTTTCTACCGTCTACGGACCGGCCGACACCTCCCCCTTTGCCCTTTTCCACCAATACCGCCATTTTGGCTACGCCCTGTCAACCATCGCCGACCGGGCCCGGCTTTCAGGTGCGTTTCTGATCGGCATTGCTTCACTGTTCTCGGCCTATGAAGATATGGCTCTGGCAACCGCTCAGGCGGTGAAATCCGCTTGCCCGGAAGCATGGCTGGTGCTCGGCGGCCATCATCCCTCCGTGTTTCCGGATCGCATGCTGGATCATCCCGCCGTGGATTTTGTCCTGCGTGGTGATGGGGAAGTAACTTTGCCGGCTCTGGCCCAGGCCCTGCAACATTCAGCGGCGCTCGAATCCGTTCCCGGTATCGCCTTCACCCGCAAAAATGGCGAACGGCACATTTGCCCGCCCGCCTATGCGCATGATTTAAACGGTCTGGCGCCTCCGGCCGTCGATCTTGTAAACAACCGTTTTTACAGCCGCAAAGGCATGAACACCGTGGTTATTGCCACAAGCCGGGGGTGCCCCCTGCAATGTTCTTACTGTTGCATGGGCGCCCATTCCAGCATTCCCTACCGCCGGCGCCGTGTGGAACACGTCATGCAGGAAATCATACAGGCCGCTCAAGGCCGTGAGATCGGTTTGATCGATTTTGAAGATGAAAACATGACGATGGATCGCAGCTGGTTCCAACGCCTCCTCCGGGAAATCATCCGCCATTTCGGCGAACGAAAACCGGAACTACGTGCCATGAACGGTATTTATCCCCCCACCTTGGACAAGAAAACAATCGATCTGATGCAGGCCGCCGGTTTCCGGGAATTGAACCTTGCCCTGATTACGTGCGACCGCTGCCAGAGCGCGCGGTTCAACCGCGCATCCGTAACCCAGGCGTTTGATCGGGTGCTGCAGTGGGCCGCAGCGTCGGAGATGACGGCCGTCGGATACCTGATCGCCGGCGCCCCGGGGCAAAACCCCATGACATCGGTCGACGATCTTCTCTTTCTGGCGGCGCGCCGCGTGCTGGTGGGTTTTTCCATCTACTATCCGGCGCCGGACAGCCAGGATTTCAAGAAATGCCAGGCATCAGGCCAACTCCCTGCTTCGCCTCTCTGCTGGCGATCGACAGCATTGCCACTCGACCATAGCGCCCTCCGGGAAGCGGGCCAGACACTGCTGCGCCTGGCCCGCATTTTAAATTTTATGAAATACCGCATCGATGAGAGGGAACGTCAGCCGGAACCGGAACCATTCCCCCTGCATGTCGACCGTTTGGCGGGAAGCCGCTTTGAAATGGGTCATCAACTTGTGCGCTGGTTTTTAGACGACGGCATCATTCGCGGTGTGCAGAGAAATGGCAAAATCTTTTCACATCCAACGGACACGGGACTGACCCGCGCCTTCATCAAGGGGCTCCAGACAATATCGGTGTGCGGTGTCAAACAGCGCATGGCGCGATAGGTGCCGCCGTCAATGGAATCGCAACATCCTGCCAGAAAAGCAGAAAATTCTAATACGCGTCGGGTCGTCAATGATTCTTCGATTGCGGATCGCCTAATGTCATCTGAGTTTGGGTCACCAATGCGATCAATTTACCATCTTCACCAGCAATCTCCGTCTGCCATACCATCAGGGTGCGCCCCTTGTGCACCATGCGGCTTTTTGCTGAAATGGTCGTCCCGACCCGCGCCGGTCCTGTAAAATTGGTTTTTGATTCGATCGTCGTGGTCGTCGCTCCCGCGGGAAGATTGAGAAAAGCGCCGACGGCTCCAAGCGTATCGGCCAAGGCCATCAGTGCCCCACCATGCAGGATGTCCCCCACGGTACAGAGTTCCGGTCTTACCGCTAGTGTGGCGGCAACGATTTCCGGATCGGCTTCGGTGAACTGTATCCCGAGCAGTCCGGGCAGCAAATCTTTCAAATGTTCCTGAATCAAATCGATCATCGCGGATTTCGTCTCCCTGTTGTTGTGCAGAATAATGGCTCCGGTTATATTTTTTCACCACTCGCCACCAACATGATTTTTGTCCGCCGAGGGCTGTATCTCTCCTAAATTCTGTTGCATTTTACAATATTTTATAAACTTTCCTCAAATAATCGATTGCGCCGTTTCCGGCTGATCTAACGGATTCTATTCAACTTTCAAGCCTTTCAGGCCGATAACGATATGGCGGTGCAAGTGCAGGCACACCAGAAAGAGCGTCCTGGACGGTCTTTCGGCTTGACCCTCATGCATGTCAGGGATTATTTTAATAGAATACCTAATTTAAAGCATGTGGTTTTTTCGGATGTCTGCATTTGACGGCTGACTTATTCCCGAAATGAAATGCAGTGCCTATGACCAAACTCGCGATAAAAAGCTTTACGATCACGGCTATCCTTTCGGTCCTGAGCACCATCCCGATGGTGTCAGCGCAGCCATGGGGCCATCTTCGCACCGTGAATACGCCTGTTGCGGTGATGTCGTCACGCGACATCGAATCCGAAGTCAAAAGCATCATTGAACCCGGTGAATGGATTCGAGCCGATTTTTTCGGCGGCGATTGGGCCGCCATCTTTGACAAAGACGCGACGCAACGCAAAGAAGCTCAGTCCCGGGGATACGCTTATGCCCCTCTGCTGGAACCTTATTCGCACTACATGGCAAATGTCTGGGCGTCTTCATTAGAAAAACAGAACGATGCCCGTGTCTCACTCAGCGAAGAATTCTGCAAACTGGACTATCACTACGACCAGAATGCACTATTCACCGTTGTGCCCCAGCTCTCGCGTATTCATAAACCGCACCGTGACGATTTACCCGATATGTTGCGTCGGCGAACCATTCGTGTGTTGACCACCTACGCACCATCGACTTTCTTTATCTCCCGCGGACAAGGCTACGGATTTGAGTACCGTTTACTGAAAGATTATGAGGCATTTCTCAATCAAACGCCGGTGTATGGGAAGCTGCCGACCGTCATTGAATTCATCCCTATTCCCGAAAACCTACTTATCCCAAGTCTCAAGGCCGGTTTAGGCGATATCGTTGCCGCGGGAACACGCATGACGCCGGAAAGTCGATCAGAGGTGGACTTTACGATACCTTACTTGGGCAATGTCAGCGAAGTACTGGTGGCCCATACGCAAACCCCATCGATAACCCACATCGATGACCTGAGCAATCGCAAGATCCACATCCAATCCGGATGGGAATCAAGCAAGACCCTGCGTCGCATTAACGCCCGTCTGCTCATACGCAACTTGCCCTCCATGCAGCAGGTTGGAGTCAATACCATCCTCAGCAGCGAGGATATACTGAGATTGATCAACGCGGGCATCATCGAACTCAGTATCGTTGAAAGCCATATTGCGCATATATGGGCAGAAATGTTTCCAAATATCACGATTCATGAATTTCCGGAAATCAGCGCACACGCTCCCATTGCCTGGATGGTCCGCCGGGACAACCCGGAACTCAAAGCCAGTTTGAACCGTTTTCTGCTTGATCGCCGACGAGGCTCCCATTTCGGTAATATTTACTACCGCCAGTACTTCAAGGAGACCAAGTGGATCAGTCATCCGCAGGCCCTGACCGACCGCGCCAAATTTTCCCGCTATGTACCCCTCTTCCGAAAATACGGCGCGCGCTATAACTTCGACTGGATGCTTCTTGCCGCCGTTGCCTATCAGGAATCGCAGATGAATCACAACCGCCTGTCACCTTCGGGAGCCGTCGGACTGATGCAGGTAATGCCCACCACCGCAAACGATACCAGCATCGGCATTAGCGATATTGACAAACCGGAGCGAAACGTCCATGCTGGTTCCAAATACCTGGCCCTGCTGAGGGATATCTATTTTGCCGACCCCGATATTCTCCCCCACGATCGCATCTGCCTTATCCTGGCGGCCTACAATGCCGGACCGAACCGGATCCAGGAATGCCGCCGTTTGGCCGCCAAACTCGGCTATGATCCCAATAAATGGTTTCGTCATACGGAAATCGCCGCCATGCGTTTAATCGGATCGGAAACGGTACGGTACGTATCCAACATCCAAAAGTACTATCTGGCCTACAGTTTGGGTCACACGCTGGAATGTCTCAAAGCGCAACATATGGAATCCCTTAAATCCGGCCGCAAGCCAGAGAAATCAAAGCCGCCAGAGCTCGCACGTCGGTGATTCTATTTATATCTGCGCCATTTTCTAATCATTATAATTTATCGGAATAACCCGATTTCATAGGACTTTTCGTTTGACTTTTGTTTTCGGTCCAGCTTATAATTTTTCTCAGATGTCCATCTCGTTCCCCTTCGTCATATCCGAACCTGATTAGAGACCTTGCTAACATCGAGACGTGCAACGTTTTCCCTGCGCCCGTTTTCAATTCACTGATGGTTCAACGGACCTTACGTTCCTGAGACCAAGCTCACAGCCCTTCGAATGTTTTTTCTCTCGATGACCACTGATTCGTCTTTGGCGCATGCTGCCACCCGTCAGGTTGTCGAAAAAGGACGGCGTTATATGATGCGGCGCTAAATTTAGCTCAAAATACTCATTTTCGATCTTTCAATAATGCGTTTTGTTCTCATTTTGCCTCTCACCCGACCGCCTTCGCACCTTTTTTGAATGACCTGCTTAAGACAGACCTCCTATCATCGCAGTTAAGGAGAATACGAGGGTGAAATATACCCGCCGTTCGTTTTTGAGAAGGTATCGGGAAGCTTCGGTCGAAGTCAGGCAGGGCGGTACCCAACAAAGTCATCATGCTCGAATGAGCGACTGCTGCAGGGGAGGAATGCAGTTAATCTCCGACCGTTTCATCGCCCCCGGCTCCGAAGTGGTCATAGGCCCGGGAAGCCGCCTGGCCGATATCCTGAATGGAGCGAACTTCGAGGATTGCCCGGCCGAGGTCGTCTGGTGTCACCGCTGCGGCAAGGGAACGCCCGATCGGTTCCTTATCGGGGTTCAGTTTGTTCGGCCGTTGGCACACTGAGGCGATGACGCCGTTGCGGACAAGCACGTGCGTGCAAGAATCCACCCCATGCTTGCGAAACCGTCGCCTTCGATGTCGACCGCGCTCGGGTGCCTTTGTCGCAGGTGATTCTTCATTGATCTGCAGATAACACGGTTGCCTGCCGGCGTGGCGTGTGGCTTTTCTATCCATTCAGCTTCTTCCCGAACAATCTATTGAGATTAGACGCATTTTCATCTATCCTGTCAGTTCTCTCAACCAACCGGGCCACATTCATCGGCATCTCCCATCGATCCGGAACTTATTTCATGACCCAACAGCATCCATCAGATCATCGGCCACCTCCACCGCGTGTATTTGAATATAAGCTACCCCAGGGCTGGATTGTGATGGCCGGCCGTACCGACGACGATAACGATCACCTGAGTTTGCGCATGGCGGCCCCCAATGATTGGTGGTTCCATGTTCGGGGGCAACCGGGCAGCCATGTGATTCTACGCGTACCGGCCGATCAAGATCCAAACCGGTCCGTCCTCAAAATGGCCGCCGCCATTGCGGCATACCACAGCAAAGCCCGCCAGGGGGGGGTGGTGCCGGTATCGGCCACGCGGGCCCGCTACGTTACCAAGCCCCGGGGGGCCAAGCCCGGGACCGTCCAGATTCGCAAGGAAATAGTCTTAAAGGTCAGACCGGCCTTGCCGGTTGATCCGGAATAATGCGACCATCCTCGGCAAGGCGTTTTTCCTGTATGGCTTGGAAAAATGTAACGCTATCGCATGCTGACCTGTGCCGTGAATAATGGCCAAAGTTTCCACAAGGAGGTTGTCTATGCAGCGAAGAACATTTCTCAAATGGTCTGTCGGTGTCGGAGCTCTGGCGGCGCTGGAAATGGCGGGTTGGGGCTGTTCCCGAGATCACAGCACACCCGGACACGCTATCCGGCTGCCATCCCTTCCCTATAAACTGAACGCCCTGGAACCCCACCTATCCGAGGAAACACTTCGATATCATTACGGCAAACACCACGAAGGATATGTAAAAAATGTCAACCGCCTTGTGGCTGATACACGTCTGGCGAAACTCTCCCTGGTCGATATAATGCGTGAGACCTTCCAACCCAAAGCGTGTCAACAGAATGCCATCTTCAACAATGCCGCCCAGGTTTACAACCACACCTTCTACTGGAACAGCATGAGGCCGGGCGGCGGCGGGTCGCCGGATGGCCGGATGGGGGAATGGCTGAATAAATCATTCGGCAGCTACAAGTCCTTCCGCGAAAGATTTGTCGATGTGGCCCGCGAGCGATTTGCCAGCGGCTGGACCTGGCTCGTGCCGAACGAAGGCAAACTCGATGTTGTCAGCACCGCCAACGCCGTAACGCCAATCGTGCAAGGCATGCAGCCATTGCTGGTCCTGGATGTCTGGGAACACGCCTATTACCTGGACTATAAAAACCAACGGGAGAAATACATCGGAGCCTTCCTCGATCACCTGGTCAACTGGGATTTTGCCGCAAACAATCTCGGGGAAACCTGAACGCCTTGATTATCTGCGATGTTTACCGTGTCTTACATTCCAATGATTTTCGGGCGACGCGCGGCAGGGCCTCCAGGGGTTCATCAACCTCGAGATTCGCAAGGGGCTGCTGAAAATTTCATAGTCGATCCTCATCGCGGCGTTAAAACAAAGAGCCCCCGCCCGATTGAAGGGCGGAGGCTCATACGATCAATACGACCCGTTTATGTCAAATCCAAATATTGACCGCCTTACAGCGTCACCGACATGCCCATCAACGGCCAGAGGATGAACACGGCAAAGCCCACCACCACCATGAGCATGATACTGGCCGGGATGCCGTATAAAAAAAATTCCCCGGTCGTAAACTGCTTGGAGTCATAGGCAATCGCATTGGGCGCCGCCCCTACCAGCAGCAGGAAGGGCATCCCGGCCGTTACCAGGGCGGCAAACAGGATGACTTCGGCGGCCACGCCCAGATAAGGGGCAATGACCAGGGCCACCGGCAGGGAAATGGCAATGGCCGCCACGTTCATGATGAAATTGGTCATGATCATGACGAAGAAGGCGATGCTCATGATAAAAACAAACCAGTTGGCCTCCTGGAACATTACCAGCCAGTTCACCGCCAGCCACTTGGCGGCTCCGGTTTCCCAGAGGCAGAACCCGATGCTCATGGCACCGGCGAAAAGCAAAATGATGTTCCAGGGCACCGACTCCAGATCGTCAATGTCCAGGATGCCGGTGATAAAAAACAGGATGGTCGAGATCAGGATAATGCCGGTTTTGTCCAAGACTTCTAAGGCCGGAACAAAGGAACGCAGGGACATGGCTGCAATGCAGGCCAAGACGATAACGGTGGCCACAATTTCCTTGCGCGTCAGCGGTCCCAACTCGGAATACAGGCGTTTGGCTTTTTCTCTCAGACCCGGGATGCTCTCCTTCTCCGGTTTAAAGAAAATCATGAAAAAGCCCCACAAGCAGAAAGGTCATCAACCACCCGATCGGAAACATATAATAGGTCAGCTCGAAAAACGAAATGGTTTCACCAACGATATCGTTGTAAAAGCCGATGGCCACCGCGCCTCGGGCCGCTCCCAGCAAGGGTGACGATACTGCCGGCACCCGCCACATAGGCCATGCCGATAAAAAGACCCTTTCCGAATTTGGTCGGCTTGTCGCCTTCGCCGTAAAGCGAATAAATCGCCATCAGCAGCGGATAAATGGTGGCGGCCACCGCGGTGTGGGCCATGATATGGGTAAGCGCGGCCGTCACGACGAAGCAGCCCAGATAGATCATGCTGGTTTTTTCACCCACGATGGCCAGCATTTTGTAGGCCAGTGCGCCGCGTCAACCCGGTTTTGGTAAAAACCAGGCCGATCACGATGGAAGCGAAGATAAACATGACCGAAGGATCCATGAAGTCCTTGAAGGCCACTTTGGCCGGCCGGATCAGAAACAGGGCCTGCAACACCCCGATGGCCAGGCTGGTGACCCCGATCGGCACCACTTCAAAGACCCACCAGGTGCCGGCCAGCAGAAAAACGGCCAGGGCGCCCTTGCCCTCCCGGCTCAGTTCAAAGTGCTTGCCCATCGGATCGATGGCATCCGGCCAGGTCGGCGAATAATACACGACCACGAACAGGATGATTCCCGTAAAAAGAAACATCAGCCTTTTCCAGTTAATCTGGCTTGGGGCGCCAGCCACAACGTCGCTCATCTTACCTTCCTCCTGAGACAGATTACGGTATGTTTTGATCGATTCATTGCCGATCGATCTATAGGTTCTATTAGCAATCTATTTGGCACGCCTTCACCTGGTGAAATACCGCGGCAAAAACGTCCGTAAGCCTTAAAACACCGACGATCTCTCCGGCATTGTTGGTGACCAGCAGGGATTGATGGTGGCCGACAATCAGTTGGTGAATGGCCGTGTCTAAAGTGGCGTCCTGACGGACATACTCGCCTTGGGTCGGCGTGTGCATAAAGTCCACAACCTTACGATTAGCGGCCTTTTTGCAGATATCCGCCATGGGGCCGGCCCAAAGTGAAAATTGATCCAACATACCCTGCAAATATTTATTGCTGAATCCCAAATGCCGCATACTGCTGTCCGTCATCAGTTCAGCGTACTTGGGTTCCAGTGCTTTTAGGGCGTCCAACTGGCTTATTTTACCAATAATTTTATTATTCCTGATCGAACACCAGGATCGCACGATGACGATAGCGGGTCTGGTCAAATTCTTCCTGGGCCTTCTCAAGGGCCACGATCGCATCGCACAGGCTGGCGTCATCGGAAACGGTGGCATACTCGGAAAGTGGGACCATCAGGTCTAATACGGTGAAAGTTTTCATGGAAAACCCCCTTTATTTAAAAAAGGATAAAAAAGCATGCAAATTGGTCAGCGGATGGGGCGGACATCCCGGAATGAACAAGTCGACGGGTAGTAATTTATCGAGCCCTTCCGTGATTTCAGGGCTGCCCCGGAACGGTCCTCCTGACAGGGTGCAACTGCCGACAGCAATGACCACCTTGGGGGCCGGAACGGCCTCATAGGTCTGCAGCAGGGCGGTCTTCATATTTCGGGATATCGGCCCGGTCACGACAATGGCGTCCGCGTGACGGGGTGAGGCCACAAAGTTGATGCCGAAACGCGCCAGGTCGAAAAAGGGTGTGGCCAGCACGTTCAGATCGGCTTCGCAGGCATTGCACCCCGCCGCCGACACCTGTCGCAGCTGAAGCGAACGCCCGAACAGTTTTTTAAAATGCTGTTTGGCATGATCCGCCAGCGCCGGCAGGGAACCGTCGGTAAGCAGGTCTTCTTTTTGGGCGGTCGCGATTTCAAAATCCTGCGTGAACGTCACAAAACGCCCTTCCGACAAACGCTCGCAGGTGCCGCAGAATACGCAACGCCCCATGTCGATACGCCTGCTTTCGGTGTTGATGGCCTCCTGCGGGCAGGCAGCCGCACACCGGGCGACCATTTCGGTCGGAGCGTCCGGGACAATTTGCGGCCGGCCGCGGTAACGCTCCGGCAGTTGGATCGGTTCCTTGGGATAACGGGAAGTGCGGTAGCCTTGTTCGAATCGATTTTGCAGCGTTTTTATCATAATGATTTTTCTTCTCGCGGTTTGCGCGTTTCTACAGGTCAAACCCGCAGTAGGACAGGTTGAAACTCTTGTTGTTCAATGGAAAATCGGAAATCCCCGTATCTCGCAAAGACATGGCCAGCCCGTTCCAGTTGTGAAAGGAGGGGTCTTTGACCTTGTAGCGGACGATGTTTCCGTCAGCGCCGGTCAACATGCAGTGGGATACTTCCCCGCGCCAGCCTTCGTTTAGCGTGACCACCATGGCGGAGGGGGCCGGCTTCAGGTCGACGGCCGGCACACATTGGGTAGACACGGGGTCCTGCAACAGGGATTCGATGATATCCATGGACTGCAATACCTCGTCGGCGCGCATGCGGGCCCGGGCATAGACATCCCCGGTGGGCTTGGCATTTTCGGGTATGTCCAGTTGCGCGTAGTGTTCGGTGGGGAAATCACGCCGGACGTCGTAGGCGATGCCGCAGGCGCGTCCCGCCGGCCCGACCAGGCCCAGCTTGTGGGCGTCATCGGTCGAGACGGCACCGCAATCCTCGAAACGGGCCCGCACACTCGGAGTCGCAAAAAGCAGCTCAATGGTGTGACGCACCTGGGGCTTCAGTTCCTCCAGTCTGCCGGAAAGGGTCTCCCGGTCCACGTCGGTCATGGGAAACCTGACACCGCCGGGCCGTACAAGCCCCTTGCCGAACCGGTTACCGCACAACCACAGGGACATGTTGAGAAAGTCACCCCGCATGCGGCCACAGTAGTTGGCCGGCGGCAGGAAAGCCACATCGCCACTCAAGGCGCCTAAATCGCCCACGTGATTCTGCAGTCGTTCCAGTTCCAGTCCGATCGTCCGGATGATCCGGGCACCGGTATCGGGCGTTGTGTCGGTCAAGGCTTCAATGGCCTGGGCATAGCAGAGGCCGTGTCCCACGGCGGTGTCGCCGGCGATGCCCTCGGCAATGATCGGCAGCCGGCGGGCATCGACATTCATCAGAAGCTGTTCGACGCCCCGATGCTGGTAGCCCAGTTGGATCTCCAGGTGCAGGACCCGCTCGCCGATACAGTTGAACCGGAAGTGCCCCGGCTCGATCACACCGGCATGTACCGGCCCCACGGCCACTTCGTGAATCGCTTTCCCGTCAACGGCATAATAATCGTAGTTGCCGGGGATATCCTCAGTGTAGTTGTTGCCGAAGACATCCTCCCGGCCGCGATAGTTGGGGTGATAGCGCACCATTTTCAGCCAGGGGTGCCCTTCGGGCCGGATGGCAAACTGTTCCGCCAGTTCCCGCTCGAACAGGTGAAACGGTTCGCAGGTCAGGCTCATGGCGGGGTACGCCTCCGGGGCATCACAACCGGCCGCAAGCAGGCGGTCGGTGCGCAAAACCGCCAGGAGCTTGACGCCCCCACCTTCTTCATAGGCAAAGTATTGAACGACCTTGCCGCCGCCCTCAACAAGCCCCATGGCCTGGGTGCGAAAATCGTCAAACGATAGATGAGGAATGCGATCACGGGCCACCGCCTTCCCGTTGCCGATCTCTAAAAATTCCGTCTGCATTAAAACCCTCCACCCATGGTCGCCACCGCTTGAACAATAGTTTGATACAAGGTCTCCGGTATCCAGAAACAAAGCACCAAGGATGTCGTCAACAGGGCATATTGTGGCCAGACCATGATCGACTTCTCTTCGATCTGAATCGTGGTATCGACATCATCGAAGGAGATTTTCATGACGTGCCGGGCAAAACCGGCGAATATCACGCAAAGGCTGAGAATGAACAGCCCCACTGCCAGATAGTGCCCGGTTCGAAACGCGGCCATGATGATAAACAATTCTCCGATAAAAATCCCGAAAGGGGGAAACCCGGAGATACCGGCGAAACCACCGAAAAAGGCCACAAAGGTTTTGGGCATGCGCCGCGCCAGTTGGCCTGTGGCGGCGATCAAACGATCGCCAAAGCCTAATAGAATGTTGCCGGAACACAGAAACAGCGAGGACTTGATCAAGCTGTGGTGGATCAGGCACAGAATAGCGCCGTAGGCCCCTAAACCACCAATGCCGGTGCCAAAGGCGATGATGCCCATGTTTTCGATACTCGAATAAGCCAGCAGCCGTTTGTACTCGGTCTGTTTCAGAATGAACGTGGCCGCGGCCAGGATGGACATCAGACCGAAGCCCATCAGGATCGTACCGGAAAAATCGCCCAACCCGGCCGCTTGCATGACTTTGTTGGTCTTGAAGATTCCCAGATAGGCGCAATTGAGCAGCACGCCCGAAAGCAGAGCCGAAGCAGGGCTGGGCGCTTCGCTGTGGGCATCCGGCAGCCAGGTGTGCATGGGCGCCAGTCCCATCTTGGTGCCATAGCCCACCAGAATGAAAACAAATCCGGTTTTGAGCCACAGCGGGTCCAGTTGTCGGGCCACGTCCGTCAGGGACGAGAAGGCCACCGGCACATCCACGCCGCCCACATCCATGGACAAGGTGATGAATACCGACCCCAGCAAGGCCAGCGCAATGCCGACGGAACAAATCAACACATATTTCCAGGTGGCTTCCAGGGAGGCCGCGGACCGATGGGTGTAAATCAACGGGGCACTGGCCAGGGTCGTGGCCTCGATGGCGATCCACATGACCATGATATGATCCGAAAGCGTCACCATGGTCATGGTGGACAGGAAAAGCAGCATGGATCCGGTAAAGATGTTCTCGGTTCGAATGTCGGTGGCTTTGAGATAGGCCGTGGTGTATATGGAGATCAGAAAGAACAGCAGTGAGATCACCAGCAACGACAAAAGCCCTTCGGGGGTGACGGCAAAATAGGCGGGGAAGATGGCCTCCGGTCGCAGCGCCCATAGCATAAGGGACAGCACCAGGTGGACCGCGCCGGTGAGCACCAGCAGCAGACGCCCGGCGGTTTGCGGCAAGAAGAAAGCAACGATCCCGGTGAGCATGGGCGTAATAAAAGCGAACTCAACCATACGAAAACCTATTCCTTTAGCGTTCTGAGATGGGCCGTATCCACATCGTCAAAGGTCTGTTTGATATTCTGGAGGATAATGGCCATGATCATCACTCCGGCCAACACATCCAGCAGGATGCCGAACTCCACGATGTGGTGGGCACGCATCGAAAAACTGGTCCCCACCAGATAGATCCCGTTTTCCATCATGATGTAGCCCAGAACCATGGCGATGGCATTGCGCCGGGCCATCAGAAGAAACATGCCGGCCACCAGCAGGGTGATGGCGGTGGGCAACAGCAGGGCATGCGACGCTGGTCTGGGGCAGGTTGAATTTCGGGCTCACAAAGATGGCCGCCACGATCAGCAGCAGCCCGACCAGCAAGGAGGCGTTATAACCGATGATGGGTTCCACCTCCCGGTGGATGGCGACTTTCTTGATGGCCAGGTAGATGCACAGGGGGATGCCGATTCCCCGGATCACCAGGGTGACCAGGGTGAAGACCACGCCACCGACGGTCAAGTCGTGCCCCATGAAAAACGGCACGATGGAGACCACCACGCCCTGAAAGGCCAGGATGCTTTGATCAAGGTCGGCAGCCGGCTCGATCCAAAAGAGATCAGCACCGACAGCAGGACCAGGGCCAAGAGGGTATCGACCGGATGGATCATTTTAGAAACTCCAGCGTGATAACGGTTGCAAAAAAAGCCAGGGCAAAGGAGGTCAGGACAAACTGGGGCACTTTGTCCATGCGGTAGCGGGCCATGACCGATTCCGTCACGCCCACCGCCAGCGTAGACCACGCCCATGGTGGCCAGAAAGACAAGCGACGATCGGCCGCCGGATAGCCCAGTGTCACCGGGCAGATCAAGCGGGTGACCATCGTGGAGTAGAAAAAGAGTTTCAGGAACGATCCCATTTCAATGAAAGCGAAATCGGGCCCGCTGTGGTCCAATACCATGACCTCATGGATCATGGTCAGCTCCAGGTGGGTGGCCGGGTCGTCCACCGGCACGCGGGAGTTTTCCGTCAGCAGCACGATGAACAGGGCGAGGACCACGAACAGCAGCGGCGCTCCGGCCGTCTGCCAGAGACCCGCGGGCTGGCCGGCGGCGAAATAGGCCGCCAGACTCAGTTCGCCGGTGAGCACGTAGAACAGGACCAGGATCATAAAGAGCGTGGCTTCGCAGATGATGGGGAAAGTAGGCTTCCCGGGCAGCACCCATGCCCTCGAAGGGCGAGGCCGTGTCCATGGCGGCCGCGATGGTGAAAAAGCGCCCCAACCCCAAGAGGTAGAGCAGCAGGATGACATCGCCCTGGAACGAGAATATCGGCGGCTGGCCGGCGATGGGCAGGAACATCAGACACGGTGAAGGCGGCACACAACGACACCATGGGGCCTATTTTGAAAATGACGGTGGTGCTGGTGCTGTAGACCGACCCCTTTTTCAGCAGCTTGATCAGGGTGAAATAGTTGATCAGCAGCGGCGGCCCCTTTTTACCACCGAAAAACGCTTTCACCTTAAGAATGATCGCCGAGTAGAAGGGTGCCAGCAATATCGCCACAAGAAATAAAAGAACAGATGTCATCATCAAGCCTTTTCGCGGTTCAGATTAGTTGCCGTAAACCTCATATCTTAAAGGACTCCCGTGGGGGCGCTGGCCCCCTTCGCCGCGTCAAACAAAAAACAACAGCACCACAATCGCCAGCAGGATGTAGCCGATGTAGAGATGGATATCACCGTGCTGCAGCCAACGCAGTTTGTCGAAAGCGGCCAGTATCGGATTGACGATCACGCGCCCCATATGCCGTTCCGCAATATCATGAATGTGGCTGTGGTAATGGGTCCTGGCCGGAAACCGCCCTTCGATGGGGGGGTGGTTCTCTTCCAGAGGCGCCAACGGGCCAAAAAACTCCAGGATCGATCCGGCATAGGAAGATTCCGTGTACTGCATTCTGGCGGTGGGCTGCGTAAATCCGCAGCCCCAGGTGCCGGAGGCGGCAACTGATTTGCCCCGGTACAAAAAGACACGCAAAACCAGAATCAGACCGAATACCGTGAAAAACAGCAGGGCGACCCGCGTAATGTTGCCGGTGAGCTGCATGAACGGCGCCAGCGGCACGCGGCCGTAGCCCAGCTGCAACGCTTCCGCCGCCTTGAGGGCGATGCTCGCAAACACGCCGGGGAAAACCCCGATCATCAGGCAGGCGCCCGCCAGCACCACCATCGGGGCTGTCATGGAGATGTCATTTTCATTCACCGCTTCCGCGGCCGGGCTGCGCGGTTCACCCTGGAAAACAACCCCCATCACTTTTGTAAAACAGGCCAGTGCCAACCCGCCGATCACCGCCAGGCTGACGATGGCCAGGAGGCTCATCGCGAAGTCGGTTTGGCTCAGCGCCACACCGCGAAAGCCACCGATATAGATCAAAAATTCACTGACAAATCCATTGAAGGGCGGCAGACCGCAAATGGCCAGGGAACCGATCAAAAACGTCGTACCGGTGATGCGCATCTTCTTGATCAGACCACCCAGCATATCGATCGTGCGGGTGCCGGTTTTGTGCAGTACCATCCCGGCCCCCATGAAAAGCATTGATTTGAAAATGGCGTGGTTGAGCACATGCAGCAAACCGCCGCCAAACCCCAGCAAGGCCATGACCGGGTTGCCTCGCGGAAACCCCGATCATACCCAGGCCGATGCCGATCAGGATGATGCCGATGTTCTCTACGCTAGAATAGGCCAGCAGGCGCTTGATATCGTGCTGCCCGAGGGCGTAAACCACGCCCAGAATGCCGGACACCATGCCGGCAACCAGAACGATGTAGCCCGACAACGGTGCGTGCCAGCCCAGAAGTGCGTACATGCGCAGGATACCGTAGATGCCACACTTGATCATTACCCCGGACATGAGCGCGGAGATGTGGCTGGGGGCGGCCGGATGGGCATGGGGCAGCCATATGTGAAAGGGGAAGACACCGGCCTTGGACCCAAAGCCGACGAAAGCCAGGACGAAAACCAGAATTTTAGCCGTTTCCGGCAAAACGGCGGCAGCATCAAATCCAAAGCTGGCGCCGTGGGAATAGATCACCCCAAAGGCCGCCAGGATAAACATCGCCCCCACCTGGGAAAAAACAAAATAGAGGTAGCCGGCTTGGCGATTCCCCTCCTTTTCGTAATTGTAGACCACCAGGAAAAACGAAGACAGCGACATGATCTCCCAGCAGAGCATAAAGGTGATCATGTTCGCCGCGGTGACGACCAGGGCCATGGAGGCCACCAGCAGGCTGAAAAAAAGATAGTGCACGGCGACGCGCACTGCTTTCTGGGCATCGTCCATGTACTGGTAGCTGTAGACCGCGGCCAGGAGGGAGACGAGAAATATGACGATCAGGAAAAAGGCCGACAACCCGTCCATTCGGAAAGCCAGGCTGAAGGCATGCAGATAGGAAGCCGACGCGCCCCCGTCGGCACCATGTAATATCTTGACAATGGCATCGATCAGCCCGATCAGGCAACCGGCGCTGATGCCGAAGGATGCCACGGCTTTCATCAAGACAAAGCGGCGCCACAAAAAAAGGAGTGGCAGAATGCCACTCCCGATGATGATCAATACGGCCAGAAAGAAAGAATTCATCGCCAACACCAGATCTGCTCCCGTCGCTTTTGTGTCCTCGGAAAAATGCTACGATCAGCCGTCAAGGTTTATGCCGACCCCGTCGGCATTGGCATGGTGCCCACTTAAAAATTCATGAGCATTTAGCCCAGAATGCCGCCGGAGTCAATAATCAATGTTCGCAACCGAACGGTCACAAGGGTGGCGCAAGGGTTGTTTTCGCTGTTTTTACGGACGTATAATAATGGTTGGGTACAATCCTTTGAAATCCCCTTCGGGGTAGGGTTGAATGGTGTTGAAGGATATATTCTGGTTTTTCTGGGCATGCCCTTTGTTCTTCATCCCATCGTAAAAGGCGCCGTTGGCTTCCAGGATGTGCTGGATGCGGTCGCGAAAGGCTGTCACAAAACGGGCCCCGTGGCCTTCAAAGAACATGCTTCCGCGCGTAAAAGCCTCGTCGATTTTGGTGAGTTCCTTGAGAGCGATGCTGTGGGTCGCAAGATCATCCGGACAGGTCACCAGACCCCACACCAGATGACCGGCCGGGATCTTTAGCGGTTCTTTGATATCGATGATGGTGTGGGGCATGATAATGCTGTCTTGGCCGATGGTCAGCCGGCTTTCCGGACGGCCCCGCAGAAAACTGTTGAACCCGACAAATACGTTTTTCCCCAGGTCCGCTTCGATGATTTTGGCACCGTGGGCGGTCACGTTGAACCCTTCCAGGCGCGAGTTGATAATGTAGCAGTTTTCCTGAGCATTGGCGCCTTTGCCCATCCACGCATTTTGCAGGAAGGCCCTTTGGGCCACCAGGACATTATCGCTGATATGGGTCTTGGGTTTGATCACGGCAAACCGGTCCAGCGAAGCGTTGTGGGGCACGGCTACCGAGGGGTCGATGGTCATCGTTTCGAAAACGCGTTGGAAAGCCTCTTTGCGATCTTCCACAAAGTCGATGAGCAATCCCTGGGGCGGTGCCCCCGCGGCGAAATGAATGTAATGACTCAATTTGTCTGAAGGATAGCGGTACAGAAAGTTGAAATTACCGGGACTTCGCACCCAGACCGTTCCCGGCTCAATGTTGAGATGGCTGATCTCGCCGGCCTGGACATACGAAAAGGTTCCGATGACACAGTCGTTCATGGTGGTCAGGTCGACCGTGGCAAAAGGCCCCAAAAAACTGCCGTCCGTGGGCGAACCATGGATATTGGCATAATGGGTGGATAGCGTATTGTTGATAAAAAACTTTTCGAGCGTCTCGGGGTCGTGGGAGTAATTGTGGACCAGGGTTTTGATCAAAAAGCTGTCTTCGATCCGGATGCCTTCATCCTTGGAAACCGGGATTTGAAAATCCTGATACTGGAATATATCCCCCTCTTTCTTGAGCTCATCACCCCGGATGTCGCTTTTGTATAGAATCGAGTTGGTGGTGCGGCATTTTCCTAAGAAGTAACTGCCCGCCAGGTTGGAATGGCGGAATTGAAAGTCCAGCAGATGATGGGGCGTGATGCCGTAGAAGGCATAAAATTTTACCAACTGGTTGAATGGTACAAGGTCTTTGACAAACGGGTGAACGTCAAACGCGAGTTCCCGCAGATTGATGTTGACGCGTTGTACGATCCGGTCGAAAAGATGCTCTCAGTGCTTTCATAGTATTCCCTTATTAAATGGTGCAGGACTTCATGGCGTGATATACCGCCGCGAAAACGTCCGTCAGACGCAAAATGCCGATGGTATTGTCATCCTCGTTTGACCAAGAGCGACAGGAGTTTTTCCTGAACCAACTGGTGGATAGCCATATCCAGCGTCGCCTCGTGATCGATAACTTCGTCTTCGGCGGTGGCGTGCATAAAATCTTCTACTTTTAGCTCGCGGCTTTTTTACAGAGATCTTTCAGGGGGGCCCCTGTCGGCGCTGCTGTTTGCGAAGCTTCCGGACGATATTTGGCGCTGAAAGCCGAATTGGCTGAGCTCTTTGATAGTCTGTGGATTTCGTCGAGCTTGGGTTCGAGGGCAAGCAAAGTATGCAGCTGGCTCAACTTGCCGATAACACGGTTATTTTTATCCATGATTAAAATGCCGCGGTGTTTGTAGCGGGTGTGATCAAACTCTTCCTGAGCCTTTTCGAGGGCCTGCACCGCCTCAAACAATGTCGACCCGACATGCACCGTCGCGTACTCGGATAACGGCACCATCAGGTCCTTTACCAGGTAATTTTCCACAAAAATCCTCCTGCATGATTTGAAGTTCCGGCGTCATAGATAACGTAAAATAGTACTTATTACTAAAAAAAGCCTTAAAACACAATAAGATTTCTTGGCATTTTATGTGGAATACTCATCAGTTATGCTACAATACCCTAAACTGCCGGATCGGGCCCGGCAGGACGGATGGATGACTTTTAACGAGTCCGTCTTTACTTCCCGGGGAAACAATCATATCGGGCTTCGACAAATTTATTCCATTGCAACGGATATCGTCCATTACCTTTCTGAGGCGTCAAATCATCTTCCGTATTTCCTTGAGGCGTGCGCCGCGATCAAACCAGGAAATTCTTGCGAACCGTCCTGGTGTGGAGTACAGGAGGTTCACTGCAGACCTGTTCACGGTGGATCTCCACCGACTGACGACGCATTCATAACATTTTCGGCTGTAACGAAGGACGCATGGTGACTCCGGGCAAAGCGGCCATCATTTACCATTCCGGCGCAGGCCGGGGACGCGCAACCGAACTCGTCCAACCGACCGGGCGCCGCCTTATCGCGGCCGGCTGGCAGGTGATCGAAAGCGCACGAACCCGGTATGCCGGTCATGCCCGGGATAAACTCGCTCCGTCACTTGCGGATCGCGCTGATCTCATTATCGTCATCGGTGGGGACGGCACCCTTCGTGAAGTATGCGGCGGGCTGTGTCAGGTATCGTCACGCATTCCGATCGGCTTTGTCCCCACCGGCAATGCCAATGTCGTAGCACGCGAACAACAAATCCCGCTGCAGCCCGGACCGGCCATCGATCTTCTGACCACTGGCAGAGTCCGCCGCCTGGATGTCGGCACGCTCCGAATCCATCCGGATACAGCCAGTTCAGTGTTTTTCCTGGCCATGGTCGAAATCGGGTTCGGGGCACACGTGGTTCATTTCACCCAACGGCTGCGGTCCGGCTGGTTGAATACCCTTTACCGCCGATGGGGCGATCCGGTTTATGCGGCCGCCGCCTTGGGAGCCCTGGCAACCAAGACTGAGCCGGGTTTCCGCTTGTATCAGGACAAGGTGACAACACCCCGTTACCAGACGGCCGCCATCGTCACCAATACGCGCTGCTACGCCAAAGGCTGGTCCATGGCGCCACATGCGCGCATGGACGATGGGCAGCTGGATATTGTCACCCGGCGACGATCCGGGCCCGGCGTCCTTCTGCGCACGTTCTATGCGGCCGCGCGCAAACGTCGACCACCCCGATCATTCTGTGATTACCAACAGGGGCAACGGTTCCGTTTTCAATCCGACACCCCCATGACGATTCAAATGGACGGCGACCCCCTGCCCGCTGCGACGTGGATGGAAGTCGGCGTAGCATCGGGTCGCTTGCAATTGATTACCCCGCGATGATCATTCGTGACACCGATGAAGATCGAACAGAAGAAAAGAGGGCTTGATATGAAAACACCGTTGAAAGAATACTTGGATTTCGCCATTGAAACCGCCCATGCCGCCGGACGCCTGACTTTGGGGTACTTTCAGACCGATTTGCGACCCGAATATAAAGATGACGACTCGCCGGTCACGGTGGCCGACCGCAAAGCCGAGGCCTTGATTCGGGATCGCATCGAAAAACGCTATCCCCGCCATGCCATTTTGGGGGAAGAACACGGGACCAAAGAAGGCGAAAACAGCGAATTTCGCTGGATCATTGACCCCATCGACGGTACCAAGGCCTTTATTCGCGGGGTACCGCTCTATGCGGTATTGATCGGCCTTGAAATCGAGAAATGTTGTGAGGTGGGTGTGGCCTATTTCCCGGCACTGGATGATATGATCTACGCCGCCACGGGCGGTGGATGCTTCTGGAACGGCCGGCGCACCCACGTGGCACCGACGACCCGCCTGGACCGCAGTTTCGTCGGTTTTACCGGTGCCGACAACTTTGAGCAGGCTCGGTCGCTTCAAGGCCTGGCAACAATTTTTAAGGGAAAGCTATTACAGTGTGGGTTGGTCGGATGCTTACGGGCATGCCCTGGTTGCCACCGGCCGCCTGGAGATCATGCTGGATCCAATCCTGAATCCCTACGATTGCGCCCCCTTCCCCCCGATCCTGCGTGAAGCCGGCGGCTATTTCGGTGACTGGGCCGGCAACGAAACCATTTACGCACAGGAAGGGTTGAGCACGACCCGGGCACTGCTGCCCCAGGTGTTGGGACTGATCCGGGCCGCCGGAGCATAGCCCATGAACGACAGACGCTCTCCGCCTGAGATAAAACCAGCTTCCGAAGACGATGGCCCGGCCCTGGCCCGCCTGATTCAGCAGGCCTACAAGGATGTCGCGCTGCGCTTCGGACTCACACCCGAAAATTGCCCCAAACACCCTTCCAATTGTACGGATGCGTGGATCCGCAGCGACCTGGAACGCGGCGTGACCTATTCTCTCCTTGCAAGCGGCCCCACCGTCGCGGGCTGTGCCGCCCTTGAGACCACCGATCCCACCGTTGCTTATCTGATGCGGCTTGCCGTTCTGCCGGAATTCCGCCGCCGGGGATTTGGTGAAATGCTCGTGCAGCATAACATCCGCCAGGCGCAGCGGTTGGCCATGCCATCCATCAGCATCGGCCTTATCGCCGAGCAGGAAGAACTGGTCACCTGGTATCGCAAGCTTGGCTTCATCCTCGGTGAAACCAGGCAATTCGATCATCTCCCTTTCACGGTCCGGTACATGACGTATCCCTTATTGTCCGATGCACCTGAAAGTATTTGAACTCGATTCGGTTTAGGAGAACAGACCATGCCGCTGACTATTCGCCCATACGTGCCTGAAGACCAGGACGCCGTCATCGCGCTTTGGGAAGCCTGCCGACTGGTCGTCCCCCAAAATGACCCGATCGCCGATATTCGCACCAAGATTCAGTTTCAACCCGACCTGTTGCTGGTCGCCATCGCGCAAGACCGTTTGGTCGGCACCGTGATGGCCGGGTATGAGGGGCATCGCGGCTGGATCAACTATCTTGCGGTGGCGCCCGAGCAAAGACGACGGGGAATCGCCAAAAAAATGATGGCGTCGGTTGAAAAAAAACTACGCGCCCTGGGTTGCCCGAAAATCAACCTGCAGGTTCGCCGTACCAACACGACCGTGATCAATTTCTACCAGGCCATCGGATTCAGGGAGGATGATGTTATCAGTTTAGGAAAAAGATTGGGGTGACCGATGCCGCCCAGCATGCCGCCGCCCGAATGACGACCCCGGCATGCGCCAGCGCAAAAGGAGCATGATGCCAAAGCCTACCCGGATGCTGATACCCCTAGAAGATAAGCAAGGTTATGGCGCACTCAGATCTTGAACAGGAAGGGAAAGCGACCAGTCCCCAGGAAGATGCGTCCGAGAAACATGTGATGAATCGTCTCAGTGGTGCCAATCACTATTGCCAGAACCGTCCCAATGCTAGCGGCGATGGCCCGGGATAGAATCATAATTCGGTCCGGGCATTTGATGTGATTCGGTCATTGGCGCATCTCCGTGAGAAATATCTTCTATCGACCGATCGGGCCTCACCGCCTGACGTGACACACGGCAGAAGTGGAAAATAGCGTATTGGAGGAGACGAAACCCTAAACCAGTCCCGTGCCAAAAGGGTCTTCCCGTTCCGGCAGGCCGGACAACGGATCTTGGCCGCCCATTCGCAACTGCCGCCGTGAGACACCCGGTGCCCATGTATTAATGCAGGTAGGTCATGAACACCTTTCGTCCCTCCAATATGCTTTTATATAGTCATAACGGTTGGATAAAGCGGTTTCTCGAAACGCCTGCCATCGTGCAGGAAGTCAAAGCAATCCCTCTTCTGGGATTGCAAAGAGCAGGCCACGCACAACCCTGAACCCAATAACCATGGTCGTTTTTATTTCTCAATCAGCGGGAATACCCGTCCCTGATAAAAAATATCGACATCAGACATGTGAAGTGTTGACAATCGGGCTATCTTTCAGTAGATGCCTATGACGAGAAACAGGTGGCACCACTAACATTTCCGTAAACAGGAGGAAAATTACACATGACAAAAGCTGAATTGATCGAAAAAATGGCTACTGACGCCGGTATCACCAAAGCCGCAGCCGGTACAGCGCTCGATTCCTTTATCGCCAGCGTCACCAAAGCGCTCAAGAAAAAAGACGGGAAAGTAACGCTGGTCGGTTTCGGCACCTTCTCCAAGGTTCGCCGCAAAGCCCGCAAAGGACGCAACCCGCAGACCGGTGAAGCCATCAAAATCAAGGCCAAAAACGTTGTAAAATTTAAAGCAGGTAAAAAGCTCCAGGAAGGCGTCTAATTTTTTTGCGGCCTGGCGGTCACCTTTGGCTGCCAGGCCGCAACCCTTGATATCCGACCGCCGGTCATTCTTATCCCATTCCCCTCTGTCCGTTGTAAGCTCTTTTCCCGCCATATTCCAAAGCAGAAATGGTTTAGGCCATTTGCGGTTTCGAACGGCCGCGTCTGCGATAGACGCCAACACCGTATTTTGACGGAGAGGTTGTAATCATGACCAACCCACTATCTCAGAAAATCTTTGAGCGAAGCAGGCGCATGATGTCACGGCCGCGTGTTCTGCTCACACCCTATCAATGGGGCGTCCCTTTGACTACCCCGGCGCCAGCGTACCATTCTTCGCTGTGCACTGATCTCGCTGGAGACCGCTGAAAACGATTCTATCTTCACGTTCCGCAACGACTCGTTAAAAAGATAATTGCCGAACCTCGCATGATGCCGGCGCTGGAGTCTCGCTTGCCCAATTTTGGCGAATCAATTTCCTATGCCTCGGTGGATCTGATGGGCCACTAATCCAATTACCCGTTTATTTTCTTTCGTTTGCCGGATCTCGAACTGCTGGCATGTTCCATGCTAGGCTTATAAATGAATCGCCCACGATCAACAAAGGACGTGCTCGATGACCCCTCAAACAAAAGACGTTACACAGGACCAGCGCCAGGGTATCGATCGAATCGTCGATAAATATCGTCAAAAGTTCCGGGTACCCGAAAACCTCGACCACTATTCCGACAATGATTTCCATGAAGCGGAACGGCAGTATCTCCGTTTTTGCCTGACCAACGGCAACTGCTGAGCAGACCACATGGCTGTATCTCGATCCACACGCCCTGAACAGCGCAAGATAGATCAGTGATACAGGCTGTGAGGCGCAATCCTGAATCGCCCTTTCCAATAGAAGACGGCCTGCCAGCGGTCTTCGGTTGTGCCATATCTGCCAATCATGCGGAATCCTCATCCATATTGGATCCGACCCTTGTGTCGCGACGCCAACTCATGTAAAAAAATGCTTCAGCAATCGTTGTCCGCCATTACTGATAGACCCATTGCGACGCAATCGACGGCTATTGCCGCGAAACGACGCATGGTCTTTATCCCGACCGCCGGTGATTACCATTATTTTATTGAGAAAGGCCGATCAATGAATCGAATAGCGTTTGCTTCCGCTATCGTCACAGCACTCATTTTGTTTTCATCAACAGCCAAGGGCGCCGACACGGTGTACGATGGCAATTATTGGCAACAGTGCCCGCCGGATGTCAAACACCTGTTTGTCAATGGCGTGATGGGCGGTGTCCTGATAGGACAGGATCGCGTTGCTGGACATGCACTGATGAACAATGGGCCATCAGCGGTTTCGCCCGACTGCAACCGGGCCGTCGTCAGCGTGGTAAACGCGCTGGAAAGGCAGATTGAAAAATGGGACCGGAACCGTTTTGTGGAAGCCCTGGATGCCTTCTATGAGGATCCCGACAATCGAATTTTGAATGTTAAGTGGGCCGTTTTGGTCGTCATGCTTGAAATGCGCGGCGCACCGCAGGATGAAATCCGGGAGTATAGGGAACAGCTGCAGCGCAATCCTCAATAGTCCGCACTGTCCCAAAAGGGCGTTGGCGGTTTATGGAAGCATGACCGATGCGACCAAACAGCACTTTTATCTGGATCTTTATGCGCCCCGCCGGGTGACATAGGCCACAACTTCGCTCGGGGTCAGTTTGCGACTGCCGGGTCCAATCCGTACGAAAAATTCCTCTTCACGGCCCATTTTCAGGAATACCGGCTGTGGAGAAGGCCGACAGTTTATCACCAGCACTTTATGGTCACCAACTTCGGTCAGGTCGTAACGGATACATGCGACACACCCCAGCCCGATATGTTCCGTGATGCGGTTATTGACGTGAAGTCTGTATTTGTCCTCGTTTTCAAATCGATCTTCGGTGATACCGACAAGTGCACCGGCGTCATCGACACCCACCAGCAGGGTGCCCCCATCGGTGTTTAGAAAGGCCACAATGGTTTTCAGCCATGCTTTTTCAATCGCCTTGTCGGCCTTATCGGTTTTGAGATTCCAGCGCATGGTGGACTTGAACTCAACCCGATCATTTTCGCCCTGGCGAATCAAATCCTGAATCGATACATCACCGCGGCCGGATTTCCTTTCGTGCATATTCTGTATTTGATCCGCTAATTGCCGGTTCTCTTCCCGCAGTTTCCGGCTGTGGCGCTGCACCTCGACCTGACGTGCCACGCGCGCCAGGATCTCATCGGTATCGAAGGGTTTGGTTATAAAATCAACCGCCCCAAGTGAAAGCCCCTTTACCTTTGCGTGGGAATCCTGAAGGGCGGTCAAGAAGATGACAGCAGCGTCCTTGGTAATGAGATCGGATTTAAGGCGTCGACATGTTTCATATCCGTCGATCCCCGGCATTTGGACATCCAGAAGGATCAGGATCGGTGCGGCACGGTGGGCTATCTTCAGAGCCTCTTCGCCGGACCGGGCCGCCAACAGTCTATAGTCATGTCCTTCAAGCGCCTGAAACAGGACATTGAGATTAATGGGGTCATCGTCCACCAAGAGAATCGTTGCAGCGTCCGGCTCCTTGTCGACTGCGGGGTGGGACGTGATGGATTGGTTCGCGTTCATGTGTCTCCCAAATTTTGAAACAAAGTTTGCTGGTAAAAACCCGCATGCGGCCACTGCTGCCGCAATGATTTAAAGTGATAGGAATTTATGGTAATTCACAGAGGGTGTCAAACCACGTAACTCATCTTGAACACCATCGTAAAGACATCGCCTTCTTGGCCGGTCTTGATTTTTAGCCATTTCCGACTGGAAACGATAAGTTTAAATGCTTAGCATAAATATCGATAAAGACATTTTAATCTTTTTTATTGCCTGTCCACATGCAACAATGCCCCCCAAAATGATCGTCGTGAACGACTCGCCCTCAAGACGGGTATGCCTTATGGCGCTTGTTGTCGATGATCCAGGAGACGCAAAGCAATGACGGCGGATATGTTGATTGTTTTCACGATTCTGGGAATCTCAGTCATTTTTCTGGTCACGGAATGGATTCCCATGGAAGTCACCGCATTATTGGTTCTCGGAGCGGTGGCCTTAACCGGACTAACAACGCCGACGGAAGCCTTGGCAGGATTCAGCAACCCCGCCGTGGTGACCGTCTGGGCGGTCTTCATCCTCAGCGGCGGGCTTACACGTACCGGTGTCGCCAATATGATTGGGCGTATCGTCCTGAAACTCTCCGGACGGAGCGAAACCCTGCTCATCGTGGTGATCATGACGTGCGCGGGAACGATGTCCGCCATCATGAACAACGTGGCTGTTGCGGCACTGATGATGCCGGTGGTCATGGACATCGCCCGCAGTACAAACACCCCGGCCTCGCGCCTGCTGCTCCCCCTGGCCTATGGGTCCCTTCTGGGGGGATTAACGACCCAGATTGGAACACCGCCCAACATCCTGGTCAGTGAAGCACTGCGCGATCAGGGCCTGGAGCCTTTCACCCTGTTTGACTTCACCCCGGTAGGGTTGGCGGTTTTTGTCGTCGGGACGGCCTTCATGGCCTGGATCGGGCGACACTTTTTGCCTGTTCGCGACCTGCAGCACGATCCACGGGACAGGGATGCGCAACCCCTTTCAAAACAGTACATGCTGGAGGAGCAAATGCCACGGTTGGCGGTTCCCCGCGGTTCGATCCTGGTGGGAAAATCCATCGCTGAAAGCCGCATCGGTACGATCCTGGGGGTCAACGTGGTGGGTATCAGTCGCCGAGGACGTGTCATGACGGCCCCCTCGCCGTCGGAAATCCTCCAGGCGGAAGATGGGCTGATCGTCGAGAGCGGGGGCGGCGGCACCGGGAAGTTAAAAGAAGAGCTTTTCAGCCTGGGACAATTGCAGATCGAGCCGGAATCGTCCCTCCTGGACGATCTCATCACGGACAGCGTTCGCTTGGTGGAAATGACCGTGGCACCGCACGCTGAAGTCATCGGCCGAACCATCAGCCAGCTGGGCTTTCGGGAGCATTTCGGTGTGAATGTGATCGCCGTGCGACGCGACAACGTTGTGCAGCGTGCTCATTTACAAGATCGATACCTGGACAGCGGCGACATCCTGCTGGCCCAGGTCTCGCGGAGCAATCTGGAAACGCTTCAGGAAGAAAATAATTTCATTCAGGTGCAGGAAGTATCGTCAGACATTCTCATCGATCGCTATGACCTCGACCAGCGTATCCTGGCCTTGCGCGTTCATTCCGGCTCGCACCTGATCGGCCGGTCCCTGAAAGACAGTCGTCTGGGGGCAACTTTGGGCATCGGTGTTGTTGCGCTGATCAATGCGGGTCGGATCTTGTCCATGCCTGAACCGGACACTTCCCTCCAGGCCGAAGATCTTCTACTCGTCATCGGACGGTCCGAGGATCTCGACTTGATTCAGGCGCTTACGGAATTCAGGGTGGAACAGGCCGTCGCGAAGGAATTGGAGGCTCTGGAAACCGAAGACGCCGGGCTGGTGGAGGCCATGTTGTCCCCGCATACCACCCTTGTCGCTAAAACGCTACGCGAACTCCATTTCCGCGAAAAATACGGCCTGACGGTATTGGCCATCTGGCGCGAAGGACGTATCTACCGCACGGAAGAACTGCGCGACATGGCCCTTCGGTTAGGGGATGCCATGCTGCTGTACGGCAAACGGTCCAATTTCAGCGTTCTGGGACGGGAACCGGATTTTCTGGTACTGACCCAATCCGCCCAGGAACATCCCAACCTGGCCAAAGCCAAAATCTCCCTTTCCATCATGGCCGCTGTGCTCTTTCCGGTCATGATGGGCTGGCTGCCGATCTATCTCGCGGCCGTGATCGGTGCGGCGATAATGGTCCTGACGCGCTGCCTGACCATGGAAGAAGCCTATCGGGCCATCGAGTGGAAAGGGATTTTTCTGATTGCCGGCATGCTGCCCCTGGGGGTGGCTCTGGACAGCACCGGCGCGGCCCGTTACCTGGCCACCGCTGTGGTGAATACCTTAGGGGGTTTCGGACCCACCGCTGTCATGGCCGGCCTGATGGCGTTGACGTTCATGGCCACCTGCGTCATACCGACAGCCGCTCTGGTGGTCCTGATGGTTCCCATCATCCTGAGCACCGCCACGGATATGGGGGTAGCGCCCTATCCCATGATGATGGCCATGGCCATGGCGGCTTCCGCCAGTTTCATGACACCCATTTCGCACCCCGCCAATGTCATGGTCATGGGTCCGGGCGGTTATCGCTTCGGCGACTATATCAAAGTGGGGGTTCCCTTGACGCTGATTGTATTTGTGACCGTTTTGCTGGTTATGCCATTCTTCTGGCCGTTCGCGCCTTGATGCGATCGTCGCTTTGTCCAATCGGGCTTCGCGGCGGGTCAAGATTGGTGGACCGGATCATACGGGAACGCAATGTCGAAATACATCTCCGTCTTTCAGGATACAGGGGGGAGATAAGGAGAGATTATGAGAATCGTCCTGCTTTCCATGCCGGATGTAGCGCCAGTCATTATGCACGAATCGGCATTCCATATGCCCAACCTCGGCATAGCCAGTATCGGCGCCAATCTTGGGGATCGGCATGACGTTCATCTGATCGACCTGATCCGCAAACGGGGTCAGCTCCGGCGCTATCTGACGCGGACATTAATGAAAATCAGGCCGCAACTGGTCGGTCTGTCCACGATGACCTGGCAGTATGCCACCTGTATAAAACTGATCCGCCTCATCCGGAGCCTGTTGCCGGGTGTCAACATCGCCCTTGGCGGCTACCACGCCACCCTCATGTATCAGGAAATTGCGAATTCACCCGAAGCCGCACAAATTGATTTCATGATCCGCGGGGAAGGCGAAGCTGCTTTTCAAATGCTGGTATCGGCCTTAGAAGGCACCACCCGCCTGGAAGATATCAAGTCGCTATCTTATAAACAAAATGGAACGTTTATACACAATCCGCCGGGGGAACTGCTCGATCTGTCCCGCTTGAAACTTCCCATCCGCGATGGGCGCCGACTGACCCGGGGTTACCACATCATGAATCATCACTGCGAGGTCATGGAAACTTCCCGAGGCTGCACCCGGAATTGCAATTTCTGCAGCATTCGACACATGTACGGCCGCTCATTCCGTCCCTTCCCGATCGAACGCATTCTGGCCGACGTCGATGACATCTATTACCGGCGGAAGGTCCGCTGGATATTCGTGTCGGACGACAATATGGTCATGGACCCCGATCGTGTGATTGCTTTGTGCGACGCCATTATGGCCCGCCGTTACCGCAATCTTTATTTCGTTGTCCAGGCCGATTGCGTCACCATGGCGCGCAACGAAAACATGGTTCGCCGCATGGCCCAGGCCGGATTCAAATCCATTTTCCTGGGTATTGAGAATGCATCCCCCAAAAACCTGCAAGCCGCTCATAAAGGCGATATTCTTGAGCATTCCCGTAAAGCTGTGGCCCTCTGTCATAAATACGGCATCATGGTGGTCGGCGGAATGATCTTCGGTTTCCCGGACGACAGTGAGGCCGAAATCATTGCCAACTATCAATTCCTGAAAGCCTCCGGCGCCGATACGGCTTACTGCCAGATTTTGACCCCCTACCCCAAAACAGGCATTCGACAAGAGCTCATGGATGCCGGTCTGGTTACCAACGCCCATGACTATACGCGCTACAACGGTATGTGGGCCAATGTGCGGACGCGTCAGCTAAGTGCCGAGCGGCTGCACTATCTCACCTGGTATCACCGCTTGAATGTGATGGGGTGGTGGGAGCCCTCGGATCGCATCCGGCAACAGGGCAAACTGTGGACGTCCATCTGGCTTTACTTTTTCCGGCCCTTAATGAAAATCGTGGTGGCACGCCAACATAAAAAATTGGGTTGGAAAGGCCGCTTCGCGCGGGAAATTGCCCGCCTTGGAAAGATCAACCACTTCAAAGATCTTGATGGGATCGGGTAACACCACCCATATCAGCAGCCCCGATGACCCATGTGGCGCGCGGCGGACACGCGCCCGCTGGCGCAGGCATTTGCGATCAGGGTCCCCGGATCGATACGCGATTAGGCTGTCGGTATGGAAAGACCGCCGGTCGCGAGCATGACCACGACCGCTATAATCTTTGCGTTGATCGTCCATCCCATGGCCCACCACGAAGATCATGGCCGGTATCAAAGCGCCTTCGAATCCATCTGAAAGGCGCGGCAATCAGACTTGGAAAACCAACGGTATTCTGATACGGATGAGCACATCGTCAGCGCCAATTGACATCATCCATGGGAGGGAGAATACAATGACGACGATCTTCAGCAAGATCATAAAAAAGGAAATTCCATCGGATATGGTGTACCAGGATGAATACATCACCGCCTTTCGCGACATTGAACCTCAGGCGCCGGTCCACATCCTGATTGTACCCAACAAGGAAATTCCCACCGTCAACGATATTCAGGAAGAAGACGAACAGTTGATCGGCAAAATGTTTACCGCGGCCCGCAAGATCGCGGCCGAAGAAGGCATTGCCGCCGACGGGTACCGCCTGTTGATCAACTGCAATAAACACGGTGGGCAGGAAGTCTTCCACGTGCATATGCATCTTTTCGGCGGGCGCCCACTGGGCCCCATGTTATTGCGTCGCTGAACAACGGACATCGATCGATGACCGGCGACCCGTTCGAACCGCCGGTTGCCATAGAGCCTGTACGAGGTGTGACGACACACCGCATCATCGGGTCTGTTTGCCCGGTCATGTGTTTCGTTCCGATTATCAAGAGATGCGAAGTGTTGACCTATAAGGAGAGCATGTGCCTCATCGCAAAATAATCTCCGTCATCGACGGTCAGGGCGGCGGCATCGGCGCCACCCTGATCAAATATATTCAATCACGTTATCCCGGCCAGGTGGAAATACTGGCCCTGGGAACGAACGCCATTGCAACGGCCCAGATGATGAAAGCCGGCGCAAACAGGGGTGCCTCGGGCGAGAATGCCATCGTCCGCACGGTTGCCCGATCGGATCTCATTGTCGGCCCCATTGCCATCACCTGGGCCAATGCCATGCTCGGCGAAGTCACCCCCCGCATGGCCGAAGCCATCACCTCCAGCACCGCCCCCAAAATTCTCCTGCCGCTGTCCCAGGAAGATATCACCCTCGTCTGCATTGCGACGGAACCCCTGCCCCACATGGTCCAACAGGCGGTTGACGTGGCGATGAAGCAGCAACTTTAAATCGGAAGAATGGTTGCGACCATCCTCATGAAGGTTAACAACACCCCTTGATGCACCGCGGGCGATCATGCGCCCGCAAGAAAGATTTTTTCCATGAAAGTCACTGTCTGTGAGTTGCCAAACCGATGGACCGAATCCGAAGACACCTGGACGGCAATCGCAGAGACCATCCAAGGTGAACAAAGCGACCTGGTGCTGTTGCCCGAAATGCCGTTTTACCGGTGGCTGGCCGGAACGGCGCAAGCCGACCCCGACCGCTGGCAGGCCGCAGTGGCCGCACATGATGGCTGGATGGCGCGTCTATCTGAGTTATCGACGCCGATCGTTGTCGGCACGCGGCCCGTCCTCGATGAAGGTTGCCCTCGCAACCAGGGGTTTGTCTGGCAAGAGACGTCCGGGTATCGGCAAGCCCACACCAAGTATTATTTGCCGGACGAAGAGGGCTTCTGGGAAGCCAGTTGGTATCAGCGCGGTGATGGCCGGTTTGACGTCATCGATGTCAACGGGTTGAAGATCGGTTTTCTGATCTGTACCGAACTATGGTTCAATGCCCATGCCCGCGCCTATGCGGCGCAGGGTGTCCACATTCTGGTGTGTCCGCGGGCCACACCCCACACGTCGGTCGATACCTGGGTCACGGGAGGCCGGACGGCGGCCGTTGTCGCCGGGGCGTTCTGTCTGTCATCCAATTTCAACGGACCCCATGTCGGCGACATGGCGTTCGGTGGCACCGGCTGGATCATCGAACCGGAAGCCGGCCGCGTCATGGGTTTGACCTCGGAGGAAACCCCCATCCTGACCATCGATATCGATCTGTCCGCCGCGGAGAACGCCAAAAAGACCTATCCCCGCTATGTGCCGGACTGATCGTCCATCGCCATCCGGCGCTCAACCCGCCACGACGGAATCGTTCAAGGACGCTTTGCCATGCAACGCACCCGCATCACTGATCAGCTGACCTTCCTGGAACCCGACGATATGCGTCTTTTCAAGGCCTGTGCGGGCGTCATGATCCAGAGCACCCGCAAACTGGTGATCGACGCCAACATGGGTCCCGAGACCGCCGCGTTTATGCAGGCCGAGAAACCGCAGGCGGCGATCATCTCCCATTACCACCTCGACCACGGCGTCTGGGGCGCGGTGGCACAAGATCACACGCAGGCCGAAGTGTTCATCCCTTCCGGGGAAGAACCCTATTTAACGGATATCGACTATTTCCTGGACCACACCGCCCGTCCATATGGCCTGGCCGAGGCCTGGCAACGCTTCAGCGTGGAGGAATGCGGCTATCGGGAGCTTACGCGCTACACCGCCTATGAACCAGGCCGTTCTTTCTCTGATCGCCGCATGACCATCGTGTGTCTGGACACCACCGGGCACTCCCCTTCCCACCGGTCTTTTTATTTCCCCGAAGACAAGGTGCTTTTTACCGGTGATATGGGCGTGGACCGGTTCGGGCCCTGGTATGGATGGGGAGAGTGCGATCTGCGTCACCTGGTGGCATCCATTCTCAAGCTGCGCGGACTTCCCGTGGATGTCCTCCTGACCAGCCACGGCGGGATGTTCACCGCACACATTGATGCCGCATGGAACCGTGCGCTGCGTCACCTTCGGGA
The DNA here is from genome assembly GCA_963850465.1 of uncultured delta proteobacterium. Taxonomy (GTDB): domain Bacteria; phylum Desulfobacterota; class Desulfobacteria; order Desulfobacterales; family UBA5852; genus JABZFP01. The sequence goes on from CAWKLN010000041.1 coordinate 46,606, forward strand.
ACGGGAAAAGGGGGTGGCGACACGCCTGGAAAAAGGCCTCAGCCCGGAAACGATTGTGGCGGAAGGCATTTTTTTCCCACAGAAATCCCAGGTGCCCGAACCCATGCAATCGTTCCTGACCATGTGGGATACGGCCATGTTCGACCACCACCGGAAGTTGATCGAGCAAGGCGGCCTGGTCCGGTTTTTCCCCGAACTAGATCGCTTGGTGCCGGCCCGCTCTCATTAGAGACGGATTGCAAGGCCAACGCCTGGTGCGGACAAAATCCGGATAAACATACTATCGCGACCGCATGAAACCCTTGGGGGGTTTTATCGGCCGGATAAATCATTACTATTTTGCTACCACCTGTCGAAAAGGATGTCGGGATTGAAAAATATTCTTGCCATACTGGGCTCGCCGCGAAGACTGGGCAACAGCGAAATCATGGCCAAGGAAATCTGTCGCCACCTGGGCACACCGCATGACCTGAGGCTGCTCCGGCTGCCGGATTTCCATCTTGCCCCCTGCCGGGCGTGCTATCTTTGCCTGTTCAAGGGGCACTGCCCCATCAAGGATGACCACGCCACGGTCACCGAAGCCATCCTGGCCGCCGATGCCATCATCTTGGCGACGCCGACCTATTTTCTGGGTCCCAACGCCAGCCTGAAGGCTTATACGGATCGCGGCCTGGCGCTCTATCCCCATATTGAGTCCCTGTGGGGCAAACCGGCCGTGGCCGTTGGCATCGCCGGCATCCCCGGCAAGGAAGGTTACACCATGCTGGGCCTCGAAAATTTTCTGACCCTGCTTTTCGCCGATATCCGAGCCCGGCGCATGATCTACGGGGCCCTGCCCGGCGAAATCTTTCTCAACGGACACAACCGGGCTGTGGCCCGGACCCTGGCCACAGCACTGCGCACACCGGTATCCGAGCAACTGGAACCCCATTGCCCCCTGTGCGGCGGCGCCACTTTTCGGTTTATCGATCATCACCGCGTCCGCTGTATGCTGTGCAGCAATGAAGGCCCATTTGAAATCATCGAGGGAAAACCGCGTTTTAACATTCAAAGCAGCGACCACGACCTTTTCCTGACCCGTGAAGACGCGCTGGCGCATCGCGATTGGCTGCTGTCCATGAAAGCACGTTTTAAAGAACAGAAAGACGACTTGAAAAAAATCAGCAGCAACTACCGCCATGACGGTATCTGGGTCACGCCCAACCCCGCGGAGACGTTATGAGAGCGGGATTATTCAAAGCCTTGATCAACTGGTACCCGCCTTATCTCGGCGCCGGTATCCGCCTTGCCCGTATCAGCGATGATTACCGTGATCTTCTGGTCCAGATGAAGCTGCGGTTTTACAACCGCAATTACGTGGGAACCCATTTCGGCGGCAGTCTGTACGCCATGATCGACCCTTTCTACATGCTGATGCTCATTCAGGTGCTGGGGCCGGAGTATATCGTCTGGGACAAAGCCGCCGCCATCGAATTCAAAAAACCGGGCCGGGGCACAGTGAGCGCCTGTTTCCTTCTGTCGGACCGCGTGATCGCCGATATCCGCAGCCAGACCGCCGACGGCGATAAATATCTACCCGAATTCAGCGTGGATATCACCGATGAAGACGGCGAACTGGTGGCGCGGGGCTTCAAAACATTGTATATCCGACGCAAACAACGATTCAACGACGCAGCCACAAACTGATGAAACGAAAGGATTTCGCCATGCGCAGGCATTCGCTGACCAACCTGTTTCTTTTAGTGACGGCTTTTCTGATGGTGCTTCCCTGGGATGCCAGTGCCGAAGATCCCGTGCCCCCAACAATCGCCACGATAGAAGTCATCGGCCGGGCCGCCATACTGGTCAAACCGGATGCCGCCCTGATTGCATTTACCGTGGAAACCAATGCGCGTCAGGCGTCCGAGGCTGTTTCCGGCAACGCCCAGCAGACCGAAAAACTTCTGGATGCCCTGCGCAAAATCATGGGTCCCGAAGACAAACTGCAGACCACCAGTTTCAACCTGCAGCCGGTCTTCGAGAAAGATGACCGGCTGCGGCCCTCAGGTTACCGGGTGGGCAACCGGGTCACCATTGAAACGATCCAGATGGAAAAAATTGGTGATTTCATCGATGCCGCCGCCGTCTCGGGCGCCGGTAAAATCAGCGATCTGCAGTTCCGCTCCACCCGCGAGGCGGATCATCGATCGGAAGCCGCCCTTCTGGCCGTCGGCCAGGCCCGGGCCAATGCGCAGAAGCTGGCCCACGCCGCGGTCGTCGCCCTTGGGCGCGTTCTACGGATTCGCTATACGCCTCATCAGGCCCCGGGTGTTTTTTACGAAAAAGCGGCCCTGGCCATGAGCCGCACCCCGATCGAAATCGGCGATCTGACCATCGAGGCCGAAGTGAGCATGGTTTTTGAAATCAATTAGCATCGGGGCCGCACCCGGCGCTCCCGATCCAAATTTCATCATCACACCGGAGTTTCAGCATGAAAGTTCCCAAAACGATGACCGCCGTCCTGCTGACGGGCCATGGCGGACTTGAAAAACTCGTCATTCGACACGACGTCCCCGTCCCTTCCCTTCACGCCGAAGACGTTCTGGTCCGCGTGGGGGCCTGCGGTGTCAACAATACGGATATCAACACCCGTAAGGGTTGGTACGCCCCTGCGGCCCAGGGAACCACCGATGAAAAGGTGATCCTTAAAGATGACGATCAGGGCGCCTGGAGCGGAAGCCTGTCCTTCCCGCGCATCCAGGGCGCGGATGTGGCCGGGCGGATTGCCGCCGTCGGCAACAGCGTTTCGGTCGAGCGCATCGGCGAAAGGGTTATCGTCGAGCCTCTCGTGCGACACGCCGGTTCTCCCGATGACCATTCCCACATCGAATACCTGGGAAGCGAACGGGACGGTGGGTTCGCGGAATATGTCGCCGTCCCGTCCGTCAATGCTTTCCTCGTGAATTCTGAATTCAGCGACGCGGAACTGGCCACCTTTCCCTGTTCCTATTCCACCGCGGAACACATGCTCACCCGTATTCGCATCACGCCGCAAGACACCCTGCTGATCACGGGGGCTTCCGGCGGGGTGGGTTCCGCTCTCGTTCAACTGGCCAAACGTCGCGGCGCCACCGTTCTGGCGGTAGCGGGAGCCGCCAAGAAAGATGCCGTTGCGGCTCTCGGGGCGGACGTGGTTATCGACCGGGAAACGGATCTGACGGTGGCGCTAAAGCAGTTGCTGCCGGAGGGGAGCGTGGACGCGGTGGCCGATGTGGTGGGCGGAAAGGGATTCCCGAGTCTGGTGGCCGCACTGAAACGGGGCGGCCGCTATGTCACGGCGGGGGCCATCGCCGGGCCGATCGTGTCGCTTGATCTGCGCCAGTTGTACCTCAAGGACCTGGAATTCCAGGGTGCCACCGTCTTGCCGCAGGGCCTTTTCGGCCGTCTGGTAAGCTATATCGAACACCGCGACATACGACCGGTATTGGCCGGTGAATTTCCGCTCACCGCGATCCAGGAGGCGCAGACCGCTTTCATGGCCAAAAAACACGTGGGGAGTTTCGTCCTGCGGCCGTGAAAGAAGACACCGGCATCCGCCATGCCCTCCCAGACCGCTGACCTCACGCTGCGATTGGGCAGGGCGAGGTCGTTGATTGTAGACGGAGAAAAAAAGAACCCATGGTCGTCTTATCCGCCGGCCATTACGTGAATGGTTTGTCAATCCTGCGGTGGGTAAACCGGCGGGCCGACGGTCCCACGTAATCGGCCACGATCTGACCATGACCGATCATGCGCCACTGGTAAATCACAAGTCCCTCCAGACCCACCGGACCGCGCGCGTGGGTCTTGTTGGTGCTGATGCCCACCTCGGCACCCAATCCAAAGCGAAACCCGTCACAGAAACGGCTGCTGCAGTTGAGAAACACATCGGCCGAATCCACCGTATTCATAAAGTGCACCCCCCGCTCCCGGTCGCCGCTCACAATCACATCGGTATGCCCCGATCCATATGTGTTGATATGCTCCACGGCCGCGTCCATGCTGTCCACCACCCGGATGGACAGGATGTAATCCAGATACTCGGTGCGCCAGTCCTCGACGACGGCCGGGGTGACATCGATGATCCCCACGGTTTGATCGCAGCCACGCATTTCAACACCTTTAGCCTCCAGGGCCACTTTGACGCGCGGCAGGAAAGTTCCCGCAACATCACGATGCACCAGCAGGGTCTCGGCCGCATTGCACACCGCCACGTACTGGGTTTTACTGTCGACGACGATGCGTTCCGCCATGTCCAGGTCGGCCGCACGGTCAATGTAGACGTGGCAGATCCCGTCCGCGTGTCCCATCACCGGGATCGTGGTGTTGTCCATGATATGCTTGACGAAGGCGTTGCTGCCCCGGGGAATAATCAGGTCGATGGACTGGTCCAGATGCAGCATGTCCGCGACATCGGCACGTGTTTCCAGCAGCCCCAGCCATCCGTCCGGGATCCCCGCGGCAATGCCGGCCCGGCGGATGATGTCGGCCAAAATCCGGTTGGTCTGCGTGGCTTCACGCCCCCCCTTGAGCAGCACCGCATTACCGCTTTTCAGGCAAAGGCAGGAAATCTGGATCAACGCATCGGGACGGGATTCGAAGATAACGCCGATCACCCCGATTGGACAGCTCACGCGGAAAAGATCCAACCCTTCATCCAGTTCCATGGCATCCAGTGTACGGCCCACGGGATCCGGCAGCCTGACCATGCTGCGCAGTCCCTCGCAGGCCTCGACGATCTTGGCATCATCGAATTTGAGCCGCTTCAGCAGGGGTGGTGCCAGATGCTCCTGCTCCGAACGGTCCATATCCAGCTGATTGGCTGCCACAATATCCGCCTGCCGGCTTTCCAGCGCGTCGGCAATCGCGGCCAGCGCCCGGTTTTTTACTTCCGTTTTCAGGGCCGCCATTTGGATAGCTGCCGTTTTCGCCTGCGCCGCAATGGTTTGGATGTCCATACCCGAACCCCTCCGTCTCCACGTTATCCAGTTTGCTGTAGACCAGCGACATACTCTAATTCACACGCTAAAAAACATCAACCACCACCGCCGCTCGGTGTTTGCGGTTTGCCGGATTCGGTGGTATGCCATGCGCCATGACAAATCCACCAAAGCGCCCGGAACCTGCCAGACCCTATGTCTTGTTGAGTCTGGCGGTCCTGTTCTGGGCCGGTAATTTCATCCTGGGCCGGGCCGTCCGGGCGGATGTCCCCCCCGTTGCCCTGGCCTTCTGGCGCTGGGCCATCGCGTCCCTGCTGGTCTGCGGCCCGGCTTTGGGGAGCTTGAAACGCGACTGGGGGACCATTGGGCAGCATTGGCCGATCCTGCTGCTGCTGGCGGGCACCGGTGTCGCCGCGTTCAACACCCTGGTCTACATGGGACTCCAGCATACCGTCGCCATCAATGCGTTTTTAATGCAGACCTTGATGCCGGTCTTCATCGTCATACTATCCTTTGCGCTGTTTCGGGAACGCATCAACCGGGGCCAGGCCGGCGGGGTGATCCTCTGCCTGCTCGGCGCGATCACGATTATCGTGCAGGGCGATCTCCGGGTAATGCAAAACCTGTCCCTCAACCCGGGCGATCTTCTCGTGTTACTGGCTGTCATCAGCTATGCCGGCTATACCGTCTTGCTGCGCAAACGCCCTGCCATCCATCCGCTCAGTTTCCTGGCGGTGACATTCGTGACCGGCACATTGATGCTGCTGCCGTTATATCTGTGGGAATCCTTGATGGTCCGTCCCATCCAATGGAACGGCGTGACCCTGTTATCCGTCGGTTATGTCGGCATTTTCCCGTCGATCATTTCCTACCTCTGCTACAACCGCGGTGTCGAACACATCGGCGCCAACCGGGCGGGGTTGTTCCTTTACCTGATGCCTGTCTTCGGCAGTGCCATGGCCGTCTTCTTCCTGGGTGAGTCGTTCCGCTGGTTTCATTGGGCTGGCATCGTCCTGATTGCCAGCGGAATTGTCACAACCCTGCGGGGCGGGAAATAGAACCGACGGAACCAACACAAAAGATGCGGGTCTTGTCGGATGTCAAATGGCGAGGGCTTGCAAACGTTTGCAAAGACACTGGGCCGTGGCAGGACATAGCGTGCGGAATTCTTCCGTGGCCTGCAGCCCGGCGGGGGCGGTTTGGCGGTCGCTCAGCTCATAGGCAAGTTTCTGAAAAAAGTCGGCCGCGTCCAGCGTCAACACATAAACCGCCTCAACACCATGAGATTTGGCGTATTTTTCGATGGCCGCCACCAGACGGGTCGCAATGGCCTGGTTGCGGTATTTTTCTACCACAGCCAGAGACCGCAGCAACGCGAACTCCCCGGCCGGTTCCAGCCCCACCGCCCCCACAATCGCATCGCCTGCCCGGGCCACAATAAAATGCACCAGCTTTTCCGCGTCCAGATCCTTCACGGATAAACCCGTATCGGCAATGAGCCCGATAACATCCGTTTCTTCACCCGGTCGGATGCCGCTGAATGTCGTGGGCAAAAACGTGTTCTTTTCCATGGCGAAACGCCCCCCGTAATAAACGCCTTCGATTGAGAAGATAACATGTGACCCGCCCGGTGGGTCTCGCAATCCTGGTCATGAATGGAAATGTCTTATCCCTGATACCGCGATAAAGGGCCGGGATTCTTGGTGCCATCCCATCACCTGCAGCGACCCTTTCCCCGTGCACGTTTATAGCCCCCCGGGCCGTCCCTGTCAAAACATGGCAGAATCCAACCAGCAGCAGAAGCTTACCGCGAAGACTGCGCCATCGACCACTTTGTCGGGTGACAAGCGCCACCGCAGGGCTTATAGTTCCGTCACATCCATCGAACATTCATTGTTGGAATTGTCACCCGCAAGCCCATTCGAACGATTTCATCAGGGGCCAAGCGGGATTGAACGCGGTTTGAATACGCCATGAGATTCAATCGAAGCACAGATCGCTTTGGTTCATTAGGGAACGGACGTGTCGGAAAAGAAAGCGCCTGAAATACTGTGGATCCAGCGGGTGGATGAAGTGGACGCCTCGGCCTGGGATGCCCTGGCCGGTGCCCTGCCGACGCCTTTCCTGGAATGGGAATGGCTGCACCTGCTGGAAGCCTCCAACAGCGTCGGTGCGGAAAAAGGGTGGCTCCCCCACCACCTGACGCTCTGGCGGGCTGACGCGCTGGTGGCCGCCGCACCCCTTTATGTCAAGAGCCACAGTGTGGGCGAATTCGTATTTGATCATGCCTGGGCGGATGTCGCCCGTCGCCTGGACATCGCCTATTACCCCAAGCTGGTGGGGATGAGTCCTTTCTCCCCCACGATTGGCTATCGCTTTCTTATCGCCCCCAATGAAAACCAGTCCCAGATCACCGCTCTGATGCTGATGGCCATCGAGCACCTGGTACGGCGCTATCACCTGGCCGGCTGCAGCTTTAATTATGTGGACCCGGATTGGGGGCGGCTCCTCGAACAGCATGGTTTTCTGGGTTGGACCCATCAGAGCTTCGCCTGGCACAATCACGGTTATCAGTCGTTCGATGATTATCTATCCATCTTCAAATCCAATCAGCGCAGAAACATCCGTCGCGAAAGACGGGCCATGCCGGACCAGGGGATTCAGTTGGTGCCCCTCACCGGAGACACCATCCCGCGGGATCTATTCCCGCATATGTACCGATTGTACGCTGATACCAATGCCCAATTCGGCCCCTGGGGCTGCAAGTACCTGACCGAAGATTTCTTCCTGGGACTCTACGCACGCTACCGCAAACGCATTCTGCTGGTGGCCGCCTACCAGGACCACACGGATGCGCTTCCGATCGGGATGTCGTTTCTTTTAGTGAAAGGGGATCGCCTGTACGGACGATACTGGGGAACGCTGGCACCGGCCAATGCGCTGCACTTCAATGCCTGCTATTATCAGCCTATCGAATGGGCGATTAAAAACGATATCCGCATATTCGACCCGGGTATTGGAGGAGAGCATAAGATCCGGCGGGGTTTCGAGGCCGTGCCGAATGTCAGTTACCACCGTTTTGCCGATGAGCGCATGCAGGAAGTGTTGCGCCTCAACATCGGCCGGATCAACCAGATGGAGCAGGCCAATATCGAAGATATCAATAGCGAACGCCCTATCGCGCAAGCACCCTGACAAGGCCGGTCAAACATGTTCCTCAACATGATACGCATCGCAGGTGAGGCGCAAGCATCCGAATCGGGCCGATTTTACGCGCTATAAGTTCGAAAAAATGATCTTACGGGTGTATTCATCCCCCAAGGGTTACCCGGATAATGGTGATATTGATAAAGCGGCGGCCATGAGATAAACTTTGGCCGATCAGAGGACATCCCGCGTTTTGTAGAACTCGATATCCGGCCACTGCTCCATACAAAATCCCAGTTTCCAGTCGCTGGCCGCCAGATATGAGAGACAACCTTCCGCATCGCGGGCGATGTTGGCCATGTTCTTTTTTTCGAATTCGGCCAGTTTCTTGCGGTCGTTGCAACCAACCCAGCGGGCAACGGAATAATCCGCCGGTTCATAGACCGCATCCACCCCGTATTCGGCTTTCAGACGGGCCATGGTGACGTCGAATTGCAATATCCCGACGGCCCCCAGGATGTAATCATTGCCCATGACCGGTCGGAATACCTGCACCGCACCTTCCTCGGCCAGTTGGATCAATCCTTTATTGAGCTGCTTGGTCTTCAAGGGATTCTTAATCCGCACACGCCGGAAGTGTTCCGGTGCAAAGTTGGGAATCCCTAGAAATTTGAGCGGTTCTTTTTCCGTAAACGTATCGCCAATTTTTATCGTGCCGTGGTTGTAGATACCGATAATGTCACCGGGGAAGGCTTCTTCGACATTGGCGCGATCCTGGGCCATGAAAATCGTGGCATTGGCCAGGGTGACTTCTTTTCCGATACGATGGTGGAAGACTTTCATGCCGCGAGTGAACTTTCCGGAACAAATCCTCACGAAAGCGATGCGATCACGGTGGGCCGGATTCATGTTGGCCTGTATCTTGAAAGCAAATCCTGAAAATTCACTCTCGTAAGGTGAAACATCGCGGGATGCCGAGGCACGCGGCCCGGGATGGGGCGCCATTTCGACAAACGCATCGAGTAATTCCTTGACACCAAAATTATTGATAGCGCTCCCGAAAAATACAGGCGTTTGGCTGCCTTTCAGAAAATGCGTCATTTCGAAAGGATCCACCGCACCTTCCAGCAGGGCAATATCTTCCCGCAGTTCTTCAGCCTGACGTCCCAGGAGCTCGTCCAGGATCGGGTCCGCCAGGTCCTTGATGACGACACCGGGCTGCCCGACCCTTTCACGACCGGCTTCAAACAAATGCAGCTCGCGACGGAAGAGGTTGTAGACGCCCTTGAAATTCTTCCCCATACCGATGGGCCAGGACAGGGGCGTACACTCGACCTGCAGTTTATTCTCGATCTCATCGAGAATGTCGAGGGGGGCCATGCCTTCCCGGTCCAGTTTATTGATAAACGTGATGATGGGGGTGTTGCGCATGCGGCAGACTTCCATGAGCTTTTCGGTCTGCGGTTCTACGCCCTTGGCGCCGTCGATGACCATGAGGGTACTGTCCACGGCCGTCAGCACGCGATAGGTGTCTTCGGAAAAATCCTGGTGACCGGGCGTGTCCAGAAGATTGATTTCGAAGTCCCTGTAATTGAACTTCATGACCGAGCTGGTCACCGAAATGCCCCGCTCCTTTTCGATCGACATCCAGTCACTGGTCGCGTGCCGGGCCGCCTTCCTGGCCCTGACAGCGCCGGCCTGTTGAATGGCACCACCGAAAAGAAGTAGTTTTTCGGTCAGTGTTGTTTTGCCGGCATCCGGATGACTGATTATACCGAACGTGCGCCGCTGGTCGATTTCCTTCTGGTGATGCATTTTCATGATATTCGCTTACAAATGTTTATGGGCTGCTGCGAGTTTCGGTTGGGTACGCGATAATGGCCACGTTTGGCTGCTATTGATCCAATCTCTGTCCCCGGCCACCACCGCAACCTTATAGTTCACTTCACCGAATTTCCCAGATAGTATCACGGCTGGGATCAGAAGGTCGGACCGTTTTGTTTTAAAAGGAAGTAAATCGATTACGCTTCGTTGATCTGCCGCCGGGATGACGGTGGTCTAACGGAAGAGAAAATGCGATAAATTGTTCTAAGCTATTTGCATATCAGGCTCGCCTTTGCGACGGCGAATGACGCGGATACCACGGGGTTTACACGGGGTCGGTCGGCTTTCTTCCTGGGGTTGACTGGCATTGAGAAACATCTGACGTAATTTGGCTTCCAATTGCTTCTTTTTAGATTCGTCCATTTATCCTTCATTTCTGAAAAGTGGTTTCTAAACGCGAGGTCGGTATTTAATGACGGTCCTTGCCGTCATGGTGATCACCGAAAATCGCGCACCGCTCACCGGCCACACTGGCCTGTGGGGGCATACATTGAAAAAATCCCGCAACATGCGGGAATGGTTTGATGGGGTCATGGCGACCGACGCCGGATTTAATTATATCGGCTTGGAACTATATCAGATAATGCGGATATGCAAGCCTAAAATGCACACAGCGTCGAAAATATTCAATAATATCCAGATAAGCACCCATCCCTGGATGTTATCCATGAGACGGATGCAATACCATATCCATACCGGAAACAGGCGGTTACCTCGATCAGTCCACGCGTGTTTGGCCACGTCTCTGAAGAGTTGTCGGTCGTGTGTCGAAAAACTTTAGCCTATTTTGAACCCACAATGGCGCATTCGTTCCGGTAGACAGGCGGGCGCTAAGGCTTTCCGTGAAGGATTTTCAATTTTGCATCGATGAGTTCCTTATGGGAAAGTCGTAACAACTTCAGCATCTTATGCATCAGATAATCCTCGTATTTGTCCATTTTCCCATCGACGAAGACCACTTGCCAGAGGATTTCGATAATACCGATCTTTTCTTCACGCGAATAATTTTCGTTGATCAAGCGGGCGAACTGCCAAAGATCGACACTTTCGACCAATTCTTTTTCCGCCTCCGCCATCAGGGCCGCGGCATGGTCCCCGGAAACACCGTAAGTGTTCTTTAAAATGTGCAGAATGGTTTCGGTTTCCTGTTCCGTGAATGATTCGTCGATACGGGCCATTTCCACCAGAAGCGCACAGGTCGCCACCGTAATGTCGTGTCCTTCCGGCTTATCCGAACCCTCATCACCGGCGGTGGCATTACCGAAGAAATTTTTAATCATATCGATCATAAACCCATCTCCTTGATCGGTGGCACCCTCTGTTGGAATGACATTCTTTTTTCGATACGGGGCACCCGTCGGGCGACCTACATGCCGGCAACCTGTCGCAGATAACGAAACAACACCCGTGAGGCCTTGACCGTCTTTCCCATATCAGTTTCTTTGCGGGCGTTGCGAACCAATTGCATCAGCCGCTGCCGTTCGGCCTCCGGGCACTGTGCGAGAATATCCTCAACAACCGACAGATCACCTTCTTTCAGGCCATCCCGCCAACGTTCCAGCTTTTTATGACCCAGCACCTTTTGATAATCCCCCTGACGGATGTTATCGAGAGCTTTTCGAATCGGAGCCGAATCAATTTTCCGCATGAGCGCTCCGATATATTGAAGCTGCCGGCGACGAGCACCATGTGAGGTCGTTTTCCGGCCCAAAAGGACGGCTTCGGTCAGCTCTTCGGGCATCTCGATGGCCGCCAGCTGTTCCGCTGAAACGGCCAGGAGCTCCTCGCCGAGTTGCTGCAGGGCACGATCCTCTATTTTCTTCTGTGTTCTGCTTTTGGGAAGCGCATCTTCCATAGAGCGGCTTTCATCCGAAAAGGTATCAAAGGCCATCATTTCATCGATGTCGTTATTATCAATCCCTAAGGCAAGACAATCCAATCCGCTAGGCTGTCAGAATAGGCGCACCTTTTGCCGGACAGGCATCGACACCCATCAGGGAGGACTTGCCCAGTTGACCGCAGGCCGCCATCAGGTCGCGTCCCCGGGGAGAACGTTTTTGCACGTTGACACGCAAATCGATCAGCCGCTGGCGGAAGGTATCCAGTTCGACTTCGGCAGGCGAACGATACGGCGTGTCCGTTCCCGGATTGAACGGAATCAGGTTCACTTTGGCCGACAGAGGATCCAGCCATTGGGCCAGTTGCCGCGCGCACTCCGCCCCATCGTTGACTCCGGGAATCAGTACGTAGCCAATCATGATGTCGTAGCCTTTTTTCAGAGGGTAGGCCATGAGCGTTTTTTGAAGCCGATCCAGAGGCGCCGTGTGATTGATCGGCATCAATTGCAACCGCAGATCATCGTTGGGGGCATTCAGCGAAACCGCCAACTTCACATGGGGCATTTCCAAGGCGGCCAGTTTTTCAATCCCATCAATACGCCCGGCCGTTGAAATAGTGATATAGCGCTGGGCGATATCCATTCCCCGCTGGTCGCTGAGCACGCGCACAGCCTGGGTAACGGCGTCAAAATTGTCGAAAGGCTCCCCCATCCCCATGAACACCACATTCCGAATGCCGGCCCCAAACCGCCGCCGGGCCCCGTATACCTGCCCGACGATTTCCTCCACCGAAAGCTGGCGCACCAGCCCCAGTCGGGCGGTCTCGCAGAACCGGCAGCCCATCCGGCATCCGACCTGACAGGAAACGCAGACGGTATAGTGGGATTCCATAGGCAGAATCACCGACTCGACGCGATGGCCGTCCTTCAGGGCTGTGACGAATTTGATGACCCCGTCCTGATTGACTTCGTCCACTACCGCGCCGGGGTCAAACGCCATCGTCTGATGCAACCGATCGGGCTAGTCCCGGTGATGCTGCAATCGCCGATGCCTGCCAGGCCTGCGGATTGAGCTTTTTGTAAAACTCCCGATACAACACCCCGGCCAGAAAAGGACCTTTCCCGTATCGTTCGGCAAAGACCGTTGTCAGGTTGTCGTATGTCACTTCCAATAATCGGAGCATATTGATAATATTATCAGCCGCTTTTCCGTTAATAACATGATTTGGTTGCACGTCAGCCGTGCGGGTGCTTTGATCAGGGGTTATCAAGCCCCGGGTCAATAGGGCCACTCCCTTCCCGAGTCATCGACAGTACCATAAAGGCTGCTTCCTGTCTTGTCATCCGAGACGCTTTTTTAAAGGGTTCGCAACGCACGCTGAACATAGGAATGTGTGTTGCGAAAAGTGATAAGTTCTCAGCCTTTTACAAAAACAGAAGAAAGAGCCCCTTGCGGCCACCCGTGCATTCAAACGTTATGAGAGCGTTTGAATCGACATCTATCAATTGGATGCGTTCAAGCACGAAACCCTATCAGTGAAATGGGCGCCGAGAGAATCCACCGCCTGACATTTTACGCCAAACATATGACGAATCTTGCCAATCTGGAACCCATCGCGATTAAAACCAATGCCATGCGGCAATCGTTCCATTCTCAAAAACCGAAAAATAACCCGGCCATATAAATTTTTAGTTGCTGTTATTTTTACGTTTATTTTCAGCTTCCGAATTGACGTGCCGTTGGGGTTCAGCGCTAACCTTGCCAATGGCCTGTTTATTGCTACACGAAGAGACTGAGCGGCCGGAGCCCCGTCTTAGGCCCAACCGTGTATGAGGGACGCAATGGTTTATCGAGTCAATCCAAAAACCAGCACACGCCCATTGAAAGTGGCACCAGCAGGGCACATCGCCGCGTGTCTGGTATGGTTGTTCACCTTTTTTCTGTGCACGACGACCGCTGTTTCAGGAAACAGACCGTACGGATGGCAAAACTATGGACGGCTGCTGGATTTCATCCGGATGGAAGACCGACAATACCCCTTGGTTGAATTTGCCCTGAATGATGAGGGCTATGATTCGACCCTGAGCCAGGAAAATCGCCGCTTTATCAGCCAGAATGAAGGACTTCTGGAAAACATAAGAACGGAGCTGAACAGCGATGAGCTGAACTGGCAGCTCAGGGAAGCGTCCAAGCGCCTGATGGTTGTTCCCGAAAAACACCCGGAATATGCAGCCCTGTTCGAGAGTTACTGCCACGCCGTCATCGACTATGTTTTACAGAAAACACGGTTGCCCAACCCCTACCAGGCCATTACCACGCTCAACGGCCCCCCGACGGATCCGATTCCATCCGGAGATGGGGGAATAACCGCCTATCTGGTTCACAATATTGCCGATGTCTATTCGGAAGAGTATGAATTTTTCAGCGAGATTACCGCGGACCGCAAAATCAGGATCAAGCTGGACAATCGCGTCTATCTTGGTGAAATCGGCTCTTATTCTTCTTTCCTCGTGATGAACGAGGATCAGCAGTATACGTTTGAGCGCAACCCCTACACCCTGTGGCGCAACAGCGCGGAAAACCCACTCAACGTATTTATCGCGCCCATCGAAGAGACACTCCATATCGCCCTGCGCGGCGCCACCGAAGAGGCTATTCGAGCCCGACTCATCGAGCAGCCCCCGTCCAAGCGGACCGATGTGGAAGCGGTCGTCGAGGAATGGCTGGCGGTCGAAGAGGCCGTCGTCGGAGGACTGGTCAACGCCCTTTTACCGGATATTCTCGATCAGTTTCTGGAGGGGGAGGATGCGACGATCGATATCGTGCGGACCCTTTCCGAGCGCCGTGCCTTCGATAAATATCGGTTTTTAGATCAAGGAATTGAAGTCGTCAACGCCTTGGGCCCGCGGTCCGCTATCGGGATTTACCTGGAGCAAACCCGAGATTTCAAGGCGCTGCTGACATCACCAGCGGCCGATATTCCAGCCGTGTCGCGCGAAAATGCCGCCGAGACTTTGACAAACGAGCCGCCCGCATAGTGCATTGCGCTTCATAAAAAAACTGCCGGGGGTGGCATCGCCACACCCCGCCCACCGCATGCCATCCACGTTCCGCAACAATGGGTGAACGGACCTCCTCGTCTAAAGTGATGAAACATCCGCCGGATAACTGCCAAGCAGCTTCATGCCAATCGCCAGCTTTTCCACCTTCCCCAGCAATTCAGCAATTTTGTCGTGTTGCAAGGCACCTTCAAAATCAAGAAAAAAACTGTAATTGCCCGGATCGGAGCGCAGGGGCATGGACGCAATCCGTGTCAGGTTGACGTTGGCCTCCGCAAACAACCGCAGCACATCGTACAACTGGCCCGCTTCGTGCGGAACGGCGAAAATAATCGATGTTTTGTCTCCGGCGCCTTGATAGGGTTCCCGCGAAAGCAGTAAAAACCGTGTCGAATTGGAGGAGCCGTCTTCAATTCCCTCCTTGATCACATCCAGGTCGTAGAGTTCGGCGCAAAGCTTACTGGCAATGGCCGCCGAAGCTTTGGGGCTTTCCCTGGCCAACATTTTGGCGGCGCCGGCCGTGTCGTAGAACGGATGGGGTTCGAGTTTGTTGCGCATCAAAAATTCCCGGCATTGAGCCAGGGCCTGGGGATGCGAGTACACCACGCGGATTTCCCGATAGTCCGTACCCTGTGTGGCCAGAAGACAATGCTTCACCGGCACTTTGATTTCGCCGATGACCTTCAGGTCCGTCGTTGTCAGAAGATCGTTGACCTGCGTCACCGCACCTTCGAGCGAGTTTTCAACCGGGACCACGCCAAGATCAAGTTCGCCCTCTTCCACCCCGCGAAACACATCAACGAATTCCAGACAGGGAATGTAGGCGCCACTGGGAGCCAACTGCCGTGAAGCCACTTCGCCATAAGCCCCGTGCTCACCCTGAAAGGCGACTAGTTTGCGGTCTTCCTCCTGCAGCCGTTTGCTCTCCTGGATTATGGTGGCAAGCAGTTGGCGGGTAAACGACCGTTCCACAAGATCCAGATTCAGGCGCTCGGCACGTGCCATCAGATCTTCTTCTCGGCGGGGGTCGCTGACCACCGCCTTGAACTTCTTTGATCGCAAGGCCAGGCCCATCCGTTCCTGCAGCAGAACCAGCAATTCTCGGTCGATCCGGTCGATCTTGTTTCGAATTTCATCTAATTTCATGGGGTCTCCTAATGGATAGTGAGAAAATAGTCGCTATCGTGCCAACTCCGCGCGTTCACCCGATCTATCCGCAATGGTGCGCATAAACGAATGCAGCGGCCGCAATTGCCGCATGAGTGTTTCAAATAGATCCGGCGTCAGCGCCTGATCGGCATCGCAAAGCGCCGTCGAAGGATCGTGATGAACTTCGATCAGCAAACCGTCTGCCCCGGATGCCACTGAAGCCAGACTCATGGGGCCGATCAGGCTGAGTCGCCCCGTGCTGTGGGTCGGATCGATGACAATCGGCAGGTGGGTCAGTTCTTTGATGGCTGGCACGGCACTCAGATCCAATGTGTTGCGGGTGTAGTTCTCAAATGTCCGGATGCCGCGCTCGCAAAGAATTACATTCGGATTGCCTTCGCTGAGGATGTATTCCGCACAATTCAACCACTCCTCCAGCGTCGAAAACATTCCCCGTTTGAGCAGGACCGGTCGCTGGGCCATCCCGACCTCTTTCAGCAGCGCGAAGTTCTGCATGTTGCGGGTACCGATCTGGAGGATATCCGCAAATTCGGCCACCCAGGAAACATCCCGGGGATCCAGCACCTCGGTGACAATCGGCAGGCCCGTCTCTCTGCGTGCTTTGTCTAAAATTTTCAGCCCCTTCAACCCCAGTCCCTGAAACGAATAGGGCGATGTCCGCGGCTTGAACGCACCGCCGCGCAGGATGTCGGCCCCGGCCGCTTTGACGGCGGAGGCGGTTGCCAGCGTCTGCGCTTCGCTCTCTACGCTGCAGGGACCGGCCATGACAACGAAATCACGCCCGAAAACAACATCGCCCACAGGAATGACTGTTTGACCTGCCGCAACGCGCGCAGCCAGTTTCAAATTTTTCATTACTGCATCCCTCCCAATGGTTACCGAAACATCGCGGTTGTGCCTTTAATCCTTAGGGTGTGGGCTTTGAAACCCTTTCCCCGCCTTCTCTGTCGCAACGCCCCCTGTGGCCCGGTCAGCCCCAAAAACCCGCGCCGTTTTTCATAAAAAAAGCCCCGAGCGTTTCGTCTCGGGGCTAGCATCTGAAAAAACCCCGAGTGGATCCTGATGTCCACCCGGGGTGTAATCGTTTTGAATTACATCACCGGATGAACGCTCCTAAAGCTAAAAAAGAAGCGCCCAAAAAAGTATCCTGTGATGATAGTGGTTTGTTGCATCGTTATCTTTCCAAGGTTGGCAATATGCCAAACCATACAGCTTTTATTTCCCCTGTCAATAAATTTTTAGGAATGCTAAGGAAACAGCCGGCTATCGGCACACGGCTTTTCCCAAAGGACTTTTCCTGCATTTTTCATTCTAATCTTGGCGATACGGAAGCTCTTGTTGAAAACGAAATTACGATTCTTATTCCTGGAATCCTTTTACGGGGGATCTCACAAGGAATTCGCCGATGGACTCATATCCCATTCTCGGCACCATATCGAACTTCTGACCCTTCCAGCCAGGTTCTGGAAATGGCGTATGCGCGGCGCCGCACTCCATTTCTGGGAAGAAAGCGCCGCCGCTCGACAAATTTCGACGGTCTGATCACCACCGATCTCATCGGCTTGTCTGACTTCAAAGCCTTGGCCGGCGACGCCTGCCCGCCGATCCTGGTCTATTTCCATGAAAACCAACTCACCTACCCTCTGGCACCGGGCGAACAGATGGATTTTCAGTTCGGTTTTACGGATATCACCACGGGCCTGACGGCGGATATGATCCGCTTCAATTCCCAAACCCACTGTGATGCTTTTTTCAATGGTCTCCCCGGGTTTTTAAAAATGATGCCGGAGTACAGGCCCGCTTGGGTTATTGACGCCATTCGTTCCAAGTCCGGTGTGCTCTACCCCGGTTGCCGCTTCCCTGCCGAAATGGTCCCGCTATGTAACCACCGCCCTGCCAATCCACCGTTAATCATTTGGAATCACCGCTGGGAGTTTGACAAGAATCCGGAAAGCTTTTTCGAGGCCCTGGATACTGTTGCCGATAAAGGCGGCGATTTTCGCCTTGCACTTCTGGGCGAAAACTGTCAGACAGTTCCTAAGGCTTTCACCCGTGCGCGCGAGCGCTATGGTGATAAAATTCTTCAATACGGATACGTCGCTTCCAGGGCGGCCTATATCGATTGGCTGAAGCAGGGCGCCATCGTTGTCAGCACCGCCCAACAGGAAAATTTTGGCATCTCCGTCGTCGAAGCCATCCGGTTCGGGTGCTATCCCTTATTGCCGGCACGGCTGGCCTACCCGGAAATCATTCCGGACCATTACCATCCCCACGTTCTGTATCATGATCAGGAAGAACTCGTTACCAAATTGCATCGGCTGATCGACCACTATGCCGATTTTCAGGAGCCTCGCACCAGACTTGCGAACGCCATGCGTCGCTATGCCTGGGACAACGTAATTGACAACTACGACTGCCTGCTGGAAACCCTGGCAAACACACGGCTTAGTGCCCGCACGTAGCGCTTCCGTTGGTCATCCTGAGTGGTTTGCTTTGAAATTTAAACTGGAAAACCGCACCATGCGGTTTTATGCCCCGGAGGAATGTATTGAAATCTGTCAGCGGTTATCTGGAAATTCTGGATAAAGGATTTGGTTTTTTACGAAACATCGAAAATAATTTTTCGCCGAATCCTGATGACCCCTTTGTGCCGGCCCATTTGATTAAAAAATTGCGGCTGCAGGAGGGGGTACTCATTGTGGGGTTCGGCGTCAAAGGCGATGGTAAAAGCAAAAATCTAAAGCTTTCACAAATTGAAACGATCAATCATTTGCCCCTCAAAACCTATTCTGAAATCAAACCATTTCAGGAACAAACGAGTGTTAACCCATCGGAACAATTGTTAATATCACAAGGACCGGAAGATTATCTGGGGCGTGCCCTCGACATGATTGTTCCCATCGGCAAAGGCCAGCGAGGGCTGATCGTTTCACCGCCCAAATCCGGTAAAACAACGATCCTTCAGCATATCGCCACATCCGTCCAGCGCCATCATCCCGATGCGACCCTTTTTATCCTGCTGGTGGATGAACGACCGGAGGAAGTGACCGATTTCAAGCGCTGCCTGGAAAATGCCAACGTGCTGGCCTCTTCGGCCGACCAGAGTATTTCCCAACATCTGCGAATGACCCGTCTCGCCATGAATGCCGCAACCCGAAGCGCCGAAAGCGGACATGACGTGGTGGTGCTGATCGACTCCCTGACGCGA
Organism: uncultured delta proteobacterium; assembly: GCA_963850465.1. Classification (GTDB taxonomy): domain Bacteria; phylum Desulfobacterota; class Desulfobacteria; order Desulfobacterales; family UBA5852; genus JABZFP01. The sequence continues at coordinate 65,870 of CAWKLN010000041.1, forward strand.
ATGTCCAGGGCTTTCAACAACCAGACCCAGAGCCACGGCCGGACCCTGTCCGGCGGACTGGCTGCGGATGCGCTTACCGTGCCGCGACGGATATTCGGCGCTGCCCGCAATATCGAAAATGGCGGCTCGCTGACCGTTATCGCCACCATTCTGGTCGACACCGGCAGCCGTATGGATGATGTCATTTTCCAGGAGTTTAAAGGTACGGGCAACATGGATCTGGTGCTCAGTCGTGAATGTGCGGAGCAACGGGTGTGGCCTGCCATCAACATCAATGCTTCGGGAACCCGCAAGGAACACCTCCTGATGGGCAAAGAGGCCTTTCAGGAAGCCATCAATTTTCGCAGAGCCACCGCGCAACTGGACGAATTCACCGCCATGACAGCGTTAAACGAATACCTGGCGGAAGCCGTTTAACCACTGATCGACACCCCCAACAGTTGGGGTTCCCCATACGACCGTAGCCAGAAGTTGCGCTGCACGATGACCGGGGAAACGCCCTTCGCGTTTGGAGAGAGCCGTTCCGGCAACACGCTTTGGCCCATGCCGCCCTTCGCTTACTTCAAAATATTTCACCCTCGGCGGGAAAAATCCATTCAAAGCCGACAAGATCCTAAACATTTGTCTTGACTTGAAAAATTTGATCCGTATGTTGAACGGGTCTTTTAATCTAATTTCAAAGGAGATTGCATGGAAAAAGTAGCCGATGGCCTTTTTGTCAGTGTCGACTATAAAGGAACCCTTCAAAATGGAAAAATATTTGACACCAGTGAAGGGCGCCAGCCGCTTGAGGTTCAGATGGGGGCCGGTCAGTTGATCCAAGGGTTTGAGAACGCTCTTATGGGCATGGCCTTAAACGAAAAAAAGACCTTCACTCTCACACCGGAAGAAGCATACGGCGTGGTGGATGAAGATCGCAAGCATACCTTCCCACAGAGCGACGTTCCGGCCGAAATGGACCCTCAAGTGGGACAGACCGTGGGCTTGACGACTCAGGATGGTCAGCAGGTACCGGCCCGGATCATTGCCGTGAACGATGAGGGCGTTACCGTAGATCTGAATCATCCCCTGGCGGGAGAATCCTTGACGTTTGCGATTGAAGTCGTCGGTATCAATGCAACGGCAACCCAACCCGCCGGGTGCGGGTGCGGTTGCGACTGCGCCTCCGATGAATCGGGAGGCGGTTGTTCGTCAAATGAATCCGGATGTGGCTGTCACTGAGAACAGTCACGATCCAACAGGAGATAAAATCTAAATGGAATATTATTGTACTGCTACATCATGCTCCTATGACGGTGAAGGACCCTATGTTCTTTCACTGCCACCGGAGGCCTGCATCGACGAGAATAACTGCGCCATGGTTTACTGCCCGTACTGCCAAAGCCAGATGGTGATCAGCCACAAGACGATATCAAGTCGATCCTCTAAATAACCGTCGGATGCCATCCTAATGGATTGGGGTTCATCACACGCCGGCAAGGCCGTGGTGAATCCCAATCCAAGAACAAATGAATTATTGATCCCCCGCCCATCACTTATTTGATGGCGCCTCCCACAGCCGGCACTTCGCTTGAAAGGCGACCATGCCCTACCCGATAAATAATACCTTGCCCATCGATTGGCCCGACGCCCGCGATGCTTCATTCGAATGGCATGCCATCAGACGATGTTGTCAAATGGCATCATCCCCGATGCAACCAACCGACAAACTTGCGCCGGCCATCGCGTCAGCCAACCCAAGCGAGAACCTCTTTTGCTAAATCCCGGGGCGGGTGAAATCGCCGCTCTGGCCACGGCATGTTGCTGGACAGTATCCATGATGGCCTTCGAAGCGGCCGGCAAACGCATCGGATCGCTGAACGTCAACCTGGCCCGGGTCGTCCTCGGGGCGCTGTTTTTAAGTGGTTTCTGTTACCTCCGGCGGGGGCTCTGGCTGCCGTCGGATGCCTCGCTGCACACCTGGATGTGGTTATCCGCTTCGGGGATTGCCGGCCTGACCCTGGGTGATATGTGCCTTCTCAAAGCGTTTGTCCTGGTCGGCAGCCGCATCTCGGCGCTCATCATGGCCTTTGTCCCCATGCTCAGTGCACTGATCAGCTGGTTGTTTCTGGGAGAGTTGTTAAGCTTGCGGGATCAGGCCGGCATGCTGCTGACCACCACCGGCATCGTTATGGTCGTCCTGCGCAGACCGAACGGTAAAGCGCGTAACAGCTATCCGATGAAAGGTCTGCTCCTGGCTCTGGGGGGGGCCATCGGACAATCGGTGGGGCTAGTGTTCAGCAAGTTCGGGATGGGGACCTATGACGCCTTCGCCGCCAACCACATCCGTCTTCTGGCGGCCCTGGCCGGATTTGTCGTTATTTTTCTGTTTACCGGCCGCTGGCGCGGCGTGCCGCCCGCTACGCGCCATCGATCGGGAATGGGCTTTGCAACCCTGGGATCGTTTTTCGGGCCATTCGTGGGCGTGTCCCTTTCCCTGTATGCTGTCCAGCACACCCAGGTGGGGGTTGCCGCGACCATTATCGCCCTGGTGCCGGTGTTCATCATTCCGCCGGCCGTGCTCTTTAAAAAGGAAGTCGTCGGTCTGAGGGATATTACCGGCGCCTTTATCGCGGTGGCGGGTTCCGTTCTGTTGTTCCTCTAATCTTCCATATCCACCATGCCCCCGGATGCACGCAGCGGATTGCTTTCGTGATGTTTCCGGACCCCATGCCAGGGATGATGGGGACCGTTCCGATAACCTCGCTGTTCTGAATGATTTCCAAACACGGGCGTTGGATGACAAGTTCGGAGAGGGAACCGGTTGGATGGGCAGCCTATGGGATCTTGTAAGCTACAAGTCGGCCAAGCGGCTATAGCAAAGGGGCAAACAGGCGGCTGACACCCTCGATCAACGTCAGCGTGCGGCTCTTGTGGGGTTCGCGCTGGCGGCTGGATATCATCAATTCATGCATCCAGGACTCCAGTTGCAGGATCATTTCAGGCGAATAGATACACAGGCCCACTTCGTAGTTGAGCAGCAGACTGCGCATATCCATATTGGCCGATCCGGTCAGGGCCACGCTGTGGTCGATAATGAGCGCCTTGGCGTGCAGCATGCGGGGCTGGTAGAAATAAATTCCGGCGCCGGCTTCCTGAAGCTGGGACAGATAGCCTTCGCGGGCCCAGTCCGCCAGGCGGTGGTTGGATCGCTCGGGGGTGATCAACCGCAAATCAACGCCGCGCTGGGCCGCCATACAAAGCCCTTCCAGCAGTAAATCATCGGGGACAAAATAGGGGGTTACGATCCATACCCGGCGGTGCGCCCGGAACAGGCTGATCATCAGGGCTTCGCGCAGGGCATCGTTTTCGACATCCGGCCCGCTGGCCATGAACTGCAAGGCCGTTGTGGCGGTAACATCCTCTTTCTCGTTTACGGATGTCGGATTCGGGAGATTCTCTTTGGCCGCAAACTCCCAGTCCGAACGAAAAATTTCAAACGCCTGACCGGCTGCCGGTCCGGTAATGCGCAAGGAAATATCATGCCAGCGATCGTCCGATTTGCGGGGCCCCATGTACTGGTGCGCAAGGTTCATCCCGCCCACGATGGCCGCCTTGCAGTCGACAATCACCATCTTGCGATGATTGCGCAAATTGGCACGGCCCCGGAAAGGCCAATTGAACATCGGCATGAAAAACGCGCTCCTACCGCCGGCCTGGTGCAGGGGGGCCAGGAAGCGTCGATTGATTTTAACCGATCCCAGGGCGTCCAGCAGAAGATAAACGTTGATTCCCTGGGCCGCCTTGCGGGCAAGCGTTTCAATAATCAGGCGACCCGTGGGACCTTTACCCAGAATGAAGGTGGCCACATGGACGCTATGCTCGGCGTTTTCAATCAGGCGCATCATTTCATGAAATGCTTCCTCGCCGGATAGAAGCAGACGGGCCCGATTGCGGCGCGTCGGAGGAAACCCACCCCTGTATACCAGCGAGGCCAGTTGATGCTCCAACCCCTGATCAGCATGCTGTACCGCTGAAGAAGGTTCCAGCATGCGTTTGGTCGCCATCTTGCGGGCGATCTTGCGCCCGCCGAACAGAATATAGAGGGGCACGCCGATGTAGGGGATGAAAACAACGGCCATGAGCCAGGCGATGGTACTGGTGGGGGATCTGCGTTGTTTCAGAATATGGGAGAGGAGGACAAGCGCCAGGACGAACCCCAACGAAGGCAGAAGCTGTATGAAAATCCAGTCGTAATCCTTCATTTCACACCCATGTCGCGCCGCAAGCGGGTTCGAAGTCGTTTAAAAAAGTTGGCTCGTGTTCAATGGCAGGTTCCGGCTGAGAGTGAAAATCATATCCGATGCAATCGATATCGGTATTTTTATCACGTCATGGTCCAACAACGGGTTAAAGACACATGAACGGATAGGATCTGGCTGATTCATAACAAGACAATGGACGCAGGTAAAGCGGAATTACAATGCTCCCTTCTCGGGTGAAAATCATCCTATGCCAGATACTTCGCTATCATCTGTTCCGTCGCCTTGGTGCTATTCAACAATCGCCAGGGTGCTCTGACGGGTTCTGTTCAACGTCAGCTGCGTCACATCGGGTCGGGCATAATGGCCGGAAGAGTCGAAATTCTGCCGTTCTTCCCGGATATGTCGGTGATCGATGGTGGCAACAATCAATTTTTCTTCTCCGACACAGGGTTCCACGATCCATTCTCCATCGGGCCCGGCAATGCAGGAGCCCCCGTTGGCCAGGAGATCAGGACTATTCAAAAGTATTTTTGCGAGATGCGGTGTTTCAGCCGGAAAATCACTTTTCCGCATCAGGCCCGACGCCGAGAAAACGTATGATCGCGCCTCCTTGGCAATAAATCGCGTAATGTCGGCAGTGTTATGCACGCCTCCCGGCCAGACGGCCACGTGCAGGTCTTCGCCCTGGGCATACATGGCCGCCCGCGCCAGCGGCATCCAGTTTTCCCAGCAATTCAGCCCTCCGACGGAAAACGGTGCCAAGCGATGCACACGCAAGCCATGTCCGTCGCCTGGTGACCAGGTCAGTCTTTCCTCGTAGGTGGGCATCAGTTTGCGATGGATGGATTGAATGGCCCCTTCGGCATCGATGTAGACCAGCGCGCAGTAGAGACTGTGTCCGCCGCGATCTAACGCACGCTCGATGCACCCGATATAAACCGCCATTTGTCGATCGGCGGCCACGCGGCACAAATCATCCAAATGACCGGCTTCGATCTGGACGGCCTGATCCGTATAGTGCGCGTGAATCTCTTTTTGCATCGGAGAATTAAAACGCGCACCGTCCGTGAGTTCAAGCCAAAAGGGATATCCTGGGAGTAATGCTTCGCCGAAGACAACCAGCTGGCAGCCGTCGTCGCCGGCCAATGATGCAAAGTGTAGAATCTTTTCCAGCGTTTTTTCCCGATCGAGCCAGACCGGCGCGATCTGGGCGATACCGACGGTCAATTGATCATCGGGATGCCCATTTTTGTCGTGATTCATTTTTTGGGGTCCTCATAAGAATGCCGCTAAATGGACTGTCAATTTAAGTTATCTTATGTCGACGGCGCATTCTCGGATGCTATTTTTCTTGCATGCACAAACGCCTCGACGCTGGCATCGACGTCTTCGGACGTGGTCGCCCATGAACAAACACTGATCCGTATGGCGGGGTTATCCTCCCAGAGGGTCCCGCCACACCAGCAAACGCCCGCGCGCTGGATGGCCACAAGCGTTCGCTGGGTTTCCAAAGGCGTTTGACCGGCAACCAGCACCTGGTTGAAAACGACATCATTCAAAACAGTAAACCCCGCGTTCTTTAGTCCCTCGGCAAACCGCGCGGCCCTTTCGCAAAACCCGTCAACAAGCTGCGCCACCCCGCTTCTTCCTAAATATTTCAATACGGCCCATACTTCGACGGCTCTGGCCCGACGCGACATATCCGGCCCATAAAGCATCCCATCCCTTTCCGCGCTGTACTGGATATAAGATCCATGGGCCTGCATGGCTTCGATGAGCGAAATTCTGTTTCGACACAGAATGATGCCGCAATCGTATGGCGTGTTCAAAGTTTTGTGCCCGTCTACTGACCAGGAATCCGCTTTCTCAACACCTTTCGTCAAATACTGCTGACGCTTGGAGGCCGCCGCCCAAAGACCAAAGGCGCCATCGACATGCACCCACGCCCCCGCGCGATTGGCTTTTTCACAAATTTCTTCAAAGGCATCAAAGGCCCCGGTATTGACATTACCGGCCTGCAGGATGAGCAGTGTATGTGCGTCCAATTCGAGGCAATTGAGCGGCATCCAACCTTCCCTGCCTATCCGCCGGAACAACCTCAACGCGATCTTTACCGAGCCCCAGCAAGGCCAGCGCCTTGAATACCGTGCCATGGGCCTGACCGCTGACAACCACACGGAAGGGCGGCGCACCAAAAAGCCCCTTTGCATTCACGTCCCAATCAAGGCGTTTCAGGATCTCGTGACGGGCCGCTGCCAAGCCGCACATGGTCGCGATGGACGTGCCGCTGACAAACCCGGCCGCGGTATCCGGGGGCAAGGCGAAAAGATCGACCAACCATTTTTCGCAAACCTGTTCCAGTTTGGCCACGATGGGAGAAATGACATACAGGGCCGGGTTCTGGTCCCATGTGTCGGCAAGCCAGCGCGCCGCTAACGATGTTGGAATGACATTGCCGTTGACGAAGCCAAAATAGCGCCCGCCCGTTTGGGCAACCGTTGCCGGCGACCCGTATTCATGCAGCAGTCGCAAAACGTCCTCGCCGGATTGGGGCGTTTCCGGGATGGGATGGTCGAAAATGGATAGATTTTGAATGGCCTTCCGATCCGGATAAACCGTTCGTCCGGCAACCGTATCCATGTAGTCGAAGGCATAGGTTTTGGCCTGTTCGAAGATGGTTTTATCCGCGATCGCATGGCGCATTTGGGTGTGGATGGATTCTGCTTTCATATGTTCCTCGGGACGTTTCCGAAAAAAAAATTGCTTGTTGAAGGCCCAGCACGACAACGGTCAGGGGTGATTCGCGGCGGCGGTTATTCTTCAGGAACGAACCAGTCTTTTTTGCGATAGACCAGGTCTTGACTCTTGGCGACAAGTTCGCCGGTGCGCGCATCCCTTATCGTGATGTCATAGAGCGCGGTGGGTCCGGAGGTGTGCTGCTCCCGGGCTTCGGCCACGAGGCGGTCACCGGAGGTGGATGCTTTCAGGAAGTTGATGGCCACGTTCAAGGCGACCGCCGTCTGGCCATGGGAATTACTGGCCGCCGCAAAAGCGATGTCACCAAGGGCAAAAATCACCCCGCCATGGGTCAGGCCGTGAAAGTTGAGCATATCCTCGGTCACGGTCAGGGTGACCCGACTGTGGCCCGGTTTGATGATCTCGACCGTAGCCCCCAGTTGCCTGGCAAAAGGATCACCCTGAATATAGTCATGAATTTTTTGCGCGCGACGCATGCGACCTCCTCGTAAAAATCAGCCCCATGTCCGACCCGGGAACGGTCAGCCAGAATCGGAGGGGGCAACAATTCCACCCGATCGACGGTCACGTCTTTAGATCGGCCCATACCGCATACTCATTGCCATTGGGATCGGCAAAGTGGAAACGACGGCCGCCGGGGAAGGTGAAAATGGGTTTCAGGATGGAACCACCGGCCGCCTCGATTTTGGCTTGCGTTTGTTCCAGCGTTTCACTGTAGAAAACAATCAGGACACTGCCCTTTGCCGTTGCGGCCGTTAGCTCGGATTTGTAAAAACCGCCATCGATACCTGCATTTGAAAACGCCGTGTATTCCGGGCCGTAGTCCACGAAGGACCAGCCGAATACGGTTAAAAAAAACGATTTGGCGGCTTCGATATCCTTCGCCGGGATTTCAATATAGTTGATTTTCGCGTGTGCACGCATTTCTTTTTTTCCTGTCGATGCCCGATGAATTCGAAAAAACAAGCAATTCGATAATCTTGTAGGTAGATAGCAGAACCGTCCCGGTTTCAAAAGAGTTGTTTCCTGTGAATCGATGGGATGTGGGATGGCACGCTCGATCGTTTGTCGCCATCCGTGACAACGGGGGGTTGCCAAGCGGGTAAAAATGTTTCAAATTGCTCTGGCAATTTTCTTTGAAAGGACACGATACGATGTTGCCCATCCTCGAGGTTAAAGACCTCACCAAAACCTACGGCCGTCTGGTGGCGGTAAACGGCGTCAGCTTTGCCATCGGGTCGGGCACCTGTTTCGGACTGCTGGGGCCCAACGGCGCCGGCAAGACCACCACCCTGGAGGTGATCGAAAATATCCTGGTGCCCACCGCGGGCGATATTTTGTACAAAGGCCAACCCCGCACCCCGAGTTTTAAGAATGAGGTCGGCATTCAATTCCAGCAGACATCGCTGCTGGCCATGCTGACCGTATGGGAGACGCTGCAGGTTTTCAAGGCGCTTTATGAGGACACGGAAGACCTGGATTCCCTGGTGGAACGATGCCAGCTGCAGGAGTTCAAACACCAGCGGCATGAAAACCTGTCCGGCGGTCAACGGCAGCGATTCCTGCTGGCCCTGGCGCTGGTGAACCGGCCGCAACTGCTTTTTCTGGACGAGCCTTCCACCGGCCTGGATCCCCAGGCCCGGCGCAACCTGTGGGATATTGTCAACGCCATCAAGGCCTCGGGCAAAACCATTATTCTGACCACGCACTATATGGAAGAGGCCCAGCAACTCTGCGACGAGGTCGCCATCATGGACCACGGCCGCATCATCGCCCAGGGGGCCCCGGAAGCCCTGATTCGCGCCCATTGCGAAGGTGTGACCGTGGTTCTGCCGCGGGGCAGTTTCCAACAGCCGCTCGAATCGCTGCCACTCAAGGTACAGGAAATAAACGGTGCTGTGCACATTCAAACGTCCAATATCGACGATTGTCTCAAACAACTCCTCTCCGTCCAGGTCGATTTGTCCGACATGTCGGTGCACTCACCGAATCTCGAGCATGTTTTTCTCAACCTGACCGGTCGACACTTACGGGATTAGCGCATGCGCATCAAACGGATCTGGATCATGTTCAAGGCCCGCAACTGGGAGTTCTTCCGGGACCGGGCGTCTTTCGGCTGGAATTTTCTTTTTCCATTTCTGCTGGTGGCCGGTTTCGGCATCCTTTTTGGCGGAAGGGGGCATACCGAGTACAAGATCGGCGTTTTTCCGGCTCCACCGGGCGCCACAGCCTTAGCATCCCTGGACCTGCCCGAAGCATTCAAGGAAACACGCTTCCTGCAGTTCGTGGGGTTTGCTTCCCACACCGAGGCCATGGAGAAGCTACGCCACCACAAAGTCGATCTTGTAATAAAAACCGGTCCGCCCCCCCACCAGTACTGGATCAATGAATCTTCCCCCAAGGGTTATCTGGCTGAAAAGATCTTCCAGGCCGGTCTTACCGGGGAGGCCAATCCGGACCTGCTCCACAAGGAGAAGATCCATACCGCCGAAATACGCTATATCGACTGGCTGTTTCCCGGTATTTTAGCCATGAACATGATGTTCAGCGCTCTGTGGGGGGTCGGCTACATCGTTGTCCGTTACCGCAAAAACGGTGCGCTCCGGCGGCTGAAGGCCACGCCTCTGACCGCGTTTGAATATTTGAGTGCCCAGATGCTGTCCCGACTCTTTCTCCTGATGTTTACCCTTCTGGTGGTCTGGTTCGGGTGCGATCTGATTTTCCATTTCCATGTGGAAGGCTCGATCGGCGATATCTTTATCCTGTTTTTTCTGGGAAGTCTGAGCCTGACCGCGATGGGGCTTGTCCTGGCGGCACGGGGGACCAGCGAAGAGTTTACCACCGGCACCCTGAATTTTATATCATGGCCGATGATGTTTCTCTCCGAAGTGTGGTTTTCTCTCGAAGGGGCGCCGGCATGGGTGAAGCATGTGGCCCAGGCCTTTCCCCTGACGCACCTGCTCACAGGCATCCGCAAGATCATGAACGACGGGGCCGGCCTGGTGGATGTGCTGCCGGAAATCACGGTGCTGCTTCTGATGACCGGCACCTTCCTGGGGTTGGGGGCTTATCTATTTTCCTGGGACCGCTGATCTTTCGATAGAGAGGCTCTCAGGCACGGGCAATCAAAACCCCTCTATTTACGTCTGTGCATTGACAACGAATACCCGCAGATTCTATCGAGGTTGTCGGTCATGTCATTCAGCGCCTGCTCTGCGCGACGACGCAGGATTTCCAATTGCGCATCATCGGCATCGGATGCAACTCGAAATGGTTCGCCAAAATCTATGACCATTTTGCTGAACGGCAGCGGAATCATCGTTTTGTCCCATGCCTTGTGAAACGTCAGGACACGGGTTCCGGAACAGGCGACGGGGACAAATAAGACACCCGTTTCCTTGGCCACCGCCAGCATCCCTTTTTTCATTATGCGGGCCGGGCCGCGGGGGCCGTCAACCGGGGTTCCACATAACCGCTTTTCGTGGGTTTCTTTCATGTAAGCGATCATCAGCTGAAGGGCCTGGGTACCACCCTTCGAAGATGACCCTCGCATGGTGGTGTACCCGAACCGGCGGGCGACCTGCGCCACGAGGTCTCCGTCCTTACTGCGGCTGATCATGACGCCACGAGGGCCAAGGGTGCGGAAGTAGTAGAATAGAAAAATGGCATTGCGGTGCCAGGCCCCGGCCACGAAATTGCCCGTCGCCGGATCCCGCGCAACCTGGTCGAACCGTGTCCGGTTTAAAATATCGACGCGTACCGTCCCAAACCACAGACGAACCGCGGCGGTCAGTGCCCATGAAAGGATGCCGGACTTCATAATTATCTCATTCAACCGCATGCCATCACCTGCAAGCAATCTGGTGGTCCCGCAGGCACCACCTCATCAATTCGTCAGTCACCGACAGGGGCGGGGCTGCCGGAAATCACGGTCTTGCGCCTGATGACCGTGACCTTCCTGAGACTGGGGGGTCTATCTTTATTTCCTGAAATCGGTAGCCCTTTTTACCGCGGGTCTAAAATACGCCCGTTCTCTGCTGTCTGTCGACCCTGAAAAGGACAGTCCTCCGATTATTTCCGTCTGTTAAAATGTTCAGCCCTTCGGATAAGTGGACAAATTGGGTTTGATGGCCTTGCCAAGCCAATCGATGCATTTTCCGATGTGACGCATGTTGGCCAGGCCCTCTTCGTCTCCACGCACCTCGCCTTCACTCAGGCCATAGCCCATATTCCAATACGTTGAACCCGGAATGATCATGCGGCTCATTTGGAACATATGGTTGATGGTGTCGAATACATGGGTTGCGCCTCCCCGCCGGACGGCCACGACGGCGGCCCCTATCTTTCCGGTAAACGCATGATCGTTGGCATAGGCGACATAGCCCGCCCTTTCAATCAAGGCCTTTAAATCAGCCGACACCGCCGCAAAATAGGTTGGCGATCCCAGAATCATGGCATCGGCCTTTAGCAGTTTTGAAAAAATATCGTTGAATTTATCCTTTTTAACGGCGCAGGCCTTGTCCTTGTTTTCAAAACACTTCTGACAGGCAGTACAACCGCGTATGGCGGTTCCGCCAACTTTGACAAGCTCTGTTTCCCAGCCTGCGTCATCTAATTGACCGAGGACCTCTTTAAGGAGGATTTCCGTATTACCGGCCTTGCGCGGGCTTCCGTTTATGGCGACTGCGTACATAACCTTCTCCCTGAATTCTGTTGGTTAAAAAATGTTGGTCAGCATCTGTGATGACTTTTTACCGATCTAACCAGAGTGCATTTTGCGGGTTGGAACAGACACCCTTCGAGTGTACCGGCTGGTTGTGATGGTAAATCGAGTTGGTGATATCAAAATCTGCGTTGAAATGCAAAAAGCGGGGTGCCGCCGTTTATCCAAATAAAAAAGTTGCGGCCGGAACCAATAGCGGCCGTATTCAAAAGCGCAAAGGTTCTCGACGCTACCCGATCTTGCGACGTTCAATCCCCTGGACAATCATTTGGTGCACGGCACCGGGGAGTTTAGGCAGGCTTGGCGAGGAATGTAAATGGTGCAATGGATCAACCGAAAAAAGCATTTTCTATATGAATGTCCCCAACGCGGCATTCTGGTCCTGGCGGGCACCGCGATCCACGTCGCGATCATCTACCAGCATCTCCTGCTATTCGAGGAAGTGGTGAACCCCTTTTAGCACTCGCCGTTGTCGGTCAGATGATCGTTTCCGTCAACGCCAGAGGAGATGGTCGTTCCGGAGACCGGGACCGTGCCTCTCGGGACACCGATTCGAACTTCTGCTGCAAGCATTCTTTCACCAAGTTAAGGCGGTGCTTTTCATAAAAGTCTTCCAGGGCACTCAGAATGGCTGGATCGTCATACAGCCCGGCGTTCGTGGCCGCGGCCATCCGAACCGACTTGTCGGTATCTAAAAGGCCCTCCGAAACGGCCTCCGGGAGCCGCGCGGTGTTCTAACAACCCGAGGTTGATCAGTCGCCCATCGGCGAACTTTGGGCTGCGCGATCGATTGAAAAATATACAAACCGGGTAGCTCCTTCTAGCGATTGCTTTTTCAAAGCGGTGATCAGGCTTCCCAGGATCCGGGCCCGGGTACGGCGGCAAGGAGAAGGAGAAGAACAAAACAAAGACATGGCAAAAATGGCAAGAAACAAATGGACAGGAGAAAAGAATGGCAAGGCAACGCCAAAGGGACAGGAAGGGAAAGAGACAGGAAGAAAAGAAAAGAGTACAGCAAGGCCAAGCAAGCCGAGGGAGGAGGGGAAAAGAAAGAAAGAAAGAAAGAAAGAAAAAAAAAAAAAAAAAAAAAAAAAAAAAAAAAAAAAAAAAAAAAAAAATTAGCCGATTAGCAATTAGCCAACATGTGCAGGTTTGTGCAGGTGTGCAGGTCACCAGCCTCGACCAGCCCGATCCCCTTTCGATTCCATTAAAAAAAAAAAAAAAAAAAAAAAAAAAAAAAAAAAAAAAAAAAAAAAAAAAAAAAAAAAAAACCCGGCTCACCATGGGTTGGGGTTCGTAGTTTCAGCCTAGCCGCCCGGCGCGCCCGGCCGAGCCTCCACTCCTCGCTCCTCCACACCACACCCCACCACACCGCCCCATTCCGTTTCTTTTCTTTTTTTTTTTTTTTTTTTTTTTTTTAAAAACCGAATGGA
>CAWKLN010000042.1:0-113932 GCA_963850465.1 uncultured delta proteobacterium
CCGGGGCGAGGGCGACGGCGAAGATTTGCCCTTGCTCCCAATCGCCGGCCGGCGGTCGCAGAATGCGCAGCAGGGTGGCGCCGTTGGCGATGTCCCACACCCGTATGGTCTTGTCTTCGGAACCGGTCACCAGGATCCGGTTGGCCGGATCCATGGCGAGGGCGAAGATGCCCGCATTGTGCGTGCCCAACTCCATTCGCAGGATGGGTTCCGTGGTCTGAGCCCGGGAGTGATCGATGGTCCCCAGGAAGATGATCGTCGCCATCACAAGATAAGAGCAACCCCTCAACGTTGTCATGCCAACCTCCTTTGCATGCCTCGTGACATACATCAGGTCATGATCGCCACCGGCGGCCAAAATTATCACACCGTTATCTTGAAATAGATGAGAAGCTATTTACAGGGTCTGGTAGAAAGATCGCCTAAAAAATCATAGCGGTCTATTAGCTGGGTAATTTAAGAAGCTCCCTCAACATGGCTCACAATCCTCCATGGTTGCATGCACGTCGTCAAGGCGCTGGAGAAGGGCTTGAAGATGAGAATGGTGATCGACAGATCAATATCCAACTACTCGACGTCTGTCAATGGGGTAATCGCCGGAAGATCTGGGAAAAGGGTATCTTGTTAGTAAAATGGTCAAGGGATAGAAGATAAACTGTTGGCCAACGTCTAACCTGTGTTGGGTAGACCCGTTGCTTCCGTCAGGCGCACAAATGGGTAGCGGGTTGCATATGGAAATCAGGCCGGCATTTCCGCTTGTGCTGGAAAGCCGGCCGGTTAAGCTGCGGCTGGGCCAACAGAAATGGCGGTAAAGAAGCCCCCTCGCGTTTATGTATAACCAACAACGAAGCGACAAGCCCGCACCCGGAAATCGATCTGCCCGCCCTATGTTCGGCTAAGGTCGCCACCCATCGCTGAGGCCTGCCGCCTTTTGTCGGTGAAGCCATACAAACCTTGTCTACTTCGAAGCTGCGTTTCCTTTCGAAAGCGACTTGACCCCCATGGTGTTGATCAACTGGTTGATATCCGTTGTCTTGAGGTTCATGCCGCCTTCGGACACCGGCAGGAGCATGATTTTTTTGCCTTGCAGGGCCTCGGCGATCTGCAGTTTGACAAGCGCCTCCCCTCCGGTTCCGGCCAGGGCGTTGTTCATTTCCTGAATACCCTTGGCTTCGGCAATGCCTTCGGCCCGGATGGCCTCCGCCAGCAGCTTTTGTTTTTCATAATAGACGTCGGCCTCGATTTTGGCCTTGCGGTACACGCCATCGGCATCGGCGACCATTTTATTGACCTCACCCTTGGCCTCTTCCAGTTTGCGGAGATACTCCTCCAGGGCCGCGTGCTGTGCGGATCTGTTTTTCTGGACCTGCTGATCCGCCACTTTTTTGTCTTCGATGGCTTTTTGATATTCCTGGTTGAAACGATAGTCCTTGGTGAGCACCTTTTCGACCACGATGCCCATGGGACCAAGCATTTCCTGCAGGATGTCCTTGGCCCGCTGGGCCTGCAATTCGCGTTTGTCGGCCACGTAGAATTCTTCGGTGGTCAACTCGCCGAAAATATCACGGGGCTTGCTGCGCGCCACCGTGCGCACAATCTTATCGCGTAGGGTGCGGTCACTTTTGGCCACATTTTGCAATATATACGGGGCCCTCTCGGCATCGATACGGTAGGCGATGATGACGTCCAGGCTGATGTCGTTACCGTCGATGGTCTTAAAAAGAAGGTCGTCACGCGTCCGGCGGTCCCCGCGCCCCCGCTCATAGACCATTTCCAGGTTCTGGAGCTTGGTATCAAAGGTATGCCAATCATTGATAAAGGGAATAAAAAAGTAGGTGGACCCGGGCGAATAAGATTTGTTTTCGACCCCCGTTGCGCCCACTAAACTGAACTTCTTGGTGCGCACCCCGACTTCGGTTTCATTCGTAGTGTACAACACGCAACCGGTTAGACCCCACAGCCAGATCAATGCCAGTGTTATGGATAGGGTACGTTTCATTGAGCACCTCCCTTGCGCACATCGAAGAGCTTCAGTGCGTTATCCAAATCGAGCGGGTTAACGCCGGCCCGACCGTCGCTGGGAAGCACAATCAGATCCATTCCTTTATAGACATCCGCCATCTTAAGACCCACCATGCGCTCGGCCCCGATCCCTTTCAGTGCGTCGTTTTTAAGACGTACTTTTTCGGCTTCCGCCAATTTAACCAGCAGGTTGGCGTCAGCTTTTTTTGTGCGGACATAGAGATCCTTCTCAGCGATTTTGCGCGTCACATAGGCTTGCCCCTGCTCCAGTTCGACATCGACAGAGACACGGCCTTCCTGGACAATTTTCTTCAATTCGGCCTCCTCCTTGGCGGCCCGGCCGGCCGCCTGGTTGGTAAAGACCAGTTGGTCCTTGAGCTTCTTCTCTTCGATGTTTTTCTGGATTTCCTGGCTGTACTTGAAATAGCGCACGAGCACATGCTCGACGTGAATACCTTTGGGCGCCAGTTCCCGGTTGAGCACATCGCGGGCTTCCTGCGCTTTTTCAACGCGCTTGGGGCTGTTATAGAAATCTTCCGTCGTCAACTTCCCCAGGGTTTCTTTCAAGGCCGGTTCGGCCTTCGGAATAATACCGTTATGCTCAAACAGCGAGCCCGGTCCGATCTTGGTAAACACCAGGTACGGATCTTCGATGCGGTACAGGATCGACACATCCACATCCACAAAAAAACCGTCCGAGGTCTGAATATGCGCCGCCTTGTCCTTGCGCGCGGCGTCGGCCGCCGTATCGGGGAAGGCGGTCAATTCCAGGACCTGTACATCCCGTGGCAGGCGATACATCTGCTGAATTCCCGGAATAACCAGATTCAGACCGGCGGTGTAGACTTTCTGCTGGACACCGCGGTTGATGCCCATGCGTACCACCTTGATACCGAATTCGTTGGGTTCCACGTACACAAACAAGACGTTATAGGCCAGCAGGAGAACAGCCAGAACGACGATCAGGATCTTGATGCCGCGTGAAAGCTGCAATTTGACCTTGGGAATCTTAAATGGCGACTTGATATTCTTTAAGGCTTCGCCGAAGTTTATGGGTTCATCAACCATGGTTTACTTCTCCTTTGACATAGTCCGAGGTTAAAAATTCGAATAATCGATGCGTATGGACCGATAGGCTTCGCTCCCCCTCACTATCAATCCGGTGGATTAATCCCATAGGTTGTAATTCCGGCGGAAGCCGGAATCTCCTCCAGGCTTGCGCCGGGACGACGGGCATTATGTCTATTTTAATGCCGGTTTAACAGCATCATTTTTTTCAAACAGCCGCATTTTCGGACGCCGATTGCGCGGAGGGCGCACCAAACATACCGATCAGATAAAAAAGCAGCCACAATAGCACCGGCGCCAGCCAGTAGCTGGCGGCGACGCCCAGCGCCCACCCATCAAACATTGTATAAACCAGGTAAACTGCCAGGCCGGCCACCATATAGGTCATTTTATCAAGTTGGATCGGCGGCGTTAGATCGCGTCCGAATAAACCGCAATAGAGCAGCATGGTGAGCATTGTCGCTATCGCGGCACCGAAGAATCCGGCCACAGGGACCAGGTAGAAGGTCAATAACAAATTGATCCCCGATGTGATTATGGTCAAGCGTCTTAAATGCGCCACCTGGCCTACGGATTCATACAGGGGGTCCTGGGCGGAAAACGCACCGTAGAAGATAAGTCCCGGGACAAATACCGAGAAAATCCTGAAAGACAACATTTCCTCGCCCGACGTATTAAAGAAAAAATTGAGCACCACAGGATACGTCAGCAGAACGCACACCGCCAGGATGGCATGCAGGCTGAACAAAACCGATGTCCCGCGCCGCACCCGGGCATACAATGCCGTGGTTTCGCCCTGCGCGGCCATCCTGTTGTACCGGCGACGCAAAATAGGCTTGATACCGGCCGGTATCACCAGAAAAAACCTTACGATAACAGCCGCTTCGGCATACACCCCCAGATCCCAGGCGGACACGAACAAGCCCAGCACAAAAAGATCCAGGTTCAGCAGGACATCGAGGCCATTGTCGGTGAATAAATAGGCGTTCCCGCGCTTGAGCGTGTCCACGATATGACGGGGGTGTTGCCAGATTGCCTTGATGCCGGGCAGTTTGAGATGCCGCCGGATCATGACCACCATGAAGATTTCAATGAACAGATAGGCCAGCAGCAGATAGGACGGCGGCACATGCAGTCGGGCCAATACCCATATAAAACTCAGAAGAAGCCCGTATCGGTACATCCGCAGATGGGCCACCCGGGCATGCCGGCCCAAACCCTGCAGGATCGACAGTTTAAAATAATTCAGATTGGCCAGCGGGAGAACCAGGCCGATAATCAAATAGGCCACCACCCGTTCCTCGATGCGGGTGTGGCTCGTGTCGAATCCCGCCGTGGCCAGCAGCAGGATGGCCGCGGTCAAGCCGGTGGCGACCGTCGTCTGGAACCCTGAAGTGATAAGTCTTTGCCGATGGGGGCCGTCTTTACCGATGACGGCAATTTCATGTTCCACATGCCGGGCCACCCCAAAGTTAGCCATGTAACGGGCGATAAACAACAGCGCCATCAGATAGGAATAGATACCCACGCCTTGCTGACCGTAGGCGCGTTCCACCATGATCATTATCCACAGGGTAACGATCAGCTCGAATGCCTCTTCGCCGATAGTGGCCACAAATTGATAGGCCCTGCCGGCCAGGAGGCCGAGATCGGACGGAAGACGACCCAAGAAAGAAGGCTTGCCAGGCTCCTTTTCCATATTCCCACCAGCCGGTCATAGGGTGAATCTGATAGAGGGAAGAAGAGTGTTCTTGGCGGGCTCTAAGAAGAGAAATCTTGAGCTTGCCGCATAACCGCGTTTTTCATTTTACTACCACTACCTTTTTTGTGTGGGTCACAATTACCCGATAACGATAAGGCTGTCAACTCACAGAAAGTTCTCCACAGAACGAATGATACAGTTATTATTGAAGAATCCGGGCGCAAAGGGCGTGTTTGGAAGGGCGCTGTGTCGCTTTATAAGTTTGCTGACAGGCGAGGAGCAGTACGCGACTGCATTGACGGGACCCAACGAATGCTTAGTGAAGATAACAGTGACGGCAATGTTATCAGTGCAAGCCGCCCGCCTATCCTGGGTACGTGACGCTCTGACCTCATGGCGGATCAACACGCGCAAGCAGCGACCAGAGCTTTACGAACCACCCTAGCCCGCAAGGAGCAGCCGCCGATGCTGGAACGACATGAACACCTTCCTTTACGCGTACCTGATGAAGATGCCGCGCTGCGCGCCATCCTGACTGGCACCGCCACGGAGACCGGCGAGCGGTTTTTTATCGCGCTTGTCGAAAACCTGGCCAAGGCCTTGAACACTCACAGCGCCTGGGTGACCGAATTTATCGAAGAAACGCGTATGCTGAAGGCCCTGGCCTTCTGGGTGGATGGCGAGATGATCGAGGATTTGGAAATGCCCAGTTGACGGAACCCCCTGCCAGCAGGTCATTGAAAGCGCCGGATTGATTCACCATCCGGACAATATGCTGGATATTTTTCCCGATAGGCCGGGCCTGCGGGACATGGGGGCGGTCAGCTACATGGGGTTGCCGCTAGTCGACGTGGATGGCCAGATTATCGGCAATCTGGCGGTCCTGGACAATCGCCCCATGCCGGAAGAACCGCGCGCCTTGACACTGTTTAGGATTTTTGCGGACCGGGCCTCCGCCGAACTACGCCGCGTCCGGGCGGAAAGGGGCATTCGTGAAAGGGAGGAGAAATATCGGCGGATCGTGGAAACCACCGGGGAGGGGTTTCTGCTGCTGGGGCACGACCTGACCATTACGGACGTCAACAAGGCTTGCGGCCGCATGCTCGGTTACGGGCGTGAAGCGATCATCGGCCAAACCCTCATCGATTTCGTCGCGGCCGATGCGCGGTCTTTTCTTCTGGCCAACCAGCAGGATTTGTTTGCCGGGGAATACAACGAGTTCGAAAGCGTCCTGCTTTCCCGCGAAGGCCGGCGGGTTTCGGTCCTGGTCCACAGCAACACCCTGCGCAACGATAAGGGGGCCGTCATTGGCACCATGCTGTTCGTTACCGATATAACGGAACACAAGAAGTCCCTGGCCCTTGCCGGAGAGTTCCAGAAGAGTCTGCTGCCGAGCCAAAGCCCGGAAATCGAAGGTTTCGATATTGCCGGCAAGACCGTGGCCTGTGACGAAATCGGCGGTGACTATTTCGACTATCTGCCGGTTACCGCGTGTGTGGACGATCATTTCGGCGTGGTGGTCGGCGATGTGACCGACCACGGCGCCACGGCGGCCCTGCTCATGGCCACGGCCAGGGGTTTTCTGCGCATGCGCGCCGCCCAGTGCGGCGCCATCTCGCAGATCATAACGGAGATGAATCGCCACTTGACGCAGGATGTCCTGGACACGGGGCGTTTCATGACGCTGTTTTATCTCAGCATCAACGTCGGCAATCGTGATTTGCGCTGGGTGCGCGCCGGGCACGACCCGGCCATCCTGTATGATCCGGCCACCGATCGATTCGAAGCGCTGAAGGGACAAGGACTGGCGCTGGGGGTCGACGATCAGTACGCGTATCGGGAATATGCGAAATCCGGCATTGGCCCGGGCCAGATCCTGGCGATCGGAACGGACGGCATCTGGGAGGCCCGCAACAGCCAGGGGGTCATCTTCGGCAAAAAGCGGTTTTGTGAGGTCATTCGACGCCATGCCGGTTTGAGTGCGGCGGGTATCGTGGCGGCCGTCTACAGGGAATTGGCAGACTACACCGCCGGTCTTCTCCCCACGGACGATATTACGCTGGTGATCATCAAGGTGACGGCGTAACGGCTGACAACCGCATTGTGCCGGTCAGACTAGAGGAAATCCACCGGCCGGGGAGGGAACCCGCATGTTCCCATCCTTCCCGGACGATCAGCCCTATGCCGATTTGCTCCCGATTAACCATGCAACGGCCGGTCAACCGCTTTCATGGCGGTTTCGCACATGATTTCGGCCAGGGTGGGATGCGCGTGGATGGTGCTCACAAGATCTTCCACCGTAAGCCCCTTGTTCACCGCCAGGGTGCCTTCGGCAATCAACTCGGTGGCGTGGGGGCCGATGATGTGGACGCCCAGTATCTGGCCGGTGCTTGTATCGGACACGATTTTGGCCTGTCCGGCAATCTCGCCCAGCACCTGGGCCTTGCCCAGAGTGCGGAACAGCACTTCATCCGACCGCACGGCATGCCCGCCGGCCCGCGCCTGTGTTTCGGTCAGGCCGACCGTGGCCACTTCGGGGGAGGTGAATATGGCGCCGGGAACGGCATGGTAATTCATCCGGCGGTCGCCGCCGAGGGCGTTGTCCGCCGCCACCAGCGCTTCGGCCGAGGCCGCGTGGGCCAGCATGACGCGTGACGGCCCTAACACATCCCCCACCGCGAAAATCGCAGGATCGGCGGTTTGCATGCGGTCGTCGGTTTTAACCCAGCCCCGCTCATCCATCTCCACGCGTGTTTGCGCCAGCCCGATGCCGTCCGTGTTGGGCGTGCGCCCCACGGCCACCAGAACGGTGTCCACGGTGATTTCGACGGGTTCTTTTTCTTTGGCGCTGGGATTCTCGTTGAAGGGTGACGGTCCGATAATGACGCGCAGCCCCTGCTGGGTTTCGCTGATGGATTGGACAGTGCGGTGGGTCAACCATTGCATGCGCCGTTTTTTCATTTCGCGTTGGAGAACCTTGCTGCAGGCGGCATCCACCGACGGCAAAGGCAGCAGGCGGTCCAGGGCCTCCACCACCGTGACGTGCGCCCCCAGGGCGCCGAAGATATGGGCGAACTCGCACCCCACCACACCGCCGCCCACAATCAGGATCGATGGCGGCAGCCGGTTCAGTGCCAGGGCATCGTTGCTCGACAGGACGCGCCGCCCGTCCACCGCCAGGCCGGGAAGATCCAGGGGGCGGGACCCCGTGGCCAGGATCAGGCGATCCCAGGCCACGGCCGTGGCGGGGCCATCGGGCTGGGGGACCTCGATCATGCCCGTCTTCAGGATCTGGCCGGTGCCATTGATATATCGAATGCGGTGATGATCGAAGAGCTTGTGCAGGCCCTTGATCTGGTCCTGAATGACTTTTTCCTTGCGGGCCATCAGGTGGGCCATGTCTACGGTGACGCTGCCCTGCAAGGTAATCCCGAAATCGGCCGCGCGGTGGAAGCGTTCGAAAAGTTCGGCTGTGGTGATGAGAACCTTGGACGGGATGCAGCCCCAGTTGAGACAGGTGCCGCCGGGGTTTTCTTTTTCGATCAGGGTCACATCCGCCCCCTGTTGGGCCGCGCGCACGGCCGCCACGTAGCCGCCCGGTCCGGCCCCCATGACACAAATGCGATGGGTCATTCGCGTTCTCCTCGGTTGGTCGGAAATGCTTTTCAGGCCGTGCGATTCATCGCAACATGATAACAAAAGCAGCCAAGCGCTGAAAATTCTTATCCCGGCAGCAAGCTACCGGGTGTTACGAGATTCCGGCGCGGGCCTTCGGCCTCCGCCCGGCACTTTGCTTCCAACGATTTGTGATTTGATCCATCCCCGCTGCAGGCAACGAAGAATTCAAAATGAGCCGATTATATCGAGTTTCGGCGCAGCGTCAACGCTGGCAAATGTGGACGCACGGTCAAAAATATTAATATATGATAAAAATTAAAAATTATGTTGATTATTACATGAATATTATATATCAAAATTTACGTATCAATCAATTTTTGGCGATTATTGATTGGCCTCCAATTCGACCGGCTGGCTGTGATGACCAAACCGCCGATCTCCCCCTTGTATCAAGGGCCGCCGTGGCGTCATCACCACCTTTCAATTCTAACCGGTGATCGTTATCCTTTTGAATGCATCACCCTCGATACGGAAATCGCGGCCCGGACCGAGGGGCGCTCATCTCGATTTTCTATCCGATGTCCGACCCTGTGCCGCGTACCGCCGTCAAATGCTGCCCATTCTCTACAGGAGAAATGATCATGGCGCCTAAGAAAACGCCGTTGCATTCCTGGCATGAGCAGCACGGAGCCCGCATGGCCCTTTTCGGGGGTTACGACATGCCCCTGTGGTACGCTTCCGCCAAAGACGAACACCTGGCTGTTCTGACGCATGCCGGCATTTTTGATACCAGCCATATGGCCGTGGTCCTGGTGGAGGGCCCCGGGGCCTTTGACCTGTTGCAGTATTGTTTCACCAAAGATCTGACGGCCTGCCTGGGGCCGCGCCAGACGCCCCTGAAACCCGGCCGGGCGGTTTACGGTGCTTTTTTGACCGCCGAGGGGCACGTGATCGATGATGCGATTGTCTTTATGCTGGCTGGGGAGGCGTTTCTGGTGGTGGTCAATGCCGGCATGGGCCAGCGTGTCGCAACACACTTGGAACGCCATCGGGCGGATCGCGACGTCCGTGTACGAGACCTTTCCGGGCAGTTCGGCAAGATGGATGTCCAGGGCCCCATGGCGGCCAGAATGATGCGCGATGTGCTGGCCGACCCGGAACAGGTGTTCGAGGCCATGCCCTATTTCGCCTTCAAGGGCGGTTTCAGTGAAACGATGCCGTCCTGCGGACGTGTCGTCACCCGTGACGGCGTGCCGCTGCTGCTGTCGCGCACCGGCTATACCGGTGAATTCGGGTTCGAGATTTTTACGTCGGCCGAGACGATCATCAGCGTCTGGGAGACCGTCATGGCGGCGGGCACCAGGTATGGTGCGATCCCCTGTGGGCTTGCCGCGCGGGATTCTCTGCGCGCCGGCGCCGTTTTGCCCCTGTCCCACCAGGACATCGGGGACTGGCCCTTCTGTCATCACCCCTGGCTTTTTGCGCTTCCTTACACGCCGGCGCGGAAAGGGTTCACCAAAACCTTTCTGGGGGGCGCGGCCCTGGAAACAGGCGACGCACCTTATACCTACCCGTTTGTCGGACATGATCTGCGCAAAGTGACCCTGCCGGCCGAGGTGCGGGATGCCGCGGACCGGGTCATCGGGGATGTATTGACCTGTGTCACCGACATGGCCATCGGATGGCACGGCGACCGCGTCTTCAGCGTCAGCAGCCCTGATGGGCCGGAAGGGTTTACGGGCGGTGGACTCTGCTGCGGGTTTGTGCGGGTGGCGGATCCGCTGCCGCTGGATACGCGGATCATCTTGCAAGACAACCGTCGCCGAATTGAGGTTCGGATCGTTGCGGATATCCGACCGGATCGAACCGCACGCCAACCCATCCATACGATGCTGTAACCAAAGGAGGATTGATCCATGAAAGAGCTCAGCGAAGTTAACCTGCCCGAAGACGTCCGCTATACGAAGGACCACGAGTGGGCGCGCAAAAAAGGGGAAACGTTTCAGATCGGCATCTCCGATTTCGCCCAGGATCAACTGGGGGATATCGTGTTCGTCGAATTGCCGGAACCGGGCGATCGTTTCGCGAGCGGCGACGAATTCGGCACCGTAGAGTCGGTCAAGGCCGTGTCTGAGCTGTTCATGCCCTTGGGCGGCGAGGTGGTCACCATCAACGACGCTCTGGAAGATGCCCCCGAACTGGTCAACAACCTTCCCTACACGGAGGGTTGGATGCTCGAGATCAAGGCCTCCGACCCGTCCGAATATGACCAAATGATGGATCGTGCCGCATATCTCGATATGCTGAAAGGATTAGGCGAATGAGATATCTACCCCATACACCCAAGGACATCGCGACGATGCTTCAGGCGGTGGGGGTGCGGGATCTGGACGGACTCTTCAGCACCATCCCCGATGACTGCAAGCGCGTCGACACACTGGATATCCCGGAATTGACCGAGTGGGAACTCAACGACCACATGGCCGGGCTGGCCGGGCGGATGGTATCGTCGGCCGATTATAAGATGTTTGCCGGCGCCGGCAGTTATCAACACTACATTCCGGAAGTCACCCGCTACCTGCTCAGCCGCTCGGAGTTCGTCACCGCTTACACCCCCTACCAGCCCGAAATGAGCCAGGGCACCCTGCAGGGCATTTTTGAATACCAGACGCTGGTGTGCCGCCTGCTGGGCATGGATGTGGCCAACGCCTCGCTATATGACGGGGCCATGGCCGTGGCCGAGGCCCTCTTGATGGCCATCCGCATTGGCCGCCGGAAGAAAACGGTGGCCGTGTCCTCCCTGGTGAACCCCTACTACCGCAAGGTGGTCGAAACCTATTTCGCGCCCACCGAGTTCAGTATTGTGTGGCTGCCTTACCGGGAAGACGGCACCACCGATCTTTCCGGCCTGGGCCAGATAAAAGATCTGGCCGGTGTGGCGGTGCAGTCGCCCAATTTCTTCGGCTGCATCGAGGATCTGGCGGCGGCTGGCAAGGCCATTCACGATCAGGATGCCATTTTCATTACCAGTTTCAGTGAACCCCTGGCCTACGGACTCCTGAAGGCCCCGGGCGACCTGGATGCGGATATTGTCTGCGGCGAAGGCCAGAGCCTGGGCATCCCCCAGTCTTTCGGCGGGCCGGGGGTGGGCATCTTTGCCGCCAAACAGAAATACGTGCGCAATCTGCCCGGTCGCCTCGTGGGCCAGACGGTCGATGCCGATGGCCAGCGGGGCTTCGTGTTGACCCTTTCCACCCGGGAACAGCACATCCGACGCGAGAAGGCCACTTCCAACATCTGTTCCAACCAAAGCCTGTGCGCCATGGCGGCCGGCATGTACATGGCGGCCCTGGGCGGCACCGGTTTTCGCGAACTGGCAGCGCTGAATCACGACAAGGCCGAATATCTCAAATCCGCCCTGCAGGCCGCCGGTCTGGAGATCCCTTTTGCTTCCGCCACCTTCAATGAATTTGTGGTGAAATTTCCGGAGGGCTTCGATCGACAGTGGCGGGATCTTCTGCAGAAGAAGATTTTAGCCGGCGTCCCCATGGTGTGCTATTACCCGGAGCTGGCCAATCATTATCTCCTCTGTGTGACCGAAACCCGAAGTAAAGACGACATGGATGCGCTCGTCAAGGAGGTGCAATCATGAAAGAATCCGTCGGCACACGCGGACTGATTTTGAACGAACCGTTTCTCTGGGAACGCGGCGGCAAGGGGCGCACCGGTTATTCGCTGCCCCGTCGGGACGTGCCATCCGCGCCCCTGCCGGATAATCTGGCCGGTGGCGGACCGGATTTCCCCGATTTGAGCGAGGTGGAAGTGGTGCGCCACTACACGCGGCTGTCCACCTGGAATTACGGCGTCGACTCCGGCATGTACCCGCTGGGATCCTGCACCATGAAATACAATCCCAAAACCAACGAACGGCAGGCATCCTTGACCGGTTTCAGCGGCGCGCATCCCCTGGTGCCGAGCGAATTGTGCCAGGGCGCCCTGCAGTTGATTTACGAACTGGAGCATCACCTGGCGCACGTGGCCGGGTTGGATGCCGTCTCGGTCCAGCCGTCGGCCGGCGCCCAGGGCGAATTGGCAGGCATGCTGATCTTCTCCGCGTATCACCGGGACCAGGGCAAACCGCGCTCCAAGATCCTGATCCCCGATACCGCCCATGGCACCAATCCGGCCAGCGCGGCCTTGTGTGGCTACCAAGCCGTTCCGGTCGAAACCGGTCCGGACGGTGTGTTGCTGCCCGAAGCGGTCAGCGCCCTCATGGACGACGATACCGCCGGCATCATGGTGACCAACCCCAACACCTTGGGGCTTTTTGAAACCCACATCCAGGCCATCGCCGACATCATCCATGCCAAAGACGGGCTGGTATACGCGGACGGCGCCAACATGAACGCCGTGATGGGGGTGGTGGACTTCGGCCGGGCCGGCGTGGATGTGCTGCACATCAACCTGCACAAGACCTTTTCAACGCCCCACGGCGGCGGCGGGCCGGGCTCCGGTCCGGTGTGTGTCTGCAAACGCCTGGAGCCGTTTTTACCGGCACCCCGCGTGGTGAAAACCGGCGACAGCTACGCCCTTTCCGAAGACTTCCCTAAAAGCATCGGCAAGCTGCATGCCTTTTACGGCAATTTCGGCATCATGGTGCGGGCTTACAGCTATATGCTTTCCATGGGACCGAAGCTCAAAGACGTCAGCCAGCACGCAGTCTTGAATGCCAACTATATCAAAGAGAAACTGAAGGATGTCTATCATCTGCCCTTCGATGTGCCGTGCATGCACGAGTGCGTTTTTACCGACAAGTTTCTGGAAGCGCATAAAATTACGACGCTGGATGTGGCCAAGCGCCTGATCGACTATGGGTTCCACCCGCCCACGATTTACTTCCCGTTGGTGGTCCACGGGGCCATCATGATCGAGCCGACGGAATCGGAATCCCTGGAGAATATCGACCAATTCATTGCCACCATGCGGCAGATCGCGCAGGAGGCCAAAGAGAATCCCGCCCTGTTAAAGGAGGCCCCCCGCAATACCAAGGTGCGGCGCATGGATGAAACCCAGGCGGCCCGCAAGCCATGTCTGCGGGGATAGGAGGCGATGGGACGGCCTTGCATGGGCAATTTGAGAGAGCGGGCCCGTTCTTAACTTGTGGCGGTGGAACACGTGCGCTGCCGATTTGGAGCCGTGTGTAATGGCGTTCTGTGACCTGGCGGACGGTCTGCGTCTCCATTACGAAGCGTTCGGTGAAGATAGTGGCCGACCGGCCATTATCTTCCTGAACGGAACGGCCCAGACCACGACGAACTGGCGGCCGATGGCGCTCGGATTTAAAAACCGGTGCCGGGTCGTCCTCTACGATGCGCGTTGTCAGGGGCGCAGCGGTTGCAGCGACGGCCATTTGACGCTGGCCCAGCACGCGTATGATCTGGTTCAGCTGCTCGATCACCTGGAGATCGAGCACTGCGGGCTGGTGGGACTGAGTCATGGGGCCCGCGTCGGTCTGGCCGCCGCCGGCCGAATGGAGCGCCGTGTCGCCGGGCTGGTGCTGCTCAGTATCGGGTTGTCGTCTTCGGCGCGCATGGCGCGGGCCGTTGCCGCATGGCGCGAAGCCCTGGCTTCCGGAGGACTCGATGCGTTCATGCACGCCATGATGCCCCTGGTTTTCGGCGAACGTTTTCTGCGGGAACACGACGCCATCATGACAAAGGTCGCCGAAGCGCTGGTACAGCGTAACGATGAAGCGAAGATGACTCGGTTGTTGTCGGCCTTTGACAGCTACCCCTCCATCGAATCCATCCTGCCGGCGCAGCACCTGCCGTCGCTGGTCATGACCGGCGAAGACGACCCGTTGGTCAGCGGCGATCAGGCGCGGGCGCTGGCCGAACAGCTGGGGGGCGACTTCCGGTCCCTTCCGGATATCGGCCATTCCATACCGGCCGAAGCCCCTGATGTATTGATGCGTGAAATAGAAGCATTTTTTCAGATAGAACCCGTTCAGCAATAACCGTAGAAAAGACGGGCACCCGTCAACCACCGGACACCATTGAATCATGAAGATTGACGATACCACGATTGCCATCATCAAGCATCTGCGCAACGGGCGCAAATCCTTCAAACGGATTGCCGAAAGTCTCAATCTGGCCGAGAATACGGTGCGTTCCCGTGTGCGCCAGCTCACGGACCAGGGCGTTCTGGAGATCGCCGGCCTGATCGACCCGGAATCCATTCCCAGCCACCAGCCGGTCATCATCGGGGTCAAGCTGAAAACCACCGACATGTTCAACAAGGGGGAAGAATTCAGCCACCTCAAGGGCGTCGTGTCGGTCAGTGTCGTGACCGGACGCTATGACTTGATCCTGGTGGTGCTTTTCAAAGAAGACTACGGGTTGGAACAATTCTACACCGAAGAAGTCGTCAAGGTCGAAGATGTGCAGTCCCTGGAGACGTTCGTGATTTGCAAGGGGTATAACCTGAAAGTCCCTTACATCCTATAGACGCCATTTGAAAATGTCTTTTGGCCCAATATCTGTGTTGGGCGAGGATTTCAAGTCCTCGAAATACGATCGTATTCCTCCGGCTTAAAATCCTCGCCCGCCTTGATCTTGAACCAAAATCCTATTTTCAAATAGCGTCTAATGAATATATTAAGATTCCGTCGCATTGCACCGTTCTGAAAAAAATAAAACTGGAGTGTGCCTGTGGAAACTTATGAAAAGCTGGGAAGTTTTTACCTGGGGAAGACAGTCGAAATGGATGGCCAGCCGCGGCCGCCGGAGCTGGTGCTTTACGATTCCAAGGACCTGACCACGCATGCCGTGATCATCGGCATGACCGGCAGCGGCAAGACCGGTCTGGGGGTGGCCCTGCTGGAAGAGGCCCTGCTCGATAAAATTCCGGTCATTGCCATCGACCCCAAGGGCGATCTTACCAATCTGGCGCTGACCTTTCCCGGCATGCAGGCCGAAGACCTGCAGCCCTGGGTCAACCCCCAGGAGGCGCTGGCCAAGGGCAAGACGGTGGCGGCCTACGCCGCGGACGAGGCGCGCAAATGGACCGAAGGCCTGGCGCAGTGGGGACAGGATACGGAGCGCATCGCTCGGCTGAAAAACGCCGCCGCACTCACCATTTATACCCCCGGCAGCAGCGCCGGGGCATCCGTCAGCCTGCTGCGGCGGTTCAATGCGCCACCGGCGGTGGTCATCGACGATCCGGATCTGTTCGGCGAGCGCATCGAAACCACCACCAGCAGCCTGATGGCCTTGCTGGACCTGGAGGCCGACCCCCTTTCCAGCCGGGAACATATCCTGGTGGCCAATATCTTCAGCCACACCTGGCGGGAAGGGCAGGGGCTGGATCTGGCCGGCTTGATCCAGGCCATCCAGAATCCGCCCTTCGAGCGGGTCGGCATCATGGATCTGGACAGTTTCTATCCCGCCAAGGATCGTTTTGCCCTGGCCATGCGCATCAACAACCTGCTGGCGGCGCCGGGCTTCGGCGCCTGGCTGGAGGGCACCCCGCTCAGCATCCCCGAATTGCTGCATACCCCGACCGGCCAGCCCCGGGCTTCGGTGTTCACCATCAGCCATCTATCGGATGCCCAACGCATGTTTTTTGTGTCCATGCTGCTGAACGAACTGCTGGGCTGGATGCGCACCCAACCCGGCACCACCAGCCTGCGGGCGATTCTCTATATGGACGAAGTTTTCGGTTATTTCCCTCCGGTCAGCAATCCGCCCTCCAAGACACCGCTCTTGCGGCTGCTCAAACAGGCCCGGGCGTTCGGGTTGGGCGTGGTGCTGGCGACCCAGAACCCGGTGGACCTGGACTACCGGGGGTTGTCCAACACCGGCACCTGGTTGATCGGACGCCTGCAGACCGAGCGGGACCAGATGCGCGTCATGGACGGTCTCCAGGGCGGGGCCCTCGGCGGACACATGGATGCCGGGCGCCTCAAACCGATATTGGCCGGTCTGGAAAGCCGCACCTTTCTGCTGCACAACGTGCATGAAGACGGGCCGGTGGTGTTCAAATCCCGCTGGGCCCTGTCCTATCTGAGAGGGCCGCTTACCCGGGAGCAGATCAAACAGCTCAATCCCCCAACCGCCGATGCCGGGATGATAACCGCACCGGGGCAGGCGACCCGCGTGGATGCCGCTCAAGCGTCTGAAATTCAGCAGGCCGCGCCAACCGTGCCGCCCGACATCCCGGTCTATTTTGTCAAAGGGTCGGGGGCCGGTCAGAAAGGCACGTATGTCCCGTACGTTTTGGGCCAGATGACGATCTATTACAGCAGCGCCAAATACCAGATAGACCTGGCGCGTTCGATGGCGCTGGCGGCGCCCCTGGAGGATGGCCCCGTACCCCTCGATTGGGAGGCCGCGGTGGCGCTCAGTGCCGATGCCGACACGCTGGAAAGCGAACCCATGTCCGGTGTCGGTTACGGGGACCTGCCCGCCATGGCCCTCAAGCCCGACGCCTATCGGAAATGGCAAAAAGATCTGACGCGCTGGGCCAAGGCCAACCAGCCCGTCACACTTTTGCGCTGCAAGCCCCTGAACCTGACCAGCACCCCGGAAGAGAGCGAGGGCGATTTCCGCAGCCGCATGGCGCTGGCCCTGCACGAGCAGCGGGACTTGGCGGTGGAGAAGCTGCGGCGCAAATATGCCAGCCAGTTTCAAACCTTGAAAAACAGGTTGATGACGGCCGAACAGGCCATCGCGCGCGAAGCGGAGCAGGCCAAGGCGCGCCAGGTGGATACCGTGATTTCGTTTGGAACGGCGATTCTGGGCGCCTTCCTGGGCCGCAAAGCCGTCAGTGCGCGATCGACCTCCCGCGTGGGATCGGCCATGAAATCGGCCGGCCGCATGCAAAAGGAGAAGATGGATGTGGCCCGCGCCCAGGAGCGGGCGGCGTCCGTCGGACAGCAGATGGCGGAACTGGAAGTCCGTCTGCAGGAGGATATCGATAAACTGGATATGCAGTTCGACCCTGAAAACGAAACGCTGGAGGAAATCCGCATTGCCCCCAAGCTTTCCGATATTTCAATGGAGCTGTTCGGGCTGGCATGGCTGCCCTACCGCAAGACCGATCAGGGGCGCTTCGTGCCGGATTGGAGCAACGCCGGTTAAGCCGCGGTCTGGCCATGCCCGGATGGAGATGCGGCAAGCGGAAGATGGATCGAGGTAAACCGTCCCCTGCCCGGGGCGTCGAAATGACAGGAACCTTCATGTCCAAACGGATGGGGCCGGGTTAGGCCGCGATCGTTTTGTGGCGGGGCGCGTAATTCCGCGCCGCTAACCGCGGCCCGTGTTTTGTCACATTCCCGCCAGGGGGTGCCCATGGCACAGGATCCGCTTTTTGCGCCTCTGGAGATTGGCGGCTGCCGGAGCAGAAACAGGGTCGCCGCCCTGCCGCTGTTTACGGGGTATGCCCGGCCCGACGGCGGGGTGACACCGTTACTGCGTGAGCATTACTGGCGGTTGGCCACGTCCGGCGCAGGCCTGGTGGTGGTGGCCAATGTGGCGGTGGCCAAGGACGGACGCACATCCCCGCGCACGCTGCGCATCGATGACGATCGTTTTATCCCCGAACTGACCGGGCTGGCCGCCACGATTCGGCATCGCGGGGCTCTGGCCTGTATCCAGCTCAATCATGCCGGGCGTTTCGCATGGACCGAACGACCTCTCCTGCCGGCGCCCTTTGACGCCGCCCATCTGGATCACGATGTCGTCGCCCTCAAATCCTTCATGCATTCCTTTCACTTTGCCGAACGTTTCAGGCTCACCGCCAGGTTCATGCAGATGCATGCCAAATGGCGCCGGGGCATGACTCCGGCGGACCGGGATCGGGTGGTGGCTGATTTCGGCCAGGCCGCCGGTCGGGCTGTGGCCGCCGGTTTCGATATGCTGGAACTACACGGGGCGACAGGCTATCTCCTGACCCAATTCCTCTCGGCGTTCACCAATCGTCCGCCCGGCCGATGGGCCGGAGACTTCGATACCCGCGCCGCGTTTGTACAGGACGTGGTGCGTGCGGTTAAAGATGCGGTCCCGGATGGATACCCGATAGGATACCGGCTGCTTGTCCAGGAATGGGTTCCCAACGGTATTGATCTGGCGGAAGCCATGGCGTTGGCGGTCATTCTGGAGAAGATGGGGGTGGCGTATTTCTCCGTCAGTGCCGGAACCTATAATTCCATGTTCAGCCAGGAGGCGCTGAAGCTTACCCGCCGCTCAGCTTATCTCCTGGCGGATACCCGCACGTTGCGCCGAGTGGTGAGCACCCCCCTGATCCTGGGTGGGCGGGTTTCCCGGCCAAGCATTGCCCGCGAGGTTCTGGGAGAGGGTGGTGCTGATATGGTGGGGCTTGGCCGTCCGCTTCTGACGGACCCCGGTTGGCTGGAAAAGGCCTGTACCGGGAAACCGGTCACCGTCTGCGTTGATTGCAAGCACTGCCTCAAGCGGATCATCCAGGAAAAGGGGCTGGCCTGCGCACGCTGGCCGGAGATCGAAATCGAGCGGGTGGATCTGGAATGCGCCCTGCATGTACGTATGAATACCTGCCTGTTGTTTACCTCCCTGGAATCCCTGGTGACGGGGCCGGAAAGCCTTGCCGATCAAGCTGCCGGAACAGGAATCCCTGAGAGTGCGCCTGATCTATGTCATCCCCCAGGGGCAGGCCGGTGAAGCGTTTCGGGCGGCGGTCAAGGACCATTGGCGGCGGTTCCGTGAATACTGGCAAACTGCCGGTCAGCGTGATGATCTTCTGGGGTGTGTTTTCAAGACCGCCGGTTCGCACCTGAACGACCAACTGATAGCGGAAGCCCATAAAGACGGATTCGGTATGCTTGTCCTGGTGGACGGTCACAATGTGCGGCAGGGTGAGGTGCTGGCCAGCAAGTGGCACGAGGGGGTTTTTATTTCGTATAGCCGTCATGCGCAGGCCAACAAGGTCCTGGCCGCGGTGGATCTTTCCCCTGCCACCCATGTTTTACTGCGGTTTCTGGCTTATGGGTTCCGGGGTCGGCCGGGTTACCGCTTCCGGTTTGTGCATGTCCTGGATGGTTCGGCCCAGGCGGCCCGCAGACGCTGGGAAAAGATGTTGCCGATATCCGGGTGGGATGCGGACACGACGCTCGAACTGATGCCGCCGGGGCCGGAGGGTGTCGCTGATCACCTCCTGGGTGCGGCGGCCGGCTAGGATATCGTCGTCGTGGGTCGCCGGGGAATGTCGCGTATCAAATCGCTGTTGTTGGGCAGCGTGTCCCGGCGGATTCTGCGGGGGGTGTCTGATGCCACGGTGGTGATTGTGTCCTAATCGTTTCAGTAAGCAATTCAGATTTGGATTTGCGATCTTTTTGGCGGTTACCGGCCATCTCTGGTGGAGGATCAGCAGAGGTTCTATCGACTTTAAACGGCATTTTTGATCGTTCATTTTCTTCCACGCGGAAGAAAAGATGAACCTGTAAAAAGTCATATTCCTGACGGTTTCGTAAAAAGTTCGAGATCAAGGCTTGCGAATCTCGAGGAATGAAGCGTACTTATCGTACGCTGCAATGACGAGAGATGAAGCGTAACGCTGATCTATAGTCCCCCCGGGGGAATCGGACTTTTTACGGGACCGTCAAGAAAACGAACCAAAAGAAGGCGCCCATGTCACGTGCCCTTCGGGTTCGCCAGCGCATCGCCGCGCCCTTTTCGTCCGGTACAACGATGCGCCGGCCTCGTGACAAAGGGGCAAGGACGCACCCACAACACAAGCCATTAACAGCACCCCCTCCAGGGAAGCACGTGATACCTCTCGTTCGGTGGGAGGAGACCTAACATCCTTCCCCAAAGAAGCTTCTTTGTCTTGGTCAGGCCAAAAATTCGCATTTCTGAATCGGATACGATTGGGACGGCCTCAAGTCCGTGGCTGGGCATTATAAGGGATGACTTGGATGGCCTCGTCAAAACAGGTGATCTGCTCCAGGCCGTCATCGGTGACGATGTGGGTGTTTTCGATGCCCACGACACCTTTGCCCGGAATAATGAGTTTGGGTTCCAGGGCGATGGTCATGTTTTTTTCCAGGGCCATGTCCTGGCCCTGGGCCAGAAATGGGTACTCGTCCAGTTCTAGGCCGACCCCGTGACCGATAAAGCGGATGCGCTGGTTGTCGGCCCCCATGAACCAGTCGCGGTAGCCTTTGTCCGCTGTCCATTGTATGGCAAAGTCATAGAGCGCGCCGGCTTGGATGCCGGGTCGGGCCCTTGTTTTTAGGGCGTCCTGCAGATCCAGCATGGCCTGATGGGCGGCCATCAGATCGTCCGGCAGGTCCCCGAGCGCGAAGATGCGGGTGTGGTCGGCAATATATCCCTGCCAGGCAAAGACATAATCCAGCAGAATGGGTTGATGGGGTTGCACTTTCCCGAAGCCGGCGCCCTGGGCCACCGCCGGTCCGGCACCCGTGCCGCCGGTGGGCGAGGCCAGATAGCTCGGCACGGCCGCCGCCGGTCCGGCCAGGAGATGCCCGTAAAACAATTCGCCGCCCCACATGCGCATGCGCACCACCCCCTGGTGGCCCCGCCGCCGGGCTTCAGCCTCCACCCGTCCGGCCAGGTCGAGCTCGGTCATGCCTTCCCGGATGAGGCCGCGGGCCGCACCGGCCACTTCGTCCGCCAGGAGGGCGGCCTGCCGCATGAGCGTCAATTCGTGAAGGGATTTGACAGCGCGCACCTGACGAATGCCGTGGGAGACATCCACCAGTTCGACGCTTTCGAACAGACGACGGTAGTTCAGGTAAAGCGCGGCCGGGATGACGTCCATTTCCAGGCCCAGGATCTTCGGCATGGCGAGGTGCTGGGCTGCCAGAAGATCGGGGATCTCCCGGGGGCTTCGCAGCGGCACGATGGCATCAAGCGCCGATTCGGCCCGGGCCCGCTCCAGGCTTTTGCGGACCATCAGCAGGGGGGCGCCCGCTGCCGGAATGTAAAGGTGCGCCTGCTGGATCGTTCCGGCGAAATAAAACAGATCGCTGTTTTGCAGGATCAGCGCCCCTTCGGTGCCCTGCGCGGCGAGGGTTTGTTGAAACTGCCGGATGCGGCGATCCAGTTCTTCCCGGGGGGTGGTCTGTGTCATTGGCGGCATCGTGTTCCTCCTTGAGTGCCGTGTCATTGCGATTCACGGAGCGCGTTCTTTCATCCAGAAATGCTCCAGAATATGCGCTATCGGCTTGTCGGGCCGAGGGCTGACGGGCTGCCATTCTTCAGGATAGAGCGCACGGTAGCGGCGGGTGGTAAAGCGGTTGTCCACCAGCAGCACCGCGCCCTGGTCCCGGGTCGTGCGGATGACCCGGCCGACGGCCTGCAGGACCCGGTTGAATCCGGGATACCGGTAGGCGAAATCAAATCCGGCCTGAAGCTTGGTTTCAAAATGATCTTTGATCAGGTCGCGCTCCATGCAGATCCCCGGCAGGCCGACCCCCACGATGGCCGCACCGGAAAGCCGGCGGCCGACCAGGTCGATGCCCTCGCCGAAAATACCGCCCATTACCACAAAGCCCACCAGGGTCTGCGGATTGTCTCTGATAAAGCGTTCCAGAAATGCTTCCCGGGCCTGTTCGTCCATATCGCGTGCCTGAACGATGGTCGGGATTTCCGGGAAGACGTCGCTGAAGACATCATGGACCATCTTCAGATAGGCATAGGAGGGGAAGAATGCAAGGTAGTTACCGGTTTTCCCCCTCACCAGCTGGGTGATGGCGTCTGCCAACCGGTATTTGGTCTGTTCCCGTTCCCGATAATAGGTGGATAGACGTCCATCGATGACCAGGCACAGGTTTTCAGGCGGAAAAGGCGAACGCAGGCGCAGAAAGGCTGTCTTTTCATCGCCGCCGAACAGTTCGTTAAAATAAGCGAAGGGCGTCAAGGTGGCGGAAAAGAATACCGTGGACCGGCTGCGCCGCAGGGCTTCGGCCAGTTGATCGGCAGGGTCGAGGCAAAAGAGTTTGACCTGCAGATCCTTGCCGTCGCTGATGGCAAGGGTGGTATAATTGTCGTCGTAGCGCTCGGCCACCCGCAGAAAGCCCGACACGTCGAAATAGAGCTGGAGCAGGTCCTCTTTCCAGGACGCAGGCTTATTCTTCACCAGCCATGTTTCGGCCAGGTGCTGAAACCGCTGCAGATGGGGCAGGAGATCGTCCGGCCTTGCGCGACAGGAGGATTCCCCACCGGCGGTCAGGCATTCCCGGCGGGCCGCCACCATCCACGTGTTGATGCGGCCCATGGCGCGGAAAAGGGGGCGGTGGTCCTCGCGCAACGTCCGCCGCAGGTCCAGAAAGGGCTGTTTGCGCAGCACGGCCGAAAACATTTCCCGGGACCGATCCACCAGGTTGTGCGCTTCGTCCACCAGAAAGGTATAGGCGCCGTTGTCTTCGCTGAAGAAACGGCGCAGATAGACCCGGGGATCGAAGGCATAGTTGTAGTCCCCGATGATTGCATCGACCCAGAGGGCCATGTCCAGACTGAATTCAAACGGACAGACCTTGAATTCTTCCGCCAGCCGGGAGATTGTATCCCGATCCAGGGCATCCTGGTCGAAGCCGGCGATACGGGCGTTTTTCATACGATCGTAATGCCCGCGCGCGCGCGGGCAATCTTCCGGGGTGCAGGTTGCATCGGGATGGGGACAGATTTTGTCCTTGGCGGTCAGCGTCAGGCTCTTTAGCTGCAGCCCCTGGTTGCGCATGACCGACAAGGCCTTTTCGGCGGCCTGGCGTCCGGTGGTCCGGGCGGTCAGGTAGAAAATCTTCGATGTCAGGTTTTCGCCCAGAGCTTTGGCGGACGGAAACAGGGCCGCCATGGTTTTCCCGATACCGGTCGGGGCCTGGATCATCGCACGCCGATCGGTCTGGATCGACCGGTAAACGGTGACCGCCATGTGGCGCTGCCCGTCCCGGAAGTCCTCAAAGGGAAAGCCTATGCTCTGGATGGATCGGTCGCGTTGCTGCCGCCATCGCTCCAGGCGGGTGGCCCAGTCGATATATTCTTCGAGCAGGGCCGTCATGAAGCGGTCGAGGTCTTTGGCCGTGTGGGTCCGGCGAAGTTCCCGCGTTTCCTGCGTTGTCAGCTGGTAATAGGTCAACTGGGTGTCCACCACGTCCAGGTCATGGTGGGTGGCGTACAGCCAGGCATAGGCCTGCACCTGCCCCCAGTGCAGCGGGTCGGGATGTTTTTCAACCATTTTGAGGTCTTTGTGGGTGGATTTGATTTCATCGATAACCACCCGGGATCCATCGCTAAAAATGCCGTCAATGCGGCCGCTGATCTCCAGAACGAAATGTTCGGTTTCCATTTCATGACCAAGGGTGACTTCCGGTTGGTAACCGGCCGGGCGTGACCGCTGGATTTTCTGGTGGGCCCGGATGCCTTCCACTGAACGCTGCGATCCGGCGAAGGCCGACTCCAGGTCGCCGGTCTGCAAGGCGAAGGCCACCAGGGTGCGGACAGCAACGGGCAGGCGGGGTTTCAACAGAGGGTCCTTTCGATTTCAGCGACAGTTTCGTAAAAATGCAATGTCGCTGCGTTACATGTCATTCATCGTCATGGCGACGTAGGGCTATTACACGGCCGTCCTGCGTCCGCAGCGCTTTTCGAGCAGGGCGAGCCTAAAGGATTTCCAGCGGCAAAGTCAAGGCGGGGTGAGGCGTTTCGCGGGGACAGCTGGGGACAGACCCGGAGGTCTGGTTCTTCCGGTCGAGGATGGGAGACGGGCATAATCGGCGCTTGATTCAAAACCGGCGACAGGATAAGGAAGAGCAGGATGATGGCTTGGGATCTTATCGAAAATATACCATCTTTTAAACACAGCGTTTTTTTGGGCATCGAACCGGCGGTTGGAAGCCGCCGGTTCGAAATTCGGCCGCCCGCGAAGGTTATGCTTTACGGGCCTGCGCACCGGTCCGCAACAGGGGGCACATGATGACCGACGCCATGACCTACGACGATGTCTTGCTCATACCCTCTTACAACCACTGGGAATCGCGCAAGATTGTGGATACGTCCATGCTGGACAAGACCGGCAAACTGCATCTGGATCTTCCGGTAATGACGGCCAACATGGACACCGTCACCGAGACCGCCATGGCCGATTTTATCGGTGCCAAAGGGGGGATCGGGGTGCTTCACCGATTTATGTCCATTGAAGACAACATTGAAATCTTTAAAGCCTGCGCCCACAAGACCTTCGTGTCGATCGGTTGTTCTTCCGGCGATCTGGCGCGGGCCGAGGCCCTGCGGGATGCCGGTGCGGGTCTGTTCTGCATCGATGTGGCCCATGCCCATGCCCGTTATGTCGGCAAAACGCTCAAAAGGGTCCGGGACATGCTGGGCAAGGAGGCTTGCATCATGGCCGGCAATGTGGCTACTTATGCCGGTGCGGATTTCCTGGCGTCCCTCAGTGCCGATATCATCAAGGTCGGTATCGGCGGCGGGGCGGTGTGTACGACACGCATCAAAACCGGGTTCGGCGTGCCCAACCTGACCGCCATCCGCAATTCCGCCCGGGTGGACCGTTCCGTGGTGGCGGACGGTGGCATTCGATCCCCCGGGGATATCGTCAAAGCCCTGGCCTTCGGGGCCGATTTCGTCATGATTGGCAGCATGCTGGCCGGAACGCGGCCCACACCGGGGCCCGTCATCACACGCAAAGATGCAGACGGTGCCGACGTGCGTGTGAAAACCTACCGAGGCATGGCCAGCAGCGAGGTCCAGGATGACTATCATGGCGGCATGGCCGAGTGGAAAACGGCCGAAGGGGTCGCGGTGGATGTCCCCTATTGTGAGACGGAAGAGGCCATCATTGCGGATATTATCGGTGGCCTGCGCTCGGGGCTGACCTACGGCGGTGCCGCAACCATTCGTGAATTGCAGCGTAAACTGGATTATATCCGGATTACACCGGCCGGGCGTCATGAAAGCCTGGCCCATCGAACGCTATAATTTATCACATGATATCCTCATTAAACATCAAAAGATCGTGTCTTCTTGATGGGTTAACGATGGATAGGCGCCAGACGAAGGTTTTAGCGTCAATTTTCGTCAGATCGCCATGCCAAAGGACAACTTTTCATTGACTGGGAAAAATCATAATTCGGAAAGGGACGCCCGGATTCAGCAACTCGCGGACGAGGTGCAACAGGCCCGACGGTCCGAGGCCGCGGCCCTGGAAAGCCTGGCCCGCTATCGCCTGGTCGCCGACAATCTGGCCGATATTGTCTGGACCCTGGATGCCGACCTTAAACCGACCTTTGTGACCCCATCCGTCGAGGCTCACCTCGGGTATGCCATTCAAGAGGTGATCGGCCTCGATTTCTGCGATACTCTGACACCGTCCAGCCAGGAACAACTGCGCTACGCGCTGAAAATGCTGCATCGCGGTGGGCCGTCCACCCTGCTGGATTTGGAGCATGCCCATCAGGACGGCACCGGTTTCTGGTTCGAATGCCAGCTGACGGGGCTTTTTAACGATGATCAGGAATTGACCGGCTATGTTTGTGTGTCACGCAATATCGACCGCCGCAAACAGGCCGAAAGCGCCTTGCAGCTCAGTAACGCCTTGTTCCAGACGGCCTTTGCCATCAGCCCGGATGCCGTGACCCTCAACCGGTTGCGCGATGGGGTCTACACCATGGTGAATGAAGGGTTTGCCCTGCTCACCGGGCATTCCCAGGAGGCGGTGATCGGTAAAACAACGCAAGAGATAGACATCTGGGCCGATCCCCGGGAGCGCGACCAATTGATGGAAGCGCTCGATGCTTCCGGTTCCATTCGCAATCTGGAAGCCCGTTTCCGTATCAAGGACGGCAGCATCCGCACCGGTCTGGTTTCCGCCAATATCATCATCCTCAACCGGCAGCCCTATGTGCTGTCGATTACCAAGGATATCAGCACCTTTAAAAAAGCCAAAGAAGCCCTGGTCGAATCCGAAGAGAAATACCGCAAACTGATCGAAACGGCCACCGATGCTATTTTTATCCTCCAGGACGGGGAGGTAAAATTCCCCAATCCCAAGGCGCGCGAAATGGGCCGCCAGATGGGCGTGGATATGAAGCAGCATTCCTTTTTCGAGTATGTGGCCCCGGAAGACCAGAACATGGTTTTGGAACGGCATTTCCGGCGATTAAGAGGGGATAAGGTTCCCAGCACCTACAATTTTCGGTTGCTGCGTGCCAATGGCGAAGCCTTCTGGGTGGAAATCAACGCCGTGCAGATTGTCTGGGAAGGCAAACCGGCGACCTTGAATTTTATTCGGGATATCGACGACCAGGTCAAGCTCGAAGCCGAATTCCAGCATGCCCGCAAAATGGAGGCGGTGGGAACGTTGGCCGGTGCGATCGCGCATAATTTCAACAACCTGCTGATGGCCATTCAGGGCAATGTGTCACTACTCTTGCTCGATACCGAATCCGAGGATCCGCGCCACGAGGAGATAAAAAAAATACAGGAGCACGTGGAAAGCGGCGCTCGGTTGACGTCCCAACTCCTGGGCTATGCGCGCAAAGGCAAATACAAGATTCGCTCGCTGGATTTCAATAGCCTGATTACCAAAACGATGGCCTCCTTTCGCCAGTCGCATCCCACCGCGCGGGTGGCCTCCGAGCTGGCCCCCGACCTCGATGCCGTTGCCGGGGATCGGTCGCAGCTGGAACACGTGCTATTCAATATTTTCAAGAATGCCGTGGATGCCATGCCGAAAGGCGGCGAACTGTTCATCAAGACCATGAATATCGGCCACGAACAGATCCGCAAACGCAATTTCAAAATCAAGGCCGGTGAATACATCATGCTGGTCATTGCCGACACCGGCGTCGGCATGGAACAGAAGGTCCGCCGTCGCATCTTTGAGCCGTTTTTTACCACGAAGGGACTCGGGCACGGCACGGGGCTGGGGCTGGCCTCCGCTTACGGGATCATCAAGGGGCACAGCGGCTACATCGATGTGGATTCGCAAAAAGGACATGGGACGACCTTTTTTATTTATTTGCCGACATCGACCCGCCCGGCGGAAAAAACCGATTACAAGGACAAGAGCGTCATTCACGGCAGCGGCTGCGTTCTGGTGGTGGACGACGATCCCGCCGTTTTGGAAATCTGCAGCAGAATGCTGACCAAACTGGGATTCCGTGTTCTGGAAGCCTGCAGCGGGCGTGATGCGCTCAGCGTCTACCGTCAGAACCGAGATATGATTGACCTGGTCATTCTGGATATGATTATGCCGGATATTGGGGGGGGGGAAGTTTACGAGCGGTTGAAAGACATCAACCGCAACGTCAAGGCGATCCTGGCCACCGGATACAGTCTTGACGGGGAAGCGTCCCGCATTCTGAAAAAGGGATGTGATGGTGTGATTCAAAAGCCGTTCAGAATCGATCGCCTGTCCCGTGTGATCCACCGGGTGCTGAAACCCCGCCGTGGCGCTAAAGAAAAAATCGCGAATTGATTGCGCCGACCGGTTTTACCATCGTCCAATGCGATTCCCGCAGAGAACGGACACGACAGGAGAAAAACCCATGCCGGCATGGATTGTGACCCTAATCATGTTGAGTGTTGTCGCTAATGGCACCGGGAACGGCGGCGGCCTCAGCCGAATCCATTGGGAGATCCTTTGGTGAAGCCGGCCGCGCCATCGTGGATGACTCCAAGAGCGCCTACCGGAAGTCCAGGGATTTTTTTGTCGATACAGGCCGAAGTGTTTCGCAAGAGGCCCGGGAGGCCTATGAAAAAGCCAGACATATCGGTCCCCGGATGGCGAAGGATGTGAAGGACGGCTTCCAGGGCAACGGGCAGGCCCCGGACCCGACTAAGACCGCGGCCCCAGCGATGGAGAAACCGTGAAAGTCATCCAGTTTGACGGCTATGGCGCGCCGGCTGTTTTGGTCTGCCGCGATGCCGCGCGACCGCAATGTGGGCCGGGGGAGTTGCTGGTCCGGGTTCGCGCCGCAGGCGTAAATCCCAAAGACTGCCTGGTGCGCAAAGGCAAGTTTCGCTGGTTCACGGGACGGCGCTTTCCCCTGGGGCTGGGACATGATTTTGCCGGTACGATCGAGGATGTCGGTCGGCAGGTGAATGATTTCCAGACGGGGGATCCGGTCTACGGTATGACCAACGGCTGGAAAGGGCGCGCTTACGCCGAATTTCTGGTGGCCCGGGTGTCGGAAACGGCGCTTAAACCGTCTTCCCTGAGTTTTGTGGAAGCCGCGGCCGTCCCGCTGGCGGCCATGACCGCGTTGCAGGCGTTGCGCGACCTGGGCGGTCTGACCAGCGGCCAACGGGTTTTAATCAACGGCAGTTCAGGGGGCGTTGGCACGTTTGCCGTCCAGATGGCCTGCATTCTGGGTGCGCACGTCACGGCCGTATGCAGCGGGCGCAATGCGGATATGGTCCGCCGACTGGGGGCGCATCAGGTGATCGATTATACCCGTGAAGACATCCGGCATCTTGCCAGCCCGGTCGATGTTTTGTTCGATGTTTTTGGAAACCGCCGCTTTCCGGATATCCGATCGATTCTCACGCCGCACGGCCGGTTCGTTTCTACCGTACCCGGTCTTCCTATTCTAAAATGGGGGCTTCTCGCCCGCCTGTCGTCGGGACCACGCGCGCACCTGGTGATTGTCAAATCCCGCACTGCGGATTTACAGACCATTTCCGGCTGGATCGCGGAGCAGCGCCTGACTCCGGTGGTAGACCGGGTGGTCCCGCTCGACCAGGCGCAGGACGCCCATGCGTATATTGAAACCAAGCGGGCCCGGGGCAAAGTGGTTTTGACGGTTGATTGACGGGCGGTATCATAGCGAAAATGTGTCCGGGAGTGAAACCCGCCGCGGCGAGGCCTCATCAGCCCCGAAGGGGGCTTGGAAGAGGTCTTTATGATTTAGGTTGTCTTCTTGCCGATGCCCGCGCGCGACAATCGGGATACCGCGACAACAGCAAGCGTTTTTTGATTGCTAAATGCGGGCGAGTTTCCGCGCCCCACCTGCATGGCGGAGGACCGGAGAAGCGGCGACCGATCGGGGTGCATTTCTGGAATGGTTGCTTCATTTTCTGTCACGTGCCAGAAAACGAAGCAACATCAGAAAACGCCCGTGTCCCGCTTAACGGTCCTGCGCGTCGTCGCTGCGGCCGGAGCACGCGGAAACTCGCGCGCCTTTTAGATCGGGCTCAGACCAGCCGCGCGCTTATTCCGTCCGCATCGCCGATGCTCGGCGCGGGACAATGGGAAAGAAGAAAACCTAAATCATCAAGACGTTTTTCGAGCCCCTTTCGAGGGGTCTACCTGAGGCTTCCCGCTTTGCGGGAGGAGTCTCACTGATCCCTTCGGGGGCTAACGGATGCCACCCGTGTCAAGGGTGGCGACGCACGGGAGTCAATGAAATCGATGACAAAAGAAGATAGCGGAATCATCCGAAAGGCGTTGCACGACCGGGATCGCCGCGGCATTCTGATTCCGGCCAGCCAACTTGAAGGCAGTGGCCTGTCGGTCGGCGACCGCTTCACGCTCAAAAAAGGCCAGCGCGATCTTTTTACGGTTGCGCTTGTCAAACATGAGACGGGTGACATTATTTTTGATCGCAGCGGGATTTTTATCGAGCGCACCCGGCGTGTCGATATTCTCCTGGGAGGCATTTTTGAAGAATATCAAGTCGAAATCGTTGGTGCCGATCCCCCGCTGCTGCTCGTGAAAACCATGGACCCGGGATTGGTCGCTATTCGCTAAGGCCCGCCCCGACATGACATCCGTGCGGCCCAGGGGGTCGGCCCTCTCACGCGTTTGGACGGGCGGCCGAGCTCAAGGGGTGCTGGCGCAGGTATTCCCACATGGCAATGGACGCCGCAATGCTGACGTTCAGGCTCTGGACCTGCCCGAACTGGGGGATGCTCAGGGACTGGATGCCAGGATAAGCGGCGATATCGGCGCTGATGCCATATTCCTCGTGACCGAAGATGAAGGCGCTGAGTTGGGGAAGGATGATCTGGGTGAGGGGCGGACCCTTGACCGGATCCAGGGTGAAAAGGGTGTAGCCGCGCGCACTGAGATCCCGGTGGCAGGTTTCAAAATGTTCATGGAACCGCGCCGGTACCCACTTGAAGGATCCCATGGCCGGTGCCGGATCAAAAAAATCGATGCCTACCAGGTGAACTTCACGGGCGCCGAAAGCATCGGCACTTCTGAATATTTTGCCAATATTGAAAGCGGGTTTCAGGCCATCCAAAATAATGACGAAGTCGTGGGTGCCCGGATCGGCCAGGAGATTGGCATTTTTCTGCCGCCGAAAGCGCTGCTGGGCCGCTATCCGTTGCTGCTGAAGGCGCCGTCGGATTTGTCTGAGTCCCATGATTCCCTAAAGTCTCCTTGTTCATCTGCGCTGCATGCGCCGATGCCGCGGTGGATAGGCCTAACATGCCTGCCGGCGGGAATCAAGGCAGCCGATTCTGCGGATTGTTATGCGAGGCAGGGCAAAGGGTTTGGTTGCCCGCTGATATGACCAATAGGCGGCTTTGATGATCTTCAAAGACATGCATGGTATTGGATTTGCCGCAGGGCGCTGGCCCCTCGATCCGGGACGCCCGACGCTCGTCTTCATTCACGGTTCCGGCGGGGACCATACCTTGTGGCAGGGGCAGATCGACGCCTTGGTCGACGTGGCCAATACCCTCGCTTTGGATTTGCCGGGTCATGGTGCCAGCCGCGGACCCGGGTGCGATCGCGTTCCGGACTATGCCGCCGCCGTGGCCGGGTTGCTGGAACATCTTGAGATACCCTGCCCGATTCCCTGCGGATTGAGCATTGGCGGCGCGATCGTTCTTCAATTGTTGATCGATCGGTCCTCGCTGCTGGCGGGCGGCGTGCTGGTCGGCACGGGGGCCCGGTTGCGTGTGCTACCTGCTATCATTGAACTGATCGAGACCAACTATCAGGGATTTATCGACATGCTGGGTCAGTTCGGCGCGTCCGAAAAAACGGACCCGGCGTGTTTAGCCCCGATCCTGCAAGCCACCGCCGCCTGTCCGCCGGCCGTGACGGCCGCCGATTTCAAGGCGTGTGACCGGTTCGACGTGATGGACCGTCTGGATCGTATCGACCATCCGGTCCTGGTCGTTTCGGCTGAGGATGATCGCCTGACGCCGCCGAAATACAGCGACTACCTTGAAAAACATATCCGCGGCTGCCAGCGGGTTCACATTCAAGATGCCGGGCATCTGGTCCCCGTTGAGCAACCGGCTGCGCTGAATCGAGCCCTGACGGCATTTATCGCGCGCCTGCCGGAACGGACGTAACGGCTCATCCGGAATGTTTTTATACCCCTGCTTTACAAACCATCCTCGATCCTTTAATCTTCAGGGCGTATCATGACCAACGACAATTC
The DNA here is from genome assembly GCA_963850465.1 of uncultured delta proteobacterium. Lineage (GTDB taxonomy): Bacteria > Desulfobacterota > Desulfobacteria > Desulfobacterales > UBA5852 > JABZFP01. Next base: position 31,824 of record CAWKLN010000042.1, read on the forward strand.
TGTTTTGGATGGGAGGTATCATGGCAACCAGCAAGAAATATCGATGTGAAACATGCGGCCTGCAGATTGAACGGGAAGGGGCGCCCCCCGCCGTTTCCGATTGCTGCCAGGGCCGCTGGATTGAAGTGGAAAAACTGCCGGCCTGCGGGATGCCGGCCTCGGCGGAGCACTCCCGGTTTGATACGGAAGACGGGCCCTGTGATGACGGGCGCTCCGGTTGACGACCGTACGTTTTTCATTCGGCCGCCACTTTGTTTTTGAGGGCGAGCAAGGTTTCCAAACCACGTCGCGGGGATCGTGCACGGCCAACCGGAGCAAGGGGCCAATGACGGATCGGGCCTGATGAATTGCCAGATTCTGAGAAAGTTATGTCTGCGATAACCCAACAATTTGTTTACATGACGGTGGGGCGTCTGGAGGAGGCCCAGCGGATTGGTGAAGCGCTGGTTGAGGACCGCCTGGCGGCCTGCGTCAATATTATCGACGGCATGCACAGCATCTATCGGTGGAAGGGCGAACTCCAGAAAGATCGGGAAGTGGTCATGATTGCCAAGACAACCCGGGACCGTTTGCCGGCGTTGATCGAAACCGTGAAAAGAATGCACAGCTATGATTGCCCCTGCATCGTGAGTTTCGATATCGACGGCGGCCATCCTGACTTCCTGGAATGGATCGGCACCGAGGTGGGTGAGGCCGAATAGCGGTTGCCGGCACCCCGTCGGAAGGACTTCTTGCGACCCCTGCCCCTGTCTGTCTATCTATTCCGCGCAACAGCCCGCATGCCCGGCCCGTCGTGGATGGCGAACTTTGCTTGTCGAAGAAGGTGCCCGTCGCGGTCTGAAACTGGCGACTGAACGCCATTCAGCTGTTGACAGGGTATTTACACCCATAATATACAAAGCCCATTCCTTTCACGGCTTTATCAAAGATGGGCCGGCCTTCAGCGCTTGTTGCAGGGCCGGCACTGTTGATTTTGCTAATTAACCTAAAGCGTGATCGTTCCGGAATTTATCGGAATATTTTTTTAACTGCGGAAGAAGATTTAATGGGATTGATCGAAACGTTTTGTCGCTGGATCGATATGCTCAACACCTGGGTGGGGCACGTCGTGGCCTGGGCCACGGCCATCGTGGTGGCGGTTGTTTTTATCGATGTGGTCATGCGCTACGCCTTCAACACCAGCTTCGTGTTTGTCCAGGAGCTCGAATGGCACCTGTTTGCCTTCATCTTCCTGATGGGGGCCGGATACACCCTGCTCAAAGACGGGCATGTGCGGGTGGACATCATCTACCAGCGCTGCAGCCCGAAAACCCAGGCCTGGATCAATTTGATCGGGGTGATCATTTTCCTGATCCCCGGCTGCTACATGGTCATCGCCACCTCGCTTAATTTTGTCTACAACGCCTGGGCCGTCATGGAAGGTTCCCCTGACCCGGGAGGCATTCCTTACCGTTTCATTCTCAAAAGCTTCATTCCGGCGGGCTTTGTCCTGATCCTGCTCCAGGGCCTTTCCCTGTGCGGCAGGAGTCTGCTGACCATTCTCGGGAAAGAGATCGAGACGGGGGGGGAACGCTGATGTTCATGGAATACCTGCCCGGGTGGATGTTTCTGGCGTTGACGATTCTGTTGATGGTGGGGTTCCCGGTCACGTTTACCCTCATGGGCACGGCGCTGACCTTCGGCCTGATCGGCTTCGGCTGGGATTTTTTCAATTTGCTGCCCCTGCGCATCTGGGGGGTCATGAACAATGTGACCCTGCTGGCCGTGCCGCTGTTTGTTTTTATGGGGGTGATGCTGGAGCGCTCCGGCCTGGCGGAAGAACTGCTCGACACCATGGGGCTGGCCTTCGGGCGCCTGCGGGGAGGGCTGGCGATTTCGGTGGTGATCGTGGGCGCCTTGCTGGGGGCCTCCACCGGTATCGTGGGCGCCACGGTGGTGACCATGGGGCTGCTGGCCGTGCCCACCATGCTCAAACGGGGCTACCAGAAGGAGCTTGCCACCGGTACGGTGTCCGCCTCAGGCACCCTGGGGCAGATCATCCCTCCCAGCATCGTTCTGGTGCTGATCGGGGACATCGTCGGCGTTCCCGTTGGGCGATCTCTTCATGGGGGCGGTCCTGCCGGGGTTGGTGCTGGTGGGGCTCTACATCCTTTACATCCTGATCGTAGCGTTTCTCAAGCCGAACTGGGCCCCGCCGATTCCCAAAGAGGAGCTGGACGCCCTCACGCCCATGATTATGCTGAAAAAAGTCTGCCGGGCCCTGTTCCCCCCGCTCTTTCTGATGATGGCCGTGCTGGGGTCGATCTTTGCCGGTGTCGCCTCGCCCACCGAGGCTGCCGCGGTGGGGGCGGTGGGGGCGACCCTGCTGACCATCGCCAACAAAAAATTCAGCCTCGAAAATTCTGCAGGAAGTTATGCATTCCACCATGCAGCTGACCTGCATGGTCTTCATCATCCTGGTGGGGGCGGCTGCCTTCGGGCTGGTGTTCCGCGGGATGGGCGGGGACGAACTGGTTCGGGCATTTCTGGGCGGCATCGCCGCACCACCACGGCAAGTGGTTCGTTCTGGCCATTGTCATGGGCCTCATTTTCATCATCGGGTTTTTCCTGGATTTTATCGAAATCACGTTTATCCACGTGCCGGTGCTGGCCCCCATCATGATCGAGTTCGGGTTCGACCCGGCCTGGTTCTGCATCCTGATCGCGGTCAACCTGCAGACCTCGTTCATGACACCGCCCTTCGGGTTTTCCCTGTTTTACCTGAAAGCGGTGACGCCACCGGAGATCAGCACCGGGCACATCTATCGCGGGATCGTCCCCTTTGTTATCGTTCAGCTGATCGGTTTGCTGATCGTGGTGTTGTATCCTAAACTGGTGACATGGCTGCCGTCGGTCGTTTTCGGATAAGCGCCCGGATTGGTGGCCTCCGGATAGATGCTATTAAATTTATTGATTTTGTCGTATAGGAAATAACATTCGAGTTGTGTTGCATGTCGTTCTTTCATCAGTGCGTATCATTTCCTTTAACCCGCAGCAAAGGAGAAGGAAGGTATGGAGAGACGTGATTTTCTAAGGAAAGCAGGATTGGCGGCAACGGGTGCCGTCGCAGCGGCAGCCGGTCTGGCCGGATGCGGTCAAGAGAAAAAGGAAGAGGCCCAAGGCCCGGCGGTTCAGGCCAAAAAGACCTACGAGTGGAAAATGGTCACCACCTGGCCCCCGAACCTGCCGGTGCTTCAGACCGGTGCGGAGCGGTTTGCCAAACGGGTGGAAGAGGCCACGGGTGGGCAGCTGAAAATCCAGGTGTTTGCCGGCGGCGAACTGGTGCCGCCCCTGGGCGTCTTCGACGCCGTGTCCGAGGGTACCGTGGAGTGCGGCAGCGGCGCGTCCTATTACTGGGCCGGCAAGGTTCCGGCGGCCCAGTGGTTTTCGGCCGTGCCCTTCGGCTTCAATGCCCAGGGCATCAACGCCTGGTTCTACAGCGGCGGCGGCCTGCAGCTCTGGGAAGAAGTCTACGCGCCCTTTAACGTCATCCCGCGTCCCCAGGGCAACACGGGCGTCCAGATGGGCGGCTGGTTCCGCAAGGACATGAACACCATCGACGACTACAAGGGCCTCAAGATGCGTATCCCCGGCCTGGGCGGCAAGGTCATCAGCCAAGGCCGGCGGCACCGTGGTGCTGCTGCCCGGCGGCGAAATCTTCACCTCGCTGGAGCGCGGTGTGATCGACGCCACCGAGTGGGTCGGCCCCATGCACGACCTGCGCATGGGCTTTTACAAGGCTGCCAAGTACTACTACTACCCCGGCTGGCATGAGCCCGGCACCTGCCTGGAAGTCATGTTCAACAAGAAAGCCTATGAGTCTCTGCCGGTCGAGTTGCAGGCAGATCCTCGATGCCGTGGCCGCCGAGACCAACATGTGGAGCCTCAGCGAGTTCGAGGCCGGCAACGGCGCGGCCCTGCAGACCCTGATCTCCGAGCACAACGTGAACCTGGTGCGCTTCCCGGACCAGCTCATGGACGACCTGCGCAAACTATCCGTGGAAACCCTGGAAGAAGAAGCCGACAAAGACCCCATGAGCCGCAAGGTGCACGACGCCTTCAAGAAGTTCAAGGCCCAGGTCGGCGTGTGGGGCGCGGTCTCCGAGAATGCCTACTACAACGTGATTGCGGATAAGTATGCCTTGAAGAAGTAGAAGAATTTAGCCGCTTCAAACATGATGGACAGTAGCAACACCCCCTGCAGAGGCTGCAGGGGGTGTTTTTTATTCAAGTGTCTGTCGCACGGGTTTTGAGCCTATCGGTTGTCACCTGTCATATAGGGGCAATGGTTTCATTTCCCGTCACTCCGGCGTAAGCCGGAGTCTTTCCCAGCCTTTGCCGCCCGGACTGTGATTTACTCAGAGTGCGACAGAAATTTCTGGTCATTTCCCCGCTTTGTTGCTTTGACAAACCCCGCCTTTCCCCAAAAACGACTATGCAATTCAGGTAGAGAAAAATTTTTCCTCATTATGAAAATTAATTCCTAATTTTCGGGGAAAAACAGCTTGATTTCCCCTTGGATCACACCTGGTCAGATGCCAGGGGAAATATTTATATATAAATTATTACAGTAGGTTATAATATAATGGCAGGGTTGCAATTAGCGGCCATAATTTTGGTAGAATATCGGTTCGAATCTTGCAAGTATCGTTGAGCAGGCCAAACTTGGGGAAGCCAGGGGCGGAAAGCCACGGGTCCTAAATATGAATTACGGATAGTCTGGTTGCAGAGAGCAAGCCGGCTATTTTTGTGTCCTGATGAGGAGAAGGTTATGAAGAAATTGTTATGGGGGTTGTTCAGTGTGTTTTTATGCCTGGCATTCATCAGTCCTGCGTCTGCGATAGTGTGGGAAGTAGCGGATGGTGGCAATGGGCATGATTATAGCATTGTCTACTTTGGGAGTGGTGAGAGCAGAAGCTGGGAGAGTGCGCGTTCCGCTTTAGAGGGTACAGGATATACACTGGCTGCCATTACAACCTCCGAAGAGCAGCAATATATTCAGGGTTTTCTCAATACATACGCTAATCCTAAAATGAAAGATCTATGGATCGGCGGACTTCAGGATCCCAAAGAGGCTATAGCTGGTGCAGGTTGGAGTTGGACTACCGGTGAAAAGTGGAATTATGAAAGCTGGATCAACGGCGAAGCAAACGACTATTACGACCAAAACCAGGAAGCTGATAACAGTGAAATGTTCTTGAGTGTAAGAAGTGCCTTTGGCTGGGGGTGGAATGACGAAGGAAATTTGGGTAACATTTCCGGTTATCTGGCGGAAACCGCTCCCGTGCCGGAACCTGGGACTATTTTGCTTATGGGTTTTGGTCTGTTGGGTATTGCGGCTGTTGGCCGAAAAAAGTTTCTCTAAGCCGTAATTATTTTTATAACAGATAATTATAGTTGAACTATCAAAGGGCATTTGGTATGGACATACCAGTGCCCTTTTCTTCAACGCTTTGCTGGTGTTGCATTTCCCGAGGAAGGATGGCGCCATGGAGGCTCCGCGATGTGACAATGGCGGTCGCCGGTCAGGGATTGACCGCCGGCAGTTTTCCTACTCCGGCCACATGCCGGAGCGGCGTTCCGGCGAGGAGCGTCGGAATGGCGGGGACCGCCGGCAGGCCCCACGGATGGGGCCGGATCATTGTGACGGTGCCGCCTGAAAGAATTGATTAAAACGCCCGGGGGATTTACCTCCGGGCGTTTTTTTTAGGCTTCTCTAGCATTCGGTAGCACCTATTTCCCTCTTAAAAACTTTGTTCATTTTCTTGCACGCGCAAGAAAACGGAACCAAAAGAAAGCGCCCGTGTCCCGCTCTCTCCTGCGCGTCGACGGAGTGGCCGGCGCCCGCGGAAACTCACCCGCCTGCGGCGGGCTCAGACAGTCCGCGCGCTTATTCCCGTCCACCCCGCCGATGCTCGGCGCGGGACAAAGGGAAATCAAAAAACCATAAATTCAAAAACTCGCTTTCATGCCACTCTTCGAGGCGGGTTACCTGAGGCCTCCTGCCACGCGGGAGCAACCTCACGGGTATTGCGCCCCTGTCATGCCGGATCAAGCCCGGCATGACAGGTATAAAAGCAATGCTTTTCGTACATGATGGACACAGCATCTTCCGCCGCGATAGTTGCGGTTGAAAGGACACTGGGCTGATAAAATCGAAGAACAACAACACTTGGACCCTGGACCCCTTGAATCCTCGAACCCTCTTCTCCAATTTATTGGAGAAGACCACAAAAAAAGCCCCACTCTCAAATGTGAAAGCAGGGCAATATCGTTCTTGGGCGGAAACGCCTAGTGCAGGATCTGGCTGAGGAAGAGTTTCGTCCTATCGTGTTCGGGATTGTTGAAAAAATCCTCGGGGTTGTTTTCTTCCACGATCTGGCCGTAGTCCATGAACATGACGCGGTGGGCCACACTGCGGGCAAAGCCCATTTCATGGGAGACCACGAGCATGGTCATGCCCTCCTCGGCCAGGCTGATCATGACGTCCAGCACCTCTTTGACCATTTCCGGGTCCAGGGCCGAGGTGGGCTCGTCGAAGAGCATGACATTGGGCTTCATGCACAGGCTGCGGGCGATGGCCACGCGCTGCTGCTGGCCGCCGGAAAGTTGCCCGGGGAATTTCTGGGCCTGTTCGGCGATGTGCACCTTCTCCAGGTAGTACATGGCGATTTCTTCGGCTTCCTTGCGGGGTGTCTTGCGCACCCAGATGGGGCCTATGCTGAGGTTTTCCAGGATCGTCAAGTGAGGGAAGAGGTTGAAGTGCTGAAAGACCATGCCGACTTCCATGCGGATTTTTTCGATGTTTTTAAGATCGTTGGTCAGTTCGATGCCGTCCACGATGATTTTGCCCCGCTGGTGTTCTTCCAGGCGGTTGATGCAGCGGATCAGGGTGGATTTGCCGGAGCCGGAGGGGCCGCAAATGATAATCCGCTCGCCGCGCTGCACTTCCAGGTTGATGTCCTTCAACACGTGAAAGTCACCGTACCATTTGTGCATCTGGGAAATACGGATAATGGGGTCGCCCTGGGGGACCTGCTCAGCTTGGGTCGTGCTGGTTTCATTCATAATTGTAACTTCCTGCCCGTCAAACGTTTACGGTTCCGTTAAACGATCGCTATCGGCGTGATTGAATCCGTGGCTAAGTAGAAAAAATGTCGTCATCCCGGCGAAGGCCGGGATCTTGTTGCATTCTCCCGCCATGTATCCAGGGGATTCCGGCCTTCGCCGGAATGACAACCCGGAAGTATTCCATCTCCGGACGACTAAGCCTGCATCGTTAGCACTCCCAAACCTTCATTACAGCCCGGTATCCAGTTCGCGTTCCAGTTTGCGGCTGAAATTGGACATGTAAAAACAGCAGATAAAATAGATCATGGCCACAAACAGGTAGGCTTCGGCCGAAAACCCCATCCAGCGCGGATCTCCCAGGATGGACTGGGTCGTCTTCAACAGATCGTAGAGCGCGATGATGACCACCAGCGAGGTATCCTTGAAGGCGGAGATCAGGATGCTGACCGATGGCGGAATGACTATTTTCAGGGCCTGGGGCAGAATGATGAGCCGCATGGTCTGGTAGTAATTCAGGCCGATCGCTTCTGCCGCTTCGTACTGGCCTTTGGACATGCCCTGCAGTCCACCCCGCACCACCTCCGCGATGTAGGCCGCCGTGAACAGAATAATGGCGACCTGGGCCCGCAGAATGGAGTTTAGGGAAACGCCTTCCGGCAAAAACAGGGGAAAGACCACGGAGGACATGAACAGCAGGCTGATCAGGGGAACCCCCCGGATCAGCTCGATATACACGACGCACAGGGACCGGATGGCCGGCAGGCGGGATTGGCGTCCCAAGGCCAGCACAACCCCCAGCGGGTAGGCCGCGGTGAGACCGAAGACGGATAGCAGCAGGGTCAGCGGCAGCCCGCCCCATTGGGTGGTTTCTATCGAGGAAAGGCCAAACAGGCCGCCTTTCATCAGGACGCCCATGATTACCAGGCCGCCGAGCCAGAGATAGAAAAGATATTTTTTCCAATTGCGTCGATACTGGCTGAAAATCAGGAGGCTGACCAGCATGACGATGGCAATGGCTGGCCGCCACTGTTCTTCATAGGGATAGAACCCGAACATGATAAAGCGGAAATTGGCCGGTATGATCGACCAGCAGGCGCCGTCGGCGGCCTGGCATTCCGGGCCGGTCGATGTCCAGAGGCTGTCGATAAAGGCCCAGCGGACTAGCGGTGGAATGCACTGGTAGAGGGCATAGGCGATAACCAGGGTCAGCAGCGAGTTGAACCAGGAGTTGAAAAGATTCGCCCTTAGCCAGCCGATCGCGCCGATACTGGTCCGGGGGGGGCGAATGTCGTCAATCGCGGTGTTTGGCTGGCGTGCGTTTTCCATAAAGCGTCTAACGCTCCACGAGTTTCATTCTTTTGTTGTACGCGTTCATGAAGGCCGAGGTGGACAGACTGAAAATGAGATACACCGCCATGATCAGAGCCACGCCCTCGATGGCCTGCCCGGTCTGGTTGATCGTGGTGCCGGCCACCGAAACGAAATCGGGATACCCGATGGCCACCGCCAGGGAACTGTTCTTGGTCAGGTTCAGCATCTGGCTGGTGAGGGGCGGGATAATGACCCGCAGGGCCTGGGGCAGGATGACCAGGTTCAGGACCTGGCCGGGTTTCAGGCCGATGGACAGGGCGGCCTCGGTCTGGCCCTTGCTGACGGACTGAATTCCGGCCCTTACGACCTCGGCCACAAAGGCAGCGGTGTAGAGAACCAGCCCCAGCAGCAGGGCTGTGAATTCGGGGCTCACGCTGACACCGCCCTTGAAGTTGAAGCCTTGCAATTCCGGCACATTCATGGCCGTGGGGGCCCCGGCCAGCCACCAGGTGATGAGCGGCAGGCCGAGCAGAATGGCGGCGGCGACCCGGATCAGGGGGAAGATCTGTCCGGTACGATCCTGTCGCTGGCGGGCCCAGCGGCGAATCAGGTAGACCGCAAGACAGCCGGCCAGAAAGGCGATGGCCATGTACAGAAAGGCCGGGTGCGCCGCCGGAATGCCGAAGATCAGCCCCCGGTTGCAGACAAAGACGCCTTGGAAAAGGTTAATGGCCTGCCGGGGGCCGGGCAGCATTTCGTAAAAAAAGGCATACCAGAAGAAAAGTTGCAGCAGGACCGGAATGTCCTGGAAGATTTCGATATAAATTGCCGCCAGCTTGGATACGAGCCAGTTGGAGGACAGCCGGGCGATCCCGAGAAAGGTTCCCAGCAGGATGGTCAGGACGACCCCGATGAAGGCCACCAGCAGAGGTGTTCAGCGCGCCGACCATTAATGCTTTGGCATAGGTATCGGCCGCCGAGTAGGAGATCAGGGATTCACCGATTTCAAAAGAGGCCTGCTTGTCGAGAAATTCGAATCCGGTGGCAATGGCCTGACGCTCGAGGTTGGCCATGGTGTTGGACATGAGGTAATAGGCCAGCATGCCGACCATGGCCAGGGCGCCGATCTGGTATAGGACGGCGCGCACCTTGGGATCGTACCAAAAGGAGGCCTTGGAGGGTGCTTCCGTTCCTGAAAGAGACGACGGGGTTTGTGGCATAGCTCGCTTCATCCACCGGATTAAATGACGATGGGGGATAGCCGCAAATGTATGGCTCATCCAGCGGTTTTTAGACTGATGGTGTCATGCCGGACGCGATCCGGCAGCCATCGCGCGCAGCAGTGTTTCGGCTTTCGACGGAATGATGGCGCGCGTGTATTGCGTTACCGGAAAAATCATTCGCGTGAAAGCTGCCAAGTCGCATATGCCGGCGGCCTGGCAGCTCATTTCAACAGCGTTACGGGTTGCGCGGGCGCCGTGTCTACTTGAAGGGCGGCGTATACATCAGGCCGCCGTTGGTCCACAGGGCGTTCAGTCCGCGTTCGAGCTTGAGGGGCGTGTTGACACCGACATTGCGTTCAAACACTTCGCCGTAGTTGCCGACCATCTTGACGATGTTGTAGGCCCATTTTTCGTCCAGACCCAGCGCTTGGCCGTTACCCGGGCTGACACCCAGAAAACGTTGGATAACGGGGTCTTCGCTTTTCAGCATTTCGTCCACGTTTTTGGAAGTAATGCCGAGAAATTCCGCTTCGATCAGCGCCATGGTGGCGAAGTTGACGATATCGAACCACTGGTCATCGCCGTGGCGTACGGCCGGGCCCAGGGGTTCGCGGGAAATAATTTCCGGCAGGATGATGTAGTCATCGGGATTGGGTGCCACGGAGCGGGTACTGGCCAACTGGGAGGCATCCGAGGTCAGGCAGTCGCAGCGCCCGGCGAAAAAGGCTTTGGCCAGTTCCGGGGTGCTTTCGATAACGACCGGTTTCATGGTCATGCCGTTGGCACGGAAGTAGTCCGCCGCGTTCAGTTCGGTGGTCGTGCCGGGCAGGACGCAAACCGTGGCGCCGTCCAGTTCCTTGGCGCTTTTGACGCCCAGGCTCTTGTTGATCAGGAAACCCTGGCCGTCATAGTAGTTGGCGTGGGCGAAGTTCAGGCCCAGGGCGGTTTCGCGGCTGAGCGTGCGGGTGGCGTTGCGGGTGAGGACATCGATCTCGCCGGACTGCAGGGCGGTGAAACGGGTTTTGGCGGTCAGGGGCACGAACTTGATTTTGTCCGGCGCGCCGAAAACGGCCACCGAAATCGCACGGGCCGTGTCGACGTCCAGGCCTTGCCAGACCCCTTTTTCATCCGGTTTGGAGAAGCCGAAAAGGCCTTCATTGACGCCAACGGCGATAACGCCTTTGGCTTTCACATCGTCCAAGGTGCCGGCGGTGGCCATACCCGCGCACAAAAAGACGGTCAACAGGGCGGCAACAAAAATGATTCGGGTAAGCTTCATTCTTTCCTCCTTCGGTTCAGGTTAAACAGGATACGCATATGATGCGGTGGACGGTTGTCCTTCCTCCCCGCTTGCGGAAGACAGGCGCTAAAACGGCCGGCCAGGCGCGCTGTCCTCCGGGCCATGCCCGACTGTTGTTTAACGACGGTGCCTGCTGATACAATGTAATCGTTGGCACCAAATACGCATTTGCGATTCGTAAAGCCTTTTTTTGGACTTACCTCAATCGCAGTTGTGACGTTTTGCAACACCCGGCCAATGAATGGCCCTCATCGAATAGAAGATGATTCGCAGACGTGTTTTGTACATCAAAAGGGTCTGAAATGGCAAGGAGAAAAACAGTTGCGTCGGCGAGAATGCACGGTTTTAGTACGATACCGGGCATGTCGGACAGGAAAACGGTCCGTGATCGATAGCGGTCGTGTGGTTTTTTCCGCAGGAGGTGTCGGGGACGGATCAGCCGGTGAGCCACATGCCGAAGTGCAGACGCCACCATACACCCGGTCCGGTGCTCAGTAGTACAAAGAGGAGCGCCGCCAGCAGGGTGTTGCGTGCGGCTTTCGCGGCATGATCACAGGCGCTGCGCCAAACCGGGGGCGGTTGCCGAACGGAGAGCGATGAGAGCACGAGTGCTGTCACGGCCTCCATGGCCACAAGCATCCAGGCCGCCCATATCGGGAAGCCGGCCAGATGATGTTCCGGCAGGAACAGGCACCACGGACAGTGATGGTGCAACACGCCATAGTGGTAGGCGGCCAATACGCGGACCAGGGCGATGGCGGCAATCGGCAGCCACCCTAATGCCAGGGCCGCCAGGAGCAGATGGATCCAGCGGCGTCCGGGACTTTTCCAGGCGGTCATGGCGACCGCGACCAGGGCGAGGGTCAGGGCGCCGAAGGCCGTCAGCCAGGCTGTGTTGCCGGCGCCCAGGGTCTGGCGGGCCTCGGTAAGCGAATGGAACTGGTCATAGATGACGGCGCAGCAATCCACCGGCTGTTGAAAATCCATGGCCAGCGCCGCCTGCCAGGAGGCGTGCAGGGCCAGGCCGAAAACCGGAAGGGCCAGAAGCACAACCCGGGCGTTGATTGGCACCAGAGGCGCTTCCGGCAGCGACCGATTCACGTTTTCGATCCGCCACCAGACCCAGAGGATGGCCAGGCCCACCAACCGATAGATCAACATGCGCGGTCCGCTGCTGTGCATGGCCTGCAGGACACCGGTGCCGCACATGGCGCCCGGCACCATGTCCGGCAGGATGTTGGTCACGGCGTAGACCAGGGCCATCGTTGCAAAGAGGTGCAGCCCGAACGCCCAGGCAACGGCCAGCGCGGCGGTTTCCGAGTGGGCTTGCAAGCGGAGTTGCCTCGCACCGGTATCTTGCGGATCCCAGTGCAGCGCGATCCGAAATGCGGTCGCCGACGCGCCCAGGATGAGCAGGAACGTCAGGATATCGGTCGTGAAGACGGCCATTAGTAGCGGGTGACGGGTCATGGCGCGGGCTGCAGGTATCCGTTGTCAAGAATCAGATGCTGATCGACGTCGAGCCATTCGTCGACGTGGCGGTCATGGGCCGCCACAACAACGACGGCACCCCGATCGGCGGTTTGCCGCAGGAGGCGCCCCAGGCGGCGGGCATTGTCAAGGTCCTGGTGAGCGGCGGGTTCGTCCGCCACGACATAATCCGGCGCGTCGACGAGCGCCCGGGCGGCCGCCACCCGTTGCCGCTGACCGCCGGAAAGGGCCGCTACCGGTTGAGGGGCCAGATCGCCGGCATCGAGTCGCGCGAGCATGGCCAGACCGCAGGTGCGCCAGTGACGCGGACCGCCGGAGCGCGGGACCAGGGGCAGCATCACGTTTTCCAGCACGGTCAGATCGCTGACCAGGTGATCCTGTTGAAAGACGATGCCGACGCGTCGGCGCCAGCGATCCCGGTGGGCGGTGAGCCAGCGGGACACGGGCTGGCCGTCGGCCAGGATTTCCCCGCGGCTGGGTCGCAGGAGACCGGCCAGCAGGTGGAGCAGCGTGCTTTTGCCGGCCCCGCTGCGGCCGCTGACCAGAACAACCTGGCCGCCGGGGAAAGCAGCGTCGATATCTCGCAGAAGGGGTGTTGCCGCCGATGGTCCGGCATGGTTGGGGTAGGCATAAGCCAGATGTCGGCAGGCAAGTACCGTTGGCAAGGTTAGGCCCCCCGGTTCAGCAAGTCTTGCGGATCCGACGCGGCTTGCACCAGCGACGGCCACAGGACCGCGGCCAAGTAAGGGATCAGCACAATCCCCGTGACTTCCAGAAAGATCGAAGCAGCATACCCGGTATCAAGGTGCATCAGGGGCGCTGTTTTCTGCCAGCCGAGCAGGAGGGTGCCGACCCATTGTTGCGACGGGGCGTAAACCAGGCCGTAGGCGATCATCAGGCCACCGGCAATCGCGGGCAGGCCCACCAGAAGCGCTTTTGTGAGCTGAAGGGCGACGATGTCGCGGCTGGTCCATCCCAGGGCTTTGAATAGACCGACCCGCGCACGGTTGCCGATCTGCTGTCGAACGACACCGGCCACCAGCAGAAGCAAGGCGATCATTGCCGGAAAATACAGCATCACGGCCAGCCCGCCCCGTCGTCCGAAAGCGGTCGCATAATGTTTGCGGGTGTCCTGTCGGGTGGCGATATGGACCGGCCAGGGAAAGGCCCGGGCCAATTCCGGCCGCAGTGCTTCCGCTTCGTCGGCGTGAAACACCGTGAGGGCCAGATCGCAGGCGTCTTCCGGTGCCAGGTTCAAAAGTCGGCGGGCGTCGGCAGGGTGCAGCATAACGAGGTCGTGGGTCACCAGGTCAGCCTCCCGCGGGAAGCGCTGCGCCACGCGGACGGTGATCGCGGTGCCGCCCTGCAATACCAGCCGGGGATCGGTTTCCGGGACAGTGACACCGTTGCCGACCAGGGCTTCGCCACGAACCGGGGCACGGATGGCATCGGGTACATTCAACCGATGGATCGCCTGTTGATCAGCGGCCACCACGGTAACGACCCCCTGGGGGGTGCGCACCGTGCCCCAGATGCGGGGGCGGGCGTCGATGATGCCGGGGATGGCCATGGCGGCGGCGGCCAATTTTACGTTGAGCGGTTGCCCGCCGGCGGGGGTCATGCGGCGGACCACAAGGTCCGGCCCCTGGGCCAACAGGCGGTTGGTTGTGGCCGTCAGGGCCTGGGACAGCAGCAGGCCGGTGGCCATCATGGTTGTCAGCAACCCCATGGAAAGCGCGATGAGCAGGGTGGCGCCGGGATGGCTCAGGAGCTCGCGTCCCGCCCAGAGAACCTGTGCGCACCGGTTAGAGCTCATGGTGCTGCCGCCTGCGGCGTGGCGAGTTGTTCTTCATCCAGCAGCGGAATCAATCCCGGGTCCTGTTTCGGCAGAATCGGCAGATAGCGCCAGTCGACCGGGGTCGGAAGCGGGTCCGGGCGGCGCGCCTGTCGTCCGGAGGGTGCCAGGGCCAGTTCATAAAGCCCGATGGCGTCAAAAAGTGCCGCATCGCTTTGTCGTGACGGAAGGCCCCGGCGCGCATCGACCGTGAGGGTCAGCAGACTCGCCGCCACCAAGGCCAGGGCGGCGCCGACCAGCCAACCGGCCGGCACCAGTCGGTCAAGGGACTGGTGGTGCGGTTTGGCCGGGCGCGATGGATCCGGCAACGGGTCAGCGGTTGGGTGGTTGTTTGCCGGTGAGTGTTTCCCAGTTGGCATCGTTTAATTCATCCAGACGAAAAACGTGTTTGGCCCCGTGGCGCCGGCGAAAGGCTTCCAGGTGCGTCGTATCCTTCAGGGGAACTAACGCGGGGCCCATCGGTCCGACGACATCCGACCCGGATACCCAGAAGACAAGACGGGCATCCAGGGGCTGCCCGCTCAGGTATTCCAGATACGATGGGGCGCTTCAGCTGCGCGGTCGCCACTCCGAGAAAAATATCGGGGTGCTGCCAGGCATTCAACATGCAGCCCGGCGAGCAGAAATAGTAGGTGCGGGCGTCCTGGAGCTCAATGGCGGCGGCAAAACGGGGGTAGCGAAGCGGCAGCATGGCGCACACGGGGCAGCGGTCTTCGGCGCCGATGTGCATTGCCCCTTCCGGGCTGAGCGCTTCCCGCCCGGGCACGGGACCTCCCGCAATCGATCCCCCGGGAATCCCGACCGTCATAGCCACCCATAGTAATCCGAAAAAAAATCCTGAGCAAGTGACGGGCAAGTGCTTTTTTTGCCGTGATTTTTTTTTACCGGGGAGATGACGCATGGGTTTCTCAATTGTTGTGTCAGGGGCAATCTTTCGGCCGGCACAGGTTGCTTCAGGGTGCAGGCAACATCACGCGATGGTTGCTTTTACCAGCGGTGTCTGTTGGAACGCATTGCTAAACCTTCTCCTGCAGGCATGGAAGTAAATGCGGCGGGAACCCGGGGTTTCCACCGACGGCGGAAGATGTTATCAGTCTGGACGAACCGCATCTCCCTGTCAATAGGGATGACCATCCGGAAGGTGCGTTGTGAATTTTTGGGACGGATATGCCATGTTTCTCATAGGTTTTCTGGGCACAGGCCATTGCCTGGGCATGTGCGGGCCCCTGGTGTTCGCGTTCCCCGGCCAGGTGGGCGGGATGAAGGCCCACGGCGCCTACCACGCCGGCCGTGTTCTGACGTATACCCTGGTGGGCTTTATCATGGGCGGCATGGGCTGGGCGGTCGTTCGCCTCGCCGGTCAGGCGGAGGTCAATCCCCTGGAATGGATGGCGGGCGTGCAATCCGGACTGGCCCTGGTGGCGGGCCTGTTCATGCTGGGGTTTGGAGTGTCGCGGGTCGGGCTGATCCCGGAGCCGGCCTGGATGGCAACGGCCACGCTGACGCGCATTCCGGGGGTGCGGCACCTTTTGCGTCGGTCGGATCGCCCGGCGCCGGGAACACGTCTGTTTGCAACCGGCCTGGTCATGGGGATGCTGCCCTGCGGCCTTTCTTTCGGGGCGTTTGCCCGCGCCCTGGCGACGGCCTCTCCCATGGAGGGCGCGGGTTTGACGATGGCTTTCGGACTGGGCACGCTCCCGGGGCTGCTCCTGCTGGGGACGGGGCTCGCGGTGTTGGCGCGTCGCTACCGGCGACACTCGGATCTGTTGGCCGGGCTGGTCATGATAGCCCTGGCCGGCCGTTTGCTGGTGGATGGTGTGATGGCCCTCTGGCCCTAACCGCTGTGATGAAATGCTGGCGCAAAGACGCCAGCTTTGCTATAGGCCCTGAGGCGTTCCGGAAAATACGACGTTGATCGATAATAACGGTTGGAGATAGTGGTTATGGAATGGAAGACCCCCCGGTGGTTTGGCGCTAATGACCGCCTCGCGCAATTGGATGATCATGTCGACCGCACGGACGTGGCGCATTTCGGTTATCGTAGGATGCCGACGACTGAAAAAGTGGATTGGGTGCGTCGGCACTTCAACCGCGTGGCGCCGAAATACGATCTCATGAATACGATTCTCAGTTTCGGGATCCAGTACGCCTGGAAACGCACGGCCATTCGCATGATGGGGCTGTCACCTGGCAACCGGGTACTGGACGTCTGCGGGGGCACGGCCGATCTCTCCCTCATGGCTGCCCAACGAACCGGTGCGGGGGGCCTGTGCGTGGTTTACGATATCAACCGGGCCATGCTGCAGGCGGGGCAGCCCAAGGTCAAAAAAGCATCATGCCGTGAGCGGATTCAATTCGTCCAGGGCGATGCCGAAAACATCCCCTATCCGGACCAGGCCTTCGATGCGGCCATGGTGGGGTTCGGTATCCGCAACGTCACCCACATGGAGCAGGGCTTTCGGGAAATGCATCGGGTGCTGAAACCCGGGGGGCGGTTCATGTGCCTGGAATTCTCAAGACCCGTCAATCCGGTCTTTCGCTGGCTGTATGATATTTACTCTTTCTATGTCATGCCCTTCCTGGGTCAGCTGCTTGCCGGATCCGCCGAATCATATTCCTGTCTGCCGGAAACCATTCGTCTCTTTCACCTGCCGGAAGAAATCGCGGCGATTCTGACCCGGATTGGTTTCCGCCAGGTCGCATACCGGCGGTTGACCAATGGTATCGCGGTTGTGCATGTCGGCCGCAAAGAATAAGAATCGGTTTCCACGCAGCGCCTCACGTCCCCAAGCACCGTCGGCCGCAAAACGGCATTTCTGGCGCGATCATATTAACGTGTCGATCAAGTCCCCAAGGTTGTTATTCCGGCAACGCCCGGTGTCTCCGGGGTTGCTTTAGCGGCAACAGGTTCAAGACGGGGTTGGATACCGAGCACGGTTTTTCATATGAAGACATGCCGGTATGGGCTGTGCCCGGCGCGATGCGGCGGGAGGGTTAAAAACGGCGGCTTTAAAATAGCAAGCGGGTCGCCACGATAACCAAAAGGGCCAGGGGGAAGTAGCTGGCGCGGTTGAAGAGTCGCATGGCATCGATTTTGTTCTGGGAATCGTAGAGCTTCCAGGCCGGCCACAGGAGCAGATAAATGCCGGTGGCCAGGGTGAGGAGATAATAGGCCGGGCCGAAGGCCGTCTGGGAAAGAAGAAACAACACCAGGTTCGACAGCACCGCCAGAAGCAGGGTGCCCAGAATGATGTCCCGTGTGCGCTTGAGTCCCACGGTCACCGGAATCGTACGCGCGCCGAAGCGCCGGTCTTCCTCGATGTCCGTCCAGTCGTTGGGGGCATTCTGGCCGCCGATCTCCCAGAAGAAGATCACCAGAAAGAGGGCCACCAGGAAGAACGGGGACGGTGCCGGGTCGACGGCCAAGACGGCCGCAAGGGCCCCGGCGGCTTTGACGGCGCCGCTGACGAGCGTCCGATAAGGACTCACCCGCCAGAGCAGGCAGTAGACCGCTTCCAGAAGACATCCCGCACCAAAGATGAGCAGACAAACAGGATTGAGCCAATAGGCGCCGATGGCGGCAATGAGCCCCCATCCGATCGCCCAGAAAAGGCCGGCCGGCCGGCTGATCAGCCCCTGGGCCATGGGGTGGCGCACCAGCAGGGCATCGATATCGCTGGCGTGTGCCTCGCCTTCAAATCCGCCGGCCTGCAGTTTGGCGCGGTCGGAACGGTAGCCGATGACGTCGTTCAAGGCATAGACCGCCGTATAGCCCGCGAAAACGGTGATCAGGCCCACGGCGATGATTCCCAGGGCGGGGAATTCGCCCAGCCAGAGCAGGGCGGCCATACAGGGCGTTGTCATATCGATGATGCCGTGGGGCGTGCGGGAGAGCGCCCAAAAGAGTTTCAGTTTTTCACGGCAGCGGGCGAGGGTGGTCTGAGATGGGGTAGCCAACGGTTTGTCCTGTAGCGTTGAGGTCTTTTAAATTGTTAATACACGCCGCCCGTATGGATGGTCCGGTGTGTGGCAAACGATATGGGGAAACTTTATGCATTCGATTTTATCTGATGAAGCCGATGACCAAATGCCGCCCCCCCTTAGCATGGGAAGGGCTTATCGTCAATCGGCGGGATGTCAGGGGAGGAAAAACGCCAGGTCTTCCGGTCGGGCAGGTCAGGGCGTATTCCAGCACCCAGGGGGCATAGCGGCCGCGGTCATAGATCTGATGCATGGCGGCTTGCACGTCCGCGTGACCGTGGTTGACCGGGGTTCAAAAGACGGGGAATCAGGAGGGCATTGACATAGGGGATGGCTTCCCGTCGGCAGAACGCAGCCCCGGACCATCGTCAATGATGACAAACGTGCCGGTGCCATTCAAAAAGAGGTTGATGCATTCGTGTTCACCCGGATCGAGGTGCGCCGATCCGTTCCGATAGACAAGGCCGGTGAGCATCGGGGATGCAGTACCAGACGTTGTTCCTTCTGCCATTGAAGAAACGCGGACGCGCCTGGATGATCGGTCACGGTCATTTCCTGGAAAGCCGCCGGCCCGGTTCCCACCTGGTAATCTCCATCAGGGGCACCATCCAGCCCGATTTAAAGAGCAGGATGGCGGAGGACGTATCGATAAGGACGGATTTTTTCATGAACGCTCCGCCCACATAGCGACGTCGGATCAAGACTATCCGGGCCTGTTTATTGGAAGAGCGGCGTACTGATGTAGCGCTCTCCGGTGCTGGGCAGAACGACGACGATGGTTTTACCGGAGTTCTCGGGCTGTCCGGCAATCCGCAGGGCGGCCGCGACAGCCGCCCCGGAAGAAATACCACAGAGGATTCCGTCTTCTTTGGCGAGTCGGCGCGCGGTGGCAAAGGCCTCGTCATTGGACACGGTGACCACCTCGTCGATCAAAGAGGTATCGAGGATTGCGGGGACAAAACCGGCGCCGATGCCCTGAATTTTGTGCGGCCCCGCGGTGCCGCCGGACAAAACCGGCGAGTCGGCCGGCTCGACGGCGATCGTGCGAAAGGATGCTTTGCGGGCTTTGATGCCCTGACTGACCCCGGTGATGGTGCCGCCGGTGCCCACGCCGGCCACCAGGATGTCCACCTTGCCGCCGGTATCGGACCAGATTTCTTCGGCCGTGGTTTCCCGATGAATGCGCGGGTTGGCGGGATTGGCAAACTGGTCGGGCATGAAAGCGTCCGGTGTCTTGGCCAGAATGTCCCGGGCTTCCTGGATGGCGCCCTTCATCCCCCCGCTGCCGGGGGTCAGCACCACTTCGGCGCCCAGGTGGGTCAGCAGTTTGCGTCGTTCCACACTCATGGTATCCGGCATGGTCAGGCAAAGGCGGTAGCCCTTGGCGGCACAGATGAACGCCAGGGCGATACCCGTGTTGCCGCTGGTGGGTTCGACAATGAGACTTTCAGGACCGATGCGGCCCTCGGCTTCCGCCGCGGCAAGCATGGCGGCGCCGATACGGTCTTTAACACTTCCCAGCGGATTGAAGAATTCCAGTTTGGCATAAATAGCGGCATCGACGCCCGCCGCCGTGCGATTGAGTTTCACCAGCGGTGTGCGGCCGATGGTATCGGCTATATGGGGGTGCATAGGCATGGTTAAGGCTCCTTTTCTGCAGGATGTCCAATGAATGTCTATTTATAAACGAGTTTGGGGGTCTCCAGCATGACGCGGGTGTTGGCCGGCACCGATGCCGTCAGCCAGACATTGCCGCCGATGGTGGTGTTGGCGCCGATGACCGTTTCTCCGCCCAGAATTGTGGCACCGGAATAGATAATGACATTGTCCTCGATGGTGGGGTGACGTTTCTTATACCGTAATTCGGACACCATCTCACGGGGTAGTGACAGGGCGCCCAGGGTCACCCCCTGGTAGATGCGGACATCGTCACCGATTTGCGTTGTTTCACCGATGACCACCCCCGTACCGTGATCGATCACAAAGCGCTTACCAATTTGGGCGCCGGGGTGGATGTCGATGCCGGTATGGCTGTGGGCATACTCGGTCATGATGCGCGGCAGCAGCGGAACGTCCAGTTCATGGAGTCGATGGGCCAGCCGATAGACCGTGAGGGCATACATGCCCGGATAGCTGAAAATGATCTCGTCATGGCTTTTGGCGGCCGGATCGCCGTCATAGGCGGCCTCTACATCGGCGGCCAGGGTTTTACGGATGGCCGGGATGGACCCCAGGACTTCCAGGGCGACTTTATAGCCCTTTTCGGTGTGTTGGGCGCAGGGTCGATTGTGACGGAAGCATTCATGGCGCACACTCAGGGAAACCTGGTGCGACAGGCTGTCAAAAAATCGCGATACGGCCTGTCCCAGACTGTAGCGCAGGTTAACGGGATCCAGCTTTTCGTTGGAAAAATAGCCGGGGAAGACGATTTCCCGGAACTGGTTGATGATGGATACGACCGACTCACGGGAGGGGATCGGATCATATTCGACGTGCGTGTAGCATTTCACATCGTCGCAAATGTGGATGATGTCTTCGGCGATCGCTGGAATTTTTTCACGGTATGCGGAAAGCAATCCCGTTTCCCGGGTGCAAACCGATTTTCTGTCGAGGGGTTCGTCTGTCATGGCGTGCGTATCCTTAGCCGTGTCGGTGTTTAAGGCGGATGGGAGCCTGCTTTATTTGGCGTATATCAGGCAGTATAGGGGTTAGAGGCTGATTGTCAAACGACGGCGGGCGCTGTGGCGAAACATTTTACTAAGAAAGTCAGGGGCATGCCCGCCGGTTCCTGCCGGTGCCGAAAAACAGTGGCGCCGGCCGATCAGGGCGCCAAGGACCATCGCGGGATGATCGCGGTTAAAGGTCCTGCTGCAGATCAATACCGTGCTTTTTGATCCGTTTCCAGACCGTGACGCGACTGACACCCAAACGTCGGGCTGTTTCGGATTGGTTGCCGCCGGCCAGGCGCAGGGCATTCAATAGCGCTTCGCGCTCCGGGTCAGCGGCGCCATCATGGGGTTGCGCCGACCGTGGGGCCATTGCTTCGCCGCGCGTGATGCGATGCGGCAGATGTTCCGGCCCGATCCAGCCGCCGGGGCACAGGACGAAGGCGTACTCGATGGTGTTGCGCAGCTCGCGGACATTGCCGGGCCAGTGATAGTGCAACAAGGCGTCCATCGCCTCGGGGGATAGTCCGTCGATGGTTTTGCCGCTGCGCTGATTATTCTGTCGGACGAATTCCTGCACCAGCGTGGGGATATCTTCCATGCGGGCCAGCAGGGCGGGCATGATCAAGGGGAAGACATTGATCCGGAAATAGAGGTCTTCGCGAAACCGGCCTTCGGCGACGCTTTGCTCCAGATTCTTGTTGGTGGCGGATACGATGCGGACATCGACCGCAATGGGGTGGTGATCGCCCACCCGTTCGATCTCTTTTTCCTCCAGCACCCGCAGGAGTTTGACCTGGGTGGAGAGGGGGATATCGCCGATTTCGTCCAGAAAAATGGTGCCGTTGTGCGCCGCTTCAAAACGTCCGATGCGGGCCCGATCGGCGCCGGTATAGGCGCCTTTGACATGTCCGAAAAGCTCGCTTTCCAGAAGGTTTTCATTCAAGGCCGCACAGTTGACTTTGATAAACGGCTTGTTTTTGCGGGGCCCGGCCTCGTGCACGGCACGGGCCGCGAGCTCTTTGCCGGTGCCACTGGGCCCGTGGATCAGCACCGGGGCATCGCTTTGGGAAACACTATCGATGAGTTCGAACATGCGCTGCATGGTGGGCGCGTGACCGATAATGCCGTGGAATCCGTCGTCCAGGTGGCAGGTCTGACGGAGCGCGATAATTTCCTGCTGCTGGCGGACAATTTCAGAGATGTCCGTCAGGGTTTCGATGGCACCGACGACGTTGCCATGGTCATCCTTGAGCACCGAGGCATTTTTCATGACGAACAGGGCCCGGCCGGTTTTATCGGTGATGGTGCATTTCTTGGCCCGGATGCGATTGCGGACATAGAGGCTGCACCATTCTTTGCCGGCGCCCAGGCCATAAATCTGGCACCCTGAACAGTTCAGCACGCGGCAGTTCTGACCCACCAATTCCTCCGCCGAATAACCGGTCAGTTTCTCGGCGGCCGGGTTCATGTTCAGGATCTTTCCGCGGGCGTCCACGACCAGAAGACCGTCATGCAGGGTATTGACGATGGTTTC
Source organism: uncultured delta proteobacterium (assembly GCA_963850465.1). Taxonomy (GTDB): domain Bacteria; phylum Desulfobacterota; class Desulfobacteria; order Desulfobacterales; family UBA5852; genus JABZFP01. Next base: position 54,298 of record CAWKLN010000042.1, read on the forward strand.
CCAGAAGCTTGCGATATCCATCAGGATGCTCCGTTGATGTCAATCTGTTAACTTAACAGGTGTTAACATAATATTAACAAGGCCGTTTGGCAAGAGGGTGTCAAGGTGGCGGCCGTCGTTTTGGCGCCCAACAATGGCGACATCGGGAAACCTATAGTAAAAGCTTTGATTTTAATAGGTTATGTTTTCAAATGAAGGTAAGTCGATATGGGTGTTCTCTCTTGAATCGCGATCTTCTTTCTATTTTCTGCTCTGGCATCATCGTTGCAGATTATCTTTTAACCGCAGATCGGCCGTTTTTTGGCAGCAAGATACCTTTCGGTGCACAGGGTGGCGCCCAAGACAATGTGGTGGCCGGCATCGAATGCCACCGCAGACGGGCGCCTGGCGGCCTTGAAAACGTTTTATCTACCGAGTCGGGACAATTTCAAAACCATCAATGTCTTCGGGTAGATTCCGGTTCTGGGCACGCCGGTGGCCGCTACCTTTCACGGCCTGGGACGCGCTATTTCCAGCAGCCGCAAGGAGGGCTGAAAGATGACAGGCAAAAAAATGATCAATACCTATCTCTACACCCGTTATGAACGTTTCTGGCACTGGCTGCAGACGGCGCTGATCTCCATTTTGCTGGTGACCGGTTTCGAGGTGGACGGCCTCTACACCTTGCTGGGGTACAAAACGGCGGTCGAGGTTCACAATTTTGTGGGGCTGGGCTGGCTGATCGCCTTTGCTTTTTTTGTTTTCTGGCTTCTGACGACCGGCGAATGGAAGCAGTATGTGCCCACCACCAAAAAAATGTTCACGGTGATCCACTATTACATGCTCGGCATTTTTCGCGGCGACCCGCACCCGGTGCCCAAACGCAAGGATGCCAAACACAACCCCCTGCAGCGCATCGCCTACCTGTCCGTGGCCATGTTCCTGCTGCCGCTCCAGATGATTTCGGGTTTTCTCTATTGGAGCTACAACTCCTGGGCGGCCTGGGGACTGGACTGGTTGAGTCTGCCGGTGGTCGCCGCAATTCACATCCTGGGTGCTTTCGGCGTGCTGAGTTTTCTGGTCGGCCATATCTATATGACCACCACGGGCCACACCCTGTTCGCCCATATCCGGGCCATGATCACCGGCTGGGAGGAAATCCCCGAGGGGGTCGAGCTGGAAGACTGGGAAAAACGCCGGCGCCAAGGCCGCCAGGCCGCTGAAAGCGAGCCCCTTTGGCCTGATCCCGCCAAGAGCCTTCAACCCCGACAGGCCGTGTCGACCTCGGTCGGCACGGCCTTGTTTTACCGCGCAGTTCAATCTCCCCAAGTCGTCCCGGCAGGTTCCGCCGTCCCATCGTTTTCCCTGTTTGTAGGGGAAAACGCCTGTTGAAATCATGTTTTCTCCCTTTGCTTCCTCTTTTTGATGCTTAGCATGTCTTGTGCGACCGTTCATTATGACGCTCCCGACAAGGGGCGAATGTTTCTGGAGGTGATAGCATGTGGGAATATACGGATAAGGTTAAAGACCATTTTCTCAACCCCCGCAATGTCGGGGTGATAGAGGATGCCGATGGTGTGGGCGAGGTGGGCTCCCTGTCCTGCGGGGACGCCCTGACACTGTTTTTTAAATTGGATGCCCAGGGCCGGATCAAGGAGGCTAAATTCCAGACGTTTGGATGTGCCAGCGCGATTGCCTCTTCCTCGGCCCTGACGGAGATGATGATCGGCAAGACCCTGGAGGAGGCCGAAAAGATCACGAATGACGATATCGCGAGTTTCCTGGGAGAACTTCCCAAGGAAAAAATGCATTGTTCCGTCATGGGGCAGGAAGCGCTGGAAAAAGCGATTGCCTGCTACCGGGGTGAAACGATCAAGAAGCCCGAGGGCAATCTCATCTGCGAATGCTTCGGGATTACGGATCGGCAGATCGAATCGGCGGTTCGTGATCACCATCTGTTCACCATCGAAGATATCACCGGACATCTCAAGGCCGGCGGGGGATGTGGCAAATGCCATGAAAACATTCAATTAATTATCGACCAGGCCCAGGGGAAGCCGAAAGCGATGCGGCCCGCGCCGGCGCCGTTGACCAATATCCAGAAGATTCGCCTGATCGAAGAAACGCTGGAGCGGGAAATCAAACCGGCCCTGCATCAGGACGGCGGCGACATCGAGCTGGTGGATGTGGATGGCCGAACGCGTCATGGTCAAGCTGCGCGGGACCTGCGCCGGGTGCAAGGCCTCGCAGGTGACCCTTAAAGACTTTGTGGAGAGCCAAGCTGCGGGAACTGGTATCCAAGGATTTGGTGGTGGAGGAGGTCCGCTCATGAAAACCATTTATGTCGACAACAACGCCACGACCAAAGTCGCCCCCGAGGTGGTGGAGGCCATGCTGCCCTATTTTAGCGAGCGTTACGGCAATGCTTCCAGCATGCACAGCTTTGGGGGGGGACTGATCGTCGATATCCGCCGGGCCCGCACCCAGGTGGCCGATTTGATCGGCGCCCGGCCCGAAGAGATTCTTTTCACCAGTGGCGGCACCGAAGGCGACGCCACGGCCATTCATGCGGCCTTGCAATCTCACCCGGACAAGCGCCATATCGTCACATCCCGGGTGGAGCATCCGGCCATTAAAAACCTGTTCGAACAGTATGGGAAAAACGGTTACCGGGTGACCGTTTATCCCGGTCGACGGCCAGGGCCGGCTGGATCAGGCAGCTCTTTTTGAAAGCCTCCGTGAGGACACGGCCATTGTCAGCATCATGTGGGCCAACAACGAAACCGGTGTGATCAATCCCATCGACGAAATTTCCCGGGAAGTGCGCTCACGCGGGATTCTCTTCCACACCGATGCCGTTCAGACGGTCGGCAAGATCCCGATCGATGTGTCGCACAACGGGGTCGATCTGCTGTCCATGTCCGGCCACAAATTCCACGGGCCCAAGGGCGTTGGCGCGCTTTATATTCGCAAAGGCACCAAGTTCAAGCCCATGGTGGTGGGCGGCCACCAGGAAGGCGGACGGCGGGCCGGCACCGAAAATGTGCCCGGTATCGTCGGGATGGGCAAAGCCTGCGAGCTGGCCGGGAGCAATCTGGGCGATGTCGGCACCCGCGTGCGGCAGTTGCGCGACAAGCTGGAACAGGCCCTGCTGCAGACCGTGCCCCGCTCCATGGTGAACGGCGGTCAGGCGGAGCGTCTGCCCAACACCACCAGCATCGCCTTTGAATACGTGGAGGGCGAAGCGATTTTATTGATGATGAACGAGTACGGCATCTGCGCGTCTTCCGGATCGGCCTGCACATCAGGATCCCTGGAGCCGTCGCACGTGCTGCGTGCCATGGGCGTGCCGTTCACGGCGGCCCACGGCTCGATCCGCTATAGCTTGAGCCACTATTCCACGGAAGAGGAGATCGATTTCATCATCGCTAAAATGCCGCCGCTTATCGAACGCCTGCGTCAGATGTCGCCCTTCTGGAAAAAAGCGACCGAGGCGACCTTGCCCTAACTTGCCGGAGATTCAACAGGCCGCGTATCGTCATCTCGGCGCCGGCCGGAATGAAACGCTTGCGCAGACATGTTCAACCCGGATGAATAGCGTTTGGGACAAATCGGTTAGGGATGGCGCCGGGCCCGGTATTTTTGATTGAATCCGACCGGGTGGTACGACATCTTGGCCTTGCGCAGTCCTTCATCACCCAGGTCCTGTTCCCGGTTAACGAGGCGGAAACGCCCGTCCAGGCTTTCCAGGAACATCTGGTTGATGGCCTGGTAGATGCCTTTGTGGGCCGGGCAGCCCTTCTCGAAATGGATCACAACCGTATCCTGATCCAGGGGTTCGGCAATGGTGTAGGCCACAATCAGATCTTCGACCATGATGGCTCCGCCCAAGAGTTCCGGGAAGCGATCCCAGTAGACAAACACGCGCTGGATGGCTCGATTCTCGGCGGACAGCACGTCCGAGTCTTCACAGTCCCGCCATGTGCACCAATCATCCTGCAGGGCCAGCGCCTGATCTATCATGGCGGCCGAAAAAGGCTCGTAGCGATAGATATTTTGTTTTTTGAACTGGTTGAGGAGGTTCTTTTTTTTGTGGAACCGATTGCCGCGCAACGTGACCAGTTCTTCTACGTCGTAGATATAGTCCCAATTGGCGCGATCTTCCTCGATATGCAGCATGTCTCCGGCTTGCCGGCGCCAGAGGTCGGCCAGCATCTCGGGTACGCGTGTAAATCCGGGCTCAAAATCATTGCGGTGGAACACGCTGGCCCAGTCGATGTGATCCCAGGATCCCACGGGCGCCCAGTAGACAGGCCGCGGTGAATTTTGTCGAAGCCAGACCAGGTCGTTGCTGAAGGCCCACTCCAGCCCGTACTCCCGGGCCCACCCCCATATATTGGCAAAACTGTAATCTGAGGCCGCCTGGGGCGTCTGTTCCAAATGCTGGTGATAGACCTCAGCCCGTTCGAGCTGAATGGGTTCAAAATCCAATGAATTGTCCTTTCTGCAAGCAAGTGTTTCGCGGTCCGGCGCGGCACCGTGTGCAAGGTTGGGGTCTCAGCGCTGTCTGTCAAGCGCGATCGCTAACATTTCCCCGGTTTGATAAGTCTCCTGGAGGTATTCCGGGTGTTCAAGAACATCTTTTTCAAAATCCAGCCCGCGATAGAGGAGCGATTTCCAGAGGCTGGTATCGATGACATCAAAAAAATACCGGACGGTCAGCAGCGCGCCCTGGAACAGCCTTTGGCCCCTGGTGGCGCCTGCGGAAATAAAAAGGCCTTTGCGTTTCGAGACCCATTGACCGAACGGCAGGCCTTCGACCCAGTATTTTTTGACCCACAGGGACTGGCAGCGGTCCATAAAAATTTTGGTGTGGGCACTGACGGTATAGAAAAAAATCGGTGAGGCCAGCATGATGCCGTCGGATGCCAGTATGCTGTCGCGCACCTGCTGGAAATCGTCCTGGATAGCGCAGTCGCCTTTCCGGGTGCAGCCATAGATTTCCAAACAGGGGGATATCTTGAGATCCCGCAAAACAATTTCGTTGACCGTGGCGCCCTGGTCACGGGCGCCGGCTACGGCCCGCTGGAGCAGCTGACTCGTATTGCCTTGCCGGCGCGGGCTTCCGTAAATGGCTGTGATTTGTGCCATACGCTATCGGGCGTGCCTTTCTTGCGCTGTTTCCATTGGTATGGCCAGCTGCAGCCCTATCGGGCAGTGGTCGGAACCGAAGATGTCGTTATCGATGAAGGCTGCGGTGATTTCGCGGTTTTCGATGATATTGCGGGTGGTGAAGAAATAATCGATGCGCCACCCTGCATTGCGGTCCCGGGCTTTATAACGATACGTCCACCATGAATATTTCACGGTGTCGGGATGGCAATGGCGGAAGGTGTCGACATAGCCGGCGTCCGTGATGCGGTCCAGCCAGTCGCGTTCAATTCTAAGAAAGCCCGAGGTTTTGGCATTGGCCTGGGGGTTTTTGAGGTCGATTTCGTTGTGGGCGGTGTTGTAATCGCCGGTGATCACCACCCGCCGACCTTCATTTTTATAGCGATCGGTGTACGCGAAGAAGGCCTCATAAAAATCCAGCTTGTACTGCAGACGCTCGGGGTTCATCTGCCCGTTGGGGAAATAGACGTTAAAAAAGACCCATGCGCCAAAATCCAGTTCCAGGATGCGGCCTTCGTCGTCGAAGCGGGGCTGGCCGATCCCGTAGCCCACACGCTCAGGTGCATAGCGGGTGTAAACCCCCACCCCGCTGTATCCTTTTTTGGTTTTGGCATGCGACCAGTAGGATGTGTAATCCGCCAGGTTCGTCATCGAGGGGGTCAGTTGATGTTCCTGGAGTTTGGTTTCCTGGATGGCCACAATATCCGCGTCGAGCTTGCGGAGCGAAGCTTCAAAGTCCTTTTTCATAACGGCGCGCAGGCCGTTAACATTCCATGATATCAGTTTCAAGGGGTGTTGGTTCCTTTTTGCGGCGCGAGGTTCGTCAACCCGGACGGCTCCTTACCACGGGGGACCGCGTTTGACAACGGCCGGTCGGGTGACAATTTTGTTGCAGACGGCATGGTGCTGTCTCTTCCCTGTTTATTGAAATCGATTATCGGCGAGGAGCGCAAGGTTGTGATCGTTTATGACGGCGAATACAGTTGGAGAGGGAGTACCAGGGCTAAAAAGCGACCCATCAGCTGGTGGCGGAGCTCCTACCGCTTGCGCATTGTCGATGTCTCCCGCGACGCCCCGGACGTCGTTTTTTTGAAACCGCACGTGGTCCTGTTTGCCGATACGGGCGAAGGTGCTTCCGTGACCAACTGTCTGCCGGACTTGGCCAAACAGATCTGCCGTGATTTTGACCTTGACTTCAACCGGGTGGTGTGGGTCGAGGACCGTCCGGACATCAAACAGCGGTTCCGTGTGGCGGTGTTTCGCCCGGTGGCCCGCCTGGGAAGAGATGTTTTCTACCAGGTGGCCTGGCGGGCAGCGGCCTCCAGCGAGTTGAACCTGATCAACGCGCATTGCGCCTGACCAACGGTTTCGGCGGGGTTAAGAAGGTCAGCTTGCTTGCGATACGCAAGCGGGCGCCTGAATCGCCGGCCTACCCCAGAAGGTCTTCCACGATCCGCTGCCATTCCTTTTGTTGATTTTCCCGAGCCGTATTCAGCAGCGAAGCAAAACATTCCCTGACGATCATGGTTTTGGGTTTCGGGCTGGCCATTTGGGCTTCGATCGTCCGGATATCGGCGATTATTTCGGACAGCGTCTCGAATGCCAGGCCGCTTTGACCCAGTTCGGATTTAAGGCGCGTCAAGACTTGTTCCACCAGTTCACGCCCTGCTGTGTTCAAGGGCGATGCGGTTCCCAACCGCAAAACATCGCTGCTCCCTTCAGCATGACCATCGGACATCAAGCTTGCGCCCTGATCGCTCAAGCCGATGGCCCCCGACAGGGTGCGAATTTCGACGAGCCCATGGGCCATCAGGTCTTCCGCCGCCGCGGCGCTGGTTTCGCGATCCAAGCCAATGGCCTCTCCAAGGGTATACATGGAGGCTTGGGCCTCCGTGCGGCCTTCTGCGGACCGATGCAGTTCCATGAAGAGGTCCCGGGCGGCGGTCTCAAGATCGGATAGGGTCGTCAATCGTTTTCTCCTTAGGGCTGGGGTCCGTGGATGTTCTTGCACGGGTATCTATCATAGAGCAAAGCGGGCCGGACCTCAAGCGGCGGAACGGGCCTTCATGATGGTCTTCAGCGCCACGTCGAGTGTCGGGTAGCGAAACGCAAAGCCGCCGTCGAGCAAGCGCTGCGGCCGGGCGCGCTGGCTGCCCAGCAGTACGCCACTGAATTCGCCCAGCAACAGGTGCAGGAGGGGGGCGGGGGCCGGGAAAAAAGAGGGTCGTTTCAAGGCGCGACCCAACCCATGAGCGAATTGGCGGTTGGTGACCGGTTCGGGCGCGCAGAAATTGAATGGGCCCCGGGCTGTTTGATCGTTGATCAGAAAGTCGATGGCCGCGATCACATCGTCCAGGTGAATCCAGGGGAACCACTGACGGCCATTTCCCAGCGGGCCGCCGACGCCCATACGGAACGCGGGCAGCATTTTGGGCAAGGCGCCTCCTGCTTGATGAAGAATGACCCCGAACCGTCCGATGGCCACGCGGACCCCGTGGGTTTCGGCCTGCAAGGCTTCTTTTTCCCAGTCGATCGAAAGGCTTGCCAGAAAATCATTCCCCGGCGCCGTATCTTCATTCAGCGACTGGTCGCCGCAATCGCCGTAATAGCCGGCACCCGACGCGCTGAAAAAAAAAGCGTTCGGGTCAGCTGAAAAAGCCTGGACAAGGTGGCGTGTGGTCAAAATCCGGCTGTCACGAATGTCCTGTTTGGCCTTGACGGTCCAGCGCCGGAAGATGGTCGCCTCCGGCCAGATTGATGACCGCCTGGCAACGGCCCACCGCGTCCTGCCATGGGCCTTCGCGGGTGGTGTCGGCGGCGATGTGCTGGAAGCGGGTTTCCCCATCACAGGGGTGCGCGGCGGACCGCCCCACAGTTGTCACCGTGTGCCCCTGGTCAAGGAAATGGCGGGTGAGCTGTTGGCCGACAAAGCCGGTACCACCGGTAAGCAAGAGATGCATGCGCGTTTATTCCATCGTCAGGTTAGCTATTGCGTGGGTCGTGCCGCCTGACGAACGACGATTCATCCGGAAAGAGTCGCCTTCCTCATCGGACACGGCTGGATCTTTGAATCCACGGCTGAAACAATACGTTTTAATTGTAAACATGGAAATGGGGCACGCAATCCTTAGCGGTGCAGGTGGCGAGGCCGCCTTGATGCCCAAAGGATTTAAGGAATGCGTGTGAATGGGTTTTGGGCCCCGTGGTGATTCGGCAACAGGGCTTATTCGTTATGGCTTTGAAGGGGCCTGGCAGTCCGGGCAGATCCCCGTAAATTCCAGTTGGTGGTTCAGGATGCGAAATTCGGTCTTCTCCTGGAGGGTGCGTTCCAGCGAATCAATTACTTCCATGGGCGCATCCACCAGGCGGCCGCAGTGCATGCAGCGCATGTGGTAGTGGTTCTGCGGCATGCTGTCAAACCGTTTCAGGTTGCCGGCCAGCGCGATGGTTTGGATTTCGCCCAGCGCGCTCAGAATCTCCAGGTTGCGATAGACGGTACCCAGACTGATCCGGGGCAGTTTTTCTTTCACCCGCCCGTGAAGATCATCGGCACTGGGGTGCTGGTCGGTCGCGCGCAATTCTTCCAGGATCACCTGACGTTGACGGGTCATGCGTAGGTTTCGTTCTTTCAGCAAAAGGTCTGGCCTCCTCCTCTTGATTCTTCGTTTCCCGGATCAAACCGCCTGAGGCGGGGATCATCAACGATCATCCATGGGTACAAAACTGCATTCATCGGGACCGCAGTAGTCACCGATGTAATTGGATTTGGGGCGGTACAGGGCCGGTTTGGGGGCGGCGTCCGCGTATTGTTCCTCGATGACATGCGCGGCCCAGCCGGCAACACGCGACAGGGCGAAAAGGGGTGAGAAGAGATCGATCGGGATCCCCATGGAGTAGAACAGGGATGCGCTGTAAAAATCCACATTGACATAGATGTCGATGCCTTTTCTTTCTTTGAAAATGGCTTTCCCGCGTTTTTCCAGGACGCTGGAAATTTCATACCATTGGGGTTGGCCGATGCGTTCGCCCATTCTTTTAGACATGGGGGCCAGAATGTGAGCACGCGGGTCATCGGTCTGGTAGACGGCGTGCCCCAGTCCAAAAATCAGTCGCCCGGCTTCCAGTTCGCTCTGGACGTAACCATCTACATTTTCGACCGCACCGATTTTGATCAGCATTTCCATGACGCGGACATTGGCGCCACCGTGCAGTTCACCGGAGAGGGACCCTACCGCGGCGGCAACGGCGCTGTACATATGCGCCCGGGTCGAGGCCACCTGGCGGGCGGAAAACGTCGACGCATTAAACGAGTGCTCGGCGTGCAGCACCAGGCTGGTGTCAAAAAACCGGGCTAATTCTTCGTCCGGTTTTTCACCGTTCAGCATGTATAGAAAATTGGCGGCATGGGTGAGGGCCGGGTCGGGCGACACCGGTTCCTTGTCATTGCGAATCCGATGCCAGGCCGCCATGATTGTCGGGAATTTGGCGATCAGGCGACTGGCCTTGCGAATGCTGGCTTCACGGTTGCGGTCGTCCAGGTCGGGGTCGTCGCTGGCTATCAAGGATACGATACCCTGCAGGATATCCATGGGACTGGTATTGCGGGGGCAGCACTTGAGGATATCGATGATCGCTTCCGGCAGGGCGCGATTTTGCGCCAGGAAGTCGTTGAAAGTCTTCAGCTCTTTGGCATTCGGCAGATGTTCGTAAAGCAGCAGGTGGGCGACTTCCTCATACGAGGTACTTTCGGCCAGGTCTTTGACCAGATAGCCGCGATAGATAAGTTTTCCGGCCGCGCCATCCACATGGCTGATCTTCGTGCTCGCAACTGTAACGCCGCGCAATCCGGTGTTGACCGTCGGGGTGCATTCTTCCATGATATTTTCTCCCTTGGAGGCCGAAAGGTTCTCGATCGGGCGACCAATGACAGGTCGATTAATAATCGACCCACATATCGGCTTCGTTGCCGCAATGGGTGCAGGTGGCATGCCCCTTTACCTTGTGGGGAGGGGCGCCGTCCGCTTTATTTTCAACGGCCGTCTCCTGCGGGGGGTTTTCCGGAGCGTCCGGAAGAGAGCAGGTAACCACCATTTCGGCTTCGTTGCCGCAGTTTTCACATTTGCAGATCTGGCGTTTTTCGACGTTGCTCATCCTTTCCGTCCTTTCTCTCGGCAGGGTGTCGGCGCTATTGGCATCCTATCGAATATCTTTGATATATTTACTATAACAATGGAATTTGCGATGTGAAAAGTCAAGTATGAATTTCGTCATGGCGCCCCTGTCCAACGGGTTTAAACATCGCCGAGGGTATTTGCCCGGGGCCCGCGGTGATAACGTCGCGGCATGCCTTGGCGCCGGTGGCCACAGTTGAAAAGACCCTGCAAAGATGGTAGGGGAGGGCGACGTTGTTGTGGGAATGTGATCGACAATAATAACCTCCTTTTACTGAATCCTGCGTCGAATGATATCCGTACGAACCGCCAAGGGTTATGATCTCCCCGTTCAGGGGACACCGCTTGAAACGTCGGAAAGGCTGGCGTCACCTGCCACGGTGGCCGTGCTTCCTGAGCATATCCCCTTTATCAAGCCGCGCCTGGCGGTGAAGGAGGGTGACCGTGTCGCTGTCGGCGATTTGCTTTTCACCGACAAAGCCAATCCGCGGATCCGGTTTCTGTCACCTGGAGGGGGACATGTCGCGGCCATCCACTATGGGCCGCGGCGGGTCATACGCGAGGTGGTCATTCGGCGGGTTGCCGAGAATGAGCCTGTCAAAACACTGGGACCGTCCCTGTGTCTGGAGGAGATCGACCAGTACCCCCGGTCGGATTTGGTGGAACACCTCCTTGCGGGAGGTGTATGGGCCTTGCTGCGGGCCTTGCCCTATCGCGGTATCGCCGATCCGGAGAGCGTCCCGCCGGCCATTTTCGTCAGTCTCGATGCCCGTGAACCGTTTCAGGTGCCGCCGGAGCGCTACCTGGCCAACCACCGTGCGCTGCTGGCGCTGGGACTCAGGGCGTTGAAGCGGCTCTGCCCGGTGGTTTATGTGCATGCCGATGCAACTTGTCGGGCGTTCTGTGATACGCACAAAGACGTTATTACGCATGCCGTGCGGGGCCGTTATCCGGCCGATGATGCGGGGGTTCTGCTTTTCCATGTCCGCCAGTCGCCCGAAGAGAACAGCGCCTGGTTTATTAATGGTCAGGATTTGCTTCTTTTGGCGCAGATGCTGCAAACCGGGCAGTATCCCACCGCGCGGTTATTCGCCGTTGCCGGGAGCGGTGCGGCAAACCCCCGCTATGTTGAATCGCGGCTGGGCGCGCCCCTGAGACATCTGGTGGGGGAGATCGGCTGCCAGGTCCCGCGCTACACGGTGGGGGGTGCCCTGCGGGGCTATGTCGGAGACCCTGAGGGCCACATGGGGCTCTATGAAACATCGGTGACTGTTCTGCCGGAGCCGGTCGAGGTCGACTTTATGACCTTGTTTCGCCCGGGCTTTAATAAACCCAGCTATTCGCGAGCGTTCCTGTCGGCGCTGCGTCGCGCGCCCCTGCCGATGACAACCAACGTGAACGGCGGTCGCCGGGCCTGTATCGCCTGCGGTTATTGTGCCGATGTGTGCCCCGTGGATATCTGGCCCCAGATGACCTTCAAGAGCATTCTGGTGGAGGAAGTGGAGGAGTATCTGGCGCACGGTCTCCTGGATTGTGTCGAGTGCGGCCTTTGTTCCTATGTTTGCCCCTCCAAGATTGAACTTGCGGCCACGTTGCAGGCGGCGAAACATGCCTATCGTAAAGAACAGGCCTGACCCATGAACGTTTTTCGAAATCTATTCGAAGTCCTGCGGCCCCGGTTCGAAGAAGGGGGACGCTTCCACAAGCTGTATGCTTTCTACGAGTCCATCGAAACCGTTTTTTTCGGGCCTGTCGAGCGCACGCAGGGCCTTCCCCATGTACGCGACAGCCTGGACGTCAAGCGCTTCATGATGCTGGTGATCGTGGCGCTGATCCCGCATCTTTGCTTTGGCATGTATAATGCCGGCTACCAGTCCCGGCTTGCTTCGGGGCTTTCCATCGATTTTCTACCGGTGATCTGGAGCGGGATCTGGCTCGTGTTGCCCATGGTGATCGTCACCTACGCTGTGGGGTTTGCCTGGGAAATTCTTTTTGCGGTTGTCCGCAAGCACGAAATCAGCGAGGGCCTGTTCGTGTCCTGCATGCTGTTCCCGCTGACGCTCCCCCCCGGGACCCCGTTGTGGCAGGTGGCCCTGGGGATTTCCTTCGGCATCGTGATCGGCAAGGAGGTCTTCGGCGGCTCCGGGCGCAATTTCCTGAACCCGGCCCTGACCGGCCGCGCCTTTCTGTATTTTGCTTACCCGGTCAGCCTTTCCGGCGATCAGGTCTGGACCGTGCTCAGCGGCGCGCGTGACACCGTCGTCGACACGTTCACGGCCGCAACCCCCCTGTCCGTATCGGCTTCCACGCCGGCCAGCCAGACGGTGGAAGAGACGCTCAGTTCGGTCGGCTACAGTGCGCTCAAGCTTTTGGGCGGGCTTTATCCGGGCAGTGTCGGCGGCACGTCGACCCTGCTGTGCATCTTAGGCGCCATGTTTCTCATTTTGCTGGGCATTGCCAGCTATCGGATTATTCTGGGCGGCGTATTGGGGGTGCTGTGCACCGGCTTTTTCCTGAATGTAATTGCCGGGCCGGATTCCGCGCCTTTTCTTTCTCTCAATCCGTTTTATCATCTCATCATGGGAGGATCGGCGTTCGGTATCGTATATATGACCACCGATCCGGTATCGGCCACCCACATGAAGCAGGTCAAGTGGATTTATGGGTTTATGTGCGGCATGTTGACGGTCCTGATCCGGGTTTTCAACCCGGCCTTTCCCGAAGGGGTGGGGCTGGCGATCCTTTTCATGAATCTCTTCAACCCGCTGCTGGATCACATTGAAGTGCAGATTCGCATGCGGCGAAGGATTCCCAATGTCTGACGACTTCGAAAAAAGCCCAATATCGGCGTTGTGCGGCCTTCCTGTCACTGCGGCGTACGACCCGTACGCCTCGCTTCTCGGAACTTGCCCGCCTTGCTCTTGAACTTTTTACGAATCCGTCTGGATAGCGACTTTTACGGTGTCTTCAATGTCTGACGGGGTAAAAACCATCCTGTTCGCGACGGTTCTTTGCCTGGTCTGCAGCCTTCTGCTGACGCTGGCCTCCACCGGTCTCAACGCCTTCCAGCAGGAAAACGCGCGGGTCGACCGGCAGAAAAATATTCTGCAGGCGGTCGGGGTGGTGGCACCGGGGCGCACGTATCCGGCCGATGAAATCAAAGCGCTGTACCAGTCGGCCATCCAGTGCATCTCCATAAACGCCGAAGGCCAGGTGCTGTCGGCCGAGGCCGCGCCGGAAAAGGCGATGCCCTTATATCTCTACCTGCAGGACGAGCAGGTGCAGGCCTATATCGTGCCGGTGGACAGTCGCGGTTTGTGGGGCCGCATCTACGGCTATCTGGCGCTTGATACGGATGGCAGCACCGTGACGGGTTTTTCCGTTTACCAGCATGCCGAAACCCCCGGCCTGGGGGGCGAGATAGAAAACCAATGGTTCCAGCGCAACTTTGTGGGCAAACGGATCGTGGACACGGCGGGCGATTTTGTTTCGATCAAAATTGCCAAGGGCGCCGTGAAAAATGTGATTCGCCAGGATCTTCAACCCAACTATGTGGATGGCATCAGCGGGGCCACCATGACCGGCAAATTTCTAACCGAAGGTCTGCAGGGCATTCTGCAAACCTATGAGCCCGTGTCCGTTCATTTTCGTACCCAGGGCATGCTCAAGCTCCCGGAGAACGCACTCGTATGTCAACCGCCATCGTAAAAATCACGCGCACGCAAACCTACCGCACGGTGGCCGATGCGTTGTGGCAGAACAACCCGATTTCCAAACAGGTGCTGGGTATCTGCTCCGCCCTGGCCGTGACCGTTCAAATGAATACGGCCATTGTCATGGCGCTGGCGTTGACGTTCGTGGTGGCCTTTTCCAACCTGATCATTTCCCTGATGCGCAAGATAATCCCCCGCAATATCCGCATTATTGTGGAAGTCGCCGTTATCGCCACCCTGGTGATCATTGCCGACGAGGTCCTGAAGGCCTTCATGTTCAATATCAGCAAGCAGCTGTCGGTTTTTGTCGGGCTGATCATCACCAACTGTATCGTCATGGGGCGGGCCGAAACCTGCGCCATGTCGAATGCGCCCTACCCGGCCTTTGTGGATGGGTTGGCCAACGGGATCGGCTACGGCTCGGTGCTGGTGGGCGTGTCATTTTTCCGGGAACTCCTGGGGGCGGGGAAGATCCTGGGATTCGATGTGATCCCCCAGGCGTTCTACGACATGGGGTACATGAATATGGGCCTGATGCTGCTGGCACCGGGAGCCTTTATCGTGATCGGTCTGTTTGTCTGGCTGGAACACGCCCTTCTGAAGAGCTGAGTTTTAACGCCATGGAAAACCTGATCAGCATTTTTGTGAACTCGGTCTTTGTCGGCAATATCCTGCTGGCCTATTTTCTGGGCATGTGCTCGTTTCTGGCGGTCTCCAAGAACCTCAAAACTTCGCTGGGACTGGGGGTTGCCGTAGTTTTCGTGCTCACCATCACCACACCGGCCAACTGGCTGATCTATCGTTACCTGCTGGCGCCGGGCGCCCTGGCCTGGGCCGGGCTGCCCGAGGTGGACCTGAGCTTCCTGAAGTTGATCCTGTTCATTGCCGTTATCGCCGGGATCGTCCAGATGGTGGAGATGGTCATCGACCGCTACTCGCAGGCTTTATACAACGCCCTGGGGGTCTTTCTGCCCCTGATTACCGTCAATTGTGCCGTGCTGGGCGCATCCCTGTTCATGGTGGAACGCGAGTACACGTTCCAGGAAACGGTGGTATACGGCGCCGGCTCCGGTATCGGATGGATGCTGGCCATTGTTTCCATGGCCACGATCAAGATGAAGCTGCGCTATGCCGATGTGCCCGAAGGGTTGCAGGGCTTCGGCATCAATATGATTACCACCGGTCTGATGGCGATGGCCTTCATGTTGTTTTCCGGCATCACCATGTAGCGCGCGCAGCCACAACGGGGTCCGATGATGCGATGGCCTTTCTGTAGCGCGCTTTCCGAAGAACCATTTCAGCCCGGTGCGTGCGTTCCACGCAGGCGATTTTTAGAACGACACCTGGGACAGTTTCCAGGAAACGGGGGATACCCATTGATTTATCTCATCAGTACGACCGTGTTTCTGGCGGTGATCCTCCTGCTGGTGGGGATGCTGCTTTTTGTGGAAGCCCGGGTGGTGATCAAGGGGGACCGCCGGATCATCATCAACGATGATGACGACAAACAGATTACCACGCCCCTTAACAAGACCCTGCTGGCATCGCTGCTGGACAACGACATCCTGATTCCCTGCGCCTGCGGCGGCAAGGGGACCTGTGGCACCTGCAAGTGCCAGGTGGATGAAGGCGGCGGCGATATTCTGCCCACCGAGTTGTCGCTGGTCAGCCGCCAGGAACGCCTCCGCCATGTGCGCCTGGCCTGCCAGCTGAAAGTGAAGCAGGACCTGAAGATCCGCGTTCCGGAAGAGATCTTCAACATCCAGAAGTTCAATGCCACCGTGGTCTCCAACGACAACGTGGCCACCTTCATCAAAGAACTGGTGCTGAAACTGGACCCGGGGGAAGCGGTGGACTTCAAAGCCGGGGCCTATATGCAGATCGATGTGCCGGAATACCAGGCCGATTTTGCCGATTTTGCCGTTGCCGACGCCTACCGGACCGCCTGGAAACAGTTCAACTTCCTGTCCCTCAAAGCCGGAACGGATGTGCCGGTCAACCGGGCCTACTCTCTGGCCAATCCGCCTTCGGAGAAAGGCCTTCTGCGGTTTACGATCCGGATTGCCACACCACCGCCCGGGCAGATGGACCTGCCGCCCGGCGTGGGATCCTCCTATGTGTTCAACCTGAAACCGGGTGACCGGGTGGTCCTGAGCGGTCCCTACGGCGATTTTTTTGTGAAGGACACCCCTCGCGAGATGTGTTTCATCGGGGGCGGGGCCGGCATGGCACCCATGCGCTGTCACATTTTCAATCAATTACTGGACCTGGGCACGGACCGCAGGGCGACCTTCTGGTATGGCGCGCGATCGTGCCGGGAGATGTTTTACGACGAGGAATTCAAGGATCTGCAGGCGCGCTTTCCCAATTTCAGCTACCATGTGGCCTTGTCGGAACCCCAGCCGGAAGACCACTGGGAGGGGCCCACCGGTTTCATTCATCAGGTCGCCCACGACCTCTACCTGAGGGACCACGAGGACCCCACGGAGATCGAATACTATCTCTGCGGCCCGCCGATGATGATCAGCGCCGTCATGAGCATGCTGGATTCATTGGGGGTTGAGCGGGATATGATCTCTTTCGACGACTTCGGCTAAAAGCCTTTAAAATGTCTTGGCGCCATCTCTGCGTTGGGCGATCGTTTATAGTCGACGGTGTTCCACCGGCCGATCCGCAATGCTGCACATACTCGAGTATGCTCCGCTTGAGGATGACAACAATCTCATCTCTCGTTCTGGCGCGTGTTGCAACACGATACGCAATGCGTCACATACGAGTGTATGCTCCGCTTGCATATCGCGTTGCGCCTTGCCCTGAAACGCGATCTAAGGTTTGGCTTCCCCGTTTATTCCAAAACCATCATTTTCAGCAAAAAAACCGGAAAGTTGATTTAGAAACCGCTTTTTTCCGGTGGGCGCCGTTCGGGGACGAAGTCACGGTCGATCGTGCCGTCGTTCCAGGCTTGGGAGACATAAAGGTTGCAGTAACAGCTCCCGAATTCTTCGACATCCGGTTCGCGGTACACACAGGGGCAAATGATGTCCTGGTCGCTCTCCCGGTCGCCGGAGGCCAGGCGACAGGGGCAGACCATGTACCCGTAACGGTCCTTGTTCTTCAAAAGTGCTTCGAGCAGTTCCAGGGTGCGGTCCCGGTCGGCATTGAAGAAGTAACCCTTGGCCGCCTGTATTTTTTCAAGCATCGCATACAGCTTTTCGGCATCCATTACAGGCCCAGCGCCTCCTTGATTTCCTTTTCTTTATAACCGACGATCGTTTTATCGCCGATGATGATGGTCGGGAACGAACAACGTTCATTGACGGCTTTGACTTCTTCAATCATGGCCTTGCGCTCCTCGCCCTCGAGCAGATCGACATCGACGAAATCGAATTGGAGGGTGCACTCATCGAGAAATCTCTTGGTGGCTTTGCAATGGCTGCAAGTGCTCAAGGAATAGACTTTGATCGGTTTGTCGCTCATCTATGCACATCCTTTCACTGGGAGGGATACAATCGCAGAGAATGCGAGGGGCGTTTTACAGCCCCGTATGCGTCTCGTGAATATTATAATTGTGGCGTTCTTTCAATGCCAAAATCCATCGTATGACGGATCGAAAGCAGGATGGGCTTGTTTTCGCTGCGGGCTTTGGTTAGGGCCTCCGGCCCCCAGGGATACCAATTGACCGGATTGGTGGCATGCTGCTGGAGGTAGGGGCTTTTCTCATTGATCAATCGGTTGGTCTGGGATGCAGGCATGGTTGATTCCTTAAGGTGCGTATCCCGGGCGTTCGGGTCCGAATTTGATTTCATTGGTTGGCGGTGTCAAAGTGTATCGTGTTTATAATGATACACAAGTGTCTTGTGTAGACAAATCGATCCATCTTGGTGCTTGACACGGTGAGGGCTTTAACGCTAAGCATAATAGGAATAGTTATCATTTTAAGCTACTGCGCAAGGTTAGGAGATCCGTTCGGCCAATCATTCTACCGGGTCCAAGACAAATTGACTTCTCGACGCACGGCAGTATGTCTGTCGCAACGGACGTTCCGCCCTTGGCAATGCGACCAGCGGGCATCCCTTTTTATTCGCTAATTATTTGTTATTGTTAGTCATTTAACAATAGCAGGAATCGTCTTCATCCACGTCTTGGGTGTATCAGACGAATGTCTCAAGATACGATAAAAGACAGTTGTGCGTGCCAGCGGAGAGACAGGGCGCGACGGCCCAAGGGGAGTTATCGAATCGCTCCAAAAGTACAGAATTATCCATATAAATTAAGGACTTTTCATCGATAAACGGTCATGCTGTATTGGGAATTCGCTTCCCAATCCATCCAGATCCGATAAAATTCACGGTTGGTCTGAAACTTGCTTTAATTGTTATTTCGCTCCCGGATCTTTTTTCTGCTGATGTTGTACAACTTTTTCTAAACTGTGTTCTCTGATGTCGGCGCCATGAATCCCAAGGGTGTTTGTATAAACCCAACATTTTGATTGTATCCCACGGCAAGACGTGAGGACATCCAAATCATCTTTAATCAACAAGGACGCTAAACTGGCAATTGCCACCCGCTTTTTGGAAAGGAGCCAAAATGGAAAAGACCAAAACCGTCTCCAAGAAGGAGATTGTCACCAAAGACGTGACCATTTGCGAATCCACCGCCCAGATGCTCGAAAAGGCCAAACGGGATGGTGTCGAGACCGCTTTCGATCGTGCCGCCAACATGAAAGCCTGCCCGATCGGTGCCAATTCCGCCTGCTGTAAACACTGCGCCATGGGGCCCTGCCGGCTGAATGCCAACGCGCCCTACGACAAGGTGGGGGTCTGCGGCGCCACCATCGATACCATCATGGCACGCAATTTTGGCCGCATGGTGGCGGCCGGCGGGGCGGCGCACACCGATCACGGCATGAGCATGCTGGACCTGTTCCGCGATGTGGTGAACGGCAAGATTGTGGATTATGAAATCAAGGATGTCCAAAAACTGGAAAGCGTGGCCCAGTCGATCGGTATCGAAACCGAGGGCCTCAGCGTCAACGAGATTGCTACCGCCCTTTACAAAGAACTGGAAAGGACCTACGTCCAGGTTGAAGGGGAAATCCCCTTTGCCAAACGGGTTCCGGCCAAAACACTGGAAACCTGGCGCAAACAGGGCATCGTGCCGCGTGGCGCCATGCGGGAGATCATGGAACTCATGCACCGCACCCACATGGGGGTGGACCAGCACTACGAGAATATCACCAAACAGTGCAGCCGCACGGCATTGGCGGACGGCTGGGGCGGTTCCATGGTGGCCACCGAGATTTCCGATATCCTTTTCGGTACGCCAACCCCGGTAGCGGTCGATGTCGACATGGGCGTGCTCAAGGAGGACCAGGTCAATATCATCGTCCACGGCCATGAGCCCAACCTGTTCGAGTCCATGCTGGTCTCGGTCACCGATCGCATGCTGGTCGACAAAGCCAAGGCGGCCGGTGCCAAGGGTATCAACCTGGTGGGCATGTGCTGCTCCGGGGCCGAAATGCTGGTGCGCCACGGCATTCCGCATGCCGGCAACTTCATGTCCACCGAGGCGGTCCTGGTGACCGGGGCGGTGGATGCCATGTGCGTGGATGTGCAGTGCATCAAGCAGGGACTTGTGACCGTGGCGGACTGCTACAAAACGCCTCTTTTCACCACCAACCCGCGTTGCCACATCGAGGGCGCCGAGCATGTCGAGTTCCATGAGCATGCTCCGCGGGATTGCACCGACGCCATGGTGGTCAAGGCCATTCATCGTTTCAAAAACCGCACGGCCGAAATCGAAATTCCCAAAAACACCCACGCGGGTGTGCATGGTTTTTCCCACGAATACATCAACTACATGCTGGGCGGCACTTTTCGCGGTTCCTACACCCCGCTGAACGACAATATCATCAACGGGCGTATTCGCGGAGTGGCCGGGGTCGTGGGCTGCACCAACCCACGCGTCAAACAGGACTGGGTGCATGTCGAACTCGTCAAGGAATTGATCAAGAACGACGTCCTGGTGCTGCAGACCGGCTGTTCGCAGATCGCACTGGCCAAGGCCGGCCTGTGTACCCCGGAGGCCGCGCACCTGGCCGGCAGCGGACTCAAGGAAGTGTGTGAGACCGTTGGCATGCCGCCGGTGCTCGGCATCGGATCCTGTGCCGATAACAGTCGGATTTTGATTGCCGCCTCCGAAATGGTCAAGACCGGTGGTTTGGGCGAGAGCATTGCGGATCTGCCGGTGGCCGGCGCCGCACCGGAGTGGATGAGTGAGAAAGCCATCTGCATCGGGCAGTACTTTGTGGCTTCCGGTGTTTTCACTGTGTTTGGCGTGACCTTCCCGATTGTTGAAGGTACCAAGTTCCACAAGCATCTTTTCAAGGGGCTTGAAGAACAAGGGATGGGCAAATGGGGCTTCACCCCGGATCCCTACGAGATGGCCCGTATGATGATCGCCCACATCGATTCCAAGCGCAAAGCGCTCGGTATCGATAAGGCCCGCGAGCGGGTTCTGATGGACATGACCGACCGTCAGCAATTGTCGGCCTAATTCGTAAATCAGTTACAGCAAGTCAAACGGCAGGCGGAGCGTGGTATCAGCTCCGCCTGTTTTTTTGGCATCTCCGGCAACCGAGTGGCGTTGTCGCGAATGTCAACGATGATTATGTTTGCGTCTATTAAGCTGGCATCTAAATAAACAAACCACGGTCATCCCGGCGGATTGCGACCCAGCCTCCGCCGCCGGAATGACAATATTTGGGGAATAAATTGCCAGAGCGACAATAAATTTCTAAGCTCAATTTAGTTTTTTGACTGTTCAATTAGCCCGAAAGGTACGGTTATGATGACGCTGGAAGAATTACGCGGCAATCAGGCGATTATCGACGAAATTGACTGGAATATGACACCCGAAGAGGCGGTACGGCTTTACCTGGAGTGGGGGAACAACTGGGCCCGCGGTGACGGGTATGTCATTGCCTCCAAAGGCGACTACACGACCTATTTTGTCGTCAACTGCTGGCGCCGGCCGTATACGATCTACCTGATCAAACGGAATTCCGATGAAGCCAAAGAACTGGCCCAGTTTGAGTTGCCGGCCCGTTTTGAAAAAGATGTTTGTGAGTTGAAAGGCGTATACGCCCTGGACAGCGACGTGAAAGCCTGGCTGCAGGAGCAACTGGGCGTCAAACGATAGGCGGCTTCGCCCGCTCAGGCCGCCAGGGTGGGGTCAGCTAAGGCGGTTGCCGTTTTATACGGCGGGCTTTTCTTCAACGATCAGTTCCGGATGGTCGTTTAAAAATCGATACAGCGTTGCCCGTCCCACACCCAACAGGCGGGCTGCTTTGGATTTGTTGCCGGCCGTCTGCGCCAGCGCGCGTCGCACCGTGGCCTGGTTCAGCTTGCGTGAAGGCCCGCGGCGCAGGGTTTCGCGTCGCATCGCCCGAATCTCCATGGGCAAAGCGTCGATGGTGATCATGCGGCCGCTTGATTTTACCAGGGCAAACTGGATGGCATTCTGGAGTTCCCGGACATTGCCTGGCCAGGCGTAATCCATCAGCAGGGACATGGCTTCTTTTGACATACGAAGTGAAGCCTGGTTGTGCTTGAGCGCGGCTTCGTGCATGAAATGGTTGACCAGCAGGGGGATATCGGTGCGGCGTTCCCTCAGGGTCGGGATGTAAATCGGGATGACGCTCAGGCGATAGAACAGATCCTCCCGAAACGCGCCGTGCCGCACCTCTTCCTTCAAATCCTTGTTGGTGGCGCTTATCACCTTGACATTGACGGCGATCGTCTTCTCGCCCCCCACCCGCTCGAAGGTCCCCTCCTGCAGAAAGCGGAGCAGTTTGACCTGCATGGGTTTGGACAGATCTGCGACTTCGTCCAGAAAAATGGTGCCGCGGTCGGCCAGTTCGAAGCGGCCTTTCTTATCGCGAATGGCACCGGTAAAGGCCCCTTTGACGTGGCCGAACAGCTCGCTTTCAATCAACCCCTCCGGCAGGGCGCCGCAATTGATTGGCACAAAAGGGGTGCCGGCCCGGTGGCTCTCATTGTGAATGGCATTGGCCACCAATTCCTTGCCGGTCCCGGTTTCCCCGAAAATATGCACCGGGTAGTCATAGGCGGCGACATCGCTGATCTGCTGAAACACCTGCAGCATCTTGGCATCCCGCCCGATGATGTTGGCAAAGCGGTTCAAATTTCCGGATTGCAGCTGCAGCCGCAGCTCGTCCGTAATGTCTCGGAAAAGGGCCAGGACACCGACTTCGTTGCCGGACGCATCCCGCATCATGGTCACGCTCATCTCGATGCGGCGGCTTTCACAGGTTTTGGTGGTGATATTGAGGGTGTATTCTTTCTTGTCGAGGGCACCGGGGGCCAGCTCGCTGTGGTCGCAAAAAGAGCAACGCTCACCGCAAAAGGGGATACCGAAAGCGTCGTGGCAGTCGCGGCCCAGAATTTCTTCCCGGCTGAATCCGGTGATTTGTTCGGCCTGGTGATTGAAAAAGAAAATCCGGCGTTTCAAGTCATGCGCAATGACCCCTTCTTTGAGATTATCGAGAATACGGGCCAGATTTTCCCGGGGGGCCAGAATTCGGTTCAGGTTGGTTTCCGCCATGGCTTCCATTATCCGACGCGAGGGGTGATTGCCGGGACATAAATACTTCATTCAACAATGAAAGTCAAACGAGATAAGAAATCAGATCAAGAGGTTACAAGGCTTTATCCTGGCTTCGCAACCTCACAGGCGAATGGGCAGGCGACGGTTGAGGCGAATTCCCCGCAGATCGATGTGGACGTCATAGGCGAGCATTTCAACACCCTGGGCGACCGCCTGTCGCAGGGCTTTCCCATAAGCGGGATCGATATCATCGGCCGGTCGGAATTCCTCCGCGTCCATGCGTTGGATAAAGTAAAACATGACGCTGCGGTTGCGCGTCGATAGCTGGGCCGTTAGTTCATGCAGATGCTTTAAACCCCGGGTGGTGACCGCATCCGGGAAGCGTGCGATACGATCCTTGACCATCGTACAGTTTTTGATTTCGACATGGCAGGTCCCGCGCGCTTCGTCCCGCAACAGCAGATCCACTCGGGAGTGCCCGCCCATCCTGACTTCGGAGTTCACTTCGGCATAACCGCACAGCTCCGCCACCTGCCCGGACCGGACCGCATGCTTGACAAGCCGGTTGGGCACCAGGGTATTGACGCCCACCAGCGATTCCGGCATCTGGATGAGCTCCCACGTATAGCGGTATTTACGCTTGGGGTTGTCGTGAACGGATAGATAGACGGGACGACCCGGCGCGCAGCAGTCCTTCATGCTGCCGGTGTTCGGGCAGTGTGCGGTGACGGTGGAACCATTTTCCAGCGCCACGTCGGCCAGAAATCGCTTATAGCGTTTGAGCAGGGTTCCCCCGACAAGCGATGGCCACATCAGGCCGGTTGGCGCTTCTGACATCGTATTCACCAGTATTGATCAGAGGTTATCGGCTGGGGGGGCGGCTTTAAGAAACCGCGCGACGATCAGGTCGGCCAGGGCCGGGATATCCTCCAAATCGAATATCGAGAGGCCGTTGGCGGCCGGGGAGGGCATGGTGACATCCGTCACGAGGGCAAAAAGGCCGGGATCTTCAAGAAACAAAGGATTGGCATGCACGGCTTGGCGCAGCACTTCAAGTTTGGGCATGCGTGCGGACTTGAAACCCTCCGCAATGATCAGGTCCATCCCCGCCATCATATGGCGAAGGGTGTCCAGCGTTTCGGTGGGGGCCTTGATGACCATGGCGATTTTATCGGGTCCGGCCACCGCCACGATATCCGCACCGGCCTGCTGATGGCGCCAGCTGTCTTTGCCCTCGCGGTCGACGGCGAAGCCGTGGGCCGCATGTTTGACGGTGCCCACCCGGTAACCGCGCTGTTTCAGTTCCGGCAGCAGTTTTTCGATGAGGGTGGTTTTACCGGCATCGGAATATCCCACAACGGTGATGACCGGTGGCAGGGTGTTCGGGTTTGGTGATTGGGTCATATGCATGCAACGCCGACGCGACGGCGATTCTCCCTTCGGGCTGATTATAAGGCAGGCGCAGCTTATGCGCGAATAGACGGGTTGTCAAGGCTGATGGCGCCACCGCCCGGGCGCCTTCAGCGCTTGGTCTGCATGATGGATTTATAGGCCTCGGAGAGACGGATGAAATCGCGCTGCCGGCCGCCCTGGTCCGGATGCAGTTCCATGGCCTTCTGCCGGAACAGGCGGGAAAATTCCCGTCGACTCATCTGTTTCAAGGTATCGGCCGCCACGCCGAAAATCGAACTGGCGGTTGTGAAGGAAACTCTTTTTTTTTGTTCCGGCCATTTGTGGCGCCGGTGGGCGTTTCGGAATTGATTGAAAAGATTTTCCAGCACGTCGCTGCGGCCGTAATCCAGGTCAAAATACATGATCAGGTAACGCACGAGATAGTCGCCCAGGTGGTCCTGCACGGGCATGCCGGCCCAGAACCCGTTATCGGCGTTGAGGCGGCAGAGTTCCTGCACGAAATACGTGTCGACAGCTTCCGGGTCCAGCGCCTCGGGCATGGACTTGGCGCACAATTCGTTGAAAAAACGCTGCAGGTCGAAGATGACATACACATAGGCTTTGCGCTCGTGGGCTTTCAGAATGCGTTCGGCCTGCAGGAAATACTGTTCGATCTCATCGCGGGAACGGTTACGGACGGGCCGTAAAATTTTGGCGGGCACCCGGCCGATGGGTCCCTGATCCATTCGGCCGAAGCGCAGAAAGTGGATGCGGCGTTTATCGAAAAGATGCA
Organism: uncultured delta proteobacterium; assembly: GCA_963850465.1. Classification (GTDB taxonomy): domain Bacteria; phylum Desulfobacterota; class Desulfobacteria; order Desulfobacterales; family UBA5852; genus JABZFP01. The sequence continues at coordinate 79,146 of CAWKLN010000042.1, forward strand.
CCGGCTGACGGGCGCTATGAACGGTCGGTTGCGCGGGCGGCGATTGCCGCTCACGGAAGGCACCCACGGCATGGCGGATGTATTCGTCTACAAACGGCCAGAGCAGGTCGTCCAGTTCGTCCGGGTCGGGGTGGCCCCCCTTGATCCTGATCCGGTCTTCCAACTCCGGGTCAATATAATAAGCCCGACCTCCGGGGTAGACGATGTATTGTGAGGGATCGGGCCCCAGCTCAACCAGGTCGCGGCTGCGGTAGCAGTCGCGATCCCAGTAGGATTCGCGGATCAGGAAGCGATACCACTGTTTTTCAGGGATGGCTGCAAGGTACATGGTGTCCCGTTTCGCGTGGATGGCTGCGATACCACCCGCTTCTTGCACGGTATGTCTTCAGACGGAATTGTTGAAATAGCCGTTCAATGCCACCACCCCATCAACTATCCAGCGCCTGCAGGGCGGCATCGTAGTCGGGTTCCTCAGCGATTTCAGGAACGAGCTGGTTGTAGATCACGCGTCCCTTTTCGTCCACGACCACCACCGCGCGCGCAAACAGGCCTTTGAGGGGCCCGTCCGTTATGTTTACGCCATAGCGCGTGCCGAATTCGGCATGGCGAAAGGCGGAGGCCGAGACAACTTTTTCGAGACCTTCGGCCCCGCAGAAGCGGGCATGGGCAAACGGCAAATCCATCGACGCGCAAATCGCCACAGCATTGCCGCGCTTTCCGATTTCGGCATTGAACCGGCGCACGGACATGGCGCAGGTGGGGGTGTCGACACTGGGGAAGATATTCAGCACAACCTTCTGGCCGGCAAAGTCCGGCAAGGAGACTTCTTTGAGATTCTTGTCGACCAGGGTAAAGCCGGGCGCCGCTTCTCCGACAGCGGGCAGGTTGCCGATGGTCTGTACGGGATTGCCTTTCAAGGTTATTTGGGCCATGTGTTCCTCCTTGATGGACAGCTTTGTAAAATGCTCACTATCAGTGTTGTGCGGCATTCCTCGTCGCTGCGGCGTACATCCGTACGCCTCACTCCTCGTAATTTGCACGCCTTGATATTGAACATTTTACAAAGCCGTCCATAAAGTGATGATTGATGGGACCATCTTGATCGATGGTTAATTAATACTTCCCAAGACCATAAGACCTTTTGACTGGAAATAAAGTGCCGGCGTGTTTGCGATGCTTTCAGGGCGGGCAGTGGTCGGGGTCATCGTCGCAGGCGCTTTCCCGTTGTTTCTCGGCCAGTCGCGTCCTGCGCCGGGCCTGGGCCATGCGGTGACGGCGTTTCTGTTTTTCGGTGAGAAAGATCAGAGACGGGATCGGGGTGGGATGGCCGGCCTCGTCCAGGGCCACAAAGGTGAGAAAGGCCGAGGCCACGTGCCGGATGGCACCGCTCAGCAGATCCTCGGTTTCGGCCCGGACACCGACTTCCATCGAGGTCCGGCCGGCCAGATTGACACTGGCCTTGAGTATCAGAAGATTGCCGACAAAGGCCGGGTGGATGAAGTCCAGGCGGTCGATGGAGGCCGTCACCACATTGCGGCGGGCATGTCGGAAAGCGGCTACGCCGGCGGCACTGTCGATGTGCTTCATGATGACGCCGCCGTGAATATTGCCGGCCGGATTGGCGTCCTCCGGCAGCAGAAAATGGGTCAGAACGGTCCGGCTGGCAGACAGGGGTTTGGCTTTCATGGGTCATCGTCTCCCTGATGGTTGGGGGCGGGTTCGATGCGGCAGAAAGATTCGAAGTAGGCGGCATTTTCGCCCATGTCGGATAACGTGTCATTTGTAAGTTGGTTGACGGAGCCGCTCTGGTGCCACCAGCCCTGGTCGATTTTGAGGATGCCCGGGGCGACGCCGGGATCCAGTACAAGCGTGGCCTGGATCTGTCCCTGTGGACTGATTACCAGGATGGCCTGGCCGGAGGAGAGTTTCAGTGGCTCGGCCTCGTCCGGATGAATCGATGCCACCGGCCGGTCGTATCGAAAGGCAAAGTGCTGGGAGTGCAGTGAATGCGCGTGATGAGGTGTCAGCAGCCGCAGCGGAAAAGCAGGCGGTGCGGCCAGGGTAGCGATATAGGTGGGCAGCGGCGGGTTTCCGTCTGCCATGGCGTTGCGGGAATAAAACGCATAGCGACCGGAAGGCGTGGCGAAGTTACCATCCGACCAGGGGACATCCTCATCGGGCAGCTTGAAGGGTGCGGTCTGCAGGCTGTCCAGCGTCACGCCGAATTCACGGGTCAGGGGCCGGATGGCATTTTCCAGAAAGGTGCGGGCCGGGATGTCGGGATAGCTGCTGAGGCGCAGGCGTCGCGCCAGTTGACGAAACATTTCGTATTCGCCGAGCATGCCCTCGGGCGGCGGCACGGCCTGCGAGGCGTAGTTCAGGTAAGGCGAAAACATGGAACTGAAGACAAGGTCCTCCTCTTCCAGGATGCTGGTGCAGGGCAGCACCAGGTCGGCAGCACGGGCCGTGTCGGTCATGAACATGTCGATGACGATTTTGAAGGGCACCTGGGCCAAGGCCGATTGCAGGGACCGGATGTCGGGCATCTGAACGAGCGGGTTGGCTTTGGCGATCATCGTGACGGCGATGGGAGGGGTCTTGGCCGAACGGATAAAGTGGGCCATGCGGGGCAGCGGGAAGGTGCGCCCGCGGGGTGGGGGCGCATCGTTCGGTGCGCCGCCGTCCCGATCAATCCAGCGGGTAATGGACCGGTTGGCATAGTTGACGCCACCCCCGGAACGGCCGATATTGCCGGTCATGGCCCCCAGGGCGTCGATGCAGCGCACGGTATTGCCGCCGTTGGCATAGCGCTGGAGGCCCATGCCGATGATTATGCTGGCCGGCGACTGATCTGCGTATTGCGTGGCGGTTCGGCGTATCGTGTCGGCATCCAGGCCGGTGATGGCCCCGGCATGTTCCGGGGTATAAGCTTTGAGGGTTTGGGCAAAACGCTTGAATCCCCGGGTGTGCCGGGTGATGAACGCTTCATCGATGCGTCCGGTGGCCAGCAGATGATGGGCCATCCCCAGCGCCAGGGCCCCATCGGTGCCGGGCCGGGGCTGCAGGTGGATGTCGGCCTGCCGGGCGCTGAGGGTGTTCAGGGGGTCGATGACGATCAATGTGGCGCCCCGCCGGCGGGCTTGCTGCAGAAACGGTACCAGGTGCGGATTCGTAGCGACCGGGTTGCGCCCCCAGATCAGGATACAGCGGGCCTTGGCCAGGTCGTGGGGAGCATGGCCGCGGACATCGCCGAAGTCATAGCGCTGGGCGGCCATCCCGGCGGCCCAGCACAGGCTCCCCCGGGGTGACGACACGCCGCCTATCTTTTTGAAAAAAAGGTCGTCGACGGATTTCACCAGACCGCCGTAGCCACTGTCGGCATAGTAGAGAATGGAGTGGCTGCCATGGTCGCGGACAGCGTTTGCAAACTGCCGGGCAATGATGTCAAGGGCCGCTTCCCAGGAAATGGTTTTCCAGCGGCGGCCTTCTTTCACGCGGGGCGCAAGCAGCCGCTGGGGATGGTAAAGACGTTCCAGCAGCTTTTTGCCCTTTATGCAGATGCGGCCCTGTGTGAGCGGGTGATCAGGGTTGCCTCTTACGCGGGCCACCCGCCCGTCGACAACCTCGGCCAGCAGGCCGCAGGCGTCAAAACAATCCAGGGGACAGGCAAATTTGAGAATGTGATTCATGACGGCACGATTCCGATGGCGATCCACACCGGTCGGCCGCCGTGCATGACCGTATAGCGTTTAACCGCAAAAGGAACCTGTCGGATGAGGCCTTCTTCCGGCAGCACCAGGAGCATACGCCAGCCCCGGAAATCCCGTTGCAGCTTGCCCAGGATTTCACCGATCAGGCGGGGGGTCGCCTCCGGCTTGCCTAATCGGCGACCATAGGGCGGGTTGAGCGTGATCAGGCCTCTGCGTTTCCCTGTTGCCGGGGGGGTGAGATCAAAAAAGTCCCGCTGTTGCAGATCGATGGCGTCCGTCAGACCGGATCCGGGCAGCAGGGTGGCCAGTTGGTCGATGGCCGTCCGGCTGCGGTCGGAAGCATAGATTTGAGGTTTTGTCAGGAGGGGCGTCCGGGCGGCCGTCTGGTTGAGCAGGTACTGCCAATGGGATGGCCGAAAGGCGGGCCAGTCCATGAAGGCGAAGGATCGTCGCCCGCCCGGCGGGATCTGTTTTACGATCATGGCGGCTTCGATGGCAAACGTGCCGCTGCCGCACATGGGATCGCAGAGGACGGTGTCACCGCCAAACCCGGCCTGTATCAAGGCGGCGGCGGCGAGGGTCTCCCGCAACGGCGCGCGACCTCCCCGGGTTTTGATCCCGCGTTTATGCAAATGATCCCCGGAACTGTCCAACGAAAGGGTGATCCGATCCTCTTGCAGACGGGCCCATAGGCACTGGGGAAGCCATTCGCGGCCGGCCTCCGCATCCTTGCGCCCATGGAGGGCCAGACGCTCGGAGACGGCTTTCAAAATGCGTTCCGCCACGGCCTGGCTGTGATAAAGCTTCGACTGGCGAATGCTGACCCGCACATCGAGGGGTGCCTCTACTTTAAAATAGATTTCCCAGGGGATGGCCCGGGTGCGTTCTTCGAGTTCATCGAAATGTCTGGCCTTGAATCCCTGAATTCGCATGAGGACGCGACTGGCCGTGCGGCACATCAGGTTGGCCTGGTAACAGGATGTCAGGCGCCCTTTGAAGCTCACGCCACCCCTGCTCAGGATCAGTTCTTGGGGAGGATCCTCGAGCGCGGCCAGTTCGTCGCGGCAGAGGGATTCAAGTCCCGGCGGGGTAACCACATAGAAATCCTGTGGCCGACCGATCACATGCTGTTTGATGCGGCGTGCCAGGGCTTTTTTGTTGGTATCGATGGTGGTGGTCATGGTTGCTGGTGCCCGTGTCCGTAAAAGGTGATGGACGGAAAAAGTCCCCGAGGGTTGTCAATTGATTCTGAATGGTCTTTATTTCGCAGAGATCGACGGTTCAGGCAATACCCTTTCGTCCGACCCGTTACCCCACCCCCTTCTTTTCAATGTGGTGCGGAGGACCGATGGCTGATGTTGAAATTCGTCGTGCGGCCTATGACGACACGTTGAAGGCGGTCATTTATCAAATGTTGACGGCGGGAGGCGCCGACCTCGGCACCCGAGGTCGGGTGTTGATCAAGCCCAATCTGCTACTGGCGGCCAAGCCGGCGCGGGCGGTGACCACCCATCCCCGGGTGGTGCGGGCGGTGGTCCAGTTTGTCCGGGACCAAGGGGGCGACCCCCTCATTGCCGACAGCCCGGCCGTGGGCAGCATGGCCCGGATCTACCGCAGCGGCGGCTACCGGGAGGCCCTGCAGGATCTGGATGTCCCCTTTCAGGCCTTCGATACGGAAGCTGTCGTGGACATTGGTCCCCCCTTCGGGCAGGTGCCGCTGGCCCGGCAGGCCCTGGAAGCGGACGCGGTGATCAACCTGGCCAAGCTCAAAACCCACAGCCAGATGACCCTGACCCTGGGGGTCAAGAATACCTTCGGCTGCGTGGTGGGCCTGAAGAAACCCGAATGGCACATGCGGGCCGGGGTCGACGAGGCCCTTTTCGCCCGCCTGGTGGTCCAGATCCACCAGGCGGTTGCGCCGGTCTTCACCTTGATCGACGGCATCGTGGGCATGGACGGCCACGGACCGGGCAAGGCCGGCCGGCCGGTGCCGCTGGGGCTGTTGATGGGCAGCCGGAGCGCCTTTGCCGCTGATCATGCCGTGTGCGACCTGATGGGTCTGCCCCCGGAGCAGCTGCCGACCCTGGCCGCGGCCGAGGCCCTCGGTATTCCCCATACGCCTGCGCGCGTCACCGGCGATGGGCCGGATCGCATCCCATTCAACCTGCCGGAGGCCGGCACCACGCGTTTCGGCCCGGAATGCCTGCAACCCCTCCTGCGTCGTCACCTTCTGCGACGGCCGGTGGCTGATCCTGATTTGTGCCGCCTGTGCGGTGAGTGCTGGCAATACTGCCCGGCCGGAGCCATTCAATGCCGGGAGGATCGTCTGCGCTTTGACTACAATCGCTGCATCCGCTGCTACTGCTGCATCGAAGTCTGCCCCCATGGGGCCATGACATCGGCGGAAACCCTGCCGGGTCGCCTGCTGCGAGGCCTGTGGTCCGGCAAGCATTAGCGGCTTCCGGGGTTAGACCTTAGCGGTGCTTACCCGGGCCGCTGTCGGCATCAGGCAAACGATCTCTCTTGCCCCTCCACTATTCCTCATTATCTCCGATAACCAAACGGTAATGTTCCTGTCATAGAATCGTCATGTACGGGATGATATCCAGAACCTGCAATCATCAAACCACAGCTGAACATCGCCCCTGTTTGCCAGGGCTTCGCGATGATTCGGCGTGGGCTATTTGTCGATTCACTATCCACCATTGGAGGCACTCCCCTGTTGTCAACGCATGTCGAACCGGATTACCACAGTCGCTTCGCGGCCGTCTGGTCCCATACGCTGATCGCCCTAGCGGCTTTTGCTACGCTGAGAATCGCGCTCCTGATCAAAACCTGGCCGGAGATGTTCCACACGGTTTATAACGGGATCTATATTTTTTCCCTGGGGATGATCTATGATCTGGCGTTTATCAGCTATGTCTGTATCCCCTTTGTATTGTTCATCCTGATTCTGCCGGACAAACTGTACCATAGCCGGATCAACCGGTATGCCACCTACGTGATCTCGCTGGCGGTGTTCTACGCACTCTATTTCAGTTGTGCCGCAGAATGGCTTTTCTGGGAGGAATTTGGCGTCCGGTTTAATTTCATATCGGTCGACTACCTCATCTATCGCCATGAAGTCGTACACAATATCTATGAATCTTATCCATTGGTCCCAATTCTGGCAGCGCTTTTCTTGGCCGCCGTCCTGACGGTGGTCTTGATTAATAAGCAGCTTGCGGACGCTCTGAAGACGGCCGAACCCTTCCGTCGGCGATTCCGGCAGGCGCTGCCTTTTTTCATAGGGCCCCTTCTGGCGGTATTGTTTGTCGGCCAATCCCTGCGGACCCTTTCTCCCAATAATTACGTCAATGAGCTGGCTTCCAACGGGCCCTATCAATTCGTGGCCGCGTTTCGCAATAATGAGCTGGATTACAAGTCTTTCTACCTCCAGGGAGACGACGCCAAACTTTCCCCCCTGCTGCGGGATCACCTCCGTCAGGCCCATCAAAAATTTGCCAATGAGCAGGTGTTCGATATCCGGCGGAAGATCGAACCGGCGGGAACCCCTGAACGGCTCAATATTGTGCTGATCACGGTCGAGAGCTTAAGCGCCAAATATTTGAAACGGTTCGGCGACCCGACGGGTGTCACTCCCTTCATGGACCAATGGTATCAGGAGGGGCTGCTGTTCACCAATTGCTTTGCCACGGGTACGCGCACAACCAGGGGGCTGGAAGCCATCACCCTCTCTCTCCCACCGACGCCTGGCCGCTCGGTAGTGAAGCGGCCCGACAACGCGCGTATGTACAGCCTGGGGAAAGTGTTTCAGGATAAAGGCTATGATACCGCATTTATCTATGGCGGCCGCGGGTATTTCGACAATATGAATGCCTTCTTCGCCGGCAATGGATACCGCACGGTGGATCAGAATGATTTTGAAGCGGGCGAAATCAGTTTTAAAAATGCGTGGGGTGTTGCCGATGAGGACCTCTACCGGAAAGCCATAAAAGAAGCCGATCGGACCCATCGATCAGGGCAGCCGTTCTTTTTCCACATCATGACCACCAGTAACCACCGCCCCTACACCTACCCGGAGGGCAAGATCGATATTCGGCCGGGTTCCGGCCGGCAGGGGGCCGTCAAGTATACGGACTATGCCCTGGGCGTGTTTATGGATCTGGCCCAAGCGAAACCCTGGTATGCCGACACGCTTTTCGTCCTCGTCGCCGACCATTGTGCCGGCAGCGCCGGCAAGGTCGGGCTGGACCAGACAAAATACCACATACCTCTCTTTTTTTTCAGCCCGGGTCGCATTATGCCGGGAGAAATCGACAAGCGCTGTTCCCAGATCGACATCGCCCCAACGTTGCTGGCCTTTTTGAACATCGGTTATGAAAGCAATTTTTTCGGGACGAACATGGCGGATCCCGCTTTCCAGCCAAGGGCCTTGATCGCCAATTACCAGAAACTGGGGCTGCTGAAGGATGATAACCACATTGCGATTCTGTCGCCCGGCAAAAAAATAGATCTGCAGGTTGAAGACCGGCTCATGCCCCTGGCCTCCGGTTCAGCGCTGGCCCTGGAACTCATGGCATACTATCAAGGCGCTGATTATATCCTCAATCATCGGCTGAATCGATGGTGACCGAGCGGGTCTGACGCAGCACGGCGATCAAATCAAAAGAGCCCCGTTGGGTTTTCAGGGCACCTGAACGCGATAGGTCAGGGCAGCGTATAGTACTGGTTGCGATAGGCCAGGGACGGCCAGAGGGCGTGCGCCAGGGCATCCGCGGCCAGTTCCGGGTCCGCTGTGGTCTTTTTATCCGCCAATTCCAGGTTGCGATAGGTGTATTGGGCCGGGGGTTGTTGGGGCTGCAGGATAATGACCTGGTCGCCGATCCGGTAGGCCTGGTTGTTGGCATATTGCATGATGGCCCGTCCGCCGTCTTGACGCGGCGGTAATGTCAGATCGCGGCCCAGCATGGGATGTTCGCCGGAAATTCCCATCAGTGACAGCAGGGTCGGCGGGAGATCGATCTGGCTGGCAACGGGCGTGTAGGTTGCCGGGGAGATGCCCGGTCCGATGATGAGGCCGGGGATGTTAAAATGCCGGACAGGGACAAGGTTGGCCCCGCGCACCCGGCTGTCGTGATCGGCCACCACCAGGAAAATCGTGCGGTCCCAGTAGGAAGACCGGCGCGCCAGGTCGAAGAAGCGCCCCAGGGCGAAATCGGCGTAACGGATGGCATTGTGCTCGGGATTGTCGGACAACTCATCCGGTGTCAGGCGCCCGTCCGGGAATTCGAAAGGGGAGTGATAGGAAGACGTAAAGATCAACCCCATAAACGGCTGATCGCCGTAGGCTTCGAATTCCTGATGGGCTTTCACGAAAAGATCTTCGTCGGAGACTCCCCAGGTGCCCTTGAATTCCCACTGCGCGTAATCCTGCTCGTCAATGATGCGGTCAAAGCCGTTTCTCAGGAAAAAGCCCCGCATATTGTCGAAATGGCTTTCCCCGCCATAGATGAAAACGCTCTGGTAATTGTGGTCTTTAAGATAGCCGGCCAGGTTGAAAAACGGTTTCCCGAAGGAACTCAATTTAACCACGCTGCGGCCGGGTGTGGGCAGAAATCCGGTGGTGACGGCCTCGATGCCGCGTACGGAGCGTGTGCCTGTGGCGTAAAGGTTTTCGAACCACAGACCCTCGGCGGACAATTGGACCAGCCGCGGGGTCAGGGGGCGTCCGCCCAGGGTTTCCACAAATTGGGCGCCCATGCTTTCTTCCAGCACGATGACCAGGTTATAGGGTCGGGCGATTTGCCGGCTGGCGGTCTGGTGGTGCAGGGTCGGCCGGTCGGGATCCTTAAACGCCGATGCCGGGGCGTCCATGGCCTGCCGCACCCGTCGCACGATCTCATCCTCGTCCATGCGCCCATAAAATTTACCGGCTTCTTTTTCGTCCTTCATCCGATAGGCGGCGTACATGACCGAATAGGTCGAGTTCAGGGCCAGATCGTTGACCAGGGGATCGCTGGAAAAAGCCGCCGTGCTGATATTGGCCGGCCGGTGCCCCAGGCTCGACCGGGCCCCCAGTACGAGCAGTGCGGCCAGTATCGGAAAGACCAGCAGACATCGCAGCAACGACCAGCCGGTTCGTCGGCGCAGGCTCCCGCCGAAAAGAGCCCAGGCCCCCCAGGCCGCCAGCGGCACCAGGAGACTTGCCAGGAACAACTGGGGTTTGTATTGCGCCCAGAGCATCGAAAACACTTCCCGGGGGTAAATGAGGTATTCCAGAAACAGGCGATTGGGCCGGATACCGTACTCGCTGATAAAGGAGGGCGTGGCGGTTTCCATAAAGACGATCAGGACGGTTACCATCGTCAGCCAGACACGCATGAGCAGGGCGGCCCCGCGACCCACGATCGAGGTGCCGGCCGTAAACATGTAGAGCACGGCCGGGAATAGCAGCACATAGGCCGTCAACTGCAGATCCATCTGCAATCCGATCGTGAACAGACGCCAGGGGTGCTCGACGGCGCTCAAGCGCTCCCACTGCCATGCCGCCAAGCCGGCCCGCACCAGTGCCAGCGTAGAAACGGTGATGATGGCAAAGGCTGCCAATGGGGCTAACGGTCCCAGATCATTCCTCAATTTTTTCAGTTGCATTAATTCATAGACCTTTCAACGTTCACCGGGCACGCAGCAATATACACGCCAATCAAACCCAATAAAATAGGGCTGAAAATCAAATTAGCAATAGACGATGGATGAGGGCACGATCGGATTTAATCAGGGGGACGCCATCAGATTTTGGGATTGGCGGGCAATTTCCTCGGGCGTATTGTGAAAGCGGACATAGCGGGCACTTTCATATATCCCCAGGCAGAGTTGCTGCATTTTTTCGGCCATCGCCGGGTATTGAGCCGCCACATCCTCGATTGGTAATTCGGGGTCGAGTTTGAAAAGTTTGGGGGAACTCCCGTCTCCATTCACATTATAATAGAAATCAGCGCCGATGAGCCCGAGAAGCGGTACAGGGGCATGCAGAATGGTGAAAGCATAGCGGTTGTCGTTAAACTGAGGGTCGAAAAGATCACGTCCAAACGTTGCGTTGGTGTACCGCACGCCTGCCATACCGGCGATGGTCGGCATGACATCCACTTCACTGGCAACGCGATCGATGACGTCGGGGGATGCAATAAGCCCGGGAGCATAAATCACCAGGGGCACATGGTAGCGGTTCATGATGAGTTCATGTTCGTACTTGGGGCGATGCTCGGCATTGCGCACCAGGCCGTGATCCCCGAAAAAAAGAAAAACGGTATTGTCGAAATAGGGTTCCAGTTTGGCAATGTCGATAAAACGACCAATGCTGTGGTCCATGAAACGATAGGAATTGTAGGCATCCGCTGAGCGAAAGCCATACCGCAGCGCCATTTCATCGCCTACAGGGTTGGGCTGAAACCCGTCGTTATCCGGTGGGATCGTATACGGCCGGTGGTTTCCGGAGGTCTGAATAATGGCCAGGAAAGGTTCCGGCCCGGCATTTTTCAGCACGCCGTTAGCCTCTTTGAAAAGATTTAGGTCGGAGATACCCCAGACATCGACCACGGGTGAGGAATAACTGCCTTCTTCATAGAGGTTAAGATCGTTGATATTGGTGGACAACAGCCCACGGATTTCCCCCCAGCTGGCACTGCCGCCTAAAAAGTAAAATTTGCGATACGCCTTCATTTCATTGGCAATGACATGCTGCCTTACGACAAGCGGGTTGCGGGAGGAAGTCTTAATCAGTTCGATATCGGGAATGCCGGTCATGGCGGCGAATACAGACCGCGCCGTGCCGCCGTGGGGCGTGTAGAAACGACGGAAAAGAAGCCCTTCGCGTGCGATCCGGTCGAAATTCGGTGTCGGGTCCAAGGGGTTGCCGGAAAGGCTGGTTTTGTAAAAGCCGAAGGACTCCAGAATAACAACGATGACATTGGGTGGTTTAGCAAAGCGGTTTTCGCCCTTTGATTGCCGCACGAAAGAGAGATGTTTTTTGTCTTTCGGCGCAACCCCCAGAAAATCAGCGATGCGGTCGTAATGCGCGGCGACTTGCTCTTTGTCGTAGGTGACCTCCCTGTTTTTCAAGGTGTCATAGAAATACAATGCCGGATTCAGGGCGATTGCTGAGACAAAGGCATTGTTGGAGAAAAAAGCTTCACTCCAGCGCAGGGGATACCAGGAGAATTTGCCGTAAATACCAAAACAGTATACCAGCACAAAAAAGGCTACGCTGACGACACGCCGCCAGCGCCGGGCCTTTTGCGAAGGGTGCCTGGCGAACTTACGCACGAGGCGGGATTGTCCATAAGCAACGCCGGCGGTAAACAGGGCCATCAGTGCCAGGAGCGGCCACACCGGATAGCTTTCCATGACCATCTGATAGGATTCGCGCAGGTTGTAGAGAAATCGCAGGATGGTGGCGTCGAGACGGCTTTCAAGGTAGGCAAAATGGGCAAAATCAAGGACGTAGGCCAGGCCGATGGCGGTGGCCACAATGGTCAGGTAGGTGCCCCAGATGCGTCTGCCGCGCACGGTATCAAACAGGTTGATGGGCTTGATCCAACCCAGCAGCAGAACCGGAAACAGGGCGATCAATATCAGCCGGGTGTCAAATCTAAAGCCGATAAAAAAAGCTTTGGACAAAACGGATACGGGGATGGAGGCGTCCGGCGCCTGGAAATGGAGATAAAAACCGATGCGCAGCAGTGTCAGGCCCACCAGACTGATGACGAAGTTAAAAATGAGAAAACGGACCAAACGAGGCAATCGCGGAGATTCCATTAAACCTACCTGGTGAATATCAATAAGATCTTTTTATCCATGAATTTCATCAATTTGCCGATACCGGCCTGGCGGTATTAATGGCCGGGGAAGAACCTGTTGCGTTTATCCTATGCCGGGGTTTGTAATTCAAGACAAAGTCGCCCTTGCGGGTGCCCCGATCGAACGAACTCTTGTACGTCATGAACCTTGTGGCCCCATGTGCTTTTTCGTTCTCCCAGCCCTCGTACTCCATGCGGTAAGTCGCCGAGAAGAGGACCGCGCGGCTGACGCCGTGGTGGCAGTGAATCAGAACCGGGAATACGGCGGGATCATCCATGACGGCCAGATACTGATCGACCGTCGCTTGTGTCGGTGCCTGGTGGGAAGATATGTTGACATGGTTGACACCGATGGCCGTCATGGCCGCATGCTCGGCGTCGATAGCCTCCTTTTCCTCCTCTTGTCGGAGATCGATGACGGTCTTGATATGATGCTGCTGGACAACGGTTGTGAGCTTCTCAGGCGGCATGGCGCCGGATTTATAGACTTTCCCTTCGGTGATCGTCATGAAGCGATAATTTATATGCACATGGTACAGGTAAGCGGCCGTCACAACCAGGGCGCTGGCGCCGATGATAAGGCCGGTGATTTTAAGGGACTTATTTTTGGATGACATGCAAATACCTCCCGTGGAGAATGAATATAACGGAACAAGGCCCCACAGCGCATGATGCCGGGTGTTTGAAGGTCGATTCGAACGGCAGGCCCAAATGGATTGAATGGTTTTTTTTAGAACAACCCATCCTATTATTCAACCTGTCTATGCGCGGGTGCTGATTCATATAGGGGCTATTGGTCAGGGTAATTTAAGACGATTGTTTCGCTACGTTTCAGCAACGGATTGCGGGACGGGAACGCGCGCAGGATTAGTTTGCGCCCGAATACGGTTATCGCGATCAGAGCAAACCCAAGGCCCACGAGATACAGGTTCCCCTGGGCACCGCCGCTGCCAAAAATAGCGAACACAACGGTCAACGGGATGAATCCCAGAAAAGATCCGGCCAGATAGGCACGAAAGGGAATGCGGCAGGCACCGCACAACAGCCCGGCCAGGGTGGCGTTGGACAGGGGAAACAGGCGTATATATAGGACCCACCAGAAGGCATTGTCTTCAAAACGCGCCTGCCACATTGCCAGCCGCGGTCCCATGCGGCGTCGGACCATACCGGCCAGCACGGCTTGGCCGATGCGAAAAACAATGGCTGCGCCAACCAGCGTTGCCGCCAGGGCCAGCAGGGTGCCCCACAGGGTGCCGAAGAGCGCTCCGGCAATGGCACTGACCCACAGGCGGGGCAGGCCCACACCGATCAGCAGACTGAAAGCGACCACAAAAAGGGCGGCCCGCAGACCCATTCCTCCGGAGGGGCCTATTCCCGAGAGGGCTTGCGCCAGGACGGGGATGTTCATGATGTGAACGCGAACGGCCTCGTTCCGGATCAGGACAGCCATGCCCGCAAAAAAGAGGCTTACAGCGATGATCTTGAGAAGATCTTTCCACAGCCGTTCGGAAGATGCGGGCCAAGGCATATGAAGGGGTTGATGCATGACTGTCATTCCTCCATCGTCTCGGAAATCTGAAAGCGCAGCGCCCGCCGGCGCAGCCAAAAGACACCGGCCAGATCCGCCAGACCGACCCACAACCGGTTGTTGATGCCCGTGCCGTATTTGCTGGTGCCCTTCCAACGGGGGCGGTGCCGGACGGTGGTTTCCGCCACGCGGTAACCGGCCGCCATGACGAGCGCCGGGAAAAACCGGTGGGCGTTGCGAAAAAAAGGCACGTGCCCCAGGCAGTCCCGGCGGAAAACGCGGATGGCACAGCCGACGTCCGTGATGCCGTCGCGCAGGATGGCGCGTCGCACACGGTTGGCGATACGGCTGGAAACCCTGCGGATGAAGCTATCGGCACGCCGTGCCCGGATGCCGCACATCATGTCGACCTGGCGGCGCTGCAGTTCGTCCAGGAGGAGGGGCAGGTCCCGGGGGTCGTTCTGACCGTCCCCGTCCATCGTCCCGACATAGAGGCCCCGGGCCGTCCGGAAGCCGGCCTGCAGGGCCGCCGATTGCCCGCTGTTGGGGGTGATGTGGACGGCCCGGAAGTGGGCGTGGCGTGTGGTCCAATCCTCGATCATTTGGCCGGTCCGGTCCTGGGAGCCGTCATCCACCAGGATGCATTCCCAGGTGGGGATGCATCGGCGCTGTTTTCCGACATCACCTGCTCCAGCTCCTGGCAGACGCAATCGATGCAACTGCCCTCGTTATAGAAGGGGATAACGAGACTGAGGAGCGGTGTTGTCGTGTTGTTTCTCGATGCCATCTTTTTCACTGAATGATGTTTGCTGTCTGATTGCCTAAAGGGATCTGTTTACTGGCAATGGTCGATTTGGCAGTGTGTTGCGATGACGGTGGTTGACACGTTTGCGACGCGTTTCGCGATGAATCAGCCATGCGATAATGGGACCGATCCATTTCATGCGGGCCACGGCCAGATAGTGGTCCAGAAAAGTTTGCCAGATTGCTGCTTTCCAAGGTGTATGGCGATAAAACTGGCTCAGATCCCGGACAGCAATACGCCATCGAGCCAACCGGAAGCGGGCCTTTTCGAGATCGATTAAGTAGGGAACAAGAATGCGATCTGTCGGCGGGGCGCTCGAAGAATTTCCAACAAAACCGCTGATCAGGATGTGTTTGCCATACAGGGCACCATGTTCCAAATGCTGCCGATGAAAGCGACCGATCAAAGCGCTTGTTTCGCGGATGATGCCTTTGACCTCGGAGGGGGGGCGTTCGGAAGATTGACGCATATACGCTTCAAGGGAGATGCTCTGTGGTATTTCCTTTGTCATCAAGATGGCTTGCCAGATTTTTCCCACACGCCGTTCACCATAGTAGATGACTTCCGGCGCCGCGATGCCATGCGCTTTCATTTTCATTAGGTTACGGTATTCACGATAGGCCGTTGGTTTCATATGAAAAGGTGGGCGAGGACTCCGATAACAATGCCCTTCCTGGCGCTTGAGATAGACACCGGACAGTCCCCTTGGTGAATCCGGCAATTCGATTCGGCAAACACCGCTCCATCCCCAACGGCGATAGTTGGGCGGTTCCACCCAGGCGGCGGTGACGGACCAGAGCGCTTCGAAACAATCGAGTCCGTTGATCTGCAACAGATCGTGACCCGCAGCCGACCCGAATATTTCACGACCGTCATGAAGCGTGCTTTTTAAGAACATAGACCCTCCACATGGCGTAGAATTTCAGAAAATCGATATGACCGGAAATCGCGAAACCGGCATCGGCGAATTCACGCTCGACCACCGCGCGTTCCAGCACAATCCGATTTTGATAGGTTTTGTAGGTCCTGTGCGCTTCCAGCTTTCGTCGCCGGAAGGCTTTATAGTTGCCGTCCACCCAGAGCGAGATAGCCACGGTTTCGCGCGTCACACGATGAAGTTCTCGTAGGATCGTCAGGCGATCCTCCGAACGGGTAATGTGGTGCAGCAACCGCATGCAGAAAATATGGTCTACGCTGGCGTCCTCCATCTGGATATCGAAGGCGGAACACGGAAAGGTTTTTACCCGGGCCAGCAACTCCGGCGGGGTTACCTCACGGGCGACGGAGAGCATGGCCTCGCTGTTGTCGGCGGCCAGAATGGTGCGGTCCTCTTTCCGGGCCAGCAAAGGCCAGAAACGACCCGCCCCGCAAGGCAGATCCAGCACGGTGGCGGGATGACCGGCCAGGGCCAGGGCCCAGGCGGCCAGCTGCTGCTCACGCCAGTTGGAGAGGCGATGGCCAAGCGTGTTGCGGTGCTTGTCATGGTATTTCAGGGCGTGCTTGAAGGTGTATTTGGACGAAAACGCCAATTCATGTGAATGCATAGGGTGTCCTTTTTTCAGTCATGGTTGCAATGGTTTGATCAATGCCGGCTGCTTGCGAGTATCAATAGCAACGCGGCATACAGCCCACTGTGGGGTGCGGCATGAAACGCGTATCGTCGGGTATCGGCATGCTTGCTTGCGCCAACATTCGAAGTGTTGGTCGCGCCATCGAAATTGCTGGCCGCGTCGGGGGGCGGCCATTCAATCATGGCATAACCAAGGGCTTTGGCATGAACGACCGGCGACGCGGGCAACTGCTCCAATCCGGGCAACAGGTGTGCTTTGGTGATGTACAATACACGGGCATTTCGTTCCGAGCGGCTTGGGGACGGGTCGATCGCGTGTCGATCGAATTGTTCGGCATCCGTAACGACCCTTTGCAAGTAAAAGGGAATCGAGTATTTCTGACGCCCGGCCATGACCCAATACAAGGTGCAGGGCTCCTCGATCCGCGCAAGGGCCTGGGCGAAGACCTGTGCCGCCGGACGACGGCTGCGGGCGCCGGGGAATTGGTCGGGATACGCGGTAAAAATGACCAACACCAGCACCCAAACTGAAATGCCAATGAGCGCCACCGAGTTTCTTTATGGGCGTGGTTTTTAATGTTGGGAGTACGTCGCGGCACCCGATCCTGGCCATCACGATCGATAGCGGTGCGAACAGCGGCAGCACATAGAGGGGCATGCGGGACTGCGACAGGGTGAATACGCCAAGGGGGATCATGAACCACAGGAGCAAAAACAAATGATGATCTTGCAGGGGGCGCGCCTTTTTTCGAAGTTTGGCGAAGGTTCCGGCAATGACCCCGGGCCACAGCACCATCCAGGGGCCGACCCCGAGAAGAACCACCGGTGCGTAGATCCAGAACGGATCGTTGCGATCGTGCATGGTGCTGGCAAAACGTCCGACCAGCTCATCTCCGAAGAAATACGACAGGAGGCCGGGGTCGCGGGCGATCAGGACCGCGAACCACCAGAAGGAAAGCACCAAAAAAAGGATGATGCCGGGTAACGACACCAAAGAAGGTCTCTGGTGATTGCCGCGGCGCATCCATAGGTAGACGGCGATGGGTATCAAGGGCAGCAGGGCGGGCGGACCCTTGGTGAAAAAGCCCATGCCGAAAGCGCCCCAGAATATGATCTGCCAGAGGAGTGGGGAGCGACCCTGATGCTGCCATACTTTCCAGGCGGCCAGAATACCTATGGTTTCCCAGAAGGTCAGAAATGCGTCCGTGGTCAGTGTGTGCCCCCCGACAAAGGGCACCAGCGACGTGCCGAAGATGAAGGCCGCCGCCCACGCCTCCTTGCTGTTGTACCCCATGGTCCGGGCCAGCTCCCGGATGCAGAGCAGCGTGCCGGTAAAAAAAGCGGAAAGAAAAAAACGGGCCCCCCAGGCGTTGATGCCGAAAAGCTTCATGCCCCCGGCGATCATCCAATAACTGAAGGGCGGTTTGGTCAGATGGGGCTCTCCGGCCAGGGTGGGCACCAGCCAGTTTGCGCTGGTGAGCATTTCGAAGGCCACCTGCCCGTAGCGGGCTTCACTGCTGTCCCACAACGAACGCGCGCCCCAGAACATGAATCCCAGCAGCATCAGCCCGACCAGGCCGTAGCGATCGATTTTGTGGTCGCGTTTCATATTGCGGGTGGTGTCCATATGCGCTGGCCTCTGAATCATTCGGAAGCCTGAGCTATCCTTTAACGTGGGCAACAGGGAACAATTGCATCATAAAAGGATAGTTTAGCGCAGCGGGTATGACCGCTTCATGATCAAAAGATTACCGATTGGTCATCTTCAATCGTGATGATGTCAGGATCGGCGGTGTGAGGTGTTGCAGGATCGATGGCGGGAGCGTTCGCTTACTTTGTAAAGCGGGTGTTCTCGCTGTTGGCGCTAGTATTTGGCGCCAACCCACGTGCTGAAATTATTCTTGGGGGCAGCCCAGTTATGTGGTGCACGCTTGTGGCAGCCTGACGGTGACGACGGTGCCGTGACCGTATTGGCTCGAGACATGGATGTCCCCGCCATGCTCCCGGGCAATGGCCCGCGCCAGGTTGAGGCCAAGGCCGGTGCCGCTCTGGTGGCGGCTTTTGTCGCAACGGTAGAAGCGGTCGAAAATGCGGGGCAGGTTTTCCGGGGAAATGCCGATGCCGTTGTCTTCAAAGACGAGAATTACTTCGTTGCGCAACGCCTCCAGCCGGACGGTGACGCGGCCGCCCTCCACGGTATACTTAAGGGCGTTGTCCAGAAGATTGGCGATCATGCGTTGCAAGGTGGCTGACTCGCCCGAGATAAGGCAGACGGGGGAGCCTTGCTGCACGGACAAGGCGATGCGTTTGTCTTCCGCCAAGGGTTGAAACAGGTCGCAGGCCTCATGGACGAGAAAGGCGAGATCGACCTCTTCCTTCCGGGAGGCGCGTGCGCCGGACTCGATCTCCGAGATGAAGAGCATGGTCTCCACGAGGGATAGCAGGCGGTCGCATTCCCTGATGGTATGGGCCATCACCGCGGTGTATTCTTCGGGATCCTTGATATCCTGCAGGGCGAGCTCCGCGGCCGTGCGGATGCGGGCAATGGGGCTGCGCAGATCGTGGGCGATGTTATCCGTCACTTCCTGCATGCCGGCAACGAGGGCCTGGATGCGGTCCAGCATGGTGTTGAAGGCGACCGCCAGATTCGCGACGTCGCCCTTCATGTTCTGGGTGGGAACCCGTGTTTCAAACTGCCCCTGGGCGATGATCCGGCTGGCGTTCGTAATGTCGTTGATGCCGGCGGTGGCTTTCCAGGAGATGACTCCCCCGCAAACAATTCCGGCCAGGACCGCCGCCGTTGCAAATACCGCGAAGATATCTTTCAGGTCATGCAGAAACCGTTCATCGTATTTCAGAGAATGACCGATTTGCATGACATAGCTGCTTCCCAGACGGCCTGTCAGAATGCGCACATGGTAATGGTGTCCCGGAAGCAGGGTCGTCACGATCTGATAAGGTGTTCCATTGAGTTGTGCGATCATCGATGGGTCCGGTGCGGTCAACGATTCCCAATTGGCCATGTTCGATTGCGCAACGGGTTGCCCCTCCGGCGTCAGGAGTCTGAAAAACACATTGTCGATCCCTTCGGTTCCCGATTCTAGGGTTGCCTCGCGCTGCACAGCCGCGACGCCCCCTTCCAGAAAAAGGATCTTGAATTCTTTGTATTCATTCCGGATCGCAGTATCTTTACTTTTGATAAAATAGCGTTCAACGGAGGAGTAGAGCAGAAAAAGCGCCAACAGCAGGGTCAGGGTAAGGACCCCGGTATACCAAAGCGTCAGTTTGATTTTCAGGTAGTGGCGCAGGTGGCTAATTTGTTTTAAGAACATAGCCCGCTCCCCGGATGGTATGGATCAGTTTGGGATCGTGGTCTTTGTCGATTTTATCTCGCAAGCGACAGATGCGGGCTTCCACGACATTGGTTTCCGGGTCGAAGTTGTAATTCCAGACATGCTCGATGATCATGGTTTTGGTAACGACCCGGCCCTTGTTGTGCATGAGATATTCCAGCAGGGCATATTCTTTGGGTTGGAGTTCAATGGTGTCGGCCCCACGGGTCACCTCGCGTGTCAGAAGATCAATTGTGAGATCGGCGGCACTTAACGAGGTGGGATTGGCCGTTCCCATCGAGCGCCGTATCAGGGCCCGGATGCGGGCGACAAGTTCGGTAAACGCGAAGGGTTTGGTCAGATAGTCGTCTCCGCCGCTTTGCAGGCCCTTGACCCGGTCATCGAGCGACCGTTTGGCGCTGAGGATAATCACCGGTGTCGGGACCCCGCTCTCACGCATCCGCTGCAGCACGGTGAGGCCGTCTATTTTGGGCAGCATGATGTCGAGGATGGCGGCATCGTAGGGTTCGGTCAGGGCCATGTGCAGCCCGTCTTCGCCATTGGCAACATGATCCACCGCAAAGCCTTCTTCCTGCAGCCCTTTTTGGATAAAATGAGCGATCGTTCTATCGTCTTCGACAATGAGGATCCGCATCTTCGAGATTCCTTTTTGCAGCCACGTTTCATACGTGGTCGCGTCATGATAGACGGCGCCTGAACCGCCCTTTTCGCGTCAGGATATTTCCGGGGGTTGTCCGGCCTGTTTGCGCCTGGCTTTCCGATGGATCAGCCATGTCAGGATGGGTTTAAGTCGTTTCATCCGACTGGCGATGACATAATGCTCCAGAAATGTGTCCCATTGCACTTTGTTCCAGGGCACGTGGCGATGGAACTGGCTCAGGTCCCGTACGGCGATAGCGATACGAGAAAGCCGCCGCCGGGATTTTTCGACATCGATCAGGTAGGGAACAAGATTGCTTTGCGGCATGGAGGGCGCTGACGCGTCGGCTTTGAAGCCGCTAATGAGGACATGTTTGCCATACAGCGCACAGTGTTGAAAGTGGTGGCGGTGCAATTTGCCGATCAAGTTCGCCGTGTCCTGAATGACCTGACGGACTTCAGCGGGAGGGCGTTCACCCGCCTGGCGCACATAATCATCTAAAGGAATGCTTGCTGGTATTTCCCGCGTCATCAGAATGGCTTGCATTTTTTGGCCGATATGGCGTTCCCGTAATAGAGGACATCCGGTGCTGTTATGGCGGCGGCTTGCATGGCGACAAGACATTGATATTCACGGATAGGCCGTTGGCTGGTAGTGAAACGGGTTGCCCAGGCTCCGGTACCCGTGGTTTTCCTGGCGCTTGAGATAAACGCCCATAGGGGAAGGCACCGGTCCGCTTAGTTCGATGCGGGCCATGCCGCTCCAGCCCTGGCGCGCAAAGTTGGGTTTTTCCACCCACTCGGTCTCGAGCGCCCAGATGGCCTCGAAGGAATCCAGTCCCGCGGTCTGTAATTGCTGTTGTATCGATTCGGAACCAAAAAATTCGTTGGCTTCGTGCCGTGTGTTTGCTTTGACCACCACTTCTCCTGTGGGTGTTTGCATGCCCTTCTATGGATCTGACACGGTGATTCTCTTGTACCGGAAGACATGTTTAATACAATCCGAACAAGAATCCAACCCGGAAATTCTGTCGAACACGGTCGCCGACAGACCGGCGCGCGCGTCGCATGGCTGACAGCGCACATCCGGGGTCTGGCGGTGATCATTGACATCACAGGGGACATCCGCTATGGGTTACGTCGCGCAACGCTATCGATAATTCCTAAATCCTGGAGGTCAAAATGGCAGCTGTCAACAAAGTCATCCTGGTCGGTCACTTGGGGCGCGATCCTGAAGTACGCTACACACCGGATGGCAAGGCCATCTGTAACTTCACCATGGCCACCACGGACTCCTGGAAAGACAAGAACTCCGGGGAGAAAAAGGAGCGCACGGAATGGCACCGCGTTGTCGTGTTCGGCCGCCTGGCCGAAATCTGCGGCGAGTATCTGTCCAAGGGGCGACAAGTCTACATCGAGGGAAGGCTCCAGACCCGCAGTTGGGAGAAGGACGGTGTTACGCGATACACAACGGAGGTGGTTGTCGACATGAAGGGCACCATGCAGATGCTTGGACCCCGGGAAGGCGGTGGTGGTGGGCCGGCTTCCGGCGGCGGACGGCGTCCCCAGGGAAATACCGGTGGCGGTTCGATGGGTAGCCATGATTACGACGGCCCCCCCGCTTACCCCGATGCCGATGATGATATCCCGTTCTAGCCGATCTGGCGTTTCGGTATAGCGACGATCCACGTTGCCTCAACGACGACAAGCCTTTAATCCATGTGACGGTTTAAAGGCTTGTTTTATTTCATACCAGCGACCTAAATAGTCATGACCGGCGGTGCGGGTCGCCACCGCCGGCGGATCGATCGATGCGCACGATTGGACGGGCACTGAAGTTATCGGTGGTGTTCGCGTGGTGAAATGTGATTCATAGGCGTTGCATTGAACGGAAATCAGGAGGGTATGCGTGAAAACCATCAAAAAAATAAAGATAGCCTTGGGTGTTTTACTGCTTGCGGGGGTTGCCTTGTTTTTGTTTTATAATCTTCCCCGCACGGCCGTGGTTCAGATCAGCGGTACGGATATGAAGCGTGTCGATCGCGCAAGCGGCAAGGTGGTGGAGCGTCAAGCGGTGGACGACCCGCGTCGCGGAACCCTTCAAACGAACGACGTCCGATATATCAATTCGGTTGCCCGTAACGGGAAGACCAGGGTTTTTCGCAACGAGGATACCGGATGGGGATGGCCGCCGTATTTCAAGTTCAACAGCGCCGACCTGACGGCCCAGGCCCAGGCGTTTGCTTCCGTCCAGGACAAGCCGTGGGTGCTCGTCAAATACTACGGCTGGCGGATTCGGATTTTTTCGATGTTTCCCAATGCGGTCAGTCTCAGGACCGTGGACAGGGACTACAGTCATTTCCCGCTGTTCAACATTGTTTTGATCGGTCTGTCTGGCGGTCGCCGTTTTCATTGTCTGGCGGAAAGTCCGAAAACTGCTCAAAGGCAGGCGGGGGACGGATCAATCCTGATCCGGTCGTGAAGAAAATCAGCTCTCGAAGCGGGTAACAACCATAGGATACAGTGGCAGTTAAGTTTTTTGCGCGACCTGCCAACAAGAAACCCCGGCCATGGGCCGGGGTCAGGTGTCAGCAAAAAGCATGGCGCGTCTGGGTCGGAGAAGCTACGCGTCTTTTTTCTCGTCTTCGATTTTCTCGGTTTCTTTTTTATCCTCATCGGCGGTCGCCGATTTGAAGCTTTTGATCGCTTTGCCCATTCCTGCGCCGATTTCCGGTAGTTTACCTGCGCCGAAAATGATGAGAATAATCACCAGAATAATAATCAGCTCAGGCATTCCGATTCCGAACATACCTCCTCCTCTCACTCAGACGTGATGTCTTTGATTTCCTGCAACAGGCGGGCGAATTCCTTCGATCGCGCGTGTCGGTCCAGTGCGGCCCGGTGGTTGATCCAAGTCGACCAGATTTCCAGCCAGGCCTCGTTGCGCCAGTAACAGTCAGGATCTCCACGGCCTTTTAGCCGTTCGATATAGTCGATAAACTCTTCAGAGCAGTCCTTACAAAAATGGTAAGGAATCCGATGATCGCGTATTTTGGGGCTGTTTTCTTTCGGGCATGTGCTGGCGGGCAGGCCACATTTTTCACAGTCGACCGCGCAGCACGAGCGTTGAAAGAGGTGCTCGATAGCCCTTTGCTTGCGTCTATCAAGCGTTGCATCTTTTTCCAATTTGGCGCGATCAAGCTTGTCGCATATGGAAATAATATCGGCCACGGGATACCCTGTGGGACTGATCATTGCTTTAAATTGAGAAAATATATCACCCTGTCGAAGGCAATGTCAATCGGGAATGGGGTCGGCCGGGAGCGGCGGCCGTGCGACCGGACTGGCAGGCCTGCCTTGTCAATCCAACCCTGCCGTGGTAATTTGTCAGTTTCCGCAAGGAAAACAGACTGTGGGCATGCAGCGTTCATGCCGTTCCGGAAACAAGGAGATTTCATGAAACCGTTTCACCCCGATTGCCTTCCGATGCTCATCGGCAGCCTGCCGGTCGCTGACCACCATGAGGCGGCCGACATGGTTTTTCAGGCAACCCCCCGGATACCGGTGTGGGCCCAACTGCCCGCCCATCACGAGGAGGACATGGTGCCCCAGTTTGCACCGGGGATGCCTGGCCTGCGGCAGGATGATGATCGAATGTATGTTGATCTTGGCGGGGATGGCTTTGAAACCGAGTTGGCGGCATTTTACGAGGATTACCTGGCGGTGACGGACGATATGGATTCTATCGAAACGTCCCGTTTCGCTTTATCCGAAGAGACGGCCGGCGGGTTCCATGTCCTAAGGGAAAGGGCCCGCGAAATGGCGCCGACGCTGCTGGCCATCAAAGGTCAGGTGACCGGCCCGATTACTTTCGGACTGGGGCTGAAGGACCACCAGGGGCGGGCTGTTTATTACGATCCCAACACGCGGGATGCGGCCGTTAAACTTTTGGCCCTGAAGGCCGCTTACCAGGTGCGCACCCTCAAGGGGTTCGGTTGCCCGGTGATCGTTTTCCTCGACGAGCCGGCCCTGGCGGGCTACGGATCATCGGAAATGATCAGTATTTCCGCCGCTGAAATCGCCGCCAGCCTCGAGGAAATCAATGATGTCATCCACACCGAAGGGGGGCTGGCCGGCATTCACGTGTGTGCCAACACGGATTGGGGACTGATCCTGGGGACCTCGGTCGATATCGTCAACTTCGATACCTATTCGTATTTCGACCGGTTTTTGTTGTATGGCGAACAGATCAAACAATTCATCGGACGGGGGGGCATCATTGCCTGGGGGCTGGTGCCGACGGGGTCGGCCGAGGCCCTCGAAGCGGCCACCGTGGACGCCCTGGTGCGTCGCTGGGAAGGGCAATGCAACGACGTGGTGGCCTTAGGTGTGGACCGGGAGCAGCTGCTCAGCCAGTCCCTGATCTGCCCCAGCTGCGGGGTCGGGTCCCTCAGCCTGGCGCAGGCGCAGAAGGTGCTGACGCTGACGCGCGAGGTGTCCGCCCATATTTGCGCGAGGCGCTAACACGCCGGATAGCGCCCGTCCCGTCCCAAATTAATCGAAATCCGCCACAGATAGAGGATACCGCTATGTCTGAAAATCAGTCTGTTTCATTTACGGGGGCCAGCCGTTACGTGCTGGATGGCGAGCTGGCCGCCATCGTCAATATTTCCATGGCCCTTGAAATGCCCCTCCTGCTCAAGGGGGAGCCCGGCACGGGTAAAACCATGCTGGCGCATGCCATTGCCGAAAACCTCGGCATGCCCCTGATTGTCCTGAACGTGAAGTCCAGCATGAAACTGGTGGATGCCCTTTACCAGTACGACACCCTGACGCGTCTCAATGACAGCCGTTTCGCGGATTCCGATCGGGACGTCAGCGATATCGAGGCCTATATCAAGATGGGCAAAATCGGTCAGGCGTTTACGGCCGACACGCGCACGGTCCTCCTGATCGACGAAATCGATAAGGCGGACACGGATTTCCAGGACGACATGCTGGATGTGCTCGACCAGATGGAGTTTGACATCATCGAGATCGACAAAACCGTTCCCACCAAACACCGGCCGGTGATTATCATCACCTCCAACGCCAAAAAGGATCTTTCCGATCCTTTCCTGGGGCGCTGTAATTTTCACCACATCGCCTTCCCGGACCCCAAGATGATGCGCAAAATCATTCAGGTCCATTATCCCGACA
Organism: uncultured delta proteobacterium; assembly: GCA_963850465.1. Classification (GTDB taxonomy): domain Bacteria; phylum Desulfobacterota; class Desulfobacteria; order Desulfobacterales; family UBA5852; genus JABZFP01. The sequence goes on from CAWKLN010000042.1 coordinate 104,808, forward strand.
TTGACAACGCGCTCATGGAATCGGCCGTGGAGACTTTTTACCGCCTGCGCGCGCTGGAAGGTGTCGAAAAAAGGCCCGCCACGCGCGAGTTGATCAACTGGATCCGGGCCCTGCGGACGGATCCGGATTTCAATCCCAAGCAGTTGTCCCGGGGCGAAGCGCCCTTTCTGGGGGTCCTGTTCAAGAAAAGCCAGGACTACCAGCGGGCCAGCAGTGTGGTGCACAGCCGGAAACTCTTCTGATGTTCATCGATTTTTTTTATACCCTCAAAGATAACGGTGTGCCGGTCAGCCCGACCGCCTTCTTAACACTGCACCGTGCGCTCAAGACCGGTTTGATCGGATCGATGAACGATTTCTACACCGCCGGCCGTGCGATCCTGGTAAAAAGCGAGCGCTATTTCGACCGTTTTGACCAGGTGTTCGCCCACACCTTCGAGGGGACCGAGCTACCCGATTTGGAGGGTCTGGAGATTGATGAAATGGCCCGGGGCCTGCTGGAGGAGTGGCTCAAAAACCCCCGGGAAATGGCGGATGCCCTGGGTGTTGACGAAGAACAACTGCAGCGGATGACCCCCGAGGAGCTGCTGGACTATTTCAAGGAGCGTCTCAAGGACCAGGAAGGGGAACACCATGGCGGCAGTCGCTGGATCGGCACCGGCGGGACGTCGCCGGTCGGTCATTCCGGCTATCATCCGGGGGGCATGCGGGTGGGCGGCGTATCCCGCAACAAGTCCGCTGTGAAGGTGGCCATGGACCGCCGCTACCGGGATTATTCCCTGAGCGGGCCATTGAAGGCCTCCATGATGAACGAGGCCCTCAAACGGTTGCGGCATCTTGTGCCGACGGGCCCGCGGGACCAGGTCAACGTGGACGCCACCATCTACCAGACGATGAAAAACGGGGGGGATATCGAGATCGTTTTCGACCGGGACCTGAAGGATCGTCTGAAGGTGATCCTGGCCATCGACAATGGCGGCTGGTCCATGGATCCCTATGTGCAAATCGTCCAGACGCTTTTCAACTACGCCCGGGACCAGTTCAAGGATCTCAAAACCTTTTATTTCCACAACACGGTTTACGATGCCCTCTGGAAAGACCCGTCACGCTACAAGCAGCCCGTCCGGCTGGAGGAGTTGGCCCGTTACGATCCCGCCACCCGGCTGGTTCTGGTGGGCGATGCCAGCATGGCGCCCTACGAACTGATGGCCCGGGAAGGGTCGATCTATATCCAGGAACGTAGCGGTGACCCCAGCCTGCGCCGTCTGCAGCTGCTGGCGGAAACCTTCGAAAAAGCCGTCTGGCTGAACCCGGTGCCCCAATCCCGCTGGGATTATACCCAGACCATCAGTATCATCCGCGATATCTTTCCCATGTTTGAACTGTCGATCGATGGGTTGGAAGACATGGTCACCCACCTCATGTCCAAGACGACTCCGTAAAACGACCAATATCGGTGTTGTGCGGCGTTCCTCGTCGCTGCGGCGTACCTGGTGTACGCCTCCTCCTCAGACCTTGCACGCCTTGATCTTGGCCGTTTTACGACGTCGTCTGAGTGTGTGTTTCCTTATGGGTTAGCTTTTTGTCAGGACACGGCGCACCGTGTCCCGACAGGCTTATGACGGCGGCGTCGCACGATGGATAGACCAGTTCGGTGGCGGTTCTCTTTCGTCAGGATAGTGGCTGCTTCAGTCCATACAGGTTGCAGGTATTCTGCCAGGTGATTTCGGCCATGGCCGTCGGGTCGGTTTGCCGGATTTCAGCCACCTTGAGCAGGACGGATTTGACAAAGGCCGGCTCGTTGCGCCGCGCTTGGTTGCGTTCCGGGGCGGGTGTGAGGTAGGGCGCATCCGTCTCCACCAGGAGGCGGTCATCCGGTATCAGGGGCACCAGATCCCGCAAGGCCTGGCCGCGCTGTTGCATGGTGACGATGCCCGTGATGCCGATGTGCAGCCCTAAATCAAGATACGCAAGCATTTCCCGGCGGTTGCCGCTGAAACAATGCACAACGCCCCGCCGGGAAGCCGTGCCGGAGGCCTTCAGCATTTCAAGGAAACGCCCGTTGCTGTCGCGTTCGTGAAAAATCAGGGGCAGGTCCAGCCGGGCGGCGATCTCCAGCTGACGTTCGAACCACTTTACCTGCACATCGCGGGGTGAATACATGCGGTTGAAATCCAGGCCGGTCTCCCCCCAGGCGCAGACCTTGCCGTGTTTCGCGAGGTCGACCAACTCCTCTAAAACCGCTTCCGAGCAGTGTGCCGCGTCGTGGGGGTGGATGCCGACGGAGGCATAGACGCCGGGGTGGGTTTCGGCCAGCTGGATCGCCTTGCGCGCCGTCTGGGGGTTGATCCCCACCACCATGAATCCCATGACACCGGCCTCCCGGGATCGTTCCAGCACCGCTTCCCGGTCGGGCTGGTAGCTTTTGTCGTCCAGATGGCAGTGGCTGTCGAACAGTCGCATCTTGTTTTTCCTCGTTCTTTTCCGTTAAAGGTCCATGCCCCATAGCATTGCCGGTGGGGCGTGTGCAAGGGAGGGCCTTGCCGGGTAATATTGGGGTTGCCAACCAGGTCGTCAAGCGTTATTGTGACCCCCTTTTTTGAGTCATGCGGCGCCTGGCGGTCGACAGGGTGAGCCAACGGCCATCCCGTGTTCTGCCTCTGCCTGTTCGGGTGAAAGGTGTTAAACCCGTTCTTGTGATGTTAGTGATTTAACAATCACCCGCGATCGGGTGCTGAATACACGATGTGGAGGTCACCATGTTCAAGATCGTCAAACGGGAAGAAATGTCGGAAGGCAACGTCGTTCTCAATGAAATCGAAGCGCCTTTGATTGCACGGAAAGCCCGTCCGGGCCAGTTCGTCATCATCAAGGCCACGGAGGACGGTGAGCGCATCCCACTGACCATGGCCGAGACGGATCCTGAGAGGGGCACCATTACCATCATCTACATGGTCGTGGGCAAATCCACGGCGCTTTTTAAAACCTTGCAGGTTGGTGATGGGTACCAGGACGTCATCGGTCCTCTGGGCAAACCGACCCATCTGGAAAAAGTGGGCACGGTGGTGTGCGTCGGCGGGGGGACCGGAGTGGCCGTTCTGCATCCGATTACCCGGGCCCTGAAAGACGTCGGCAACCGCGTCATCTGCATTATCGGCGCGCGCTCCAAAGATCTGCTGATTCTTGAAGATAAAATGAAAGCGGCCTCCCACGAGCTGCACGTCTGCACCGATGACGGCTCCTATGGTCACCACGGGTTTGTAACGGAGGTCCTGAAAGAGGTGCTGGAAAAGGAAGACATCAAGCTGGCCGTTGCCATCGGCCCGGTCCCCATGATGAAGTTTGTTTCTTTGATCACCAAGGAAAAGGACGTCAAGACCATCGTGAGCCTGAACCCAATTATGGTGGACGGTACCGGCATGTGCGGCGGCTGCCGGGTCAGCATTGGCGGCAAGAATAAATTCGCCTGCGTCGACGGACCGGAATTCGACGGCCATCAGGTGGATTACGACGAACTCATGCTGCGCCTGCAGGCTTACTGCGAGGATGAAAAGGCCTGCCACGACGGTTTCTGTAAAATACGATCCTGAGAAAAAGACCCTTTCGGGGGCAAGCATGTGTTTGACTTATTCTGATATTGGAGGCGTTTTATCATGTCGACCCAGCCAGAAAAACCGGCCAAGAAAAAGAGCACCCCGCGGGCCGAAATGCCCGAACAGGCACCGGAGGTCCGGCGCCGCAATTTTGAGGAAGTCCCCCTGGGGTACACCAAGGAAATGGCCATGCAGGAGGCTTCCCGCTGTCTGCAGTGCAAAAAACCGGCCTGTGTCGAGGGCTGTCCGGTGAGTGTGGACATCCCCGGCTTTATCAAACTGATCAAAGAGGGCGATTTCACCGGTTCTATCCGAAACTTGTGGACCAAGAACGCCCTGCCGGCCGTATGTGGGCGGGTGTGCCCCCAGGAAATCCAGTGTGAAGGCGTGTGCATCCTGGCCAAGAAGGGAGATCCGGTGGCGATCGGTAACCTGGAGCGGTTTGCCGCGGACTACGAACGCGCCCACGGCACCGGCGCCCTGCCGCCCAAATCCGAACCGACCGGTAAAAAGGTGGCCGTGGTCGGCTCCGGTCCGTCGAGCCTGACCGTGGCCGGCGACCTGATCGTCAAGGGGCATGCCGTGACCGTGCTGGAAGCCTTTCACAAGCCCGGCGGCGTTTTGATCTACGGTATCCCTGAATTCCGGCTGCCCAAGGAAATCGTGGCGCAGGAGATTAATTTTCTGGAACGCCAGGGCGCCGAGGTCCAGTGCAATGCGGTGGTGGGCCGCACGGTGAGCATCGATGAGTTGTTCGAGGAGGGGTATGACGCCGTTTATCTGGGCGTCGGGGCCGGGTTGCCGCGCTTCCTGAATGTCCCGGGCGAAAACCTGATCGGCATCCTGTCCGCCAACGAGTACCTGACCCGGGCCAACCTGATGAAGGCCTATCTTTTCCCCAAAGTGGACACCCCCATTCCGCGCGGTAAAAATGTGGTGGTGCTGGGTGCCGGCAACGTGGCCATGGATGCCGCCCGCACGGCCATGCGGCTGGGTGCCGACAGTGTCAAGATCGTGTACCGGCGGTCCCGTGAGGAAATGCCGGCCCGCACAGCGGAAATTCACCATGCCGAAGAGGAAGGCATCGAATTGTTCCTGCTGACCGCGCCGACCCGGTTTACGGGTAATGACAAGGGGCGTCTTACGGGCATGGAATGTCTCCAGATGGAACTGGGCGAACCGGACGACTCCGGCCGGCGGCGCCCGGTGCCCAAGGAGGGCTCGGAATTCCAGATGGACTGCGATCTGGCCATCATTGCGGTCGGCTCCGGGGCCAATCCGCTGCTGACCCAGTCGACGCCGGACCTGAAACTGAATCAATGGGGCTACATCATGGCGGACCCGGAAACCGGCAAGACCAGCAAAAAAGGAGTCTGGGCCGGGGGCGACATCGTCACCGGTGCGGCCACCGTCATCCTGGCCATGGGCGCCGGAAGAAAAGCGGCCGATTCGATGCATGACTATCTCACATGGGGCTGGTAGTCGTCTGCGGGAAGGGGCGACCTTTTGGCCCCTGCCGGTGTTCTCGCCTCCTGGGTGTCCTCGGCGTAGTGGACTACGCCTGCGGGTCCCAGTCGGCTGCGGTCTTGGCAGGAACCAAAATTTCAACCTTCCAATCAGAAGACGGGTCGCCGTAAGAGCGCTTTTGCGCGTCTTATCGGCGTTCTCGGTTCCTGGTTGTCCTTGACCTAGCGCAGCTACGCCTGCGGTAACCCGTCGCCTGCGGCCTTGATAGGAAGCAAAATCTACCCTTCCCAATCAGAACATAATTTCCGGACGACATATTTAAACAAAACAGCAAGCCGCCTGGCAACGACCGGGCGGCTTGCTGTTTTTCAGGCATCCAAAAAGAGATCAAAAATGGGATTGGAGTGATCGTCTGCGGTTAGTCATGACGATCGGGATCAGGCAGCCGGATGACGCGGTCGCAATCCTGGATCAGGCGGTCTGTGAGCTGACGTTCCCGCCGGGACAGGTGGTAATCTGGAAAACTGTGACCGTAATAGGCATTGATCAGGACCGTCGCGACCGGCTGAATGACCGCCCACAGGTGATCGTACTGCCCGGCCTGCAGGTAGAGCGTAACATCGTTGATGACGAGAATCGAACTGTTCGCAAGGCGCGCAGCCCGGAGGAGATTTTCGATAGCGGCCGCATTGGCCTGGGCCAGGGTGTCCGCCTCGTCTTCGTCGCGGCCGCGCAGGCGGGGGGGCACGATGGGCGTGGCCAGAACCACCCCCTGAAAGTCCGCCGGCAGTTGGATGCGGCCGTGACGAAGACGGGGCGCACCCTGGCCCAGGCCGATGCCGCCGCTATCGAAAATCTCCTCCGGGATGCGCGCCTTGCGAACAGTTCGATTCTCGTCATCAACGATGTTACGCTCTACCTGCAGGCCGGGCAGTACGATCACCTGTGGGCGGTCATTCAGCCGGTCGCGACGGTCCTGATCAATGCCTATTACGGCATCGTTTTCCGACATTACCACCTGTCCCGGCGGGAACGTCAGCTCACAGACCACCTGATCCAGGTCGACCGCGTCCATGCGGCTGCCTGATCCCGATGCCATGACTAACCGCGGAGCCGATCACTCCAATCCCATTCTTGATCTCTTTTTTTAGATGCCTGAAAAACAGCAAGCCGCCCGGCAGTTGCCAGGCGGTTTGCTGTTTTGTTTAAAAAATATCGTGCGGAAATAATGTTCTAGGAAAGGTAAGTTTGTTCCTATCAAGGCCGCAGGCGAAACATAGCAGGCGTAGCTGCATTAGGTCAAGGACAACCAGGAACCGAGAACGCCGATAAGACGCGCAATTGGCGACCGTCTTCTGATTGGAAGGTTGAAATTTTGGTTCCTGCCAAGACCGCAGCCGACTGGGACCCGCAGGCGTAGTCCACTACGCCGAGGACACCCAGGGAGCGAGAACACCAGCAGGGCCGAAAGGCGCCCCTTCCGCAGACTACCAGCCCCATGTGAGATAGTCATGCATCGAATCGGCCGCTTCTTCCGGCGCCCATGGCCAGGATGACGGTGGCGGCACCGGTGATGTCCCCCCGGCCCAGACTCCTTTTTTGCTGGTCTTGCCGGTTTCCGGGTCCGCCATGATGTAGCCCCATCGATTTTGAGTTTCAGGTCCGGCGTCGACTGGGTCAGCAGGGGATTGGCCCCGGACCCCGACCGCAATGATGGCCAGATCGCAGTCCATCTGGAATTCAGAGCCCTCCTTGGGCACCGGGCGCCGCCAGCAAGTGGTCCCAGTTGCCGCCCAGTTCATCTGGAGACATTCCATGCCCGTAAGACACCCTTGTCATTACCCGTAAACTTGGTCGGCGCGGTCAGCAGGAACATTTGCAATACCTTGTCGCAGTGGTAACTTCCGCTGTGCGGGCCGGCATTTCATCACGGGACCACCGTACACGATCTTGACACTGTCGGCACCCAGCCGCATGGCCGTGCGGGCGGCATCCATGGCCACGTTGCCGGCACCCAGCACCACCACATTTTTACCGCGCGAGGGGGTGGGGGTGTCCACTTTGGGGAAAAGATAGGCCTTCATCAGGTTGGGCCGGGTCAGGTACTCGTTGGCGGGCATGCCGATCGGCAAAAATCAGGAAGCGGGGCAACCCGGCCCCGACACCCAGATGAACAGGCGTCATACCCTTCCTCGAACAACTCATCGATGCTCATTCGCCGCGTCTCGTTCGGTCATGACGCTCCTCGCCACAGTGCTCGCACGTGATCGATCTCCTGAATTCCGTATTTTGTATGCCGCAGTAAGCCTGCAGGCGCAGCATGAGTTCGTCGTAATCCACCTGATGGCCGTCGAATTCCGGGTCCGTCAACGCAGCCAAATTTATTCTTGCGCCCAATGCTGACCCGGCAGCCGCCGTACCGTCCACCATAATTGGGTTCAGGCTCACGATGGTCTTGACGTCCTTTTCGTTGGTGATCAAAGAAACAAACTTCATCATGGGGAGCCGCCATGGCAACGGCCGCTTGATGTCTTCCTTTATAGCACCTCTTTCAGGACCTCCGTTCTAATTGCCGTGATAGAGAGCAGTCATCGGTGCAGACGTGCAGCTCGTGGGAGGCCGCTTTCATTTTATCTTCAAGAATCAGCAAGATCTTTGGAGCGCGCCGTAATTGAGATAGACGCGGTTGCCGACGTCTTTGGTAATGGGATACAGGACGCAGCTCCGGTCCCCGCCCAAGCGCACACCACCGTCCCTCCAGATGGGTCGGTTTGCCCAGAGGACCGATGACGTCCTGGTACCCATCGCTGCAAGGCCACCCGCCGTGGATTTGCCCACGACCATGTAGATGATGGTAATGGTGCCCCTCTCAGGATCCGTCTCGGCTCGGCCATGGTCAGTGGGATCCTCACCGTCCTCCGTGGCCTTGATGATGACGAACTGGCCCGGGCGGGCTTTCCGTGCAATCAAAGGCGCTTCGATTTCTGGAGAACGACGTTGCCTTCCGACATTTCTTCATTTTGACGATCTTGAACATGGTGACCTCCACATTGTGTATTCAGCACCCGATCGCGGGCGATTGTTAAATCACTAACATCAGCAAGGATTTAACACCTTTCACCCGAACAGGCAGAGGCAGAACACGGGATGGCCGTTCGGCTCACCCCCTGTCGACGGCCACATGACCTCAAAAAAGGAGAAGTAACAACGCTTGACGACCTGGTTGGCAACCCCAATCCTCTAGCCGGCAAGGCCTCCCTTGCACACGCCCACCGGCAATGCTATGGGGCATGGACCTTTAACGGAAAAGAGACAACAAGATGCGACTGTTCAACAGCCACTGCCATCTGGACGACGAAAGCTACCAGCCGGACCGGGACGGTGCTGGAACGATCCCGGAGGCCGGTGTCATGGGATTCATGGTGGTGGGGATCAACCCCCAGGACAGGCACGCAAGGCGATCCAGCTGCGAATTCTGCGTCGGCATCCACCCCCACGACGCGGCACACTGCTCGGAAGCGGAGTTGGTCGACCTCGGCCGAACGCGGCAAGGTCTGCGCCTGGGGGGAGACCGGCCTGGATTTCAACCGCATGTATTCAGCCCGCGATGTGCAGGTCATTGATTCAGAACGTCAGCTGGAGATCGCCGCCCGGCTGGACCTGCCCCTGATTTTTCACGAACGTGACAGCAACGGGCATTTCCTGGAAGTGCTCGAGCCTCCAGCCGCGCTCCCCGCCGTGCATTGTTTGGGACCCACCAGGAAATGCTTGCGTATCTTGATTTAGGGCTGCACATGGCATCACAGCATCAGTCACCATGCAACAGCGCGGCCAGGCCTTGCGGGATCTGGTGCCTCTGATTCCGATGACACCTCCTGGTGGAGACGGATGCGCCCTACCTCACACCCGCCCCGGAACGCAAGAGCGCAGCGCGAACGAGCCGGCCTTTGTCAAATCCGTCCTGCTTCAAGGTGGCTGAAATCCGGCAAACCGACCCGACGGCCATGGCCGAAAATAGCCTGGCGCAACACCTGCCGCCCTTACGGCCTGACGGAATTGTAAAATG
>CAWKLN010000043.1:0-60276 GCA_963850465.1 uncultured delta proteobacterium
ACATCCTTGCCGCGCATGCGCTAAAACCGACAGAATGTCCTGCAGCGTATTGTTGAGCGCATGGCCCATATGCAGGGAGCCTGTAACGTTCGGTGGTGGAATGACGATGCAGAAAGGATCAACCTCCCCATGGGTCGTGGCGGCAATCCCTGCCCCCGCCGCAAAGGTATCAGCCTCATCCCAAATTTTGGCAATGCGTTTCTCGGCATCGGCGGGATCGTAATTTTTTTCCAGCATCTTGAAGTCCATTCCAATGCCCGCAACCGGGCAGCTATCAGGCGCGGATATAGCGCAAATCATTGTCGGCTTGTGTAAAGCGAATGAGCGCCATCAAGTCAACAAGTCTGTGATACTGCTTTCTGTCTTTTGCCAGTTTGCTGTTGGTTTTATTGATTTTAGTCGGCAAGGCGCCGCGCGAAAGCGAAATTGTAGTGCACATGGCGGTATCGGGATGGGCTGAGGGCCGCACTCCGCATGTTGGCAAGGGATCGTGACACTGTAATTTTAATGGTTGAAATTATATAGATACGGGGCACTGCGATGGCGTTGAAAATTCTGGTGGTGGAAGGCTGCAGCGAGGAAATCCTTGTATTGCCCAGGAAGCAAGCGGAACCGACTTTGGTTCCGATGTCTATCGCAATGCGCTGCTCCTCAATTCGCCAGAAGCGGAAATTGACATCGCATTCCCTTATGCGCCCCATCGAAACCATAATCTGCTATCGCTCGAAGCCTATGACGGTTTTGCCCTGACCGGTTCTGCCGTCGCCTGGGGCGCTGAAATGCCGGAAGCCAAACCCTACCTCGCTTATGTTGATACGGTTCTTAAAACCGGAAAACCGGTGCTGGGCTCCTGCTGGGGCATGCAGACCATTGCCGTCTTGTTGGGTGGCATGAGCGGGCCAAATCCGAAGGGCAGCGAGATCGGCCTCGCCCGCAACATCCGTCTCACGAAAGCGGGCAAAGATCATCCCTTGTTTGAAGGCATGCCTGACACTTTTGACAGCCCCTGCTGGCACCGCGACCATGTTACCCAATTGCCCGAAGATGCGGTGCTTCTGGCTTACCAATGCCGTAAGTGATGTGCAGGCTATGGCCTATGCCCTCAATGGCATTGATTATATGGGTTTCCAGTTTCACCCGGAAGTGCCGCTTGAAGTCTTCCAAAGCGGCCATGCCCGCAACGCAAAACTGCCCGGCACCATCTGCGAACTGGTGGATTTTCCCGGATCAGCCACCCAGGGAAGTGACTAATGCGAAACTGCGCACGAGGCCACTGGCCAACTGGCTGAAGCATGTCACCATGCGGGCAGCCGCCGCCAACAAAAGCGCTGCCTGAGTGCGATTTTGATTCTGGGTCGTCGGGAAAACGATGCAAATCTGCCTGGAAAAGCTATTTCTTCGAAGTTATGCGGGAGATTTCCTGCTGAACCATACGCTCAACCATGTCCGGAAGATTTTCATCCAGCCACGTTTTCAGCTTGGCCGCAGAATGTTTTCCACGTGAGCAGCATTGATATCCTCGACGGACTGACGCAAACGGTCCATGGAATAGGTGATCGCAGCCTGGGTCGATGGTGAAACCAGCGCTTCCCGGAATGCCCCGACCGACTGGTTTGATACTTCTGCCACTACTTTCGGTATCTTCACTCGTCGCGGTCTCCGGGTCGCTCGATGGTTCCCGCCTGTCTGGGGTTACGGCCTGGGCTCGGGGCTTCGGCGTATCGGGCAGGGCCTCGCTTTCCGCAGCGGCGGCAATCGCCGACGCAAAACCGGAATGGGTGGATTCTGGCTGGTCAGGTGCCTTGGGAGGCGCTGCGGCGACCGCAACCTTTTCCGCCAGTTCTTTCAGCGACAAGCCCGGTGCCTACGTCTGTGCGGAATCTTCCGCTGACTTTCATCTCAGCCGAAGGCTTGGCACTTTCCGGCTCGCCAATCGCTGCCGGGACTTCAGCCTTTACCGGCTCATTCAAGGTAGGCGTCTCGTCTTTTTCGCCTGACTGTCATCCCCGGTCGGGTCAGTTTCATCCTGGCTCCTGAACTGTTGTCCGAGTTCCGAAAGGGTCGATGCCTTGGGCGTAACCACCACGCCGGCCGCGGGTCTTGACACCGGAGCATCAGCGCGGCGGAACTTGAGGGCGTCTGTCGTTCCGCTCTCACCTGCTGGGCAAGCGCGGACAGACTGCCGGTTCGGGGAAGTTGAACATCGTTGTGCAATATCGAGCGGGGCGTTTCAACTGAACGGGGTGTCGGGGCGCTCGGTTCTGGCTTCTGGTGTCTTGTCCTCGGATTGCGCAGAGATGATCCGCCTGATCGATGCCAGGATATCTTCCATGGAACCGTCTTTTTTCGCCGCTTCACCCATATCTTCCCCACCCAAATGATCGTCAGCGCACCACCCGTACCATGTGCAAATCAAACAAACCTCATGATTTGCCGGTATATTAGAGAAATATGCCGGGAAGGTATAGTTTGCGGGCGATGGATGTTGGAAGCCGGGCGGGACCCGCGGATTATTGTCCGTCCGGCGTGCGCAGGCCGAACCACTTGTCTTTTACCTGGATGAAGTGATCTTCAGGATCGTAGGTGGCTACCCGCAGCCCAAGGGTTCTCGCCTCAAGTTTGCCAATTGCCGACAAGGCCGCATAAGAAGCAACCACCAGATCGCGCTCTGCCTGGGCCAGTGCTATCTGGGCATTGAGTACATCCTGCTGCGTGTCCAGCACATCAAGCGTTGTGCGCTGGCCAACTTTGCGCTCTTCCACCGCGCCCTCAAGCGCCAGTTTTGCGGCATCAAGCTGGGCACGGTTGGCAACCGAGGCCGAACGGGCAGCTTCCAACTGGCTGTAGGCCGAAATGACGGCAGCGCGAACATTGCTGATGGAAAGATCCACTTCGATCCGGCGCTGCCCCAAAATCTCCTTGCCCTGGCGGACCTGGGCCGAAACCCGACCACCCTGGTAAATCGGCACATTGAGGTTAGCTGTGATCTGGGCGAAATCGCGGTCCGTATCCTCCGCCACATTGTAGCGGCGGTTGACCTGACCATTGAGGGAAATCTGTGGAAGCAGGCTGCCTTCGGAAGATTTGACATTGAACTGTGCCTGGTCAACCAGATGGTTTGTCGCCTTGATCGCCGGATGATTGGACGTGGCAACGGCAATTGCCGTGGTCATTGATTCCGGTATCAGGTTACCAACACCTTTCGGCATTTTCAGTTTGCCGGGTTCCTTGCCAATCAACTGTTGATAGATGGCACGGCTGGTGGCCAGATTGGCACGGGCAACGCTCAATTGCGCTTCCGCGCCCGCCCGGCGTCCCCTTGCCTGGGCAACATCCGTGCGCGTGCTTTCACCCACATCAAACCGGCTCTGTTCCGAACGAACCTGTTCATTGAGGAATTCAAGTGCCTGCAGTCGATAATTGGCGATGAGCCCGTTCTGGATTACATCAAGATAGGCTGAAGCGGCATCAAACAGGATATTCTGCTCGACATTGCGCAACGTTTCACGGCTCGCCCTGACGCCTGCATTGGCGGCGTTGACATTGTTCTGGGTCTGGAAACCGTCAAAAAGGCTCTGGGAAATCGTACGCCAAACCCGCCCGGGGTCAGCGCCGTTTCGGTTGTTCCGCCGCTTGAGCCACCAAACGGCAGATTGACTTTCGGACTTTTCGTCTTTGACCAGCTGCGACCGATATCAGCATTACCTGAAATAACGGGACGGTATCCCGACTTGGCAATCGCAACCGTTTCATCAATGGACCGTGTATTGGCGCGCTGGGCATTTATCGAAGGGTTGTTGGCATAGGCAAGGGCCAGTGCCTCGTTCAGGGTTTCCGCGAAAGAGACAACCGGAGACATGAAAGTCGCCAGCATAAGCGCCGCAGCCGCCAGTTTGGTTTTTTTACGCATAACAACCCAACTTTTTCCAGTTGTATGCTTTATCCATCAAAATGGTTAAGCAATTACAAGAAATTGTATCTTTTTGATTGAGGAATCAATCCGCCGCAAGCCCCGACCCACCGGCGCTTGCACGTAACATGTTATTCCCGTCCAATTCGTCCTTGCAGATGGTAAATGGCCACACCCGGCGGTCAAATTAAATCCCTGCAATCTTCACGATACGTCACCATCGTTGCATCAAAGCAACAGCGGCCTACAGGAAATGTGTCAACTACAGGACAAATTCAGCCTTCTTCTCAAAACCCGGCAACATCTTGACTGCGCAATTGAACAGTGTGCGGCCGCTGATATCTTCTCCCCGGCGCAAGTACAGGCGTGCCACGGCGGCATTGCCCGAACCTTCAACACCGATCAGTTTTCCGCCTTCCTTGAGCTGGGCAAACAGCTTTTGCGGTATCTGACCAACGGCACCATTGATGAAAATCACATCATAGGGCCCTTCGCTTGCATATCCGTCTGCCAAAGGACCTTCGACCACCGCAACATTGTCATAATCAAGCGCATCAAGGGTCTTGACCGCAATTTGCGCCAGGTCCCGGTCCTGCTCCAGTGCAATGACAACCGAAGCAAACCGCGAAAGGACCGCTGAGGAGTAACCGGTACCACATCCCACATCGAGAACAATGTCATCGGACCGCACGCCAACTGCCTGGGCCAGTTTGGCAAAGGGTGCCGGTTCCATCATGAACCGGCCATTGCCAAGGGCGATGTCCTCATCGATATAGGCAAGTTCGGGAATGCAATCGGGGGCGAACTCCTCGCGGGGGACTTCAAGCAAGGCATTCAGCAAGGCATGATTGGTAACGTCACTGGTTCTGATCTGACAATCAACCATGTTCTGTCTGGTTTTATTCAAGTCAAGCATGGGCCAATCCAGATCATTTCTGCCAAGGGCCGTGGTTCAGCCCGCACCGCGGAAAACTTTCCGCAACCTGATTGGAGGCCTCGTCCGGAATCGAACCGGAATAAAAGGATTTGCAGTCCTCTGCGTAACCACTCCGCCACGAGGCCATCCATCCGGCGTGGTAAGCGATTTCATTTTGACGCGCAAGTGCCCCCTGCCCTGATAAGTCGAATTTTTGGGGTACAAGGCAAATCACCGGTAAATAATGCCCGTCACCATGGCCCGGAACCGGACAAATACAGGCTCGTTTCCACAACGACGCATTTAGATCAGAAAAAATGCGTGAAGCCCTTGGCAAATGCAAATTCCCTTTGTATAGCCTTCGCCGAACTAACGTTCATATTCCTCGGTAGCTCAGTGGTAGAGCAGTTGACTGTTAATCAATTGGTCGCAGGTTCAAATCCTGCCCGAGGAGCCATTTCTCCCCTTTTACATAGGAACTGGCTTGAGGTTCGGCAGCGGCTGTTTGCCGGGCACAATAGCTGCCGGACATAGTCCTGCAGGTACATCCCCAAATATCAGTCTAAAGCAACTTTTCTTCCCATAAAATGAATGCAGAGCTTTGATTTTTTGGGAAGCGTTAAGCAGGGTCAGGACGAATTGGGTTGCCAAATGAAAAAAACAGTTTTAACCATCTAGCGTTACCGGATGAAAATCCGAACTGTTTGCGGGAGAGAATGTCGCGAAAGCGATGTCGCCGAAGGTGAAAAAAGCCCTAAAACTCTCAGGCAAAAGGACCGTAAGCAGTCTGTAACTTTCTGGAAAGTCGGGAGAAATCCCGCGCCGACGGTGTAAGCGGAATTTTTTCGCAAGTCTCTCAGGCCAAGGACAGAAGGGCGCGCTTCGCATCCGCGAAGTGTGCATCTGTATTAAATGGCTGAACTTTGGACGCACAATCAAACACAACTCCCCTTTATGACTTTCATGTGGAATCCGGCGCCAAAATGGGCCCTTTTGCTGGCTATGCGATGCCTCTTTTCTATCCGCTCGGATTGATAAAGGAACATCTCCACACACAAATCAACGCCGGACTGTTTGACATATCCCACATGGTGCATGTTGAAATTTCAGGCCCAGGTGCTGCTGCTTTCATCGAACGCGCCTGCCCCTATTTCGCATCCGAACAACCGATCGGCCAATGCCAATACACATTTTTTCTCAATGACGAAGCCGGCGTAATAGACGACCTGATCATTACCAGATTGGCTGAGAACAAATTCCTTATCGTCGCCAATGCCGGTTGCAGGGAAAAGGATATCGCCCATATCGACACAACGGCTTCCGGCTTTGATGTCACCGTAACCATTGTGCCACGCGGGTTTCTCGCTTTGCAGGGTCCGAAAGCTGAGGAGTCTGGCGGGACTGGGTTTTCCAGTTGCATCACTCTCCTTCATGAATGGTATGGAACCAAACGATGGGTGGTTTCTTTCACGCACTGGCTACACGGGTGAAGATGGCTTCGAGATCGCGATGCCGGTAGCCAACACTCTTGAGTTCGCCAGATCCCTTATGGATGACCCCGATGTTGAACTTGTCGGACTTGGGGCCCGGGACAGCCTTCGACTGGAGGCGGGACTGTCGCTCTATTCCCAGGATCTGACGGAAACCATCACGCCGCACGAGGCAGGCCTGATCTGGGCCATTCCGAAATCCCTTCGCGAGGGAGGCGTTTATATCGGCGCCAATGCCCTGGCCAAAAAAGTTGCTGCCGGAAGAACGCGAAAGCGAATTGGCCTTACCACATCCGAGAAAATACCGGTACGCGCAGGCGCGAACCTCGAAAATGAAACAGGAAAGATCATCGGAATGGTCACGTCCGGGGGCTTTGGCCCTTCGTTCAATGGTCCTGTGGCGCTTGGGCTGATCGAAATTGACGCGGACAGTCTCCGATTTTCGCTGATATCCGGGGCAGGAAAATTGCCCTCACTCCCCACAAACTGCCTTTCATCCCCCACAATTACAAACGTTAGAGACGGAGCAAACATGAGCAAAACCTATTTTACCCGATGAACATGAATGGATCAGGGTCGATGGCACAACCGCCACGGTAGGCATTACCGATTATGCGCAATCCCAACTCGGCGATCTTGTCTTTGTGGAGTTACCGACAGTTGGAACCGATGTCTCCAAAGGTGGGGCAAGCGTCGTGGTCGGAAATCGGTCAAGGCCGCCTCGGATGTCTACGCCCCGGTGGATGGTTCCATCTCAGAGGTCAACGAGGCGCTCAGTTCCCGATCCAGCCCTGGTCAACACAGCGGACGAAAGCGATGGCTGGCTCTACAAGATCACACTGACTGATCCATCCCAACTCGAAAGCCTTATGGACCGCGACGCCTACATGAAACTCATCGCCTGATCCCGTTTTCCGGAGCACCCAATGAACGCACAGACCAATACTGCGAGCCCGTTTCTTTACCGCCACATAGGCCCTTCAATCGCTGATCAACGTGAAATGTTGAAAGCGCTGGAAGTTACTTCTGTCGAGGCGTTGATTACCCAGACCGTCCCCGACGAAATACGCTTCAAGTCAACCCTTCAAATGGAAGAGGGTGTGAGTGAGGAACAGGCTCTGGCCGAATTGGCGACAAAGTTGGGAAAAAACACTGTTGCAAAGAGCTTGATCGGACAGGGTTATCATGGACTGCCGGACCATGATGGCCACATCGAACCCAGGTGTGGAAGAGGTTGCCGCGACGGAGCTCTTGGCGCCTGATCATGTAACCTTTAAACCAGGAGGCCGACCATGAAATTTCAAGACTTCTTTGTGCCACGCTGGCAGCACTCCAATCCGGATGTGCGCCAGAAATCCGTAATGCGTCTGAGCGATCACACCCTTCTCCGCCAGATTATCGAGAAGGACGACGATGAGATGGTTCGCCTGGCCGCCCAGGAGCGCCTGGCCGCGGTGGCCGGTGAAAAAATCTCGGTGAATGCATGAAGCGGACGCGACATTCGTTTGGCGGGTGTCGGCGGCGTTGATAGTGTGCCGGCACCCGTGCTCTCCTTGTGACCTTTCCCATCCGGGCCAGAAATACCCCCCAGGCTTTGTTTTAAAGGCAAATATCTGTCTGTCGCTTTGCTTTTGCGCCATGCGTGTTATATTGTAAGCTAATATATCGTTGACATGGGCGGACACCGCGCCCGGCCCCTACCGAAAACCGATGGACCAGGGGCCGTCGGTGGTCTGCGAACCATAATTTTCAGGGGGTATGAAACGGATGAGAAACAAAATCGCTGTTTGCCTGACCATGGTGATGGCCCTTGCCGTTTTCTGGGCCTGCCCGATGGATTCGGCCCAGTCCGGCAAACAGATTGAGTGGTATACGTACGACGATGGAATGGCCAAAGCCCGGCAATCCGGCAAAAGCATCGTGGTCTATTTCCATGCCGACTGGTGCACCTATTGCGTGCGCATGCAGAAGGAAACCTTTTCTCACGATTCGGTCATCGATTTCATGAACAACAAGGTCATCGCGGTCAAAGTCGACGTGGACAAAGAGAAATCGGTTGCCCGCGCTTTTGGCGTCCGGGGCCTGCCGGCGACGGTCATGCTGATGCGCAATGGGGATCAGGTCGGCCCCATGCCGGGTTTTATACCACCGAAAAACTATCTGGCCATGCTGACCAAAATCATGGAGGAATCCTGAGTTCGCCCGCCTGCCCCAAACGGCCGGTGATTTTCTCATGCGCGATCTGGTAAAAAAGATGCTGTTGCTGTTGACCGTTGCCACTAGCCTGGCACTTCTGGTCAATCGTCTATCCCCGCATGGTATTCCTCTGATAGGTCAATGGGACTCGGAATTGGGTGTGGTCACCGCCAACACCGACGCCGTTGCGTTGTGGATGGACTTTGAGATACCGGACCCGGAAACGGCCAAGCAGGTTTTCGACGCGGGAAGCGCCCTGTTTGTCGATGTCCGCAGCCGGGACATGTTTGACGAAGGGCATATTCCCGGTGCGGTATCGCTGCCGCTCGGTGACTTCGAATCACGCGTGGAAGCGTTTGCGGCCGAAGTTTCTCCAACGCAACCGCTCGTCACCTATTGTTCGGGGCGTCTCTGTCAGGACAGCCATACCGCCGCGCAACTACTGATGGAACGTGGTTTTGAAAACGTGGTGGTCTACATCGATGGTTTCCCGGGATGGATTGAGAATGGATACCCTGTCGCGACACCCTGACACGGGCTGGCGTGCCAATGGCTGGCTAGACTTGGTTCTGCGCTGGTTGTTGGGGGGACTTTTCGTCCTGGCCAGCGCCCACAAAATCATGGACCCGGCGGCGTTTGCCAAAATCATTTACGGCTACGACCTGTTTCCGGCGGTGGCGATCAATCTGATTGCCATCATTCTTCCCTATATCGAACTGACGGCGGGTCTGGCACTGATTGTCGGGGTCTATCCCCGGGCCGCGGCCGTTATCCTCAGCGGGCTTCTATTCACTTTTATCCTGGCGATCAGCATCAATGCCTGGCGGGGGCATGTTTTTGACTGCGGTTGTTTTTCATCCGGCGAAGCCGCGCTGTGGCAGAGTACCCCCGCTTGGATGCTGGGGCGCAACGGTCTTTTATTGTTGATGGGCTGGAGCATCACGGCTTTCCGGGGGCAACGTAAAGTAATGGTGCGTTCCGGCTGACCGCGCCAGATCATCCGGTTTTCCAAGGCCGTCCCTTTTCGTTTGATCTTACCGTTCAAATCTTCTCCATAACTCACCCCGGTGGTGCAACAAATCCGTTGACCCTATTCCTGCGGGGTCACCACGCTGCCCCCCCCCGCCCAGCAGGAGAATAAAGCAATCCACTATAATATTCATCCATAGCGCATTTTTTACCCCCGCCTGGGCGTATGATTTTCCCATAATGTATGTGTGTAAGGTATTCGGCGAAACGGGTAATAGACTGACGGCGGTTCACTTTTTCATCAGCCACAGGATAAGGGACGCCACAAGACTGATGAGAATCATGGTGGTGACGGGGATATAGATTTTCAAACTAGGGCGATTGATGATGATATCGCCGGGCAGGCGCCCGATCGGGAATTTGTCCAGCCAGGGCCAGAGCAGGCCAACGAGCAAAATAGTGGTACCAATAATGATCAGCGTCTTCTGCATGCCACGACCCCCAGGCATGATGTTCGGGCATTTGCCGCTGTCAGATGATGTAAAAGGATGCCAAAATAATTTTACACGTCAGGCGAAAGGCAATGTTTTCGAAATAGCGGCATTGGCCGATCCCATCATCTTATAGTTTGATTTCGGAAAGCATGGCGGTCTCCAACGCGCGCGCCCTGGTTTCGAGTGTCGCGGCGCGTGTGCGCAATTGCGTGGTAAACGCCTCGTCCTGGATACCCTGCAGATTGATTTTGACATTGAGAAGCGCGCCCTGCAGGGCGGCCCGGGCCAGCATGGCGCCCACGGCGCCGTCCGACATGGCGTTGGGGTTGCCTTTCGCTAGGGCGGTGCCGGCCAGCATCATCACTTCCAGCGCTTTTTCGGCCACCGCCAGCGGCACGCGGGCGGCCTCGCGGGTGGCCCGCTGGATCGCATCCGTCCGGCGGACTTTTTCTTCCGCTGTTTCCCGGGGCAGTCGGTAGGCTGTCATGACGGCCGTGTACGCTTCGGCATCGCGATCCATGTCGGCCAGCAGATCCGCCTGCAGGCGCCGGGCCATGTCGGCCAGCGCGTTCATCTCCGGCGTCACGGCCGCGAATGCTTTCCGGCCGGCCGTCAATCCCGCCACCATTTGCGCCAGGGCGGCCCCAACGGCGGCCGCCATGGCCGAAAGACTGCCGCCGCCCGGCACCGGCGTGCTTGCGGCAGTCTTTTCTAAGAGTTCGGAAACCGTCATGTCAGCCAGCATGGATGACACCTCCCTGCCGTTGATCGAACACCAGGCGCCCTTTTTTGATGACCGCTTCAACGGTATTGACCCCCATGTGATAGGGCATGAAACGGTAGGAAGGGTACGCCAGGATGACGACATCGCCCTGTTTGCCCGGCTCCAGGCTGCCGACGCGGTCGGCCCGGTCGATGGCGGCGGCACCGTTTAAGGTGATGGCCGTCAGGGCTTCTTCCGGGGTGAGTCCCATGTACAGGGTGGCTAGAGCCATCAGCAACGGCACGCTGTTGGAAAAACAGCTGCCCGGGTTGAGGTCGGTGGCCAGGGCCACGGCGCACCCCTGGTCGATCATCGTGCGGCCCCGGGCGTAAGGCTCTTTTAGGCCGAAGGCGGTCAGTGGGAGAAGCGTAGCCACCACGCCGGCTTCGGCCATGCCCCGAATGCCTTCATCGGAGGCATGCAGCAGGTGATCGGCCGAAATGACGCCCAGTTCGACCGCCAGTTCGGTGCCGCCCAGCGGCACGAGTTCATCGGCATGCAGGGTCAGTTTCAACCCCAGGGTTTTGGCATGGTTCAACAGGCGTCGGGACTGGTCGATGGAAAAAACCTGGTCTTCGCAGAAGATATCGCAGAACTCGGCCAGCCGGCGCTCCACCACCGGCGGCAGCACCTCCGCCATGATGAACTCCAGGTAGGCGTCGGAACGGCCGCGGAACTCTCGGGGAACGGCGTGGGCCCCCAAAAAAGTGGCCACAATGTCCACCGGATGTTGTTCTGCCAGCGTGGCCATGGCTTCAAGCTGCCGGACCTCGGTGTCGCGATCGAGGCCGTAGCCGCTTTTGCCTTCCACGGTTGTGACCCCGAAGGCGAGCATGGCATCCAGACGATGCCGGCCGGTGCGCACCAGTGTTTCCAGGTCGGCCTGGCGGGTGGCGTCCACCGTGCTGGCGATGCCGCCGCCCCGGGCCATGATGTCCATATAGCTCATTCCCTGCAGGCGCCAGCCAAATTCTTCGGCCCGGTATCCCCCGAAGATGAAGTGCGTATGGGAATCCACAAATCCGGGCAGCACGGCCTTGCCGGAAGCGTCGATCACGGTGAAGGTCTTTGGGTCAACCGTTGCCATCACTTCGGCGGTTTCCCCGACGGCCGTGATGATGCCGTTTTCGATGCATACCGCGCCATCCCGAATGATGTGCAGATCGTTCATGGCCTTTCCGGTCCGGGCCTGGAACCCGCGGTTGGTGGCAAGCTCAGCGGCATGGATAACGATCAGGTTTCCGTTCATGGCATTTTTCTCCGCCGGGAGTCGTCCGTCGGGTTCAGGATGATTTCCAGGCACGGTTCACCACCGATGTGATCAATTCGTCGTCTGCCAGGTAAGGGAGTGTGATGTGGTCCCGCCCTTCGCAGGTGTGGTTGTGGGCAGCGATGGTTTCGATCGCGTTCGGATTGCGGGCCCAGGCCCTGCGGGCCACACCGCCCAGGACATCCCAGGGCATGGCCTGGCGGATGATGGCATCCACCCGTTCGCTGCCGTCCAACACCAGGCCGAAGCCGCCGTTTAACGCCTTGCCGATACCCACACCGCCGCCGTTGTGCAGGGCCACCAGGCTCATGCCGCGGGCCGCATTGCCGGCAAAGCAATGGGTGGCCATGTCGGCCATGACGTTGCTGCCGTCATAGATATTGGCGGTCTCTCGGTAGGGCGAGTCGGTACCGCCGGTGTCGTGATGGTCGCGCCCCAGCATGACCGGTCCGATGATCCCGCTGCGGACCATATCGTTGAACTTCAAGGCGATGCGGGTGCGGCCTTCGGCATCCTGGTACAGAATGCGGGCCTGGGTGCCCACCACCAGCTGGTTCCGGCCGGCGTCGCGAATCCAGTTGTAGTTGTCCCGATCCTGAAACCGGCGTTCGGGATCGATGCCGTCCATGGCGGCCCGGTCGGTTGCGGCCAGATCTTCCGGCCGGCCGCTGAGGCAGACCCATCGAAAGGGGCCGTACCCGTAGTCGAACAACAGGGGACCCATTAAATCTTCCACATAGGACGGGTAGATAAATCCGTCTAAAGAGTCCCGGCCGTTGCGACAAACTTGCGGTACTCCGGCATCCGCGATGGCCTTCAGGAAACTGTTGCCGTAATCGAAAAAATAGGTGCCGCGATCCACCAGCTGCCGGATCAAATCGAAATGACGTTTGAGCGATATGTTGACACGTTCCACGAAACGGGTGTGGTCTGTTTTTAAGAGCTCCGTACGTTCCTGGAATGTGAGACCTTGCGGGCAGTACCCCCCGTCGTAGACCACATGGCAGGAGGTCTGGTCGGAGAGCAGGTCGATGGTTTCCTGGTTTGCGACGGCGTATTCCAGGAGATCGACCACGTTGCCCTTAAAGGCGATGGCCGTGGGTGTTTTCGCGGCCTGGCAGGTCCTTGCCAGCTGGAAGGCCTCGGCCGGATCCGCCACGACCCGGCTCACCCAGCCCTGGGCGTGGCGGGTCTGGATCCGGGAGGCATCCACTTCGGCAATAATGCCGACCCCACCCGCAATTTCGATGGCCTTGCCCTGGGCGCCGCTCATGCCGCCCAATCCGGATGAGACAAACAGGCGGCCGTCCAGATCACCCTCTTCCGGCATGTCGAACTTGAGTCGGGCGGCATTGAGGAGGGTGCTGTAGGTGCCGTGCACAATCCCCTGGGGGCCGATGTACATCCAGCCGCCGGCCGTCATCTGCCCGTAATTGGCAACGCCTAAGGCGGCGGCCCGATTCCATTGTTCGGCATTGTCGAACTCGCCTACCATCAGTCCGTTGGTGATTATCACCCGCGGTGCCCCGGGGTTGGACGCAAAAAGTCCCAGGGGATGGCCCGAGGCCATGACCAGGGTCTGTTCGCGGGAGAGTTCTTCCAGATAGCGCTTGATCAGCCGATACTGCATCCAGTTCTGGCAGACCTGCCCGGTTTCACCATAGGTGACAAGCTCGTAGGGATAAAGGGCGACGTCGAAATCGAGATTGTTGTCGATCATCACCTGGAAGGCTTGGCCTTCGGTGCAGTGGCCGCGATAGTTGCCGATGGCCCGACCGCGAATGTGCCCTGCGGGCCGGAACCGGTAGCCGTAGATGCGCCCCCGGGTCTGGAGCTCTTCCAGGAACTCCGGGGCCAGTGTTTTGTGCCATGCCGGTGGGATATAGCGCAGCGCGTTTTTAAGGGCCAGTCCGGTCTCGGCCCGGCTCAGGTTTATATTCCGGCGCGGGGCCCGTCGAATACCGGCCTCAAAACCGGGTGCCGCGGGCATTTCGTCAAACACATCTTCGAGGCGGATGTGCATGGCCTGCTGGATGTCCTGATTGGTTAGCATGGAGACCTCCCCTTGGGGTTCGGTTTACCATCCGATTTGCGTATGGCGCCGGGATGCGGGATGCAAATCTATCGCCGCTTGGTTTGTGTCGAACCATCTGAAATCACTGAGGATGGTATTGACAATGCATAATCTTTGTGTATGTATATGCTTGTATATACAACCGCGATTCAAGCTGTCAAGTCTGTTTGGCCGGAGTTAGACAAAGATCTTTTCGGTCGCCCTGTTGACAGGGGCCGGCCACCGGGACCGTTGGCATATTACCGAAAGAGGATGGACCGCAGGCACTGTTTCGGTCGGCCTCCAAGCGGAAAGTCATGTGATGCAGAATCCAAGCAAACCCCAACAGCCACGCCGTGCGCTTTACCAGGAAGTCAAAGCCTATGTTTTGGATTTGATCAAGCGCAAAGAGTGGCCACCTCACTATCGCGTCCCTTCGGAGCACGCTCTGGTGGAGCAACTGGGCGTATCCCGGATGACGGTGAACCGGGCCTTGCGCGAATTGTCCTATGAAGGCTGTCTTTATCGGGTCCAGGGGGTGGGCACATTTGTCGCTGCCCAGAAACCGCAGTCCGCGTTCCTGACCGTCCGCAGCATCGCCGCAGAAATCAGAAGCCGTGGGGGGGTGCACAGCAGTGATGTGTTGCTGCTGCGGGAAGAGGCGGCCCCTGGAGACATTGCCGCCATCATGGGTTTGCCGGAAGGGGCGCCGGTCTTCAAGGCGATTTTAGTGCACAAGGACCGCGGGGTGCCGATCCAGTATGCGGAACGATTTGTCAATCCGGCGGTGGCACCGGAATTTCTCCGACAGGATTTTGACCACATTACCCCAAGTGAGTATCTTCTGAAGATCGCCCCGGTTACGGAAGCGGAACACGTGGTGGAAGCCTCGCTGTGCGAACCCCACATCCGCAAACTGCTTCAGATGCCGGACTTTGAACCCTGTCTGGTCTTGTACCGTACCACCTGGGTGGGCGCCACCGTAGCCACCCGCAATCGGTTTATTTATCCGGGGTCGCGTTTCCGGATCGGCAGCCGTTTCCGCATCAGCGCGGAAGATGCGCATCTTATTATTTAACCTGTTTCATGAAACAACGGCGGGGGCACCATGGAGACGATAGCACTGGGAATGGACGGCCTGACGCTGGGCGATCTCGTGCGGATCGCACGTCAAGGCGCGCATGTGACGCTGACAGCGGGGGCCGAAGAACGGATCCGGCGGGCCTGGCAATTGGTGACCCGCTGGGTGGACGAAGAACGTACCGTGTATGGCGTGACGACCGGTTTCGGCGCCTTGAGCGATGTGACCATATCTAAAAACGATACCCGCCAGCTGCAGCTCAATATATTGAAAAGCCACGCCGTGGGGGTGGGGAATCCGTTGGCCCCTGATCTTGTCCGCGCCATGATGGCGCTGCGCTTAAAGGATTTCGCTCGGGGGAATGCCGGGGTGCGCACGGAAACGGTGGCCGCTTTGATCCGCTTACTCAACGCGGGAGGGGTCCCGGTGGTCCCGGAGAAAGGATCCGTGGGTGCCAGTGGAGATCTCGTACCCCTGGCCCATATGGGATTGGTCCTGATCGGGGAAGGCGAGGTATTTTTAAACGGCGGCCGGGTTTCTGGGCGCGAAGCGCTGGCAACCTGCGGATTGGTGCCGCTGAACCTGGAGGCCGGCGAGGGACTGGCCCTGATCAATGGCACCCAGGCCATGACGGCCATCGGCGGACTGACGGTTTACGATGCCGCACGATTAGCGCGCCATACGGATCTGGCGGCCGCCATGAGCCTGGAAGTCCTGATGGGAAGTAAAACCGAATTCGATCCCCGTATCCATCAGATGCGTCC
Source organism: uncultured delta proteobacterium (assembly GCA_963850465.1). GTDB lineage: Bacteria > Desulfobacterota > Desulfobacteria > Desulfobacterales > UBA5852 > JABZFP01. Next base: position 15,907 of record CAWKLN010000043.1, read on the forward strand.
GCACCCCGGCCAGGCCATCGCCGCCGAGAACATGGATCGCATCACGCGTAACAGTGAGATTATCTCTTCGCACCGGGATTGCAAGCGTGTCCAGGATGCCTATACCCTGCGTTGTTCGCCCCAGGTGCACGGTGCCAGTCGCGATGCCATCGCCTATGCCCAAAAGGTCCTGGAAACCGAGATGAATTCATCCACCGGAAACCCTCTGATTCACCCCGAAAGTGGTGCGTTTCTCCTGGGCGGTAATTTCCATGGCCAGCCGGTGGCCCTGGCGATGGATTTCATGTGTATGGCGGTGGCCGAACTGGCCAACATTTCCGAGCGCCGCATCGAACGGCTGGTCAACCCCAAACTCAGCGGGTTGCCGGCATTTCTGGTCAAAGACGGCGGCTTGAATTCCGGTTTCATGATCGCCCAGTATGTGGCCGCCGCCCTGGTGTCGGAAAACAAGGTCATGAGTCATCCGGCCGTGGTGGATTCCATCCCCACGTCGGCCAACAAGGAGGATCACGTCTCCATGGGGACGATATCCGCCCGCAAGTGCCGGGAGGTCGTTCAGAATGCGGAAAACGTGATCGCCATCGAGCTGATGTGTGCGGCACAGGGCCTGGATCTTTTCACCAACATGCAGCCCGGCGCCGGCACACATGCCGCCTATGGGGTGATACGCAAGATCGTGCCCCACCTGGAGAAGGATCGTGTCCTGTCGGAAGACGTGAAGCGTATCGTGCAGTTGATCCGCAGCGGAGAGATCCTGGACGCCGTCGAAAACGCGGTGGGAACGGTGAGGTAAAGCATGCGTAAAATCATTGAATGTGTCCCCAATTTTTCGGAAGGCAGGGACCCTGGTGTCATCGAGGCGATCGCCGCGTCCATCCGATCAACTCCCGGGTGTACCCTGCTCGATGTGGACCCCGGACAATCCACCAATCGAACGGTCTATACGTTTGTGGGGTCGCCGGAAGCCGTTCTGGAGGGCGCCTTGAATGCCGCCCGTGTGGCCCGTGAGCGCATCGATATGCGCACCCACACCGGCGAGCATCCACGGCTGGGGGCGCTGGATGTGTGTCCCTTCGTGCCGGTTGCCAATGTGTCAATGGATGAATGCGTGGCGGTCTCCCGGGATTTTGCACGCCGGGCGGCGGAAGAACTGGGCGTTCCTTTTTTCCTTTATGAGGCCGCTTCGGAGAAACGCTACCGCCGGTCGCTGCCTCAGATTCGCGAGGGCGAATACGAAGGGCTGGCGGAAAAACTGAAACAGCCGGAGTGGCAGCCGGATTTCGGTCCGGCCCGATTTGTGCCGGAATGGGGGGCCACCGTCAGCGGTGCCCGAAATTTTTTAATCGCTTACAATGTCAACATCCTCGGTACACCGAACCAGGCGCACCGCATTGCACTGAATCTGCGCGACGCCGGTCGCGGCCCAAAGGAACCGGGGCGCTTGAGGGACGTCAAGGGGATGGGCTGGTTTGTGGACGAGTACAATCTGGCTCAGGTGACGGTCAATCTGACCAACTACCGCGCGACGCCGCCCCATGTATTTTTTAAGGCCGTGCAGGAAGAGGCCGAAAAACTCCAGGTGGGTGTGGCGGGTTCGGAAATTGTCGGTCTCCTACCGCTGGAAGCGATGCTGATGGCGGCCGAGCACTACATCGCCAAAGAGAATCTCTTCATTTATGAAGAAGACCAGAAGATCCGGCTGGTCGTGGATCGCCTGGGACTCAATACGGTGGCGCCTTTCGATCCGGCCGCGAAGATCATTGAATACCGGGTCGCGGAGACGCCCGCGGAACCTTTGGCCGGATCCAGCGTGAGAGCATTTATCGCGCAGATCGGGGCGCGCACTGCGGCGCCGGGGGGCGGATCGGCTTCGGCCGCCATGGCGGCGATGGGGGCGGCGCTGGGCGCCATGGTGGCCAAGTTGACCTATGGGGTGCGTAAATTTGAAGCGGTCGACCATGACATGCGACGGGTGATTCCCCCCCTGCACGACGCCATGCAAGGCCTCATACCGATGATCGATGCGGATACGGCCGCCTTCAGCGACTACATGGACGGTGTCCGGATGCCGGCGGGGACGGCAGCGGAAAAGGCCACCCGCCACAATAAAATGCAGGCGGGTCTCAAAACGGCGGTTACCGTCCCGCTTAAGACCATGCAACTGGGCGACAGCGTCTGGGAAAGTCTGTGCGCGGTCGCCCGCCACGGCAACCCGGCCTCGCGCTCGGATGTCGAAGTCGGTGCTAAAGCCCTGGAGGCCGGGATTTGGGGGGCGTACCGGAATGTGATGATCAACCTGCAGGACATCGAAGATGCGGCCTTCAAACAATCGATGAGGCAGGCGGCTGAGAAGCTGGCCCAGCGCGCCGGCGAGAAGTGTGCCGAAGTGCTGGTTCTTCTTGCCAGGGCGTAGACGCCAATGCCAAAACCATAAATCAATTTGGAATTGACCGTGCGTGATCGTGTGTCCGAGATGCTGCAGGACTGGGCCCGGCAGGGTAAACCGACCCGGGAAGATTATATGAAAGGGGCCCGGATGCTCGAGACCCTGCGCCGCCAATCCGAGTGGGGCGGCTTGTGGCCGCAGTCGCCATTGATGCTCACGGCCACCCTGGACGACGGTTGGGGACACGGTCTCGATATCATCGAGACCCTGGCGGCGTCGGTCGGGGTCACGGTTCATTCCCTGGGCGTGCTGCAGTCCCCCGCCGCCATCGTGCGGGCCTGCCGGGACCGACAACCCGCGCTCCTCGGCCTGACCGTGCTCCAGTTCGACTCGGATGAGGCCCTGATCCAGATTACAGATGCGTTGCCGCCGGTGACCACCCTGATCGCGGGCGGCGCCGCCTATCTTTATGATCCCGAATTCGCCGAACGTACCGGTACCCATGCCGTGGCCCGCGACGGCATCGGATTTTTACGGTTTCTGCTTGGCTATCAGCCGGTTGAAAATTCCGAAATTGAAAGATTGCCATGAGTGTCGCAGGCAACCACCGTCCTTCGGACGCCCTGGTCATACCCGCCAACCCCAAGGTCGGCTTCCAGGCCGCCGTGTACATCATTATGCTGTGCATCCTGTTCGGAGCCAATGCGGTGGCCATCAAGATGACTTTTGAGGGTTTCGGGGTCTTCAGCGCCGCTGTCATTCGTTTTAGTCTCGCGGCTATAGCCATCGCGCTCTGGGCGTTTCTAAGCGGCAGGTCCTTCCGGTTGGAAGACGGGCAGTGGAAACACCTTCTCGTTTATTCCATCCTGTTTACCGTACAACTCTCCCTTTTCTACGTCGGCCTGAGCCGGACATATGCCTCGCGCGGCACACTGCTCATCAACATGCTTCCCTTTCTGATTCTGATCCTGGCCCATTTTTTTATCCCCGGCGATCGGATCACCCGACGCAAACTGATCGGATTGATCTTTGGCTTCAGCAGTGTTGCCTGTGTGTTTTTCGGAAAAGAGGTGCTTTCCGGCGATATCCGGTCGGGTGACGGGTTGGTGCTGTTGGCCACCTTCATCTGGGCCGGCAATGCCGTCTACCTCAAGCGCGTTATCAGTACCTTCAATCCGTTTCACATCGTGCTCTATTCCATGTTGTTCAGTCTGCCTTTTTTCCTTATGGAAGCCTACTGGTTTGATGATGCCGTCCTCAAGACCTTCTCCTTGAGAGCTCTGATCGGACTTTTCTACCAAACTTTCGTGACGGCCTCCTTCGGATTCATTGCCTGGAACAGCCTGTTGAAGGCCTATGGGGCGGTGACCTTGCATTCATTTGTCTTTATCATGCCGATGGTGGGCGTGGTATTGTCCGGCTGGCTTTTGCACGAGCCGCTCAGCCCCAACCTATGGCTGGCCTTAATATTGATCATCGCCGGCATTCTCGTGGTTCATTTCAGGCCCTCGGAGGGGTTGCCGGTTTTCCCCCTGCGCCGCCACATGTAGCCACCTGCCCGATAACGCGCTCTCCGGTTGACGCCGGTTCGTCCGCCGTGTATGGTCCGCCTTTTGGCACCCATCCGAGGGGAGAGGAACGCGTTCATGGATGTCCGGACTTACCGCGCCGACGCACTTTTACTGCTGACAGCCACCATCTGGGGGTTTGCTTTTGTGGCCCAGCGGGTCGGCATGGAATATGTCGGACCGTTCACCTTCAACGGGGTGCGGTTTGCGTTGGGAAGTCTGTCCCTGGTGCCGCTGTTGTTTTTATTGAAACCTAAAATTTCGTCGGCACGCACCTTGCTGCCACAGGCTAGCCGTGGAACCATTTTCTGGGGCGGAGGCCTGGCCGGTTTGTTTTTGTTTTCCGGGGCATCCTTGCAGCAGGTCGGACTGGTATATACGACGGCCGGCAATGCCGGCTTTATCACCGGGCTGTATGTGGTGATCGTTCCCATCATGGGGCTTTTTCTACGCCAGCGAACCCATCTGGGAACCTGGCTGGGCGTTCTCCTGGCGGCGGTGGGGTTGTATTTCCTCAGTATCACCGAGGAATTGACCATCGCCTGGGGGGATTTGCTGGTGCTTATCGGGGCCTTTTTCTGGGCCGCGCACGTTTTGATTATCGGCCGACTGTCGCCGCGCATGGATGCGCTGAAGCTGGCCATCACACAGTTTGCGGTATGTTCTCTGCTGAGCCTGCTGACGGCTTTGGCGGTGGAGACTCTGACTTGGGAAGACCTGCGCCAGGCGGCCGTTCCCATCCTTTATGGCGGTTTGGGATCGGTCGGTGTGGCCTACACGCTGCAGGTGGTGGCCCAGAAAGACGCCCATCCCGCGCACGCCGCGATCTTTCTCAGTATGGAGGCGGTATTTGCCGCTATCGGAGGATGGTGGCTACTCAACGAGGCGCTGACGGCGCGGGCTATGCTCGGTTGCGGACTCATGCTGTTCGGGATGCTGTTTTCACAGCTCTGGGGAATTTTGCGAATCGGACGCTGAGGACGGTAGCCGTATGCCATTCGTCGGAGGGGCGGCGGCCTTCATGGCTTCCATTCCAGACCGCCGTCCAGAAAGGCCGAAACGGCCGCCGTGTATTGTTCGACCGAGCGTGCTTTGTGGATTTGCTTGCGGGCGGTTTCACTGCCCCGGTATCCCTGCGCGAAATATTTCCATAGGCCCTTCATGCGGTCCAGCAGATGACCCGGACCGCTCAGGCGCTCGCGGTAACGTTCAAAAAGCGCGTCATGAAAGCGCTGGAAGTGATTCGTTTTCTGCGTCTCATCAACCGGTTGATTGTTTTTCAGAAGGCCGGGCAAGAACGGGTTGGCCAGCATGCCCCGGCCAATCATCCACCCGGCGACGCCTTCAAACCTCCGTTCCAGCTCCTGAAACCCACCCCGATCCGTGATATCGCCGTTATAAACCACCGGATGACGGCAATGATCCAGGCACCAGGCAAAAGCTGCCAGATCAGGCGCGCCGGTATACATCTGGATGCCGGTGCGCGGGTGAACGATGACGGATTCCAGCGGGTAGCGGTTGAAAATCGGCAGCACCGAACGAATTTCATCGGTGTCGTAGCGCCCCAGACGTGTTTTTATGGATAGCCGGTTGGGGATTCGCGAAAGCACGGTATCGAGGAGGCGATCCATGCCGTCCGGATCGCTGAGCAGACCGGAACCGCGCCCTTTGTTGGCCACCTGGGGGAAAGGGCACCCGCAATTCAGGTTGATGGCGCCATAGCCCATATCGAAAAAGTGATCGGCCAGGGTGATGAAATCTTCCGCGCTCTTTGTTAATACTTGGGGGATAACGGGCATGTTCCGATTATCTTCAGGACGCAAGTCGCGCACATGCGCGGGTTTGATGCGCCGGCCGGTATGGGTGGTGACAAACGGTGCAACCGCCAGGTCGATGCCGTCGAAATACTCGGCATACGTGCTGCGGTAAATGGCGTCGGTAACCCCCCGCAGAGGTGCCAGATAAAGGGGGCGCTGGTTTACCGGTCGCTTGCCGGGCACGATCATTTCAGATTGCGCTTTTGAAGTCATTCTGACAATGTATGCGCTTCCCGCGGGGAAGTCCAGTCTGCACAGAAGGTTATGGGTGACGGCCATGACCGCGCCTGGCGGGTAGATCGGGGATTTGAATTTACAACCCGCGCACAGATCCCCAGGCCGTGAAGGAGAATTTTCTGTATGGTGGGTCGTTGGTCATCGCCAGTATTCGCTTATGTCGGACTTGTTATGGCCATGGTTTTGTGGTCCAGTTCGTTTGTGGCGCTCAAGCTGGCTTTCCGGAGTTACGATCCCATGGTGGTGATTTTCGGCCGGATGGTGGTTGCCAGTCTTTGTTTTGCGCCGTTTATCCCGGGGTTTCGATCGGCCACGTCATTCCACCGCAAAGATATCCGCCCGCTTCTTTTTATGGCCTTTTGCGAACCTTGTCTTTACTTTCTTTTTGAAGCACGGGCACTGGAACTCACGTCGGCTTCCCAAGCCGGTATGATTACCGCCATGCTGCCCCTGATGGTGGCGGTCGGTGCCCGTTTCGTTATCGGAGAAATACTTACCCCCCGAACACTGATAGGCTTCGGTGTGGCGATCTTTGGCGCCAGCTGGTTAAGTGTGGCGGGGCAACCGTCAGAGGCCGCGCCCAATCCCATCCTGGGCAATTTTCTCGAATTCATGGCGATGGTTTGTGCAACCGGGTATATTGTCAGCCTCAAGCAGCTGACCGCGCGTTATTCGCCCTTTTTTCTGACGGCTGTTCAGGCCTTTGTGGGCGCGGTGTTTTTCCTCCCTTTTCTCTTTCTGCCGACAACGGTTCTCCCGGATCGATTCGACCCGGTGCCGGCCCTGGCGATCGTCTACCTTGGCGCCGTGGTCACCCTGGGCGCCTACGGTTTGTATAACTATGGCGTCAGCCGGATTCCCGTCAGCCGCGCCGCTGTCTTCATCAACCTGATTCCCGTTTTTACCGTTTTGCTGGGCGCCTTGATTCTGGGCGAACGGTTTTCTTTTTTTCAGTATGTCGCCTCGGGGTTTGTTTTTATCGGGATTTATTTCAGCCAGAGAGGCGGTCGGACCCGAGACCGGGCGGGCTGAGTTCCTATTTCTTGGCGGGGCTAGAAAAAGTTGGAGATCGACAGCATGATCAGGACGGCGGACAGCAAAACGCCGATCGATCCGATCAGCTTGGGATGGCGAAAAGAAAAAATATTGACGACGTGGTTGAAAACATCCAGCCGATCAACCAATGGCTGGGTGGCAATCAATGCGTTCAAACGTTTCTCGATGCGTTGCAGGCGACCGGGGGCGATCAGCAGAAAAAGACCAACGATCACCCCGATTGTGCCGGCGAGTTTCCCCGTCAGCACCAATACTTCCAGGATCACCTCCCACAGCAGGCGCTGGTTTTCTTGAATATGCAGGACGCTGACCAGGCGTTCGACATCCATTTGGACGAATAGAAAGATCAGCGTCACAACCGAACCGAGTGTGAAAAGGGCGCCATACACCATAGGGCGTCTGTAGATAAACAGCTCATTTCGAATGTTTTGGTCGAAATAGGCAAGACGTTCCTTAAGGTGGTAATTGCGGCTGAAAAATTCGTCGACCGCCCGGGTTCGTTCCGGGAAAAAAATCAGCCCCAAGGATAACAACAAACCGGCCACCCCGCAAACGATTGTCAGAATGGCCGTGGTGTCGAGCCAGATTTCTATTATCGGATTCATTAACGTTCTATCCCGCAGACGCTCCTTATGCCGTCAGGCGAAAAGCGATGAATAAGATCGGCGTGCCTGGTTTTCAAGGTGTACCGACGTTCAGTTTCTGGCCGGGTTGGATTGTCATATTGTTGCCCATGTCATTGAGTTGTTTAAGCTGCTCGACCGTCAACCCGTATTTACGACTGATTTGGTAAAGGGTTTCGCCGGCCTTGACGACATGGATTTTGGCGGACGCGGCCTTGGCCTTCTTTTCTTGAGGCGGGGTTGCGGCCGGCTTGGCAATTGGTTTCCGTTCCTTTTCAAGCGAATCCAGCTTGCTGTTGATCTGGTTCAGGTTCTGGCCGAGTTTGGCCTCCAGTGCCTGGAATTGGCGATTGAGATCCTCAAGTTTTTTTCGCAGCGTCGCAAGACCTTCTTCGCCGGAATTGGCCTGTTCAAGATTGCCCAACCGGAATTCGATGTCATCCAGATGCTTTGTCAGCAGTGCCACTTCTTCGGACAACGCATCGTTTTGAGAACTCGTTCCGAACATGATAAACCCTAAAATGACGACGAGCGCCACAACACCGGCGGCGATATAGGGAACAAACGGTTTGCGGAAAAGACTCTGGCGGTTAAGAGCGGCATAAGCGTCATAGTCTTCGTAAGCTTCTTCCGCATTATCTTGCTTGAATGTCATGCCCATTCCTTACCTCCTTGGTGTATGAATGAAGCTATGCGTTGCCGTGGCGTTATCACGGGCACAGCCTGACAGCAGAATGAAGATTTGCATCAGTGCCGCGGGTCGCCATTGTGCTGCTGCATGGCACTTTTCCCGGATACGATGTCCCGCCAAAGATGTCTACCCTTGGCATATGGATCGCGTCGAAGTAAAGGCCGATTTACCGATCTGTTTTGCGAAGTCCCCTGCTGAAGATATCAAAGGCCACCTCAAATGATTTTTCCAGATTGCTGCGATCCGGGTTGATCATTTTTTTACTTTCTTCCCACAAAACAACACCGGAGAAAAGCGCCCAGAGGATATCTGCCAGAGCGAGCGGGTTGCGGTCGACAATGTGTCCGGCGCTGATGCCTTGTTCAAACATGCCGGCCATGGATTGCAGCGCTTTACGTGACAGTTCATTGATTTCATCAAGCAAATCCGGCGACAGCGTTCGCAGCGTATCACTGGACTGGAGGTGAAACATGCTGTTGAGAATCAATGGATCATATGCGTAAACGTCTTTCATGGCATTCAGAAGCCCACTCTGTTTTTCTTCGTAACCAGTGGTTTCGTCATTGATGACGTGGTCAACTTTAACCTTGATGAAGCGCAGTACGCGAAGGCAAAGCGAGGCGTATAATTCGTCTTTGCTCTTAAAGTAGAGATAGAGTGTGCCGGGACTGAGTTCCGCTTCCCTGGCAATGTCTTCCACAGTGCTTTTATCATAACCTTTCTGCGTGAATACACGCTTGGCCGCCACCATGATATGCTGGCGCCGCATCTCTCTTTCGCGTTTTTTGCGCTCCTTGATCCCCATCATTCCTCCCCGGCCGGTGTTAGCCCGGTATCGTACAGCGCCGCTATAAAAAAATCACTTATTAAAACCATAAATCCAGCGGAACTTCAATACTCCATTGTGGCGCACTGTTGCTGTGGTTTCGCTACTCATCCTTTTTCCATAGCGGCTCGACGAGTTTGACAGGCAGATCGACGGTTCTTTTCATCAGATTCATAAGACTGCTGCCGACGGCATTTGGCGAAAGCGGCGTGACGGTGGGATCGGAAAACGCTCCGCTAACCCTGACCGGTATGGACACCAAAGTGCCGCCCAGCCAATCGTTGATGACCGGCATATACCGTACAAGGGCATCTACGGTTTTGAACGGGGCGACCAGGATGATCATATCGGTTTCGCCGGTGACAAGATTGACCGTGCCCTGGCCTGCAATATTGGCAGATGCACCGTCGATGACAGCCTGTTTGATGGTCAGCAGACTGTCTTCGATATCCACTTGGATTTCAATGCTTTCATAGGCCAGCCCCCCCTCCATCAGGTCCGGTAGTTTACCGCGGAATATTTCGGTGACGTTGACGACGGCCAAGGCCTTGCTCAGCAGGGTAAACCGATAAATGCGCCCTTTGCGGGCATTGAATTCCATCTGGCCGCGGACGGTTTGAGACAGTTGCTTGGGAGGACCCTGGCTTTCCAGGCGGCCTGTCAGATCGAACCGTCCGTCAATCAGGTCCGGTTTCTCCAACAGGCAGGTCATGGTGACGTCGAGATTTTCATCCTGAGCCACAGGGACCAGTGTGATAGACATTTTATCCGGGGTGACCTGAATGTTACCGGTCGTGGCAACCTTGCACAGGGCGGCCTCTTCAATGTCGAAATTCCAATTTCCGGTATCGATTCGGACGGTGGCATTGAAGGGTGCCCATTGGAGTTTGCCCAGGGAAAACGAATCGAGTCTTGAAACGATGCGGCCCCTCAAGGGCAGATCCCACACCGAAAATGTATTCGGTTCCGGCGTCGGCATGTCGGGAGACGGCGTTTCAGGCAGCGATAGCGCAAAGTCCGTTGCCTTGTGCACCAGATCGAGAACATAACCGTCGTCCTCGATGTCGATTGTCCCTGTTACCTGGTGGGTCTGACCGTCGACAACCATTACCGCGGGCGCAAGCAGAACTTGGTTGTCCTGGGCCTTGAGGGACAGCTCATCGATGTGGAGAGTATGCGTCATTCGCAACGGTTGGTGGATATTATACGCTTGGAGCACTCCCGATACGGAGGAACTGCCGGGATGTTTCGGGTAGATACGGGCGTTGAATTGGCCTTCCATACGGCCGCTGGCATAACGGTTTTCCTGCATCATGCGCTCTATGGTCGCACTGCTGACGCGGCCGTTGAAATCGATTTCCAGGTGATCGGGCCCTAAGGATACGTGCAACTCGGCGTGCGAATCCTGATCGTTGACGACCAGTGTTTGGTGCTGCAGTTGCGCGCCCGCCATTTTCAGGTCCAGCGACAGATTGGTTCCGCCGCCGGTGGTCAGCTCTCCGAGAAAGGTTTTTTCGTCATCTGCAGCCCAGGTAAGGGTTGCATCGGACAGCGCTACGGGTGTTTTTAGTCGCCATGGTTTTCCAAGGTCGATACGTTCGCTGACCCATTCTTCGGATACGGGTCCCAATGTGCCATTAATCGTCATGGCGGCAGCCACCAGAGCGTTATCCTTGAAAAGGAACCGCGTGTCCTCGAATGCCAGGTCGGCATCGGCCATAAGGATGTTGGTCTTTGAAATTTCAAGCTTGTCGGCGCTGGCCATAAACCGGGCGGATTCGATCTCGGCCGGTCCCGGCAGGTCTGGGGAGACAATTCCCAGACGGCTCACGGTGCCCTGTGTGGTAAAGGCCCACTGCCCGGGGTTCAGTAAGGGGCCGTCCATCTTCAGCCGGTCGAGCTTGAGCCAGCCGGCCCCAAACTTGAGCGCAAAGGGCAGGGCTTCAAAAACATTATAGGATGCCAGCCAAGGGCCGATCTGGTTGAGGGCGATGCGGGCGGCCGCATCGTCGACCTGGATGAGAGCGGTGTCGCCAAAGGCGACGTGGGCGGTCAACCCGGTAAAAACAGTGGTGTTGAGATTGCCACTCATCTGGACCACCTGGATACGGTCTTCCGTATATTGGACCATGCCTTCCGTGATAGATAATTTTGTCGGCAGGCGATCATATTCGGCATCGAAGCGGCAGCGGGTCACATCCACGGTGACGTCCAGCGGGTGTCCGCGGCTGTCCAGAATAAGCAATCCTTTGGCCTTCCCGGATACATTCCGGATCCGACGCATCTCTCCTTTAAAGGTATGGTCGTCAACCCATTGCTCCAGCAAGGCTGGCAATGGCGCCAGGTCGGCCTCCACACCGATCTCGAGGAAAAATGGCACGTCATCATCCTGATCGAGATCCAGCCAGAGGCGCCCGTACGATCCGATCGTTTGGTCGTAGGCGGCGAACAGCTTGTCCCCCTTCAATACGCCGTGTGAAATATCGGCGGTCCCCCGGACATCGGTCAGGTCGAGATCAACCCCGGGTATGAACAGGCGCCCGTTTTCGACAATGCCATTAATGGTCATGTTGCGAAAAACACCCATGTCTTCAGCGCGTTGTCCTCGCGTGCTGAATCGGATCCATGGGACGTTTCCGCTACGCAGGACGTCGAAGATGCCCGCAACGGTTTCATCGTCGCCGGCCAGTGTCATGGCCGCTTCGCGCAAAGGGTCAATGGTGAGGTGCCGGCCTATCAGTTCAATCTTGAATAGCGGTGCGTTGGGGTTGATGACGGCCTGGCCGCTGAGACGCAATGGGGGCTGCTCGGCGTGCATTTCTTGCAGGTCGACCCGCAGGCCGTTCTGGGGGGAATAGGTCAGTGTGGTCTTCAGTCGGATGTCTGTGACGCGGACTTTTTCTAGTCTGCGTTGGAGCAGGAGATCGGGGATGTACGCCTGAACCGTACCTTTGACGTTATCCAGACCCTCCAGGCTCACCGTCGCGTTGATGTCCAAGGCGTTGGTTGCCCACTGCAAGGCGGTGGCGGGAATCTGTTTGCCAACGGTTGTCGGATTGAATTTGCCAAGTGCAAGTTGGAGCCTCCCCTGCAGGGTATCGGGTTGCAGGGATCCGGACAGGTGCAAGGTCTCCCACATATTCGAACGGCAGCGCAAATCGATACGCAGGCGCTTGGGAAGCAATTGAAGGTCAAGATGGAAACCATCAAGCTTAACGGGTGTCGGGAAAAGTCCGTCGGCGCGCATGCGGCCGTTTCGGATTTCGACCGTGGTATCCGGGAGAACGGTGGAAGCCCGGGCCAAGGCCTCTTGCAGATGGTGCCTTAGGGCTTCCGCTCCTCTGGTTGGCTGAGATGCGGGCGCGTCGATATTTGTTGAGCGTGGAACCGTAATGGCAAATTCTGGGTCTTCAAGAACGAGAGCGCCAATCTGCAAACGCCCTTTCAGTAGCGTGGAAAAGGCGGGGTAAATAAGCGTGGTGCGCCAGTTTCCGCTTAACCGTTTGGGAATATCGATGCGCCCCTCCGGAATAACCACGTGGGGCGCCGGCAAGAACCGGAATCGAAGCCTGCCGCTGGAAAACGTTCCACCGGTCGCTTCCCGAAAGATAGCGGCCAGATCCTGGCGGTTCAACTGGCGCTCAATGAGGGGTGGGACCCAGTAGAACAGCGCAGCAAAAAAGATCAGGCTGACCGCAAATAGGCCCGCAAGGTATTTCCAGGTGCGATTCTTGATTCGAGAGGGTTTCATTGCGTGTCCAGAACGTCATCCTTTGAAACGAAGCGTGAGCATAGATGATTAACCTATACCCTTTATCGGACGACGGTCAAAGGTCTTTGTCGGGAATTTCAACAATCTGTGGTAGGCGGGAAGAGGACTGCGGCACACCGTTGCGATATCAGAGGTTCACCTGGAGAAGGCGGGGATGGGGGGCACTTGGAGGGAAGGTCATTTTGACACAGGGTTCGGCTTTAAAAAATGACCTTCAGTGTCAGACAGGCGGCATAGGCATTCAAAGACACCCCGCCATCCCCGTTATGAGGTTCCAATTCATGGTATGAATCGGATTCCTCGATCTCCAGATCAATAGTATACGGATTGTTGTTATAAACTCGGACGCTTCCGAGCTGACGGTTTGCGGTCGAATTTTCATACAAGTCGCTGTCGGGTTGTGCAGCGAAATTGCCCCTCACGATATGGGACAGTGTGCTGCAGCCCGTCATCGAAAAACAACTTGCAATTAGTATTAGAGCGCATAGAAACTTCATTTCATTTTCCTCAAAGCATGGTCTGCTTATTGTCATTATCAATTTATGTGCCATGGTCCCCATGATTCTTTCAACCATTGGAATTCATGATAAATAAAAATTTAGAGCATTAAACTCTCAGATGATGCTTCACAAAAACAGTTGATATTTAATTGCCACGTGATTATATTTAACCAAAAAGGTTAAATAAAACCATGACAGCATATTTTGACTTGTTCAGATCTCTTTCAGAGGAACTGGAACCCCGGCGGTTGCAGCGCAAATTCCTCAGTGCGTTGCTGGAAATGCAGGATGTCAGCAGGGGGTCGATTTGGATCAGGAAGGGTGATGGATATAAGTGCGTAGAAGCTCTTGGCGAACAAAGTGGTTCAATCCAAGGGCTTTACATAGGACCTGGCGATCCCAGTATCGTCGGCTGGGTGATAGAGAACCGGCAAATGACCGTGGCGGAACCGAGCGCCGATGGTCGACATCATGGTGCGGTCGAAGATGGGTTGAATGTCAAAAGCAGCAAAATTCTCTGTTTCCCGCTGTTTTTGAGGGATGGGACGGTATACGGTGCGGTTCAAATTATTGACACCTCGCCGGACAAATCCCGTTTGAATCTGGATAGTGGCTACCTGGACAATATCCAGAAATTGATTGATGTTGGATCCATCGCGCTCAGCAACGCGGTGGTTTACCGGCAAAAACATGAAGAGACCGAGAGTCTCAAGCATACTCTGGAGCAAATCCAGGGCGAATCCCGATTGATCGGTCAAGGGCCGGCCTTCCAGCAGGCGCGTGAACTCATGGAAAGTTATGCCCTGACAGAATATCCTGTGTTGATCACAGGCGAGAGCGGCACCGGCAAGGAATTGTTTGCCCGGCGAATTCACCAGTTGAGTCATCGAAGGGATGAACCGTTCCTGGTGCAGAACTGCAGCGCTATCCCCGAAACGCTATTGGAAAGTGAGCTCTTTGGTTATACCAAAGGTGCTTTTACAGGCGCTGTTAAAAATCGTGACGGTCTGTTCGAAGCGGCACATGGGGGCACCCTATTTCTTGATGAAATCGGTGATATGCCGCTCAATTTGCAAGCACGGATTTTGCGGGTCATTCAAGATGGCGAGGTGAAGCCCTTAGGGGCCAACAGAGCGCGTCAGGTCGATGTGCGAATCGTATCGGCCACCCATCGCAACCTCACAAAGATGGTCAGCGAAGACCGTTTCCGGGAGGATCTTTTTTATCGGCTTTCCGTGCTGCCGTTGCCGTTGCCTTCCCTGCGCGAACGACTGGAAGACATCCCCCTGCTTCTCAAGCATTTCATGAATCACGAGGCGGCAAAAATGCTGATGCCCCCCAAGCGCTTGAGTCGCGAGGCGGTGGATTTGTTGACGACCTACGGCTGGGGGGGGAATATTCGAGAACTTGAAAATTTTGTACGCTATATCCTGGTGACCAGTGAAAAGGAATTGATCGAGGGCAAGGATTTGCCACCGCCCATGACCGACGTCGGCCAGCGTCGCCGGCGGACGGACCGCCGGCGTCCGCCGGACCGTTCTTTTTCAGAAGAAGAACCGGGCTATTTTCAACCGGTGCCATTCGATCGACGCTCCTGGGAAGAGGTTGAGCGCGATTATGTGCTGTACCTTATGAAGACGAGCAACTGGAATATTACGCGGGCGGCTAAGACGGCTAAAGTGAACCGATCGACCTTCGTGTCGCGAATGCGCCGTTTGGGAGTCGTTCGAAAGCGCTAGGTGGGGTCAGGTTTCAAGACCTTCCCGGGAGCCATCTTTTCAGGTGGAAGCGGTTGCGTTCCTGCATGAGCTCATGGGTCGTTATCCGTAAGCGCTCAGCCAATGTCTCGGCAAATACGCGATAGAGGATATAGCCGAAGGCCAAGCGGTCGTCGCCGGTCATGCGCTTGATCTGGCGTAAGTCTGTAGCCAGACAAACGGTATTCTCGACGGCCATCACAGAGGCCGAACGCGCAGCGCCGTCAATTGCGCCGATTTCGCCAATCAATTCTCCCCGTCGATCAGTTGTGGTGATGATCCGGCCGTTCTTGATTATGTCTACTTTGCCATACACTAGGATATAAATCCATGCGCCGGTGTTGCCTTCTTTGATAATGCGTTCGCCCTTGCGGTATTTTCGAATTTTACTTTTATGCAGCAAGATGCGCAGCTCGTTTTTCTTGAATTGTTCCAGCGAAGGGATTTGTTTTAGTGATCTAAGTAGCTTGTCGTTATCTTCGAGGTACTCCGATTCGATCATACAGCCATCTCCATCTAATAAAGGGGTGTGTTAATGCGCACCATTGGGTTTTCAGAGGTTCATTGACCAACTGATCCGCGGCAAATGCTTTGCAACCATTTTATCATGCAATTCTCACGCCCGATATTTGTTATGTCACCAAAATGGTGCCGGGATGGAAAATTTAAGATTATAGCGGGTCGCCCAACGTTGCTAGTGCTTGTATCTCCTGCAATGGTATGGGAAAAATATCCAATTGACAGGGATTACCAGGAGGGGTATTTTCAACGGTTATGAAAAAGGAAGGCGGAATTGCTGCCCGGGAAAGGAATAGCTATGCCAGTTTATGAATTTGAGTGCCCCGAAGGAACAGTGACCGAGCGTTTGGTTAAAATGGGGACCCAATCCATCCAATGCCCGCGTTGCCTACAGCGGGCCCAGAAAATCATGTCTCGCTGTACTTTTGAATTGAAAGGTGGCGGTTGGTACGCGGACGGTTATCGGTCCACGAAACCCAAGAAATCCTGAATGACGGTTTTTAGACCTACAGATATGCCACGAATAGATCCATCGACCTTGAGTGGATGAGGAGGAAGCGCGCATGCCGTTGTATGAGTATCGTTGCAAGCATTGCGGAAGCGAATTTGAATGTCTGCTGTTGTCCCCAAATGAGCCGGAGCCCGAGTGCCCCTGTTGCCATAAAGAGGGTGTTGAGAAACTGATGTCTGCCGGGAGCATTCGTCCCCAGGGGATTCCGACAGGTGCCGGAGGGTTTGCAGCGCCGGCCTGCGCTCCTATGGGAGGCTGAAAAACTTAGCCGCCCCCTGGTCAAGGGGGTATCCTCATGACGCCGTTCGGGCGTCCCTGCCGACCGCAACCGGTGGTCGTGTTTGACACGGTCCAAACAATCCGGCTTGCTTCACTGACTTGTATTCTCCGGAGGTGCACGAATGAGTGACATTCGTATGACGACCGAAATGCGGACCGATTATGATTGTGAAACAACCGGTATGCCGGCCCAGCGATGGGGTGAAGCCGTATTTATCGTGGGGGATCAGGAACTCGTCATGGAAGTCAGTGTTGAGCAAGAAGTTGTCGTGGCCGTGATGGCGGGTGAAGACGCGGTCTGGAAAGGAACCCTGGAGGGGTTCCGGCGTCTTTTGCGGAGCGGGCTGGATAAATAAGATCCCCCGGTAGGACATCAATTTGTTGTGACCCTGTGATTCCCAGCGGCCGGATTGACCTCTTCTGTGCCTCCCTTTGGTATTTATTAGACCCACCTGAGTCGAAACCATCTTCAGACGTTGTGGCTTTTGCTGCTCTGCTGCGAAGGGTCTGTTCCTTGTCCCGGCAGAATACCGAACCGCAAGGACGTTGGTGCGGTTGCGCCGCGGCCCACGGCAAACGCGATTGTGGTATTTTTGAAAGTTGCGTGTCTTTATTTTTAGCATTTATAAAGCCGTCTGACCGCCGACTTTTCCAATTGCATCCCCTTTTTGAACGCACAAATTTGGTTGACCGATTTTCGAAAACAATATATCAATCATAAATCGAACGCCGCTCAATAAGTTTTTTTTACAATGGAATGGAGGTTGCGATGTATGCTGATTTAAAAGGTAAGACAGCCTTGGTTACCGGTGCCGGGAAAAAGACAGGCATTGGCTTTGGCATCGCCGAAAATCTGGCGGCCAACGGGTGTGATGTCGTCGTGGCCGACCTCGGTTCGGAAGGAAGCGACGGCGGCGTGGTCGCTGCCGGATCGGTATTAGGGACGGAGGCCATTGCGGAGGAATTGCGCCAGCGATTTCAGGTGAAATCCATGGCGGTCAGCGTGGATGTAACATCGAACGATTCCCTGCAGAAAATGGTTGCCGCAGTGTCGGCTGAATTCCCACATATTGATATTCTTTGCAATAACGCGGGTGCTGTTTTTGGCGTGCCCAATGCGATCCACACCTATGAGGAACAGGATTGGCTGAAAACAATCGATGTCAATTTGCACAGCGTTTTTCGGGTCACGCGGGCGGTTCTGCCGCTTATGTTCGGGAAACCGGGCTGCATTATCAATACGGCTTCGCGCGGCGGCAAAGTACCGCCCCTGTTTAACGGCGCGTATGCCGTGGCCAAGGCTGGCGTGATCATGATGACGAAAGTCATGGCCAAAGAGCTGGCGGGTGCCGGTTTCCGGGTCAACGCGATCTGTCCCGGGCAGATTCATACGGATCTGGAAGACTGGCGGGCACCTTTGGAAGCCAGCTTTCGGAATCAATCGGTGGAGGAGCGCAACGAAGCCATGCGCCAGACCATACCACTCAACCGGGTAGGTTCTCCGGACGAGGTCGGGCGGGTGGTGGCCTTCCTCGCTTCCGAAGCTTCATCCTATATGACCGGTCAGGCACTGAATGTGACCGGTGGACAATTGATGGAACTCTAAACCCACGGTCGGGAAGTTTTTCCCCGGGCCTCTGTGGCGGAAAACAATAAGGAGCTGATGATGACAACGGAAACGGTAGCAGGTGCCAAACTGGTGGTGGACGCTCTGGTGGCGCGCGGTGTCGAGAAAATTTTTACCCTCAGCGGAGGGCACATCACCCCGATTTATCAGTATCTGGAGCATACGGATGTCACACTTTTCGATACGCGCCATGAACAGGCCGCCGTGTTTATGGCCGAGGCCTGGGGCAAAATGACCAGGCAGCCGGGGGTGGCCATGGTGACGGCCGGGCCCGGCTTCACAAATGCGTTGACGGGGGTCGCCAGCGCCTATTTTTCCAATACCCCCCTGGTTGTGATTGCGGGTTGTGTGGGCCTGGATCATAAAGAGAAACTCGATCTGCAGGATATGGCCCAGGCCCCTGTTATCGACCCCATGGTCAAACGTTCCTTCGTATGCCTGAAGCCGGAACGGGCCGCCGAATACGTCGATCTTGCGTTTCGGACCGCCGCCAGCGGTCGTCCGGGACCGGTCTACCTGGAGTTTCCCGTCGATGTGCTGAACGCCCAGGTCAACCCGACCGATATCCGCAAGCCCGTGACCGAGATTGATTCCCGACCGGCCGATGCCGTGAATGCCAGAAAAATGATGGAATGGCTGGGAGAGGCCCGGAAACCCGTAGTTATTGCCGGCAGTGGGGTATGGCATGCCCATGCCGAAGATGCTTTGGTCGAATTTGCCGAAAAGGCCGGCGTGCCGGTATTCACTTCCCTATCCGGACGCGGGACCATATCGGATGCGCATCCCTTGTGCTTCGAGTCGGCGCTGGCGATCAGGCCCGGTGGCGCCTTTGCGGCCTATATCGAAACGGATCTGGTGATTTTGCTGGGGACCCGGATCGGGCTCTTTTATATTTTCGGGGATATATTCAACCCCGAGGCGCGCATGGTGCAGGTGGATATCATGCCCGAGGAGATTGGCCGCAATCGCAGTATCGATCTGCCGATAGTCAGCGATGCCGGCGCGTTCCTCAGGGAGTGCTGCCGCATCATGGACGCGGGCGATGGTGGTACCGGTTTGCAGAAGCAGTTCCAGGAATGGATCACGACCCTCAATGCGGCCGATGACGCCGGCAAAGAGCAGGCCCGGCCTAATTGGAAAAGTGATGCTGAGCCCATCCACCCTTTGCGTTTGGCCAGAGAAGTTGATGCGTTCATGGATCGCGAAGATGACTTTGTCGTGGCCGACGGTGGCGACACCACCACCTGGATCGGCATGACGCGCACGATTCGCAAGCCTGGTTTCTATCTGGATTATGGCATTTACGGGTCGCTGGGAGTGGGTCTGCCTTATGCCCTGGCCGCTAAGTTGCGTTACCCCGATAAGCGGGTGTGCCTGTTGACGGGTGACGGCTCGGTGGGTTTCAATTTTATGGAATTCGAGAATGCCATCCGTAAGGAATTGCCGCTGGTGGTCGTGATCAGTAATGACCTGGGATGGGGGATGATCCGGCACAGCCAGGAACTGCGGATTGGTCATGCCATTGAAGACGGAACCTTTATCGGCCGGGTGGCCTATCACAAACTGGTCGAAGCCATCGGGGGACTGGGTTTTCTGGTCGAGAAGGCGGGGGATATCCGTCCGGCGCTGGAAGCGGCCTTCGCTTCCGGGAAAACCTGTTGCATCAATGTCATGACGGATCCGACCACGATCAGCCCGGGCAGTATTGCCTTGGCCAACCTAGGCGGGTACAAAGCGACCTAATCGGGAGATCATGCCATCCCGCGCACGGGATGCGTCAACAGGGAGATGCCATATGGATATTGCCGCGATCGACCAGGTGAGACTCAACTTCAACCCCCAGGGACTGCTGATTATCAATGGTGCCATCGGATTGATGATGTTCGGTGTGGCACTCGATTTAAAGCTGGAAGACTTTAAACGGGTCGTGGTCGCACCCAAAGCGCCCGGCATCGGACTGATGGCCCAATTCCTCTTGCTGCCCGCCTTCACGTATTTGTTGACGCTGCTGATCAAACCACACCCGTCCATGGCGCTTGGCATGATTCTGGTGGCGGCCTGTCCGGGGGGCAACCTGTCCAATATCATTACCTACCTGGCCAGGGGTAACTGTGCGGTTTCCATAAGTATGACCGCAGTTTCCTCGGCTGCGGCTATTTTCATGACGCCGCTCAACCTATCTTTGTGGGGGCGCTTAAACCCGGCGACAGCTGAAATTTTGAGACAGGTCAGCCTGAGCCCCAAGGATGTTTTTATTACGATCTTTGTCATTCTGGGCATCCCCCTGGTGGCGGGGTTGATGACCTCCCGGTTTGTTCCAACGCTGGTGGATAAAGTGCGCAAGCCGTTCAAGATTTTTTCTCTGTCCTTTTTTATTCTGATCGTCTGTGGGGCCCTGGCCGCCAATTGGAAGTACTTTTTGGCGTATGTTGGTGTGGTGGTTTTTGCCGTGTTTCTGCACAACCTCCTGGCCCTCAACATCGGCTACTGGGCCGGCAAGATCTTTCGCCTGCCGGACCGCGATTGCCGGGCCGTGTCCATCGAGGTCGGGATCCAGAATTCCGCCCTGGGCCTGGTGTTGGTGTTCAACTTTTTTGACGGTCTGGGCGGCATGGCCATTCTGGTGGCCTGGTGGGGCATATGGCACATCATTTCGGGTTTAGCGGCGGCTTACATCTTCACCCGCCGTAAACTGCCGGATGACGAAGAAGCCGTGCACCGCAGTGCCGGGCTTTAATCTTTCCGGAAAAATGGGGGCAATCGTGAATCTTCCTGAGAAGATGCAGGCCGTTGTCGGGCGAGGCGGCCAACTGGTGTTGGCATCCGTACCGATACCCGGAATCGAACCGGACGGCGTCCTCTTAGAGGTCCTTAATGTCGGGTTTTGCGGATCCGATCATTCCCTAATCAAATCCGGAGGGCTTCCGGAGGATACGATCCTGGGCCATGAAGTCTGCGGGCGGGTGGTGGCCTGCGGCAGCGGGGTGCGTGATGTGGCGCTGGGGTCGCGTGCCATCGTGCGGCCGACATCCTGCGGCCAGTGCCGTGACTGCCAAGCCGGACGTCCCTATTTCTGTCAGACGGGTCGGCGTTCCATTGGCATCGGCGATATGCCGGGGGCCTTTGCCGAATACGTCAAGGTTTATCCGGATATGCTCATCCCGGTACCGGACGAGGTCGACTCCCGGAATGCCGCCCTGGCCGAGGCGTTTGCCGCGGCCCTGCATGGCATCAACTGTATCCGTGTCAGTGAAGGGCCGGCGCTGGTGATGGGTGGGGGGCCGATCGGTCTGGCAACGGTGAACCTGTTGCATATCATGGGCATTTCTCCGATCGTGCTGTCCGAGCCGGTCGACATAAAGCGGCGTCTGGCTCGGGAACTGGGCGCCGATCACGTTCTTGATCCCTTCGGCGAGGAGATGGGAAAGCGTGTTTTTGAGATGACTTCCGGGATCGGCTTCCCGGCGGTATTCGAATGTGCCGGTGTGCCCGACAATATTCAGAAGGCGCTGGACTGGGTCGCCCGGGGCGGAGATATTTGTGTCGTCAGCATGATGTTCGCGCCGGCGCCCATCGTGCCGATGACACTCAATTTCAAGGAGGCACGTCTGACCGGCTGCTACAGCAACACGCATGCAGAGAACCGTAAGTGCCTCGAATGGATGGCCGCGGGGCGGCTGGACGGCCGGCCCCTGGTCACGGATGTTGTCTCCCTGGCGCAGTTGCCGACGGTTTTCCGGGAGCGCATCGATACCGGCCAGGCGATCAAGGTATTAGTCGAAACCGGTGCTGAAAGGGTTTAGCAGGGGATATCCATACTCCGCCAAGCGTCCCGTGGTGGAGATTTCAGATGCTGGTAAACATTACGTATAGATCCACAATATGCCCAACCTTTTATCAATCGGGGACTTGTTTTCAAGTGATTCGAAGATTTGAATCCCTTCTAAGGTGTGTGGACACCAGATAGCGCTAAACGATGGGTATCAAACAACGGCGAAGAAGAGAAAAAGAACAGCGGCGGCAACAGATCCTGGACGCTTCCCGGACACTGCTGTTTAAAAACGGGCTGAACGCCATCTCGGTCAACCAGATCGCTCGTCAGGCCGAGCTTGCCGTGGGCACGATCTATTTTTATTTCCGCAGCAAGGAGGAGATTTTTGCCGCCCTGCAGGAAGAAGGTCTGGAACTGCTGCTGGGTGATGTGCAGCGCGCCCACGAAACAGGCTCCGATGCCAGGGGCAGCCTGCACAACATCGCTCAAGCCTACTTCAATTTCAGTCGCGAGCATAAAAACTATTTCGACGTGATCAATTACTTTCTGTCTGCGGCCGACGTGGTCTTTGCGCCTGAAATAAAACAGCAGATCGACCAGCACGGTATCCGGATTCTCAAGGTGGTGGAGCAGGCCTTGCAGGAAGGTGTCGATCAGGGGCAGTTCGGGATGATCGATGTGCGGCGTCATGCGCTCCTGTTCTGGGTGATGCTGCATGGATTGGTGCCGTTTCGAAAAATGAAAGACACGCTTCTTGCGGACGAAAGCCATTCGGCCTTCTATGATTTTGCGGTCGATCATTTCATCGGTGGTTTGTCGCAAGGGCGGCTGTTCGAAAGCGGTTCAGAAGCGCATCAATATGTCAAAAAAGAAGAAAAGCCCAAAGGGAATGACTGTGATTGATCGGTCCGTGACCGTCGTGGTGGATGCCGCCAAGTGCGTCGGGTGTGAAGCCTGTCTGCAGGTGTGCCCTTCCGAAACGCTGGCCATGGTTGATGGCAAGGCGGTGGTGACCGGTCAAGAATCCCTGGGCTGCGGGCATTGCGCCGCGGTTTGCCCGACGGAGGCGATTTGTGTCAAGGCCCTGGACAATGCAGTGCTGGATTTTGAAACCTTCTCCCACGCGCCGCATTGGTTGCCGCCCGGTGAATTCCCATTGGATGAATTGGTCCGGCTGATGCGTTCCCGGCGATCGTGCCGCAACTTTACCGATCAATCCGTTCCGCGCAACATGCTGGAGGATCTGGTCAGGATAGGACAAACAGCTCCGTCCGGATCCAACTGTCAGGCCTGGACATTCACCATCCTGCCGACCCGGGATGCGGTGCAGCAACTGTCCGAACAGGTGGGGCACTTTTTTCACCGTCTGAATCGCCTGGCGGAAAAACGCGTTCTGCGGTCGGCTCTCAAGTGGATCGGGCGGCCCGAATTGGATTTTTACTATCGCAATTATTTCGACGCCATTCGAGACGGTATTCAAGACTGGCAGCGCACCGGGCGTGATCGCCTTTTTCACAGCGCGACAGCCGTGATTCTGGTGGGGGGACGCTCCGGCGCCGCCTGCCCCCAGGAGGATGCCCTGCTGGCCGTTCAGAATATGCTGCTCGGAGCCCACGCCATGGGGCTGGGCACCTGTCTAATCGGCTTTGCGGTTTCGGCTATCGAGCGGGCACCGTCCCTCAAAGATTTTCTGAATATTCCACGTGCTGAATCGATTTACGCTTCGATTGCGGTGGGTTTCCCGGACGAACGCTACCATCGCCTGCCAGGGCGCAAAACGGCACCTGTGCGGGTATGGCCGGGAGCCTGAGCTGTTGGCGCGCTATTCTGCTGTCGCTGAAGTGTGATGGCGGGCCAGGGCGTTTTGGAGGACGGCGGCCAGGGTCTCCAACTGGTCTAAAAAAAAATGATCGGCACCGGGCAGTACTTCCAGGCGGGCGCCGGGGTTCCATAGGGGGAGTATCCGCCGGAGCATATCCGGCGGAGCGATGTCGTCGCGGCTGCCGGTGATGGCCAGGGTCAGGCCCGGCAGGTGTTGAATCATTCGGAAATCCATAAAGGCGGTGGGGGGGGACACCATGGTCATGCGGATCTCCGAGAGTTTGCCGACGGCGCACTGGGCATTGACCCAGGTCCCAAACGAGTAGCCGGATAGTTCGATCGGCCCAAACCCGCGCTGTTGGAGATGGATCACAGCCTGTCGCACATCTTCCTGTTCTCCGCGTCCCTCATCATATCGCCCCTGGCTGCCTTCAACCCCCCGGAAATTGAAACGCAGCGTCGTGTATCCCAGTTGCCGGAATACCTCGGTGATGGTTTCCACGACCGGGTTGTGCATGTTGCCGCCATACAGCGAATGGGGGTGTGTGATGACAACCGCCCGAGAATTGCCCTCATGCAGGCGTCCTTCAATGCGGCATTCCGACGACGTAAAATAAACTTCGTTTTCCATGTGTTCTCGCAATGCGTTATCGTGCGCGTTTCATAATGTCCACAATGTCACGACCGAATGTCTTTTGGCGCCATTGGTGCATATCGGAAATCGTTTCCAGATCGGTGCGGTTCTGGGGATGCCGAATCGCAATGGCCTGCATCAGGGCCTTGTTGAGCATCAAGCCGGGGTCCAGTCCCAGCGTCTCGGCTTTGTGATCGCGCCATTCCTTCAAAACGGCCATGCGCTCCGGAACGCGGGCCGACATGCGGGGTGACCGTTGGCGTGGATAGCGGGGGAGTTCTTTTTCGGGCAGGTCGATAGCCGTGCGGATGGCTTGGAGCAGGGCTTTCCCATGAATTTGTATTTGTTTCGGGCTGAGGGCGTCGGCCTGCTCCAACGCGCGGAGCGTTTTGGGCATGGTTGTCGCCAATGCCAGCATGGACTTGTTGGATAAGACTTTAAACAGTGGTCGATCCTTGGCTTCTGCCAACCGGCGCCGCAGCTGCAACAGGGATTCCAGAACGGCCAAATTGCGGGGGTTCAGACGGCCGGAACCCTTGAATTGCAGAAACAGGGGGGCGTTGTTCTGTTCCGGGGGCCGGACCTGGCTCAACAGATCGCACTCTTCACGCACCCATTCGCGGCGTCCCATATCGCGTAGTTCTTTATCGAGAATGGCGGCCAGGGGTAGAAGATGATGAACATCTCCGGCGGCGTAGTTCATCATGGCCTCGGGTAAAGGGCGTTTGGACCAGTCTTTACGCTGGTACTTTTTGTCGAGGCCGACACCGAAGCGTTGCTGCAGAACGGCGTCCAGGCCGGTTTCACGAATGCCTAAAAAACGTGAGGCCAGCTCCGTGTCGAAGAGATTGTTAACCTCAATGCCAAAATCACGGTAAAGCGAACGGATGTCGTAGTCGGCGCCATGGAGTACTTTGCGGATGCGGCGGTTGGCCATCACCGGCTTCAGGGGCGACAGGTCGTCAATCTTGAGAGGATCGACCACAAAGGTGTCTTTGCCGGTGGCAATTTGAATCAGACAGACCTTCTCCTGAAAATGATACATGGAGTCCGCCTCCAGGTCAAAGGCGATCTCATGGGTTTTCGCGAGCTGTCGGGCGGCGTCGGTCAGTTCCGTCGACCGTTCGATAATGCGATATCCATTTGGTGTGTTCTGTGTCATAATATTTCTTGACCGACCCCTTGGTTTCACCTAAATTCAAAGATTTCGTAGCGACGTGTGTCACTGCGGCACTATTATATTTTGTATAAAGTGAGGATGCTATGGTCACTATAACACTTCCTGACGGGAGCATAAAGCAGTTTGAAGCAGCGCCGACCGGGCTGGACGTGGCCCGCTCGATTTCCGAAGGTCTGGCGCGCGATTGTGTTGCCATGGAGCTTGACGGGCAGGTACAGGATCTTTATCTCGCCATTAATAATGATGCCGCCTTGCGTTTGATCACCAAGCGCGATGAAGAGGCGCTGGATATCATGCGGCACAGTGCGGCGCATGTGATGGCCCAGGCGGTTTTGCGACTGTATGGCACGGCCAGGTTGACGATCGGCCCGGTCATCGAAGATGGGTTTTATTACGATATCGACATGGAACCGATTTCGGAAGACAACTTTGCGGAAATCGAGGCCGAGATGAAAAAGATCGTCAACGCCAAAATGCCCATCCGCCGGGAAACCATCGGCAAATCTGAAGCCCTGGCGCTCTACAAGGATGAGCCTTACAAGCTGGAGATGATTCAAGATCTTCCGGACGGCACCATTTCTCTCTATCGGCAGGAAGAATTCGTCGATCTTTGCCGGGGACCGCATGTGCCACATACCGGATTTGTCAAAGCGTTCAAGCTGATGAAAGTTTCCGGCGCTTACTGGCGGGCGGATCAGAGCAAAGCCCAGCTGCAGCGGATTTACGGTACCGCCTATTTTGATAAAAAAGATTTAAAAGCCTATCTGACGTTGCTGGAAGAGGCCCGCAAGCGCAACCACCGCAAGATTGGCGAGGCCCAGGAGCTTTTCAGTTTTCATGACGAAGCTCCCGGGATGCCCTTCTTCCATCCCCGGGGTATGGTGATGTGGAACCTCCTGCTGGACTTCTGGCGTGAAGAACACCGGATGGCCGGCTATGTCGAGACGAAAACCCCCATCATGCTTCAGCGCAGCCTGTGGGAGCGCAGCGGCCACTGGGAGAATTACCGTGAGAACATGTACACCAGCGAGGTGGATGAGATCGAGTATGCCATCAAACCCATGAACTGTCCGGGGGGCATGCTCCTCTATAAAAATCGTCCCCACTCCTACCGCGAATTACCATCGCGGGTGGCGGAAGTGGGCCTGGTTCATCGCCACGAACTCAGTGGGGTGCTGTCCGGCCTGTTTCGGGTGCGCGCCTTCCACCAGGACGATGCCCACATTTTCATGACACCGGACCAGATTGAAGCGGAGATCATCGGCGTTCTGCGTCTGGTGGAGCGTCTTTATGGCGTCTTCGGTCTCGGGTTTCACCTGGAACTGTCGACGCGCCCGGCGAAAAGCATCGGCAGCGACGAGCAGTGGGAAATTGCGACCAACGGATTGCGCTCGGCCCTGGACGCCTACGGTGCCGACTATCAGTTGAACGAAGGGGACGGGGCGTTTTACGGCCCCAAAATCGATATCCATATCAAAGATGCCCTGGGTCGTACCTGGCAGTGTGGAACGATCCAGTTGGACATGTCGCTGCCCGAACGGTTTGACCTGACCTACGTGGACCGGGACAACCAGCGCCGACGGCCAATTATGATACACCGTACCGTACTGGGATCGATCGAACGGTTTTTCGGCATCCTGATCGAGCATTTCGCCGGGAAATATCCGCTGTGGCTGGCTCCGGTACAGGCGGTCGTGTTGCCGATCAACGACGATCTTGCTGTCTACGCCGAAACGGTCCGCGACGATCTTATGGCGGCGGGACTGAGAGTGGAGCTTGATGACCGCGCCGAGAGTCTCAATAAGAAGGTGCGGGAATCGCAACTGCGCCAAATACCGCTGATTTTGACGATTGGTGCCAAGGAACAGGAAGCCGGGACCCTTTCCGTGCGGACCCTGGACGGCAAGGTGCGTTATGGTGTCACCCGGGAAGCTTTCCTGGAGACCACCTCGGGCCATATCCGCGAACGGAAATTGGGACAAACGGTTTTCAATGCATAGGATAGGTCGTTAACACGGCCGGCAGGGAAGCTGCATCATTCAGCGTCCCTGCCGTTTTGCTATAAGAAGGCGGTATATTTGATGCGTCCCTGGGTTTTGTCCTGGTCCCTGTTGGCGGGTTATTGCCTACTGATCTTTTTCCAGTCCTCCCTGCCGTCCCCCGATGTGGGGCCCGATCTGCCAGGGCAGGACAAGCTTTTGCATCTGGCCGCTTACGCGGTTTTAGGTTACCTGGCCTGTCGGGCATTTGCCACGCTAGGTTGTCTGCGCGGCCCCGTGGGCATTTTCGCCGCCGGTTACGTCTTTGCGGTCCTGTTCGGCATCAGTGACGAATGGCATCAGTCCTTTGTCCCGGAACGCATGGCCGATGGCTGGGATCTGTTGGCGGATGCGGCGGGGGCTTTCCTGGGCGCCGGTGGCTATTGCTGGCGCTACCGTGCCGCAATGGCATCGGGGTCCGTTTTCCCTCGTTGACAAGTTGTCCTGTATTCTATAAAAATCCTACTTTATACGGTGTGTCATCCCGGGTTTCCAACAGCACGATTTTAGCGTTCCGGTGCTAAGGCATGCTTGAATTCAATGCGGTTTCATGCGGGTCAGCACGGAAAAGGGGAGAACCATGGCAGATCAGAACATTCTGGTAATGAACGGGAATGAATTTGTCTTCGAGCCGGGCGAAACCGTTCTCGACGTGGCCAGCCGCAACAGTATCGACATCCCGACCCTGTGCCATCTGAAAGGGACGACACCGACCGGTGCCTGTCGGGTCTGTGTGGTGGAAGTGGAAGGCGCCCGGACGCTTTTACCGGCCTGTGCGACGCCGGCCGGCAAGAACATGGTGATTCAGACCGAGTCGCCCAAGGTGGTCGAAGCGCGCCGGACCATCATCAAGCTGCTCCTGGCTTCCGGCAACCACAACTGTGCGGCCCGGGGGTCCGACGAACAGGACTGGACCGAATTCCAGCTGGCGGTTGAAAAGGACGACCGCAGCGACCAGCTCTGCCCGGTGTGGGGCGATTGCCGGCTGCAGGATTTGGCCTACCGCTATCAGGTTACCGGCGAGGGTCTTCCCGGCACCGTCATCGCTTATCCCATGGAAGATGTGAATCCGTTTATCGTGCGGGATTTTTCCCGCTGCATTCTGTGTGGACGGTGTGTGCAGGCGTGTAACGAGGTCCAGGTCAACAAGGCGATCAGCTTCGGATTTCGCGGCTCGGAAACTAAAATCATTGCTGCCGGCGACAAGCCCTTGAAAGATTCCGATTGCGTCTTTTGCGGCGAATGTGTCCAGGTTTGCCCGGTGGGGGCGCTGGTTGAGAAGGAAGTCCGCTATGATGTCAGACCTTGGGAAACAGAGCGGGTGCGGACAACCTGTACCTACTGTGGCGTCGGTTGTCAGATCCATCTGCATGTCCGCGACAATCGGGTCGTGAAAGTCACGGGAGTGGAAGACGTTACCCCCAACTTCGGCAGCCTGTGCGTCAAAGGGCGTTTCGGCTACCATTTTATCGATTCACCGGACCGACTGACCCAGCCCTTGATTAAGCAAAACGGGGAATTCAAAGAAGCCAGCTGGGACGAGGCCCTGGATTTTGTGGCCGGGAAGTTGGCCGCCATCAAGGAGGCCCACGGATCGGACAGTATCGGCCTGTTGACGTCTGCCCGTATCAGCAATGAAGAAAACTACGTGGCCCAGAAATTTGCCCGGGCGGTGCTCAAAACCAACAACGTGGATCATTGCGCCCGCCTCTGACATAGCTCCACCGTGGCCGGTCTGGCCGCAGCCTTCGGAAGTGGCGCAATGACCAATACAATCGCCTGTGTCGAAAAAGCCGATGTGATTCTGATCACCGGCTCCAATACCACCGAAAACCATCCGGTTATATCCGCCGGTGTCAAACGGGCGGTGGAATCAGGTCGCACGCGCTTGATTGTGGTGGACCCGCGCCGCATCAAAATCGCCGAATTCGCCGATATCTATCTGCGTCAAAACCTGGGTGCGGATGTGGCCTGGATCAACGGAATGATGCACGTCATTATCAAGGAGGATCTCCACGACAAGCAGTTTGTGGCGGAACGCACCGAAGGCTTTGAGGAACTGAAAGCGGTGGTGGAAAAATACACGCCGGAATACGTGGAAACCATTACCGGCATTCCGGCGCAGCAGCTTACCGAGGCCGCCCGGTTGTACGCCCGGGCCAAGGTCGGCAGCATCCTCTACTGCATGGGGATTACCCAGCACACCTCCGGCACGGACAACGTCAAATCGCTGGCCAATCTGGCCATGCTCTGCGGCAACCTCGGCATGCCGGGCGGCGGTGTGAACCCCTTGCGGGGGCAGAACAACGTCCAGGGGGCCTGCGACATGGGGGGGCTTCCCAATGTTTTTACGGCCTACCAGCCGGTGAACAACGATGACACCAGCCATAAAATGGCCGCCGCCTGGGGCGTGGACGGATTGTCAACCAGCATTGGTATGAAAGCGACCGAGATGATTCCGGCCGCACATGACGGTCGTTTGAAAGCGCTGTATGTCATCGGTGAAAACCCGCTGGTGTCGGACCCGGACCTCAATCATGCCGAGGACTGTCTTGAGCATCTCGAGCTGTTGGTGGTGCAGGACCTTTTTATGACTGAAACGGCCCGCAAGGCCGACGTGGTGCTTCCCAGCCGTTGTTTTGCCGAAAAAGACGGCACGTTTTCCAATACCGAACGGCGTGTCCAGCGCGTTCGCCACGCCGTGGACGCCCCGGGGGATGCCTGGGACGACTGGAAAATTGTGGCGGAATTATCCGGACGGATGGGATATCCTATGGACTATGCCGACAGCGAGGCGATATTCGAAGAAATTCGCCAGGTGACGCCCAGCTATGCCGGAATTACTTACAAGCGCATAGAAACAGAAGGTCTGCACTGGCCCTGTTTGAACGAGGAACACCCCGGCACCCCGGTGCTTCACAGTGCGCAATTTACCCGGGGCAAGGGCATGTTTCACGGCATTGAATGGCAGCCACCGGCCGAAGTGCCCGATAAGGAATTCCCGCTTTACCTGACAACCGGTCGCATCCTTTACCACTACCACACCGGAACCATGACCATGCGCTCGGAAGATCTCATGGAGCGGGCACCGGAAAGTTTTGTGGAAATTTCTCCCCAGGACGCCACCGCCTACGGGGTGGCCGATGGTAGCCGTGTCGGCATTGCCTCCCGTCGGGGGCAGATTGACGCCCGGGTCAAAATTTCCCCCAAAGCGGTCACGGGGACGGTGTTTATCCCCTTCCATTACGCGCAAGGGGCGGCCAACAAGCTGACCAACGCGGCGCTGGATCCCATCTCCGGGATTCCCGAATACAAGGTGTGTGCGGTCAAACTGCTGCCCGCTTCCTGAAAACGTGTTGTCCCGCAGCAGCGGCTAAATAAAAAAGCCCCCGGCCTGTGAAAAATCAGGCCGGGGGCTTTTTATATTGAAATACTTCTCCGCAGGTGTCCTTAAGACACGTGGAGGATTGTCGCCTATTGGTTATTTGCTCTGGTAGCGCGCGGCGTATTCGTCCTGAACGATCACACGGCGGGTCTGGTTCTGCCATTGCATGGCCGGTTTGATTTTTTTGATGTCGTCCAGACGGTTCTGGGCTTTCAGGCGGTTGTAAATATCCTGCCAGGCACAAGGAATGTCCTTGCTGATCTCACATGAGCCGTTATTGGTGCCGCCACAGGGGCCGTTGAACAGTCCTTTGGCGCAACGCGTAATGGGGCAGATCCCGCCCGTATATCCCAGCACGCACTCGCCGCAGGCACGGCAACGTTCTTCATAGACCCCGATTTCACGATCGATCCCGATGGCGATGGTGTTCACCGCGGGGAATACAGGCTTGTCCGGGTAGCGTTCGGCCAGGAGTTGCACACCGGCGCCGCAGGCCATGGACATCAGGCCGTCATAGCGGCTGACACGCGCATCCAGGTCCGTCAGGAAGGCCTCGTTGCACTGCCGCTCAACCGTAAACCCGTCCACTCGGGTGGCGCGGTTGTCGTTTTTCAGCACCTGATTCAGTTTGGCGTTCAGGAGGTTGACCTCCTTCTGGCCACCGGCCAGGCAGACGGAAACACAACCCCCACAGCCAATGTTCAGTACGCGGGTATAGTCTTGAATTGCTTGCTTGATTTCTTCCAGGGGTTTTCTTTTGGCTTTAACCACTTGCGACCTCCAAGGTGGGATGAATTACGGCGTTCGCTTATCGTTCTAATCGATGGCAGGCCCCGCACATCTCGGGGCCGGAAGCATTGCCGGCCTTGCGTGTCTCGATATGGCACCCGATGCACTGGCGGTGATAGGCTTTTTGTCGACCCAGATCGGCCTGGTCATTGTGGCAGGCCGCGCAGCGGATGTCCGGGTTGCCTTCTTCGAGGTTGTCTTCGTTCAGGACGTTGATGCGGTCTTTATAGTCGTGATGGCAATCCAGGCATTCATAGAGTCCCATGTGCAGGTCATGGGAAAATGCCACCGCTGTTCGCTGGACCTTGATGTCTTCCCCGGTGTTCAGGAGGATTTCCTCGTCCTGGGCAAAGGAGAAGGTTGACAGGCCCAGGCCGATAAGGGCCAGAATGAGCGCTGTCGCCAATAGCATGGGGCGTTTATTCCAAATCATTTCCGTTGTGTGACCTTTCTGATCAACGTCAATGGACCACCGGGGGCAGGGCGAACCTATTCCGCCGGTTGCTCGAGCGCGCTCCACTGGAAGTAAACGTCCTGGGAGCGGCAGATGTCGCGCGTAATGGCAATCATCTCCGGAATATCAATGCCTAGTGGACAATAGCATCGGGTGCACAGCACGCACCGCCGCCAGACAATTTCCTCGATTTCTGCAAAACCGGCCCGGTCGATCTTCCCCTTTTTTTTGTAGAGTTTTCCGAGGGAATTGATGAACTTGTGGGACGGCATGTAGCGGGGGTCCTTGTCATGCACGTGATATAAAAAACAGCTGTCCGCGCAAAGACTGCAGTGGGCGCACACCCGTAGCGCGGTTTTCATTTTGTCCTTGTGTTGATCCAGAATTCGCCGGACTTCGTCCTGATTGATGGGCGCGTGATCGTTCGAACTCATTCCTGTCTCCGCTATAAGGCGGCGCTTAGCGCCAGGTACGGTTTCCGCCGGCACCCAAGGTGTTCTCGTGTACCAGCACGAACCGATTGATGAAAAAATAGGGCATGTGCACCAGCTTGGTGAATGGTACGGCCATCAGCATGAGTTCGCCGGCCAGAATATGCAAAATGATCACCGTGTCATAGTCGAAAAGGTGATGGTAGGCCAGGAATCCCGTAATAAAGGGCGCTGTGGCGATGAGTAGGACCAGATAATCGTAGGCCGTCGAGATGGCGCGCACGCGCGCGAGAAACATGCGGCGCAACAGGAAGAAGATTCCGCCGGCGATGACCACGGCGGTAAATCCATCGGAAATGGCTTCCGGCACGCTGGGCAGGCTGACATGCCAGGCCAGATCAAGTAGAACGTTGTGCCCTAAAACAAAAAACGGGGTGATAACCAATGCCAGGTGGAACACCGTGGTGACAAAGACCATGATGGGGTTTATCCCTACCACGCTCAGTTGCATCTGCTGCCACCACGTCAAGGCGAGTTCGTCCGGTGCCGCGTCGGGATCTTGGGGTGGTTTGCCGAAGGGAACGCGCAACAGGAAGCGGTCTTTCGGCCGGCTCAGTTGATAGAATCGGTAGACCTGGTAAACAGTGCCGAGGATGAAGACCAGGAAGGCCACCCACACCAGTGGGCCCCTGATGAAATCGTACATGGACATCTCCCGCAACGTTCAGCCCTTTAGGCCGGGCCATGGAAGGCGCGTACTCCGGAGCGACAGGCCCCTGCGCCGTATTCTGTCGGTTATACCTCTGGCCTGGGAAGGACACCGGCCAATTCTGCTATTTCCGGAACGCGGTGCTCCCATTCGATGGCCATGAGATGGACACCGGCGACGCCTTTCATTTCCTTGAATTCTTCGATTTGCTCACAGGCCATCTTGATGCCTTCGTCGGCCTGTTTTTTCTTGTCGACGCCCTGGAGCCGCTTGATGACCTCATCCGGGACATCCATGCCCGGCACTTTGCTCTTCATGTAGCGCGCCATACCGAGACTTTTCATGGGGGTTACGCCAGCCAGAATAGCGGTTTTTTCGGTGAGACCCATATCGTTGGCCTGCCGCACCCACTTCCGCATTTTATCCATATTATAGATGCACTGGGTCTGGATGAAATCGGCACCGGCTTCGATCTTCTTGGCCAGACGGTGGACGCGCCACTCGAAAGGTTCGGCGAAGGGGTTGGCGGCCGCCCCGATGAACATCTGGGGGGCGCCGTCGATTTTGGCCCCACTCAGGAAAAGACCTTCATCGCGCATGCGCTTGGTCATACCAATCAGCTGGA
Organism: uncultured delta proteobacterium; assembly: GCA_963850465.1. Taxonomy (GTDB): domain Bacteria; phylum Desulfobacterota; class Desulfobacteria; order Desulfobacterales; family UBA5852; genus JABZFP01. Next base: position 49,915 of record CAWKLN010000043.1, read on the forward strand.
TAGAGTCGATGTCGTAAACACCCTTGGCGTTCGGATGATCGCCGAATTGTTGATGATCGCCGGACAGGCATAGCATATTGCGGATGCCATGGGCATAGGCACCCAATATATCGGCCTGCATGGCCAGGCGATTCCGGTCGCGGCAGACCATCTGGTAATTTGGTTCCAGCCCTTCCTGAATGGCGATTAAAGCGGCGGCCCAGCTGGACATGCGTACCATGGCCGTCTGGTTGTCGGTGATATTGACCGAATCCACCACGCCTTTCAGCGGGGCGGCCTTTTCACGGACAGCCTCAACATTCGTGCCACGCGGTGGGCCCAGCTCCCCTGTAAAGGCGAAATGCCCCGCTTTGAGAATTCTGGCAAGTCTGCTCTCACTCATAAATGGTCCCTCTGTTCTCGGTGCGATCCGGTCGGTTCGTCATCGGTTGCTGTGGCCACAGGGATAAGGTGGCACCCGCGACTACCGTATATATCCCCGTTTCCCCCAATTAAGAATTTTGGAATATGACACAGGCGTCGACCCGGTGTCAAGGCGATGAAGAGAAGAACAATGACAATATCTATCTGGAATTAATGTAATAATTTGAACGCGGACCACCGAGTGAATCGTGTTCATTGTTCTGCTTCGATAGGGTACCGGTGGGTAAAAACAACCCGGGTGGAGCCTTGCAACGGGTTCGAGTGGGGCAAAATACCACGTTTGGACGCAATTCATGACTTCGCAGAAAATATGAGTCGCTCACCAAAAATCAAAATGATAGCAAATACAGTATGATATGGATTTAATTTTGATTTTGAGTGTTCTGGCACAACCTTTGTAAATACCCAGGTCAAGACAGAAAAATACATCACTCATCAGAGGAGGACATCATGAAGAAAAAAATGCTGGTCAACGGACTTGTGATTGCAACGGCTGTTTTTATCCTGGGATATGGGGTCAACGCGTTTGCCGGATGGGGGCGTGGGCCTGGCTCAGGTGGTTGCGGGGGGCCTGGCGGTCGATGGGGCGGTGCCGGTTACGGTGATGCCTCCCTGAGCGCCGAGCAGTTCAAGCAGATGGATGAACAACGCCAATCATTTTTCGAAAACACGGCCACACTTCGTCAGGATATATACCAGAAAGATCTGGATCTTCGCAGCGAACTGGCCAAGGATGCGCCGGATACCGCCTACGCGAGTCGTCTCCAGAAAGAGTTGTCGCAGCTGGAAGCCGACCTGGAGCAAAAGCGTTTTGACCACATGATGGCCATGCGCAAGATCAATCCCGAGGCCGGTCGGGGTGGCTATGCGCGCAGCGGTTCCGGTTATGGCAATTGCCAGGGGGGTGGCGCGGGCCAGCGCTGCTGGTAGGTTTCCGCCGAGCCGAACCAGATGAAACAAATCAGGCGCATGGCCGGGTTAAGGCCATGCGCCGTTTTTTTGCGGGAACGCCCGAAGGAATATCCGAGCGTCAGGCCAGGCCATAGCGTTTGAGTTTAAGATGAAGGGTTTTGCGATTGATGCCCAGGCGACGGGCGGTTTCACTCTTGTTGCCGCCTGTTTCGGACAGGGTGGCCAGGATGGCTTCCTTTTCGATGGTTTCCAGAGATTGTGATCCGGTTAATCCGATACCCTCCTTGCCCGGCCTTGCAGCTTCACGCTGATCACTTTCGGACGTTTGCGTGATACTCAGCGGCAGCTCGCGCTCGGTAATATAGTCACCCGCAAGCAGAATCACGGATCGTTCAATCGCATTTTCCAGCTCACGTACGTTGCCCGGCCAATCGTGTTTGATCAGCAGGTCCATGGCCTGTGGTGTGAAGCCTTTGACCATTTTGCGGTTGCGGGCGGCGAAACGTTCCATAAAATGCTGGGCCAGCAGGGGAATATCTTCGTGGCGGGCTCTCAGGGGCGGCACCTCCACGGTGACAACGTTAAGGCGGTAGAAAAGATCTTCCCGGAATTTGCCGTTTTTCACATCGATTGTTAAGTCCCGGTTGGTAGCGGCCAGGATGCGGACATCCACGGTGAGGGTTTCATCCCCGCCGACACGCTGGAGCTCACGCTCTTGAATGACACGCAAAAGCTTGGCCTGCATGGCGGGGGACGTTTCACCGATCTCATCCAGAAACAGGGTGCCGCCGTCTGCCTGGCGGAAGCGGCCTTCCCGGCGTTTGTCCGCACCGGTGAAAGCACCCTTTTCATGGCCGAAAAGCTCGGACTCCAACAGGGTCTCGGCAAGGGCGGCGCAGTTGACGATAACACACGGTGCGGCGCGGCGCCTGCTGTTATAGTGGATGGAACGGGCGATCAGTTCTTTACCGGTGCCACTCTCGCCGGTGATCAGCACCGTAGCCTCCGACGGTGCCACCATGGCCACCATGTCGATAAGGGTCTTCATAGGTGGGCTGGTGCCAATGATATTCTGCCAGTCGAATTCGTCCCGGAGTTTTTCCTTCAGTTGGTGATTCTCGACTTTGAGGTGCGTGTGCTCCATGGCGCGTTCCACGGCCAGACGCAACGTTTCAAAATCGAGCGGCTTGGTGAGGTAGTCATACGCGCCGGCCTTGAGGGCGTCCACCGCCGACTCTACCGATGAATAGGCTGTCATGATCAGGATGGGGATGGCCGGGTTGTAGGTCTTGATCTGTCGGAGAGCTTCGATGCCGTCCATCTCTGCCATGCGGACGTCCATCAGAATCAGGTCGAAGGGCTGTGTCTTTACCATTTCGACCGCGGTCGATCCGTCCTCGGCGGTCGATACCCGGTAGTCCCAGCTGCGGGCAATGGTTTTCAAGGTCACCAGGTGTCCGGTATCATCATCGACGACCAGCATGTGCGTCTGTTTCGGCATCATGCCCCCTTTTCCATGGGTAAATCTTTGGGAAGGCGATCCTCGACCGTTGAAGGGGGCAGCATGATATGAAAGCGTGCCCCTTGGCCCGGCCGGCTTTGCACGCGGATGCGTCCGCCATGCGATGTAACGATTTTATGGACGATCGCCAGGCCCAGTCCGGTTCCTTTGGGTTTGGTGGTGTAGTAGGGGTCAAAAATGTGCCGCTGCCGTCCTTCCGGAATGCCTTCACCGGTATCGCTGATAGCGAGGTGTATGGCACCATCACCGGCTGTCCAGCCGCGGATCTGCATCTGCCCGCCTGTCGGCATGGCCTGGATGGCATTCAGATACAGGTTCAGCAGGCACTGGGAAAAACGGTCGGCATCGATGACGGGCCGGCAGGCGGGATCGATATTGATTTCCTGTTTGATCGTGATGTTCTTGGCCATAGCATCCGGCGCGATCAATTTAAGAGAATGCGACAGCAGCAACGGGATGTCGGTCGGGCGCCGTGTGAGTTCGGAAGGGCGCGCGAAGTCGAGCAGTTCACTGATGACCCGATTAAGGCGGTCGACTTCGTCGGTCATCACCCGGGATGCTTCCCGATCCTCACTGCCTTCCGGAAATTTACTCCCGAAGTAGCTGGCCAGACCCTTGATGGAACTCAACGGGTTGCGAATCTCATGGGCGACACCGGCGGCCAGCCCGCCAAGGGCGGCCAGCTTCTCCGTGCGTCGAATTTCTTCCTGCAACTGTCGAATTTCGCCGAGGTCGCGCAAGATGATGACATGGCCCACAAGCGTATCGTCCTCGTTGACAATACGGCTGGCGCTGAGGCTAACGGGAACGGTCCGGTCTGGTCCAAAAGCGCATTCCATTTCACGCTCGATGACTCTTTTACCCTGGGTGATGGCTTCCCGGATCCCGCACCAGTGTTCCGGCAGGACATTTTCCGGTAAGCGTCCTCTGGCCTGCTTCAAAGGGATGCCGGTAATTTTTTCAGCCGCGGCGTTGAAAAAGGCAATCCGCCCTTCGGGATCGGTTGCGATCAGGCCTACCGGCAGGCTGGTAACGACCTCGCGTGCAAAGGCGTTGGCATCCTGCAGGGAACGTTTGGCACTCTGGTAATGCTGCGCCCAAAAAATGGAAATGAATCCGGCAAGTCCCATCAGGGCCAGTACCCCTGAAATGACTAAAGTATTGCGGATATCCTCCTGGCGCGCGGCCTCAAAGGGGGTCATGTCAAAACCGGCGAATATGACCTGATCGCTCTTGTCGGGGTCGGCCGGAAAGCACCAGTCCCCGGCATTTTGTTCCGGGGCGCCGGGCGGGCAAACTATCGCCTGAGGCCGTTGCCCCCTACCGTGGTGGCGGTCCCCTCTGCCGCCACCCTGCAAGGGTGTGAAAATCCGAAAGACCTCGAAGGCCTGTCGACCGTCCGGCAGCGCGGTGAGACGCCAGCGTTCGCTTTTTTCAGCCGCCGGGAGCGCTTTCAGCACGCGCCCGATCTGGGCGCTTTCATTATGGGCAAGGATTCGGCCATTGCCATCGGTGACCATCAGGTAAACAATGTCCGGCTGACGCGAGGTTTCTTCCAGCAGGCGCTGAACCTGGTTCCCACCCCACATCATACCCATCATGCCGGTGCGTGCCCCGGCCTCGAAAGCCTTGATCAGCGCCGCGCCCTTTTCACTTAGAATTTGAGACATGTGTTGCTTTTCGCGGTTGATGTTCCTCACCGCCAGGGTTACGACCACCAGCAGCAGAATGGCGGCCGCAGCGATCACGATCCAGGGCGACGGGAAAATGCCACGGCGGTTTTGTGAGCCGGATTTAAACATACGGATATTTCCTGTGAACCATACCTGACGCCTAGAAGTTAGGCGCATGTGGGTAATTTGTAAACAGTTGACCCTGGAAGTGCGGGAAAACCGGGTAAAAAAGTAACACACCGACACGGTTGAAAGGGATCTAAAGGATGGCTTACAAAAGGGGTGCCAGATATGAGCGAATCGGTTCATTCATCAGTCGACCGTATTCGGTGGCGACGAAAGGTCGGACCATGTTTTTGGGGCGGCTGTTCATTTTTACTGGTGCGCAAGGGGATTCTATTCGTGCCGACCTGGTCCGGAAGAATGCCTTCTGTTAGCTATCCTGCAGCGGTTAAAAGATGGGCGGGTATTGCGTTGCGAGAACAGCTGCGGCGAGGCAAAGTGACGGGTAGGGAAGGAGGCATCGATGGGTCTTCGCATCAGGATGCGACTACCGCATCAGCGGCGCGTTCGTTTTTTATTTCCTGTTCTTAACACCGGAGAATTTTGGTTCGCGTAGTGGTTATTCCCCGATGATTTTAACGAGAACGCGTTTTCTCCGGCGACCATCGAACTCCCCATAGAAGATCCGCTCCCAGGTCCCAAAATCCAGTTGACCGCTGGTGATTGCCACGACCACTTCACGCCCCATGATCTGTCTTTTCATGTGGGCGTCCGCATTATCTTCCCCCACGTTGTGGCGGTACTGCTCAACGGGCGCATGGGGGGCCAGCTTTTCCAGCCACACGTCGTAGTCATGGTGCAGGCCGGATTCATCGTCATTGATAAAGACCGAAGCTGTAATGTGCATGGCATTCACCAGGACCAAGCCCTCCTGGATACGCCGCTTTCATCGATGCACTTCTGGACATCCGGCGTGATGTTGATGAAGGCCCGCCGGGTGGGCACGTTGAACCAGAGTTCTTTGCGGTAGCTTTTCATTTAACCATTTCCTTGGTTGGCAGTTGCTTTACAGAAACATCCCTTGGATTTAGGTCTCAGTGAAATTGTAGCACATTTCATTTCGAGATTCCAAGATGTTGGGACAATCTCAGGGAACAATCCGCCCACCGTTTTTGAAACAATAAGGCCAACCCCCGTATGTTGGGGTTTGGCCTTCGCGTTGTTGGCGTTTTTTCAAGCTGAAAGAAATGGAAGTACCTACAGGTTTATGGGGTACCCACTTATTGGAGATGGGAGCTTAAAATACCACCGCGCGAAAGGCTGCCGAACCCGGTAGAAAAAAAAGATTTGACAGACGACAAAGTGTACTGTACAGTACATTACAAACAGGGAAAGCGTGCTTTCTAATTTGTGCTCTCGGCTACATCCTGCGGGGGGAATGACGATCATGGGTATTCTCCGAGTGCAAGGATGATCGTTTTGCCCTGACCCCTATGCCGAATCTTCTGTGAACCGGGGGGTGGTGACGCAGCCTTTTCTGCGAGAGGTTGCGCCTGCTCGGCATCGTCCTCGCGATGCATGAAGCAAATTTGACTTAAGCAGTAACAGTTTGAAAGGAGACGGAATCATGAACAAGTTTTTTAAGTTTAAATACCTTGTGTGGGGGATTGGCGCCCTTCAGGCTTTCATTGGATTCACCGCCATTGTCGGCGGATCCCAATTGGTGGCGCACCCCCAGGGAACTCCCGCGATGCCGATCGAGATGTTGCAAAGTTCGCCCTTTGCCTCCTTTTTCATCCCGGGTATTGTTCTGCTGGTCTTTATTGGTGCGGTAAACGTCCTGACGCTGGTCGTGACTATTAACGGTAGCCGGCATAGCGGCAGCATGGCTGCCATTGGAGGTGGAATTCTGATTGGTTACATGACGGCTGAGGTATGGTGGATTGGCTTACAAAACGCGTTACAACCTTTGTATTTTGCGCTGGGGGTGGCACTGCTGTTATCCGGGCTTGTGCTAAGGAGAATGCAATTTGGCAGGACTCCTGTTACGTCGATGCCGAAAGCTGAACCAAGCCAGGTCAGAACAGCCGCATGACCCCCTGAAAAAGTTATTGAACACGGCCCCTGCAATTTGCGGGGGCCGATCAAATTGTTTTAACGGATGCAAGGCGTTATCCTACATAGAACGCGATGGTGATGCCGAGGCCAACGCGGCTGAGCTATTGGCCGGTAAAGAGTCCTTTATTCCCGAGCCGTTTTGGCGTAAACGATTGATGACTCCTGCGACTACTTCATCTTGGCCGTAGAAGGACAACAGCATGAGCAGTAGAGCAAGAAATACAAAGCGTCCCTACCTGCTGTCAGAACAGAGGCGCAAAGCCATCCTCGAAGCTGCACATTCTCTTTTTTTGTCGAAGGGTTACGCAGCCGTAACGGTTGATGAGATTGTCCGCGTTTCAGGCGGGTCGAAGTCCGCCGTCTACAAACTGTTCGGCGGCAAGCAAGAGCTCCTGGAAGCGGTGACCGAGTCGCTAGCGGAGAAAATGCTCTCTGAGATGGATGTCGAGCGTACCGGCGGTATGGATGTAAGGGAATCGCTTCACGCTATGAGCCTCAAACTGATCGGTCTGATACTGTCCGAAGATGCCATCACCCAATACCGCCTTGCAATCAACAATCTGACAGTGGATCCTAACCTCTCGCGGCTGTGGTATACGCACGGCCCGGAGACAACGTTCCGTGGGTTCACGCGGTACCTCGAGAAGGAAGTCGATGCCGGACGCCTGCGGATCAAGAATTGCAAACTAGCCGCCGAATTGTTCCTGGGCATGATTATGTGCAAGCACAACATCGCTATGTCCGTCGGCGAAGAAGCCCCGACATCGAAACAGATGAAACAAATCGTTTCCGAGGCCGTGGACATCTTCCTCAGCGCCTACAGTACTTAGGCATCCTTCTTTTGTGCATGAATCATAGCTTCAGCCCTTGTCAAGAGCCATCGATCAGCGCAAGAAGTTGGAAACCTTCTGGTAGAAAACGGACACCGTTTTCCCTGATCTGGGTCATGCTTGCCGCACTGCTGAAATGGACTTCCATGGGTTGCGCTACCCCCGCTTCATAAGCAGCACGGTAGCCGGCGGATACCAATCAGAGATGCCAACCTGCCCTTTTTAACTGACGGACATCATTTTCGGAGTGTGTTTTTGTAGGTGCCAAGCAGAACAAAAGGCATTGAATTTATATCGGATGCTTGCGTAACTAAATATGCATGGTATTCACGCGTACGAGGCCCTCTGAAACCGCGCTCTCATCGATGCACTTCTGGACATCCGGCGTAATGTTGATGAAGGCTCGCCGGGTGGGCACGTTAAACCAAAGTTCTTTGCGATAACTTTTCATCTTTAACCCCCGTCATTCGAAATACGAATCCTGAAAAACAAATAATCAACCAACGATCATTGATTGTATCAGGCGGGCTCTCTTCAGGAAAGGGTCCTGGATGGCAATTTTTCCGCAAACTGATGCAAAATTAGCGATTCGACATGTTCCCCGATTAATATCGCTTGAGGAAGCCTGCCCTGTTAAGTTAAATATTGGATCAGATATAGATGTATTAGACTATATCGAACGTGATGATGTCTATGGTTCAGTGCAAAAGGGGAAACATGGCATACCCTCATATGGGAAAAAGATATGCGAAAAAATAGATTGAAGATAACACGCATCGGGCTAATCGTGATTGGCTTGGTTAGCGCCTGTTTCCTGTTCAGCAGCACAGGCCGGGCAGATGACCACCGCAAGGTAAAAGGTTGGTTCGAACGGGAAGGACATCACCGCCCGTCACTTTCCGGCAGGGATGACGAAGGCAACGAAACGGCTGGCAAGATGGCGGCATGGCTTCTGGTGGCGGCCAACCTGCCCGTTTGTTTGAGTGTGCTGATCAAATTGAGCAACAAGGTTGTCCCGATGGGGAACGGATTAATGGATGCGCTGAGCCGCTTCAACCGTTTCCAGAAAAAGCATCTCATGCGGTTGCATTATCTGATCAACCCGCTGGTACTGGGAATCGCCCTGTGGCACTGGCTGTCGTCTCGCTGCCGGTCCACTGCCATGCCGGAATGGGGGCTTGCCGTGATGGTTGCCCTGATTGCTTTGGGGCTGATCGTAAAATTCAGGCTGTGCCCCAAACCGCTTCGAAAAAGTGTTTACCGGATCCACACCCAACCGCTGTTATTCATTGCCATGGTGATGGTACTGACCATTGGGCACCTGATTGTTGATTGACCTTAGCGGTTAAAGCATGCGTTATCCATTCAGTAAAAACACTGTGCATGGTAAATTTCCTTCAATTGACCTAAACCTGCAAACAAAAAAATGTTGTTTTATGGCCAGGACAATATCACGATGAAAGAAGTAATGGTCACGCTGCTGGTTTGTGTCGTCATCTATGAAATCTTTGAGCACCTCATTCTGCCCCTGTTCTGGGCAATACGATATGGCAAGCGCAAATCAGCCTATGGTCCGTCCGGCATGATCGGAAAAATATGTGTGGTCAAGCAGTGGGAAGGTAATCGCGGCAAGGTATGGGTTGGCGGGGAGTTGTGGAATGCAACCAGTCCATCACCGCTGATTCCAGGAAGCGAAGCAGTCATCAGGGACATAAACAATCTGACGCTGCTGATTTCGCTCCCAGATCAGTTGACCCAAACATCGAAGAATTCCATCAAACGGTAGAATCACCAAAATCCTATTCAATGTGCTGGTCAATTATTTATCACAGGAGATATCACTGACAAATTCATACCAATGAGCTTTGCTCCAAACGACAGATACCTACCATTAAAACCAATCGGAAAATCAGTCTTTCCTATTTCGGCGCTAAAATTTTTAAAAGCCTTTTCTGATATCTCCCAACCAATTTAAAAGCCAATGGATTCTTACTATTACCATGGTAAACTAAATATGCCTGAACGGTAAATTCAAAAAGATAGAATATGAGCGGGTTATAGCCTTTTGAGATGGAGAAGATTTTCCGGGTCAGTGCAGATTTTACTTGCACAAAATACTCATAACCTTTATATAACTATTTGAATTAACGTTAAATAATGGTTGTGACCGATTTGGCTGAATCGGGGCAAATGAGTAAAACCCGGAAAATCTTTGTCGGGAAAATGCTATGCGAAAGGTGATCGAAAAGCAACTGAAAATCGGCCAGAGCGACATCGACAGCATCCCAATCGACCTTCAGTGCCGCGATGAAATCCCTCAACTGCTGTTGGGCCTGCAATTTATCTACCGCAACCGTGAAACCCGTCAAGAAGTTTTCCGGATTTTAGAACGCATCACCCCCAAAGAGGTCGACGCCGATAGAGGTCGACCCGGCATGGATTTGTGGAAGATACTGGTCTTGGGTACTTTGCGGCTCAACTGCAACTGGGACTACGATAAGCTGCACAACATCGCCAACGAACATAAAACAGTGCGCGAATTTTTAGGTCACAGCATTTTCGAATTCGACCGAAGCTACGGCCTGCAGACATTGAAAGACAACATCAGTCTGTTGACACCGGCGCTGCTCGATGAAATCAATCAGGTGGTGGTCAGTGTCGGCCATGACCTGGTTGGCAAAACCGGCGAAGATGTTGTGCTCAAAGGGCGCTGCGATTCTTTTGTCGTGGAAACCGATGTTCATTACCCCACGGACATCAATTTGCTTTTAGATGCTATTCGCAAAATACTGTTCCTGGCCGCAGACCTCTGCGAAGAGATCGGCATTACCGAATGGCGCCAGCACCGGCATCTGTTCAGGAAAATCAAAAAGCAATTGAC
>CAWKLN010000044.1:0-102210 GCA_963850465.1 uncultured delta proteobacterium
TGGCGGCCTACCTGAGCCGCGTATTGCTGAGGCCAGCCTCGCGCGCCGCTGCGCCCTGTTCCGCCAACGACCGACGCGCTGCCCGACCGGCAGGAGGTCGCGGTGGTCACCCACTGGGGCGTCATTCGCGCCCTGACCGGCGAGGAGGTCACCAACGCCACGCTGCGTTCGCTTGCCCTGAGCCGGTACCGTCCCGCCACCGTCACGACGAGAGCCCGAGGAACCGTTCACATGGCCGACGCCCGCGACCCCACCGGCACCGCCCGGCGGCGGCCACCCAGGCCGACGCGCCGCGCCTGATGATCCAGAGCCAGTATGTCAAGGACATGTCGTTCGAGAACCCGCGGGCACCCGTGCTCGACGCCGATCAGCCACGTCCGGAGATCCAGGTGCGGGTCGATGTCCGCGCCCAAGGCGTCGGCGACGACCGCTACGAGGTCATGCTGCAGCTGCATGTGGAGGCCAAGGCCGGCCAGGACACCAGCTTCATGCTGGAGCTGGCCTACGGCGGCCTGTTCGGGCTGGTCAACGTGCCGCAGGAGGCGTTGCAGCCGCTGTTGCTGATCGAGTGCCCGCGGCTGCTGTTCCCGTTCGCGCGGCGGATCGTCGCCGATGCCACCCGCGACGGCGGGTTTCCGCCTCTGTTGATCGATCCGGTCGATTTCGCGGCGCTGTACCGGCGCCGCCAGCAGCAGGCGCGGCCCGAAGCGCCGCCGCCGGGCGAGTCGGTTTTCGGTAGGGGCCGGGCGCGGTGTCCGCCCATGTCAACGATATATTAGCTTACAATATAACACGCACGGCGCAAAAGCAAAGCGGCAGACAGATATTTGCCTTTAAAACAAAGCCTGGGGGGTATTTCTGGCCCGGATGGGAAAGGTCACAAGGAGAGCACGGGTGCCGACACACTATCAACGCCGCCGACACCCGCCAAACGACTGTCGCGTCCGCTTCATGCATTCACCGAGATTTTTTCACCGGCCACCGCGGCCAAGCGCTCTTGGGCGGCCAGGCGAACCATCTCATCGTCGTCCTTCTCGATAATCTGGCGGAGAAGGGTGTGATCGCTCAGACGCATTACGGATTTCTGGCGCACATCCGGATTGGAGTGCTGCCAGCGTGGCACAAAGAAGTCTTGAAATTTCATGGTCGGCCTCCTGGTTTAAAGGTTACATGATCAGGCGCCAAGAGCTCCGTCGCGGCAACCTCTTCCACACCTGGGTTCGATGTGGCCATCATGGTCCGGCAGATGGTCTCCAGGCCCATGACAAATGACCTGGAGACAATATTATCGGCATCTTGATACAGTCGGTACGGTATATTTTGCGCATACCCTCTCCCCCCGGTCCCCCGTTGAGTGCAATCAATGCAATATGACAACAAGCCCTTACGTAACAAACGTCCGGGCCATTTCGTTGTGTGACACCAGGATGGGTTAAATCAGCTGGATCCAGCAAAGGGTAGCATAAGCGAAAGCGGTAGGAAGGAAATCAGAGCACAGCGATATAACAATTTGTCAGGGCGACTGTCGCGAGCGATACAATAAAGCAGGCATAGCAATTAGCTGGTGTTACTGTATATACACTACAAAATAGGGATGAATCCGTAGACGTCAAGGCGACGGCCCACCGGTATGCACGCCTTCCGGCCTGGCCATGACCGGCCAGACGGAGAGGATGCCGGAACCCGCCGCAATGATGGTAAGGGTTCGCCGGGTCTGCTGCCCGACGAACCTTCGGATATCGCTTCAATACGCCTTACGCGGCGTCGATGGCCACCGATTCGCCCGCCTGCGGAACAAACGCCGCATAGCCTTTTTGGCCGAGATGGTCGGCAAACGCCAGGGACTGGTCCTCTTCCCCGTGCACTACGGCAATACGCTTGACATCCAGGTTGGATCCCTCCAGGAAGTGCATCATTTCATCGCGGTCGGCATGTGCGCTGAAGCCACCGATTTTCACCACGTGTGCTGCCAGAGGATACTCCTTGTTCAGCAATTTAACGGTCGGTGGCTGGCCTTTGCGCCCGTCCGCTTCGAAGGCTTCGCCCAATTCCAGAATGCGGCGTCCCAAGGTGTGCTGGGCCATGAACCCGACGATCAGAATCGTATTTTTCGGATTATGGATCCGGTAACGCAGATGATGCAGAATGCGCCCGGCTTCACACATGCCCGATGCCGAAATGACGATATGCGGCTTTTTATCCCGCGTCAGCGCAATCGACTCGTCCACGGACTGGGTAAAATGGACATGGTCGGATGAGAAAGGATTGCGCCCATCCTGCAAAAACGTCTCGTGTGTATCCCGGTCGTAGACTTCCGGGTGCTCGCCAAAAACCTTGGTAAGCTTGGTCGCCAGCGGGCTGTCCACGTAAATGGGCAACCGCGGTACGGCACCATCCTTGTAGAGTTCGTGTATGACATACAGCAGCTCCTGCGTGCGGCCAAATGCGAACGCGGGAATCAGAATTGACCCGCCCCGCTCAATGGCATCCTCCAGCACGGTCTGCAGGCGTGGTTTGAGATCGATCACCGCCTCATGCAGGCGGTCGCCGTAGGTGCTCTCCATGATCATCAGATCCACTTTGCGGTGCTCTTCCGGAAAATCCAGCACCGGGTCCCGTAGAATCGGTTTCCCGAATCGTCCTATATCGCCGGTGTAACAGATCGTACGGTCTCGACCGTTTTGGCGGACCTGGATCATACTGATGGCGGATCCCAGAATATGCCCGGCATCGTAGAAGGTACAGGTCATGTCTTTGCCGATGGTAACGCTATGACGATAGGGGTATCCGTCAAAAAGCGTAAGCGCCGCCTCGGCGTCCGGCGTCGTATAAAGGGGTGTTATGGGCTCCAGGTGATGGGTCCGGATCATCTCGCTGATGTTGTCGATGTTGAGTTCATGGCGCCCCTTTTTGAGAAATTTGCGAATCTCGGCATTTTTATTTGCGCTTTCTTTACCGGACAGGTTGTCCTTCATCTGGGAAAGATGGGACCGCACCAATTTATAATTCAGATAACTGGCATCCGACTCCTGGATATGGGCGGCATCCAGCAGAAGATATTCACAGGCGTCCTGGGTGGCGCGGGAGGTAATGATGCGCCCGCTGAAACCGTTGCGCGACAGCAAAGGGATCCGCCCGGAATGATCGATATGGGCATGAGACAAAACGACATTGGTAATGGCCTGGCCGTCGAAAGGCAAATTCCGGTTCTTTTCGGCACTTTCTTTGCGGCGCCCTTGAAACATGCCGCAATCCATCAGAACACGATCGTTGCCGTTGGTCAGTAAATGGGCGGATCCGGTCACTTCCCGCACCGCCCCGTGAAACGTTACGTCCATTGGGTTTCCTTCCGCTGCCTTGCTGGTCCGCATGGTAGAACCTTCAGGCTGTCGATGTTAAGATTTGCCGTAAAGGGCTTTCACCTGGTTGCGATCCGTGGCCCCATCCGATTGCTTGGGCAGCTGGTCAACAAATGCCACATAGCGGGGTTTTTTATAACGCGCGATGCGTGCAGCCACAAACTCGGCCAAATCCTCGGCCGAAATCGTCTGGCCGGTTTTGAGCACGCAAACCGCTTTGACGCCCTCGCCGAATTTCGGGTCCGGAACACCGATCACGGCGACATCGGCAATGGCTTCGTGCGCCATGACGGCCGCCTCTACCTCGGCCGGGTAGACGTTTTCGCCCCCCGGTTTGATAAGTTCTTTTTCCGGCTTGCGTCCCTTGAACCAGAGGGCTCCGTTGGCGTCCAGGCTGCCAAGATCGCCGGTATGGTGCCATCCATGGCGAAAAATCCTCTCGTTATAGTCCGTCTGCCGCCAGAACCCCTGGAATACCAGCGGTCCCCGGACAACAATTTCCCCGGTCTCGCCGGCCGGCACCTCGCAATCCTGTTCGTCCACGATGCGAAATTTAGTCAGCAATCCCTGCCGGCCGGCCGAACCGGGATTTTCGGAAACCGGCGACAAGGTCACGAAACCGGACGTCTCCGTCTGCCCGTATAAGGTCCAGAACTGGCACCCCGCCCGCTGCTCAAAGGCCGCAATCGTGTCCGGATGGTCGAGCCCAAGGACGTGCTTCAGCGAGGAAAGATCCCGCGGATTTTGATCGTGCGCTTCCATGAGCTTGCTCAGGATCGGCGGGAAACTACCCAGCAAGGATACCCGGGCCGTTTCTGTCCATTCAAGGGCGCGCTGCGGGTCGAAACGGTCCATGATGACGTTCAGCCCGCCGACATGCATGACGGACAGGGCCAGGTTGAGGCCCGTGATATGAAACAGGGGCAGCATGTTCAAATAGACGTCCTGCGTCGTCAGGCCCAGGGTCGCTATCGTCTGGATGTTGCTGTAGATAAAGTTATGATGACTCAACACGGCCCCGCGCGCACGGCCTTCGACAGCGGCCGTATAGATCAGGCAATACGGATCGTCACCGGCGATACGGGGGGCGTCAGTGCTGCCCGGTTTTGCTTCCCGCACGGTATCCGTGAACGCCTGCAATGTCTCCAGCCGCGTTTGGTTGGCGGGAAAAGCGGCGAGGCCGGACAGACGTTCAATGGTGCCGGCGTGGGCCTCATCGAAAAACATCCATGCCGGTTCGGCATCCGTCAAAATATGGTGGAGTTCTTCTACGGAAAGGCGCCAGTTCAGGGGCACCAGAATTGCGCCCAGACAGGCCGCGGCACCCATAACAAGAAAATAGGCCTCGCTGTTGTTGGCCAGAATACCGACGCGATCCCCTTTGTTCAGACCCTCTTGGGTCAACACGCGGGCCAGGGCCATGGTCTGCTCCGCCAATTCACGATAGGTCATCTGCCCTTCGGCGTACTTCAGGGCCGGACGATTGCCGTGCAGCGAAGCGTTGCGATGGAAAAGGTCATAAAGGGTCAAATCGTGCATGGACAGCCTCCTTCCGATGGCCTATCCCGATGAGGTGAGGTTGTAGGAATGCTCCACCGCAGCCGCGGAGTGCCGCGGTGGAATCCCAAGTGGCTTAAGACCGCATAAGTCGCGCCGGGGCTGCACTGGCGCAGCATCCTCAAATACCGCCGTAGGCATAAACAGGGCATGTGAGGCGGGACCCGCTTTCAGACTATACTAACAAGCCCCGATGGCATGCAACCCCAATACGCCAACACGGTTTGCGCATGGCATCCTCAACCCGCGGCATCGTTTCCAAATGGATGCCTCCCATCCCCAAGGTTTTGACATAAAGTGAGTTTTCTGTTATATTCCAACGTTGTAAATCGTACAATCCGTTGAAGCTGACTGCGGTTGCCCTCATGGTAGTAAGATCAGCGTCATGGCGACAATCACGCTCAAGCGCCGGGTGGTACCCTCGCTAGGCAGCGGAATTCTCGTTGATGTTGCAACATATTAAATGCACGCCAATGATGGTACGGGTTGAAACGCATTCGGATGGTGTTGTTCGGAGTTTGCCATGAAATGCCCGAGATGTGACTATACCCGCAAGCCGGGAGACCGCGAATGCCCTAAATGCGGTATTGACTATGCCTATGTTGAGAAGAAAATGACCCACAGTGACGATACGGCCGATGCGGCCCCGGACAACCCTGGCACAGCGGCAAAATCCCTCGAAGCCGCAAAGGTGGAATCAATGCCTGAAGTCAATCCGTCTAAATCCAGCTCCACGACGTCACCGGCCCCACTCGACCCCAAAAACACCTGCCCGAAATGTGGTTTCGGTAATCCTGACCCGGCCCAGGAATGCCTGCGGTGCGGGATCATATTTGCGAAGTATGGTGCCTACCTGGAAAAAAAGCGTCAGGTGGAAGAAGAAACCAACCAGACAACCGACGGTCTGCTGGACCCCGAGACGATCCGGGCCGCAGCGGAAGACAGTCAACGGGTTGCGGCGGCAACGGTCATGGCCAAAACCGCCTGCCCTCACTGTGGTCAACGCTACAAGATCCGCGACGACCAGATCGGTATCACCACGCGTTGCAAGAAATGCAGTTCCATTTTCAAAATCGAAACCATCCCCTCCGTATAACGGCTACCCCCGACAAGGGGCATCCTCCGGCCAAACCCAGTGCACCGATAAATTTTTGGACGCGACAGCTGCCAGATGGCCGTGTCGCATGCTCTGTTTGACCGTCCAGGTTTCCCCCTTGTAATCCAGCGTCAAGCGGTATGGGTCGCCGATCGTGACCACGCGACAGCAGGAAAGGCCTTTCAGCCCCATCCCGACCGCTTTTAAAACCGCCTCTTTGGCCGTCCAGAACCGGTAGAACAGGTGCCATTCATCCTCGCTGCCTAGCCGCCATTCCCTTTGATCGGCAATCTTGCTAAACAAGTTGCGGGCGCGCGGATGCACCGGTTCGATATCAATGCCCAGCGGGCCAAGACCCGCCACACCAGCCACATAGACCGGTTTGTGAGCGACGGACCAATGCCATCCGTTCGAGGGCTGCGGCACGCCATGGCTGTTTTTCCCAAGGCGCCCCAGAACGCCGCCGCTCCGGCGGGTCGACTGCCGGGCCGCAGCCCGGGCCAGACGACTGAGGGCAAGTACCCGGCGGCGGCCCTTCCAGGCCTGTACCGTATCGGGCACGGCCAATATGACCGGATGGAGTACCAATTGTGAGACCTGCTTTTCCATAACGTGGCAAGACTCTTGAAACCGTATTAAGCGTCCGGCGTATCTTCCACCGGCTTTAAAATCATCCGGCAATCGGCCACGGTTGCGCCTTGCTCTCTGGGATGCGCCAACATGGGATTGATATCGAGTTCCACAATTTCGGGGTGATGCATCGCCAGATCGGAAAGACGCACCAGTGCCTGCTCAATGGCCTCTGTGTCGGCGGCCGGTGCCCCGCGAAACCCCTTGAGCAGTTTGACGGCGCGTACCGCATTGAGCATACGGCGCGCCTCATTGCGACCGACGGGGGCCAGACGGAAGGTTACATCCTTGAAGACCTCCACAAAAACACCGCCAAACCCGAACATGAGCAAGGGCCCGAAACCGGGGTAACGGTTCATCCCCAAAATCACCTCCTGCCCGGCCGGTGCCATTTTAACGACCAGAACGCCTTGGATTTCGGCCTCCGGCTGATATTCGCGGGCATTGGCCACAATCCGGTCATACGCCGCCCGGGCCGCATCGCGGTTGGCAATGCCGACCACGACGCCGCCGGCATCGGATTTGTGCAGGATCTGGGGCGACACGATTTTCATCACCACCGGGAAACCCATGGTCTCGGCATGCTCGGCCGCGGCTGTTGCGTCGTGGGCCAACTGGGTTGGCAGAACTTTAAAACCGTAGCATTCCAGAATACGGGCGCCCTCGAACTCGCCGATCGCCATCTTGCCTTCCTGCAGACAGGTTTCGATGATGGAACGGGCCTTGTCCGTGTCGTAGGTAAAGCGATAGGCGGCCATCTTCTGGCGGTTCAACCAACGCGAATAGCGGTAAAGGGCGCCAAACGATTTGGCGGCATTTTCGGGGAAACGGTAAACCGGATAGCCCTGCGCTTGCAAATACTGGACACCGGCCGAAACATCGACGATGCCCATGAAACAGCACAGAATCGGTTTGTGGGTCTGACGGGCGATCTTGGTGATGGCCTTGGCGGTTTCCAGGGCGTTGGTCATGGACTGCGGCGTCAGGATGACAAGGGCACCGTCGACGCCCTCGTCACGAATAACGGCTGCAAGAGCGTGCTCATAGCGATCCTGCGTCGCATCCCCGATCACATCCACCGGATTGTGAATATTGGCCGCCGAAGGCAAATGGCTGGCCAGCACTTCGATCGTTTCCGGCGCCAGTTGCGCCAGCTGAAGGCCGGAGGATACGGTCATGTCCGTGGCCACGATGCCGGGGCCACCGGCATTCGTGACGATGGCCACCCGGTTGCCGTTGGGAATTCGCCGGGTCACCTTGCCCAGCGCGCTCTTCGATTTGAAAGCAAAGGCGTTGGCAAAGTCGAACAACTCATCGATCGTATCCACCCGGATAACACCGGCCTGCTCGAATATGGCGTCATAGACCGCTTCGGTTCCGGCCAGCGCCCCCGTGTGGGACGCCGCCGCCTGGGCGCCCGCCGAGGTGCGGCCGGATTTGATGACCAGGACCGGCGTGGGTCGTTCACCCGACGTGATGTCTTTCACCACCCGGACGAATTCCGCCCCCCGTCGCAACTCTTCGAGGTAGAGCATGATCACGTCCGTATCCCGATCCTGGTGCAGATACTGGAGCAGGTCCAGCTCGTCCACATCGGCCTTGTTGCCGATCGAAATAAATTTAGAAAATCCGAAATCCCGGGCTGCGGCAAAATCCAGCACGGCCGTGCAGAGCGCACCGCTTTGCGAGATAAAAGAAATATTGCCCGCGTGGGGCATGCGGGCCGAAAAGCTGGCATTCAACTGCACGGACGCATGGGGGTTGATCACGCCCAGGCAATTGGGACCCACCATGCGCACCCCCGCCGCGCGGCACATGGCCACCAAGCGATCCTCGATGGCCCGGCCCTCGGGTCCCACTTCACGGAAGCCGGCGGACACGACCACAACGCCCTTCACCCCTTTGCGAATGGCCTCTTCGATAGCGCCCACGGCGCGATGAGGGGGGAGAATGATCATCGCCAGATCGATGCTGTCGGGAATTTCGGTGATGGAGGCATACGCCCGCACGCTAAGCACCGATTTAGCGGTCGGGTTGACCGGATAAAGGATCCCCTGGTAGCCGCCGCGCAGGATATTGGCAAATATATCATGCCCAACCTTGCCGGGGGTGGTCGAGGCACCGACAACCGCCACCGAGCGAGGAGAAAAGATCGCCTCAATTTTTTCCATCGTTAACTCCTTCAGTCCATTGGCATATCAGGCCGCAGCCATGCTGTCCGACGCATAGGACCCGATCTACGGTTCGTTTTATTTCAAATGGCTGGGGTCGCATGCTTTGTCGCCATCATCAGAAGACGGGGCTTGTTCTTCGCGCTGGGATAAAATCATTTCATAAGCTTCGCGGCGGGAGAGGCTATAAGCCGCGGCAATTTCACGCGCCAGGGCGGAATGGCTCTTACGGCCTTCCTGCAGCCCCCGATAGATCGCATCATGAATCTGTAGCGCACTGTCCGGATGGACACGGTCACAACCGGATACCAGAAAAGTGATCTCACCTTTGATATCTTCACGTCCCTTTAAGGTCCGCGCCAGTTCCGAAAGGGAACCGCGTAGAAATTCTTCGTAACGTTTGGTGATTTCCCGGCCAATGACAGCGGAACGTTCACCAAAGGCCGCATGGACTTCTTCGATAAAACGGGCAATGCGCCGCGGGGATTCGTACCAGATGAGGGTTCGGCTTTCGGCCGCCAGGGACTGCAATTCCCGTTGCCGCCGGCCGGATTTGCGCGCCGGAAAACCCAGAAACAAGAACGCGTCGGTAGGCAACCCCGCTGCCGACAAAGCGGAGATGACGGCGGAGGGACCCGGAATCGGTGAAACCGGGATGCCTTTCTGGACGGCTTCATGCACCAGGACATATCCCGGATCGGAAATGGCGGGGGTACCCGCATCGGATACCAGGGCAATCGATTCACCCCGGGCCAGGCGTTCCAGCAATTCACCGGTGCGCTGTCGTTCGTTGTGCTCATGATAGGAAACAAGACGGGTTTGAATGCCATGGTGGGTCAGCAGGCGGCCGGTACGACGGGTATCTTCCGCGGCGATCCAGTCAACCGCCTGCAAGACCTTCAGGGCCCGCAGGGTAATGTCGTCCATATTGCCGATCGGTGTTGCCACGACGTACAGTGTACCGGGCGCCGGCATGTCGTGTTCACCCATAGGTCAAGCCAAAGGCATTGCGGATAAGATCAATCGTGTGCGCCCCCTGATGTTGCGTCACCGTTACCACATCGAAGCGGGCTTTGACGTGCGATTGATCGGTCATTTGGAGATATGTCAGGGCCACTTTGGATACCTGTCGCTGTTTGTGGGGGGTTACGGCCGCCTTGGCACTGCCATAGCGGTTGGATGTGCGTGCTTTGACCTCAACAAATACCAGGGTCTCCCCTTCGCGGGCAATGATGTCGATCTCGCCGCACCGGGTCCGGTGATTGCGGGCAATAATTTTATACCCGCAGCGCTTTAAATAGCGGACAGCCATCCCCTCGGCTTTTTGACCGAATTGTTGCGGTTTGTTGAGCATGTGTTCCCCGACCCTTCGGCGCTTCCCTCCATTTGGAAAGGTCCCTTGTCCTCAGCACTGTTTATCCCGGGTCACCGCCCCGCAGCTTGTCGGAAAATTGTTTCACGCCTTTGAACGTATGTCGGTGAATGGGACTGACCCCGTATTTTTTTACGGCGTCACGGTGAGCCCGGGTAGGATAGCCTTTGTGCTGGGCGAACCCGTATTCCGGATACCGCTCGTGATAACGTTCCATCAAGCGATCCCGCGTGACCTTGGCCACAATCGAGGCGGCGGCAATCGAAACGCTGCGGGCATCCCCTTTGATGATAGCGATCTGGGGCAGAGGCAGGGAGGTACGATGGTTTCCGTCGATCAGCAAAAAATCAGCCTGGGGCTCAAGATGCCGAACGGCCACAGCCATCGCCAGCAATGCGGACTGAAGGATGTTGATGCGGTCGATAACCTCCGCATCGATAACACCGACACCGATGGCCAAGGCATCACGGCAAATGCACTGATACGCTGCCAGGCGTCTCCGGGGGGTCAATTGTTTGGAATCCCTGATACCGTCTATCGAAGCCGCATCGGCCCAAATGACCGCCGCCGCGACCACGGGGCCGGCCAGGGGACCTCGCCCGACTTCATCGACACCGGCCACCCGGCAATACCCCCGGGAGCGGGCGTCATCTTCGAAACGCTTTAGATCCTGGTTCACGCGTCGCCGGCTGCAAAGGCCACAGGGACATAGATCGCCCCCGGGACCTTGCCCTTTACGATAAAGGGCCCCACGCACCAATCAGCTAAATCATGCAGCGGGGCCCCGTAATCGGTCAACATTTTTTGCGTTTTAGAAACGGCGTTCCTTGATGCGGGCCGCTTTTCCGCGCAATTTGCGGAGATAGTAGATCTTGGCTCTGCGGACACGGCCGCGGGTGACGACCTCGACCTTGTCGATGATGGGCGAATGCGTCGGGAAAACCCGCTCCACGCCAACGCCGTAGGACACCTTGCGAACGGTAAACGTCGCATTGGTGGTTCCTCTGCGTTTGCTGATAACGACGCCCTGGAAGACCTGAATTCGCTCCTTCTCCCCTTCCTTGATCTTGACATGCACCTTGACCGTATCCCCGGGAGCGAACTCCGGCAGATCAAGCCGCATCATTTCTCTTTCCAGTTGTTCAAGCTTTCCCATAGTAAACCCCTATCGTTTATTCCAACAGTTTGACATTCAGGGCCGGAACGTCATCAGGCGATCCAGCGCAATCGCGGCCGCACAACGGACCGATAAGTGATTGTATCCCTGATGATCCCCGATCGGCTCCAAAATAACATCCGCGGCCTCAATCAATTCCTGCGACAACCCCCAGGCCGTTCCAAAGATGACGAGGTGAGGCTTGCCTGCTCTCAATCGTTCTGCCAGTTCCACGAACGCGATGGCATTCGGGTAGCGACGGGCACACGTCGCTACGATGGCGGGTGGCTGCCCATTTCCCTCTGTGATAATGGCCTTGGTTTCGTCCAGGGAAGATGTCACCCGGATCAATTCCAAGGCCTCACGACGTTTGGGGTTATGCTCCCCTCCGGGACCGCATGTCCAGTGCCGAACAATCTTCTCCGCAAGTTCCCGCTGGTCATCCAGCGGTGTAATCACGTGAAACGATCGCACGCCATAGGTTCTGGACGCTCGGGCGATATCATGCAAATCCAGGTTGGTAACCGCCGACGCCACCCTTTCGCCTTTTTTATTTACGACCGGATAGTGGACCAGTGCTACGTGCAGATTGAACCCTGGTAAGATTTTCAAGTTCTTTTGACCACTTCCTCAGTATGGCAATTTCCTGTGCCGTAAATTCGCGGTTCTCAAGGAGATCCGGTCGCTTCAAAAATGTACGTACCAGCGCCGCTTCCAGGCGCCATTGGGCGATCGCCGCGTGGTTCCCGGACAATAGCACATCCGGTACCGAGCGGCCCTCAAATACCGGCGGACGGGTATAGTGCGCATGCTCGAGCAACCCGTCTGCAAAGGAATCGGCGGCGGCCGAGTCGCGGCCGCCAAGCACACCCGGAATCAAGCGTACGACCGCATCCACAACCACCATGGCCGGCAACTCGCCTCCGGTTAAAACATAGTCGCCGATGGAAATTTCATCGTCGACGTACAGCTGCGCAAAGCGTTCATCCACCCCTTCATATCGGCCGCAAATAAAAATCAGCCCGCGCCGGCAGGCCAGTTCGGCTGCCGTCTGCTGACTGAAAGGGCGCCCCTGGGGGGTCATCATCAGGGTGACCGCTTCCGGCATCCGCTCGCGCGCTGCGCGAATCGCTTTGGCCAACGGCTCCGGTTTCATCACCATACCGCACCCACCGCCGTATGGTCGATCGTCGGTCACCTTGTGACGGTCTTCCGCGAAAGCACGGATGTCGATGGCGTCGCCTTTAAGATAGCCCTGCTCGATCGCCCGCCTGACAATCCCGTGCGCCCAGAACCGGTCAAACATCTCCGGGAATATAGTCAGAACGGCGACATCCATTGTAACGCACCCCCTCCCGATGCCATCTATAACCCTTCGGGAAGGATGACCTCCATCCGTCGCTTATCGATATCGATCACTTGCACAACCGAGGCCAGCGCCGGTAGTAAAATCTCCTCGTCACCGTTTCGGACGACATAGACATCGTTGCTGCCTGTCGGCAGAATGGATTCCAGTGTGCCTAAATACCGGTCTTGCGTGGTGTAGACCGACAAACCGATCAGTTCAAACCAATAATATGTCCCATCTTCCAGATCGGGAAGCGTTGCTTTGTTTACCCAAAGACGGCTGCCGATGAGCGCCTCGGCGGCATCGCGTTCGTTCACCCCCTCGATCGCCAGAAGCATCCCCTTACCATGGGGCTTGGCCCAGGCCACCGCGAGCGTTTGCACCTGGCCATCGGAATTTTCCAGATGAAACGTTCGTCCCGGTTCGAAGAAGGTCTGTGAATCGGCATAGGATCGAAGCTTAACAACACCTTTAAGGCCGTGCAACCCGACGATTTCAGCAATGAGCAGCCTTTCGTCGGAATCACCCCTGTTATTCGATGATTTCAAGTACCGTCCGCTTTTTCACTTTGGCCGAGGCCGCGCTCAATATCGTCCGCATGGCACGCGCGGTTCGACCCTGCTTGCCAATTACTTTTCCCAGATCCTCTTTGGCCACCGAAAGCTCGAGAACCGACGTCTGATTTCCTTCAATTTCGGAAACCGATACCGCGTCAGGATTGTCAACCAGCGCCCGTGCGATGTAACTGATCAGGTCTCTCATAGCTCCATCTCCTTTATTGGTGGGTGAGAATTCGGGCAAAGGTGCTATGCAGTCTCTTGGGAGGCAACCTCCTTTTTCAACAAACTTCTGACCGTGTCGGTCGGGATAGCACCCTGTTCCAGCCAGTACTGGACGCGCTCCTGTATTAAGGAAATCTCTGCCGGGTCGCGCAATGGATTATAGGTGCCAACCGCTTCCAGGTATCTTCCGTCGCGAGGGGATTCACTGTCGGCAACGACAATGCGGTAAAACGGTTTCTTTTTGGCACCATGTCTGGCCAATCTGATTTTTACTGCCATTCGCTCTTCTCCTTTAGAAAGGTAGCATACCCCGGCCAAGCCCGCGCATGCCGCTTTTGTTCATTTTTTTCATCATTTTCATGACCTGCGTATAGTTTTTAAGCAGGCTGTTGACGTCCTGCACACGCGTTCCGCTACCCTTGGCGATCCGCTTACGACGGCTGCCATTGATAATCGCATGATTCTGTCGTTCTTTACGGGTCATGGAGTTAATAATCGCTTCAATCCTCACGAGCTCACCGTCATCCACGTCCAAATGCTTCATCTGCTTGACTTTGCTCATTCCCGGTATCATCTGGAGCAAATCCGACAGGGAACCCATTTTACGAACCTGCACCAGCTGGTCGCGAAAGTCTTCCAGGGTGAACTGGCTTTTGCGTAGCTTCTTCTCCAGCTCAGCGGCTTTTTTCTCATCGACGACCGCCTGGGCCTTTTCGATGAGCGTCAGCACGTCTCCCATCCCCAGGATGGTGGATGCCATCCGGTCGGGGTGGAACGCCTCAAGCTGGGTCAGTTTTTCACCGGTGCCGACAAACTTGATCGGTTTACCGGTAACGGCCTTGATGGAAAGTGCTGCACCGCCGCGTGCATCACCGTCCGTCTTGGTCAACACAATGCCGCCGATGTCCAGCACGTCGTTGAAGGACTGGGCGATGTTGACCGCATCCTGGCCGGTCATGGCATCGGCCACCAGCAGGATGTCCGAAGGCTTCACGGCGTCTTTGATCTGCGCCAGTTCAGCCATCAGGGATTCATCAATATGAAGCCGGCCGGCCGTATCCAGCAACAGGGTATCACAACCCGCCATCTGGGCCGCAACACGCGCTTCCAGGCAGATATCGACCGGATCCATGTTGGCTTGCGATGCGAATACCGGTACCGACAACTGGCCACCGAGCTTGGTCAGCTGGTCGATGGCGGCTGGACGGTAAACATCCGCCGGAACCAGGTAAGGCTTGTGCCCGTTATCACGTAAATAAACAGCAAGTTTACCGGCCGTGGTCGTTTTACCCGAACCCTGAAGCCCCACCAGCATGACCGCCACCGGTCGAGACCCCGTGAGGTCAAGCGCCTCATGACGCGAGCCCATCAGTTCGGTGAGCTGCTCATTGACGATTTTTATAATCTGCTGACCCGGGGTCAGGCTGGCCAGAACATCCTGCCCCAGCGCCCGGATCTTAATATCCGCAATGAACTGTTTGACAACCCGGAAATGGACATCCGCCTCCAGCAGTGCCATGCGCACTTCGCGGAGACCTTCTTCGATGTTGTTTTCCGTTAGCTTGCCGTGTCCTTTGAGCTTTTTGAATACGGACTCAAGCTTATCGGACAGGTTTTGAAACATGACCTTACCCCAATTAGCCTTCTATCGTCATAAATCCTTGAATTTAGATTTTTAACAATGGTATGTCAAGAATAAAAGGGGATTTTGAAACAGACCTATTACCCCCCTCCCCGTGCGGGGAGGCCACACGATAAGGAAGCCGAAGCGGGTGGAGTGCTTTCAGGAGTGTGTTTTACCCACAGATAGCTTAAGGCACTAAAAATTGCAAATAAAATGATCACTACCCCCCACCACCAGGACATCAAAGATCTGCATCGGACCGCCCTTCAACAATGGCTGCAACAACAGGGTGAACCGCCCTATCGCGCCGATCAGATCTGGCGCTGGATTTATCGCGACCAGGTCGACACGTTCGATGCCATGAGCAACCTGAGCAAATCCCTACGGGCCGCGTTGACCAAAGCCTTTACACTCGGACGCCTGGCGCTTGTCAAACACGAGGTTTCCGGTGATGGCGCCGAAAAATTCCTGTTCCGACTCAGCGACGACCGACATATCGAAAGCGTGCTGATCCCCGAACGAAATCACGCCACCTTATGCCTATCGAGCCAGGTGGGGTGCGCCCAGAACTGCCGTTTCTGTTTCACCGCCACCGGCGGGTGGGAACGCAATCTTACCCTGGGAGAAATTTTAGCCCAGGTTCGCGACATCAAAAACGGCCTGGCCGCCCCGGAGACGCTGACCAATATCGTTTTCATGGGCATGGGCGAACCCCTGGCCAATTACCGGAATGTGGTCGCTGCTATTCACCTGCTGACGGACAACAAAGCCGGCTTCGGCTTCTCTCGACGCAAGATTACCGTGTCCACCGCCGGCTTGGTGCCCGAGATGGAAGCGTTGGGGCGCGATACCCAAATCAGTCTGGCCGTTTCCCTAAACGCCACCGATAATGCCACGCGCAGCCAGCTGATGCCGGTAAACCGGCGCTATCCCATTGAAACGCTGCTGGAGGCCTGCCGCCGCTATCCTTTGCAGCCTCACCGGCGCATTACGTTCGAATATATTCTGCTGGAGGGCATCAACGACCGGCCGGCCGATGCCCGTCGCCTGGCGACACTGCTGCGCCCCATCCGGGCCAAAATCAACCTGATCCCATTCAACGAATATGAGGGCTGCCGGTTCCGCCGGCCCCGGGAGGAGGTCATCCTGCAATTTCAGCAAAACCTTGTCGACCAAGGATACACGGTCATTATCCGCAACAGCAAGGGTCACGACATTTCCGCCGCCTGCGGCCAGCTCAAGGCCCGCGCCGAGGGTCTTCCAACACTATAGAAAGGCTTTTCTTGTCAGGCCGGCGTACGGCCCATTCAGATCAGGAGGGTGCTGACCGTGTCAGGTGGCAGAGGCAGCACCCGGATGACTTCCTTTTGGGTGGAGGTTGTCACGAGGATATCGGCCTCCTGATCCATCGGCGCCTTGCTGTAGCCGGCGCAGATGGCGGCCGCTTGCTTCACCGCGGCAGGCGATGTCTGACCGGTGATCAGGACGGTGGGCCCCGGATAGGATTTAAGCTTCAGAAGCGTGTCGCAGGCCGGGTCATGATGGTCGACGATTTTCTGGTTTTCCCCCATGGTACGGCCCACAACAATTTTGGTATGGTCGTCAAATCTGAAATGACGTCCATATTTCAGCAATTCCAGTTCCGCCTCCCGCACCTGCGCCTGGTGGTCGAAAAGATCCTTCAAACGGCGCGAGTAGTTGGGGTCGGTCAGCAGGCACCCTCCGGCCGGGGCCGGATATTCGGTGACCCCGAAGGCTTTGGCCAGCGCGATCTGCGGTTTGCGGGACCGGCCGCTGAGATCCAGCAAGCGTTCCCGATCCACCCGGCCTTCGGTTTCCGGAATCGTCACCGGCAGCCGCCGGGCGCTGAGGGGCCTGAGAATATATCCTTCAAAGCCGGAATGTTTTTCCACATAGCGCAGGGACGTTTTACTCTGGCTCATGGGCCGCTGGCCCAACACCTCACCACTGAAAAGAAAATCGAACCCCTCCAACCGCATCCTCTCCCCGGCAAGACGAAACATGAGGGTGTGACAGTCCATGCAAGGATTCATGTTTTTCCCGTACCCGATGGCCGGATGGCGCAGCATGGGCAGATAGACCTCCGTAATGCGCTGCACCATCAAGGGAATCCCCGTGATACGCGATGCGGCGCGGGCTTTGTCGGCTGAGAAAAAGGGCGTCTCAAAGGTTACCCAGGCGACCTCGATACCCTGCTGCTTGAGCACCAGACCCGCCAGAATACTGTCCAGCCCGCCTGAACAGAGACCCAGGGCGCGCACGCCTTTATTTTTGCTGTCGTTCATGGTAGCTTCCCAGGCCGTTTGTCAGCGTGTGCTCATCCCTAAATTCAGGCTGGGCATTATCGGATGTTTTCAAATCACCCATATGCTTTTTTTGCCCAAGACCAAGCAAGGGCGCCGATTGACGCCAAGCTTAGATGGACCGAACCCCCATGCCGCCACTGCGGAAAAAAACCGATAAAATCAGAAAAATCCTAAGCGTCGCCTATCCGGATGTCAAGACGGCGCTGACCCACCGCAACGCCTTCGAGCTTCTGGTGGCCACCATCCTTTCGGCCCAGACCACGGATCGCCAGGTCAACAGTGTCACGGGTGCTCTTTTTCAGCAGTTCCCCACCGCGGCCGACCTTGCGGTCGCTCCCCTGCGTGAGGTTGAAACGCTCATCCGACCGACCGGCTTTTTTCACAACAAAGCCCGTAATATCAAGGCTTGCGCCAAGGCCCTGACCGATCAGCATAACGGCCGGGTACCGCGCCGCCTGGAAACCCTCACCAGTTTGCCCGGTGTCGGCCGCAAAACCGCCAATGTGGTATTGGGAGCCGCCTTCGGCATCCCGGGCGTGGTCGTGGACACGCATGTCAAACGCATCACCGGACGTCTCGGGCTGACCGAGCACACCGACCCGGTCAAAATCGAATACGACCTCATGGCGATTGTTCCAAAACGGTCCTGGAACACCTTCGGACTGCAACTGATTCATTTCGGGCGGGATGTCTGCCATGCCCGCAAACCCGCCTGCCCGGAGTGCCCACTCAAGCGCCTTTGCAGCTATCCGAACAAGACCGAAGCCTGATCCTTATTGGGAATTGTGATCACGATTAAAAGGAGTCGTTCTCGTCCAGCTTGAAAAGTTTGCGGGTGGCGGCCAGCAACTGGGCCTTGTTGCCATGGCCTTCCTCGCGTTTGAGAATCGTGGTTGGGTCGTGCAGAATTTTATTGACGAGGGCATTGACCATCTTATCCAGGGCATCTTCGGCGACACCCTGCGTATGGCCCCCCGGGCAGGTGCGGGTCACCTCCGCCCGGATGACCTGTTCGAACTTGCGACGCAATCCCACAATCGTCGGCACGACATCGAGACTCTGATACCACTGGCGAAAACGAATCACGGCTTCATCCACAAGCCGCTCGCCTTTCAGCGCAGCCCGCTGGCGATCCTCGATGTTTTCCTCGATGACCCCCTTGAGATCGTCGATGTCATAGACATAAATATTGTTCAGCCGATTGATCTCGGGGTCGATATCCCGCGGCACGGCAATATCGATGAAGAACAACGAACGGTTGCGCCGGCGGCGCATGACCCCCCTGACCTGGTCACGCCGAATGACATAATCCGCAGCGCCGGTGGAACTGATAACAATATCCACCGCCTCCAACCCATCTGTTATTTCTTCAAAACGGATCGCCCGGCCATTGAACCGCCGGGCCAGCGCCAGGCCTCGCTCGAAGGTCCGATTGGCCACCAGGATCTCGTCGGCTCGGTTGCGGATCAGGTGCTCAACAGCCAGTTCCGCCATTTCACCGGCACCAATTAGAAGCACTTTACGGCCTTCCAGATCGCCGAATATCTTCCGCGCCAGTTCGATTGCGGCGTAGCTGATGGATACCGCGTGGTCCCCGATACCGGTTTCCGTGCGGATTCGTTTGGCCACCAGAAACGTCTTATGCAACAGGCGGTTTAAAATGACCCCGGATGTTCTTTTGGTCGCCGCTGTGCGGTAGGCCTCTTTGATCTGTCCCAGGATCTGCGGCTCGCCGACCACCATGGAATCGAGGCTGGCCGCCACCCGGAAAACGTGACGCACGGCATCGTCGCCGACATGCTGATAGAGTTTGTCTTCAAAATCCGTCACCGGAATATTGTTCATTTCCGACAGGAAGTCGACGACCTGCCGCACGGCCTCGTCTTTAGCCGGTGTCGTCAACAGGACTTCCACCCGGTTGCAGGTGGACACCAGCAACACCTCATGGACCGCCTCCAGGGCGTGTAAATCATGCAGGGCTTGATCGCTTTCGTCCCCGGCGAACCCGATACACTCCCGGATTTCAACCGGAGCGGTTTTGTGGTTCAGACCTATGAGAAGTATTTCTATATTTTTGATCATCGATCTTTATCGTCGCTCACGCATCGTGGATTTGCGGTTCAACCCATCGATTCATTTAAAGCCGCTTCACCCCTGAGATGTTACCAGCGCGTGAATTCACCATGGTGCCCGGACAGGAAGAGGTTAACCCCTAAAAACGTAAACAGCACCGTGGCAAATCCGAAAATCGCCATGATGGCGGATCGCCGCCCCCGCCAGCCGACCGACAGTCGCATATGGATCATGGCCGCATACAACAGCCAGCTAATGCCGGACCAGACCTCTTTGGGATCCCAGCTCCAGAAACGCCCCCAGATGGTCTTGGCATACACAATCCCCAGAATCAGCCCCAGGGTCATCATGAGAAAACCACCCAGAATGCACCCGTAGCCCGCCGTGTCGAGCTGGTCCAGAGACGGCAGGCGCCTGAAGAAAAAACCCGGTTTCTTCGATTTTATTGCCTTCTCCTGCGTCAGGTAGAGCACGCCCAGGCCACAGGCCAACGCCAGACCGGCTTCGCCGATAAAGATGAAGGTGACGTGCGACACCAGCCACAGGCTTTTCAACATCGGTTTGGCCGCCATGGCGGTGGCCGGCATCGTGGCCACCACCGCCATGATCGCGGTGGCCAGCGGGGCCGCAAAAATGCCCATGACCTTCACCCGGTAGCGGTAGTGAAACAGGAGAAAAACCCCGGCCACGGCCCAACCGGCAAACGAAAGTGTATCCCGCAGCGTGTTGACCGGGAAATGCCCCGTGGTAAACGTCTGG
The DNA here is from genome assembly GCA_963850465.1 of uncultured delta proteobacterium. GTDB lineage: Bacteria > Desulfobacterota > Desulfobacteria > Desulfobacterales > UBA5852 > JABZFP01. Next base: position 20,255 of record CAWKLN010000044.1, read on the forward strand.
GTGCCAATCGACAGGGAATGGATGGTAAAACCGGCTGACAACAGCCACACGCCGTAACGATGTATCTTTTTTTTCTGCATGAAGAGAAAAGTGATGTACGCCACCGTGCTTAGCGCATATAAGCCCAACGTGCCGAGGATTCCGATATCCATGGATTTCTCTAACGCCTCCTGCAGCATGTGCAATTAGTTGCCAACCACCAACTGTTCCCCGTCAAAGCCTTCTCCCAGGACCGATTTCAGCAGCCGAATAATGCCTTCCCTATCGCCTGCTTTGACCAATGCCAGCAACCCCCCGTCGATCAACTGACCAAAAACCTTCCGGTGATCATCGGGCGCGTGCTCCCGCTCGAGCAATCGCTCACGAACGGCACCCATCAACTGCAGAAAAGGCGCGTACTCTTCCCCGAAATAGGCCTCCATGTCTTTGCGCAAGCGCCGGGCCACCGCGGGACTCTTTCCGGAAGTGGAAATGCTGACCAGCAAATCCCCTCGCTCTATGATTGACGGCAAAATAAAGTGGCCGCGGTCCGGCTGATCGGCAAAATTGCACAATGCGTGCTGCCGTGCCGCATCTTCTTCGATACGGCGGTTCAAATCGGGGTCGTCGGTTGCGCCGAAAACCAGGAACATGGCCGCCACATCCGAAGATTGATAACGCCGTGCATGCCATGTCAGGCGTCCTGCGTCGGCCAGCGACCGGATCGTCTCCGTCACCTGGGGGCTGACCAGCGTCACCCGGGCGCCGGCCCGCAGAAGCGTTGCCGCTTTGCGGCTTCCCACCGCTCCGCCACCAACCACCAGGGCGTTGCGTCCGCGCATATCAAGGTATACAGGATAATAACGCATCCGTTTATTCCACCATGACCGTCATGAGATCTTCCGCCAGGATCAGCGGGCCCTGATACGACCGCCGGCACTGCGCGGCGATATCGGTTTCATCGCACGCCGGATAGAAATGCGTCAGCATCAGACGCTGCACCTCTGCCGCGGCGGCAATTTCACCGGCCAGGGCCGGCGTGAGGTGGCCGGCTACTTTCTGTTCGTCCGGCACGGCCGATTCACAGATCAGCAGCCCGGCCTGCCGCGACAAGGCCACCAGGTGATCCGAATAATCCGTGTCGCCCGAATAAACCACGGAACACCCGGAAGGGGTCTCGATGCGAAAAGCCACACTTTCCGGATTGTGCGCAACCGGCGCGGCCGTTGCCGTAAACCCTTCGCCGGCCAGCCCGTGCGGCCTGTTTTCATCGAGCTCGACCAGTTCGACCATACCGGCCGCCAGCTGAATCCAGTGGCCGTAAACCGATTCCAGCCCGGCGATGAACCCCCCCAACCCCGGCCCCCCAACGATGGTCAAGGGTCGGTGCCGCCGCAGCGGGTCCGGGTACTTGTTCGCGAAAAGAAACGGCACCAGTTCTGCCGTATGATCCGGATGAAAGTGGCTGTAAAACAGGTAATCGACACGATAGATATCGGTGCCGGCCTCCAGCAGGCGCCGCATCGTACCCGGCCCGGAGTCGAAGACCAGCTGCCGGTCCCCGACATGCATCAGGATCGAGCAGGAACTGCGCACCAGACTCGGCACACAGGTTCCGGAACCCAGTACCGTAACCCGAATGCTATTTTCGTTGCGTGACGCCACGGCTTGTCCAGGTTCGTTGCTCGATACGGTTCACCAGCCATTCCGTAAGGCGTCGCCCGTCGCTGCAATCCACTGCTTCACCAACGGTTGACAGGGCCAGCTCGGCACGCGCCATGGTTTTGTGGCCACCGGCCGAGCCAAATTCCGCGAAACTGCTGCGAGCCAGGTTGCCGGCATCTTTGCGGATACCGTCATTACGCAAAATGACCACAAGCTGATCGTCATAGATCCCGGAAACAATGCTCCAGTTCACCGTTTCCACCCGCATGAAAAAGTCGGCAATCAATACGCAAACATCCGGGCTGGGAACCAGGCCCAGATGGGCAAAAATCTTACCCTTGCGGACACGTCTGGTCTGGATGGCCTTGCGAAAAAAGGTGAGAAAACCCATTTGCAAGTCGGCTTGCTCGATGCGGCGGGCCAAAGGGATATTCGCATACCGGAAAAGATACTGAAATGCAATGACATCTTCAATCTTGGTTTCTCGTTCGAAATTCCGGGTATCGGTCTTGATGGCATGAAAGAGGGCGGTGGCCAGTTTGGCGCTCGGTTTGATTTTCGCAGCCCGCAAGTATTCTGTCATGATGCTGGCCGTAGCCCCATAGTCAGGGCGAATATCGACATGCCCCCCTTGCGGACGGCTGCCGGGATGATGATCAATAATAACATCGTAGGTGAAACGTTTGAAGACTTTGCTATGGCTCGGCTGGGAATCGAGGAGTACTTTGCGCTGAAAGCGGGCCGGTTCAAGGGTGTCCAGATGAACCAAGGGAACGCCCAACAGCCGGATCATGGTAAGATTGTCCGGCCGCTGAATGACGTTGATATGGCTGATGGTGATACCGGCGACCTTGCGCCAGAGCAGCCGCTTGACAGCCATGGCGCTGGCGATGGCGTCCGGATCGGCCGCCATCAGGATCAATACCTGATCGCGGCTAGCAAACTGTTCGTAGAACCGACACAGCCGTTCCTTGGTTTTGGATATCATCGCCTATGTTTCCGAAAAAAAGGCACGCCGCAGCCGCAGGCCGCGCAACCGCCCGCATTCATTGTCGGGGGGCGCCGCCCGAACCCCGAAATATACTCAAACAGCGCTACTATAGAATCTAAAGGCGCTGAATTCAACCTTGTGTCGCGGCAGGCCGTTATTTCGAGCCGGGCACAGGTTTGAATTCCTTTTAGTCTCTGAATGGAACTCGTAAAATAACAATTGTCACAATGGTATCGAGCGCTCTATAGTCCCGCCTTTGTTTTGAACCAACGGCCCATGGTCCCCATAAAATAAAGGAGTCAATACCCATGGAAGGGGCACTTTTACCCATTATCATATTTCTGCTGGTGTATGTCGCGCTCACCTTCGAACTGGTCAACAAGGCCGTGGCGGCCCTTTTTGGCGTCATGGTGCTGCTGATCATGCATGTCGTGGACGAGCATGAGGCCGTGTCCTATATCGACACGGAAACCATCATGCTGTTGCTGGGCATGATGACGATTGTGGCCATTTTGCGGCGTACCGGTGTGTTTACGCTGCTCTCGGTGCGCATTGCCGTGCTGACCAAAGGCAGCCCGCTCAAAATCTTGATCTTCTTCTCGATCGTCACCGCGGTCTTGTCGGCATTCCTTGATAATGTGACCACGGTCCTGATCATCATCCCCATTGTCATTGAGTTGACGACGGGCATGGGGCTGGACCCCAAGCTCTATGTCATCAGCCAGGCAATCATCTCCAACATCGGCGGCACCGCCACCTTGATCGGCGACCCCCCCAATATTATTATCGGCTCCAAGGTGGGCCTGACTTTCAACGCCTTTCTTTTCCACCTCACCCTGCCGGTAGTCGTCTGTTTTTGCGCCGGGCTATTCTACCTGTGGCTGACCAATCGGGAAAAATTCCGTCCCATCGACACGAATTTGGCCAAGCTGTTCAGCGTACAGATGCTGCTCGAAAAAATCCGGAATGAATTTCTGACCACTAAAATCGATCGGGTGTTCCTGACCAAGGGCCTCTCCTGCCTGGCCCTGGCCATATTGCTGTTTGTCACCCAGACCGTGACCGGCATGTCTCCCGGGGTGGTGGCCCTGGCGGTGGCCATGCTGCTGATCATCATCACGAAGGTCGACGTGGAACACCTCATGGAAGAGATCGAGTGGACCACGCTGCTGTTCTTTACAGGCCTGTTCATCCTGGTGGGGGTGTTGGAAGAAAAAAACGTGCTGGAATGGATTGCCCACAACGTGTTCCTGAAGGTCGGCGACAACCCCTACGTTATCGTCCTGATGGTGCTGTGGGTGTCCGGCATCGTCTCCGGGTTCCTCGATAACATCCCTTTTACGATCACCATGATCCCGATCGTCAAGCTGATGCTCGAATCCACACCGATACCCAATGACATTCTCTGGTGGGCGCTGTCCCTGGGGGCCTGTCTGGGAGGCAATCTGACCATGATCGGGGCTTCGGCCAACATCGTCACCGTCGGCATCGCCAAGCGGCACAATATCGATATCAGTTTTCTGGATTTCATGAAACTCAGCGCCGTTATCACACTGATCACACTGGTCATCGCTTCAATTTTTTTAACCGTCTTTTTATGGGTGTCATTATGAAACAAGAAGACCGTCAAAACCTGTACAAACTTTTCCGGGATCATGGCGATACGCTGGGCGCCGATGGGACGGCACGGGTGGCGCTGGAGTCCTTTATCCGCTCGATCCAGGACCTCCGGTGTCCGCCTGAAAAACTCGAACAGCTGGTGGCCGAACTCATTCACTCCATCAAGCACACCGAGCCCCAGATTACGCCCCTGGTGCATCTCATCGAAGAGTTTGAGAATGAAATGGCTGGTCAATTCAGCACCGACCTCAAGGCCACCAAAGGGAAAATCACCTCGCTTCTGAATGCCAAGATCGACCGGCTGAAGGACATTGGCGTGCAGATGACCGCCCGCGGGTTGAAGTGTATCGACCGCTACGACGTCATCATCGTCTACTCCACCAGCACGTCCATTCGCGATACCCTGGTCAAAGCCAACAAAATAGGCAAGCCCTTTGAAGTTCTGATTTTGAAACAGGACTTCACCAAAACCCGCAAGCTGATCTGGACCGCCTCCGGCGAAAAAATCGACCACGAGGTCATCCCGGAATACAATCTGAGCAATTTCATCACCAAGGCCAACAAGTTCTTCCTGGGATCAATTTCCATCACACCGGACAACAAGGCCGTCTGCCCGCTCGGTTCCGCCGAAGTCGTCAGCCTCTGCCACCTGAACAAGATTCCGATTTATCTCTTTGCCAACAGCCTGAAATTTTCCCACAAAGCCAGCAGTACGCACAAGATCCACGAGAAGAGGGAATCCCGCCGGGACGGCCAGACCAGCTACGCCATGACCATCCACTCGCACTGTCTGGTGGATTTGGAGCATGTCGATTTCATCGTCCGGGAAGACGGTGTCATCCCCCGCGAGGAGTTTTGCACGCGATTCCTTTGCTAAATGTCCGCGGTTGTTGCCTTAGCAACGTTCAACCGTATCGGCGGTGATAACATGGCGGGGGGAATCGCCACAAAATTGGCTTTACGGATACATCCGGACACCGTCTTTGCCCTCGGCTTTCATGGCGAAAAGCGCTTTATCGGCAAAAGCGAGCAGTTCACCAGCATCACGCGCGGGTGCGGGATAGACCGCCACCCCCATGCTGGCGGTCAGTTTGACCCGGAGTCCCTGCTGCGACAGGTAGGCATTCCTCTTGATGTTCTGTCGAATGGCGGAGGCCTTGTCCCGTGCCTGGGCGGGATTGCAATCGGGCATAACCACGACAAACTCATCCCCGGCATAGGCAACCGCGTAGGACGGAGGCGTTAACGCCTGGTCAATGGTGGTGGCCACCTCCTTGATCACCTGGCTGCCGTGGAGATGACCATGGGCATCCACGATCTGCTTGAAGTTGTCCAAATCCATAAAAATCAGGGCAATCCCGCTACGGTCATATTGCCCGGAGGCAATCAGATCGGGCAGGGACTGGTAGAGATAACGTCGATTGAACAGCCCCGTCAGCGTATCGTGCAGCGCCAGGTCTCGGAACCTGCGCTCGCTGTCACGCAGGGCTTCCTCGGCCGATTTGCGATTGGTGATATCGATCAAAGTGATGACCAGCCGCGAGAGGGTGTCCTCGTGACCGGAGACCGCCAAGCCCTTGGATAAAACGGTTTTGCGTTTCCCTTTCAGAGAAGTGATCTCTCGTTCCCGCTCTTGCCCGATATGCCCATCGGCAATCATGAGGATTATTTCCCGCGCCAGATCGGCGAACTCTTCGGGTTTGCCCCAAGGTGCCCCAAAAGACAATTCTTGCCGGTTGGCGGCATCAAAAAGGGTCATGAAGGCCCTGTTGAAATCAATGGTTTGAACCAGCTGCATGCAATGCGGGATCTCCTCCGGATGATGATCCAAGTATGCATTTAAATCGTCAACGCCCTGGGTACGCAAATGTTCAAGGTAGATCTTGAGTTGCGAGGCGTCCCTTTCGATCATCGCCACCGGTGCCGAATGAAACAGGACGTGATAACGGTGGTCGCTCTCGCGAACCGCATCGGCCGCCTGCTTCATAAGGGAAAAATCTTCGACAAATATGATGGCGCCTTCAACCGTACCGGAAGAATTAATCACGGGACTCATGTGAAACCTGAGTTCCAGACATTCCTCCTGGAGGTTGACGCAGGGATGGGCTTTGATGGTCGTCCGACCCGTTTTCAGGCATTGCCGCAGGTCGGCACTGACGCCGGCCTCCACAAAAACCGGCAGCTTGAAAGCGTTGACATCAAGGGGGGTATGTCCGTTGGGCAACCCCAAAAGGGCCCGCATTTTTTGATTGAGTCCGGTGATCTGACCGTTGGAATCGATCGTGAAAATGCCGAAGGGGGCGCTGTCACCCAACAGGCGGTCGCGCTGTTCGATGCGGGCCAATGCCGTCTCGAGCTCCCGGCAACGTGCCTGCAAGGCCCGCACTTCGCCCTGACGGGCCTTGTCGTCAATGGAAATCTCTGGTTCCGAAGTCATAGATCACTCTTAATGCGTGTTGTATTGTAATCCTTTGCGATTAAGGGCCAACGCTCAAATAGGGCTGTAAAAAGTCGTCTGAAAGCGTCGCGTTTAGAATAACCGCACTTCATATCCATAAGCTCTTTTCTGGCCCATGCAATGACCCTAACTGGAGAGGGGCCAATCAATGCAAAGACGGAGAGGCTTCCGAATAGCAAGCTGCTTTACATAAAGACAGTTTTCTGCAAAGTTCGTTAACACCTTCAGACAGGCTTCATTGTGGTCATCATGCTTTCGATTATATTCACCGCTACCTTTCCCTGGTACGGCACTTGACGCCAGGGCAGGCACTTCGTTAAGGATGGAGCACGGATGGTACATTCCGTGCATCGATTCCAAACAGGCATGTCATCATGATCTCTACTGCGCTAAAGTGCCATAACTAAACCGACGGTCGCAAAAACCATCTACGAATTCAATCGCTCAACCGCCCACTTCTCCATCACCACTCGCCCGCCAACGGATCTTCACACCTATGGTTTTCCGCCGCTATAGCCTTTGATTTAAAGTATCATACCCCAAAAGGAGGCGATGACAATGAATACCGGACGAACCGCCATAGTGGTAATGGTTTTTTTTCTGGCCGCCTGCGCTTCGGCGCCACCGCTTGTCGATCAAGAGGCCGTCAATCACATGATCAATATTGACCGCAACGGCAATTTCGTCCCTGTCGTTGCGGATCAAAGAATCGATTTGTCTTCAAAGGAAAATCAACGTGACCAGGCGATGCAAGCCGCACTCGACGACAAAGAGGACAAACCTGACCTGTTGCAGGCATCGGGCCTGGCGGGCTACTGGCAGACCATAGAAAGCGCCCTTCGCCAGCACGCTGCCGAACACGGCGGCCGGGTAAACCTTCTGCTTTATCTCCACGGCGGGTTAAACACCGAATGCCATAGTATACAGCGTGTCCTGGATCAATATCAGCGCATCCTTAATGAATCAAACATGTACCCGCTATTCGTCAATTGGCGCTCGGGACCGATCGATTCCTACGGTCGCCATCTTTGGCGTATCCGGCAAGGGAAGAAATCCAACAGTGCCTTCATCACCTCTCCCATCTACCTGGCGTCCGATCTTCTGGCTTCGCTGGTCTATGCCCCCAAATCCTGGATTGTTCAGGGAAAACATTCCTGGGACAGCACGATCCAACGCGAGCCGGACCGTTGGGCTGCCTATACGGAAAGCGAGATTTACAATATACACTATGCCGAAGATGCCGAGGACTATGATGACACCTCACGCGGCCTGTTATGGATAGCCACAAGTCCGGCCAAAATTGTTACCACACCATTCACCTACACCCTCTCCAAACCGGCCTGGGACATTATGATGCGACGCACGGGAACCATGTTCGACAAACCTGGTGAATTCCATAACCGCCCGGTTCTTGAGGTGCCTGAACAGCCCCGGACAGGCGCCCTGGCCCTTTTCCTGGACCGCCTGATTCAGTTCCAGACCGAACCAGGCATCCAACTGGATATCACGCTCATCGGCCACAGCATGGGGGCGATCATCTGCAACGAAATTGTTCGCCTCTTTCCGGCACTCAATATCACGACCATCGTGCATATGGCATCGGCCGACTCTATCCACAATTTCCTGAGCAATACGATCCGATTCATGGAAGATCACCCGAAGACCCAATTCTATGGCCTGTTCCTTTCGCCCAAAAATGAGGACCGTGAAACCTCCGCCTGGGGTATGACTCCCAGCGGCAGCCTGCTCACCTGGATCGACAACAGTTTCACGACACCGGCCACCGAACTGGATCGGCGGGCGGGACGCTGGAGCAATATGCGTCGCGCCCTGCACCTCATACCGGAAGCCGTTCTGGATCGCATGCACTTCAAAATCTTCGGGCAGGGGAACGGCCCGCAGGAGCATGGCGCATTCGACGACTTTCCGTACTGGAAAGCGTCGTTCTATTGGCAGTAACCGGTGGATGGGAGGGGCGAAGGGTCATTCACCGCGGATCTGATGACCTTCGTTGATGTCGGCAGATCCGGAAACATTGCGCTCATCCGCGGCAAGGTCACACAGCGGAATTGCCGCCCGCCACTTGCAATCTGTTTTTATTGCAGATCAGCGTCTCCCCGTCATCTGGGATGAAAACTTTTGCTAGCAATCCATGCCGCGCCAGCACTTGTTTCAATTGCAAACGGGTCGTAGGGCAATGATTCAGTGCTTCAAGATGGTTCGCGATAACTTTATGGGGCGCCTTTTGGACAAAGGCTACCAATTCTTCCAACGGCATTAAAATCGGTCCGCCAACATCCAGACTGGCACTACCCGCCGCCATGACGGCGATATCCGGCCTGAATTCTGTCAGAACGCGTTCGACATCCTTGGTGTATACCGTATCCCCACTGATATAAATAGAAGGCTCATCCGGAAGCTGAAGATAGAAACCGGCCCCATTGGCCATGAAGCGATGGATCCAGCTATGACCATGCAGCGCGGGAATCGCCGTGATTTCGCCATCCAGCACATGTTCGGGTTGCCAATATTTCAGTGCACCGACAACATTGAAGCCATTCTTTTGCAAATAGGATGCGTCCTGCTGGCGCGTAAACACTGGGATGTTATTTTGACGCAGAAAACGGCCTCCCGCAGGGTCAAGATGATCCGTATGCTGCAACGCTTTGATTCCGAATTTCTGGCTGTGCGTAATCAGGCAATGGGTGACTTTGCCTAAAATATCGGGAGCGTTACCCGGCAGTGAAACCATTGGATTTCTCTCGGGTTTGTGCCGAAACCACGCAAACGGCGGCAATTTACCCTTCTCGCTCAGCATGGGGTCGATTAAAATATGGCATTTCCCCGCCTCGATGACGAAAGTAGCATTTCTTAAATGATGGATCTTCATTGATTTCTTCCATGCGTATCCTGCATGTTAGGAGTTTATTCGATTGTACTAAGTGATTCCATAATACGCGTGCTCATGTTTTGGTAGGCGACAATCTCAACGATACTCAATATATCTTTATCGGAGAACCCCTCACTCCTGAGTTTTTGTATGTCCGCAGGACTGCAGGCATCGGGTGACCGGGTTATTTTGACGGCCAAATCCGCAATGAGTTTTTCACGAATACTCAAATCCGCTTTGGTGTAATCTTCGGCAACTTGTATCGCAAATTCTTTATTTCGGGCCACTCGACCGAGGGCTTCAAGGTGACTGGCAATTCAATGAACACATCCAACAAAGGAGGAAGTGACCAGTGCCGCAATTTCTTTTTCACGTGGGGTCAAACCCGAAGCATTTTTATAAACCGCTGAACACAAACTATCTAAACGAACTGAAACCTCGGGAGTTAAACTTGTGAGGCGCGTGAGATCGGAGATTTTTCCTGTAAGAGAATTCCGAGTTTTCTCATATAACTGCTGCACTTCTTCCTTTGTAGAATCATCTTTTTCAATTTGAATCCAAGGGACCCATGGCATTTTTTATCCCCTTCAGTAAAATGGTGATTTTTAATAGAATGTATCGCGTTGAAGGTTTGAATACTAAACTATTCTCTTTACTAGGGCTATCATCTGTTAACCCAAAGCGGTAGAGCGGCATCATCTCAGACATTTACGCCAGCGATAGGCGTCAATAATATCACTCGCCTACCTTACTAGCTCGGTATCTGCCCCTCCATCATCAGTCATCGATCAGCTCGAGGCGGCGTGAATGCCAGTCCAGAACGGCGGTATGCGTGAACATTTTTCCCGCAAGTTCGCCGAATTCGTCGCGCAACACGCCGGCGGCGAAGCGCGAAAGAAAATGCGCCTTCAATTCGGCCCGCGCTCGGTCGACGCCGATTTCATCGTACGGTACAGAGGCCAGCAGCAGAAATCCATCGTCCGGGATGCGACCGGTTTTCATGTTGTTCTCAATAATCCCGGCCGCTTTGCGCAGTGGATCGGCCAGATCCGGGCTGTAGGGGCCAATGATCAGCGCGACATTGGGGGTATGCAGGAAATCGAATCCGCGCCCCAGGCAAATCATCCATTCGCGATGTTCGACGTCGAGCACACGTTCGTGTCGCCTCGCCTGTTCGCGCACCTGCGCGATGTGTTCAAGGTTGCCGCGCAGCAATGGCATGAGGTCGGCGCGCATCTGGGAAGGCAAGTCGGGAAGCAGAGCGGCCAGGCGCGGCTCCAGGGTCGTTTCATCTGTCGCGGAAAAACTGGCAAGATCGAGCACGGTGTTATCGGTGCCGTGGATCATCAATGCTTCGTCGTCGGTTTCGAAACCGCATACCAGTGGATAGACCGTGCTGTGACCACGCCCGAAAATGTGTTCAACCTGGCGGAGAATTTCGCGGGTGTGGGCAATAGCCGCCCCGGTGTCGTAATTGAAACCGGCGCACCCGCGCTGCGGGTTGCCTTTCGACCAGTGGTAGGTGATAAGGACCAGCACACGCCGACCGGTGCTGGTCATGCGCAAGACATGATGGGATAGCACTTCGCCAAGGTGGGGCCAGCCAAGATCAAAAATGCCGCCGAGATTGCGAAAAGGCATCAGAATCCCGGTGGGGGTGTTGGTCGCGACCGGAATGTTAATGCGACCGTCCATACACTTCAACACCGCAATCGCGGTAGGGTGTTCCGCAAGATAGCGTTCGCGCGACAGCCACGCTTCGGGACTCCGAAAGGTGTTGCCGTGACGTTGGGCGAGTTCGACCAACCAGTTAATACGCTCAGCAATGGGTTTACCATGAATATCGCTCATGATCTCCGCTCCATCGCTGAACGCAAATGCACCGTTTCAAGGTGTCATTTTCCAGCGAATATTAAAGGATTTTGCCAATCGTGAAGCAGGTATTTCCGCAAATAATGTACCTGCCATTCTCCTGCGGTGCGGTCGCTTAACGAACCCGTCGATAGTTTTCTACGCCCTCTTCGCCAGGGAAACCCAGTTGCAGCGCGTCCCCTGTAAGTTTAATTATCTTGGCCGTGATAACCGTCTTTGGAATAGGTTGCACGGAGGGACGTAGTATATCAGAAGCAAGGAGTTCAAACGTTATCGAATCGTCTTCTCCGATCTCGTAATATCCGGTTACCGTAGCCGACATATTATCCACAATAATAACTTCCCCTGTGTCTTTGAATTCAAGGGTACCGATTTCTTCGGAATTTTGCCAAAGACCGTTTATTGTATTTTGCGTGGCACATGCCGCTAAAGCAATGCTTACCATGACTAGTAGCGATATATAAAGAATGGCAAATTTCTTCAAACGCCTTCTCCTCTCTATCAACCAAGCGGCAGAGTATTCTCGTTTTCTATTATTCAATTTGACGGTTTGTGTCTTGGGCACATATCATCTGTCCCTATCCGTTGAATGTTATCTGCATCAACCGCTTACAAAATGCTCTAAGCTCATCGATACTGTGAATTTCCGGGATTGCGCTCATCGGTATGCGATTCAAATCATGGTTCAATTTCACAATATCCGTATTGGCCAGGCCGCCACTATCCGAGACAATAAACTTAATCTGAAACGTGAGATCCGTCATGGAACCAAGCACACTTCGATTATCGGTCTTGGCAAATCGAATTTCCCGGATATCCTCGAGAAACAATTCAATGTGGGCTTGTGGCAGGCCTTCTCTGATTAGGTTTTTGAATAGACTCTGCCCGAATATATCTCCTATCCTTTGAAAATCGGGCTTAGTCAATCCCGGCAGAAAAATAGAATACAGCGTTAAATCATGGGTAAAGAGAAGGCATTTTCTTCGGTCGATCCGGATGAGATTAACGTGCCAGCCACTAATGCTGCCCGAAAGCACTGGGGCGCTTTCAGGGCTAACCTTCAATTCAGATAAACATTTTTTGGTGCACTTTAAGATGGCCATGATTTAATTTCGGCAAACGACGTCACTCTGCGGCGAGGGAATCGAGTCCGCAGGAGTGGCTGGTTAGGAAACCTCATCTAATCTTTTCAAAATTATATCGACCTTCTTTATACTGCCTTCAAGTATTTCCTCTGATCCTGATCCAGTATGGACGATATTATTCCTAATCTGACTTAAAGCCGCTAAGTCCTTTCTTATATCTCTTAAGTCTACCCCTTTTGTATATAGAGCATCAATGATAGCTGCAAGAGACCCTGCACTATGCTTGTCTTTTGGTAAAAGCTGTTTTGCTTTTGATCGTAACTCCATCTCTATTGACGCCCATTTTTGTACAAAAAGACCTAATTTTGTAACTGAATCCTCTATTTCTTTAATGGGTTCTTCTACTTCTTCATCTCCAAATAAATTTCCTATCAGAATTTTGGCAATCTGGTAATACGCGTCAACTTGTTGCTTATCGACGGTTATTCCATTCCCTTCATGGTACAATTGGTTTCGTATGCGATGGTACCATTCTATGTCACCCAGCTCGATTCCGTCCAAATGCTGTTGTGCGTATTTTTCAAATAGATCAAGCAAGCCTGGAAAACTATTTTTTACATTTTCTAATTCTTGTCTGGTTGGGCCTGGCGCTACTCTCGATCTTTTAGGTAATCCTAAATATGTACGAATCGCGAGTTCCACGGAATTGTCAATGCTAATTAAGGCAATTCGGAGATCAAAAGGGCTACCTTTCTTTAAATGCTCGATCGCGTGATTTTTAAGCTCAATAGGTCCTGAGGCCCAAGGTTTCATAATATCACCATATATTGCCTAACGTTAATATTATCACTCTGCGTGATAATTACGGAAGATAATTATCTTGAGGCAATTATCGTTGATAGGACGATAACAAAATTACTTTGGTCCTGGCGTTGTTGTCTCGATTTTAGGTTACCGGCTTTGGGGAAGGGGCGCTTCATAAGATAGCTGCATGATTCGGTAGTATAGATACTATTAATTATCAAGAGATTACTCAATATCATCTAATAATGGCAATCGATTCCTTACTTTGGAATTCCCAACGAAACTGAATTCGTAAAAAACCATACTTCAGACGGTTTCGCGATAAGTTTGAGATACGGCTTGCGAATGCCGAGGAATGAAACGTGCTGACGGTACGCTGCAGTGACGAGGGATACGCGTAACGCCGATATTTATCCCTTTTCAGGGACGCTGTCCGCCTCTGGTGGATCGGACATATTACGAAACCTTCAAATAAGAAGGCCCGCCGTTTCCGGCAGGCCTTCTCTGGGGGAGGGAGGGTTATCGACATTTTTCTGATCTATGGTTGATGACTAAAACTGCGGCCTGTGCCGCGAGCACCGTTTGAAATCAACCTGCCTGCAAGGAGTCCCAAAAAAACTAAGATCCCGGTGATTCGCCCAAAACGCTTCTAATACACGGCCGCAATCTTTTTCAGGCCATTTGCCTGTATTCAGCATGCCCGACGAGGAAGCGATTGTCATCGGCGTAATCGATCGCGCGACATACGCTGATATCGCGATTACGAAACTGAAGACGGCGGATTTCCTCTAATTGGCGGCATGTCGTGACGCATTCATCCTTGGACTGATTGATGTTTTCACAATTGCGGCATGGGGAAGAAATCATTTTGCACCTCGTTTCCTGAGTCGGATTAGACCTTTATTCCTTTGGTTCAGCTTTAATCAATGAATCTCGCTCATTAATTACAGCAATTTACATGCCGATTTTCTCGAATCGCCTGGTTAAATATGAACTTTGCATAAAAATACATAATTACAGGCAGTTGTCCGAATCCATGCCCGATGGCCAAAACAGGCGGTGTACACAACATGGTGGGTCGGGAAGTGGTTCAAGGTCAAAATATTGACAGGTCGATCAGAGAAGGGATTTCCGGCCGGTATCTATTACCGGGTGTCATTCGGTAATAGTTTTAAGCGGTGTGATTGTTCAGGATGGTGGCAGAACGCGGTCAACGCCATAAAAACGTTAATATTTTTTAATGTAACCATAAAAATTATTTATACTTGGCGTAGCTGAGAATTCCCGTGTCAAAATCCAGGCTGGTACTGGACGATGGAAAATTTATGGGCTTTGACCACCGAGAAAGTTCCACGTAATCAACCCATAAAAAAACCGGCGCGTTAGGAACAACTTCATCCAACCGCCGGTCAAATCAAGCTGATTCAGAGCGTGGGGGATTTCCGCCCCCCTGCCGGTTGCGACTTTGTTTAAACCGGATAGCCCGCCCGCTCAAAAATAGGCACCAGATGGGCCCGGCTTTCCTTCCCGGCCGCATCCGGGGTTTCGACGTAGGGGTATAGCTCCAGGCTGATATCGCCTTCATACCCCAGGCGCCCCATGGTCTGGAAGACGTTTTCAAAATCGATGGCCCCCAACCCGGGGATGAGATGGTTGTGCTTGCGCGAGGCCGCGATGTCTTCCACGTGCATGTGACCCACCCATTCGAACAATTCTTCCAGCGCCACGGCCGGGTCCTCGCCGGCACAGTAAAAATGCCCGATGTCAAAATTCAGGCCGATCATGGGCGACTGCATTTCTTTGATAAAGGGTTTGAATTCGGAGGTCTTCTCCATGAGAAGGTCCGGCTCGGGTTCCACCAGGACCTTGATGGACAGTTCTTCCGCGGTCGGAAGCACCTGCTCCAGCCCGTCGAAAAAAAGCCGGAAAGCCTCCTGACGCGTCATGCCTTTTTCCAGCGGCCCCCCCGGAGGGATGGAGATATTGCGGGCCCCCAGGGCCCGGGCCACTTCAAGGCATTCCAGCGTGTGCCGGACGCGGATGGCCCGACGCTCCGCTTCGGGCTCGATCCAGGACGGCAGGTAGGTGTCGCCCACGGCGAAGAGCGTAAAACTGTTGAGGTTGGTGACATGCAGATGATGGGTATCGAGAACGGACTTGAGCTCTGCCAAAGCGGCCGCATCGAAGTCGGGCGGATACAGATGGGGCCGGTCGCACATGATCTCGGCCCCCTTGAAGCCCAGCGCGGCGATGCGCTCTAAGGACTCTTTGACCGAATATTTAACATACGCATTCGTGCTGTAGCCGAAAACCATTAAATTACTCCTTGAAGAGTGTCTATCCAAAAGTTCTTATAGCTGAATCGAAGTCAGGTGGCCAACTTCTGGCGGCAGAAGGCTTCCAGGGCTTTCAGGTCGCGCAACTGATCTTCGTAGGTCGTTGCGGGCCGCTCACCTTCCGGTTTTTTAAAAAAGAAGCCCAATTCCGGCACAGCCCCACCCCGCCCGACCGCCTGGAGCAGGACCACCCAGCGCGCCAGGTCCAGCGCCATCGGTGCCGCCAGGATCGAATCCCGCCCCTGCAGATTTACCCGGATACTCATGGGGAGCCCGAAAAGGCCCTTGATGTCGATCACGTCCCAGGCTTCCTTGGCATCCCCCCGGGGGGGGTAGTAGTCGATATGCACCTTGTGGGCGCTCTCACCATACGCCTCACCCACCCGGTAGCCCAGAACATCGTCCAGCAGTTCCGTTTTATTGGCCAGCTTGCCGCGCGCACAATCCGGGTCCATCAAATTGCGGCCGTCGGCGTTGCCAAGAATATTCAGGCTGTACCAGCCATCCACCCTGAGCTGTCGGGCTTTGAGGGCCGAGGCCAGCACGACTTTAAAATAGGTCTGCCCGGTCTTGCCGTCCCGCCCGACCAGCGGTATCCCTTTTTCCGCGGCCATCTCCTCCAGTGCGGGATCGCCAAGATCGTTGGGGGTAAAGTTCACCACGGGGATTCCGGCCCGGATCGCCGCCCGGGCGTAGGCCAGGTCCGGGAATCGTCCCCCCTCCATGGCGTCCGCGTCATCATCGTCGCCAAGACAGCATCCCGAACAGGCCGGCAGCAGGTTGATCATCACCGGCTGAGCCTCGGGATACGCCTTCCGAAACGTATCGATATCGCGCCCCAGTTGATCGACCTGGTCGCTCACCGACAGGCCACCTTCCGGCGCCGCTGCCACCTGGATTTGATTCAACGTGTCCTGGATCCCCTGCCACAGCGATTCCGGCACCACCCGGTGCGAGGCCAAGGTCTCGGTCATCGGACGTCGGCTGACATCCCATCCCGCCACATGCACTGTCGCGGAGGCGCCGGAATCCTCCCACAGATCCGCGGTGGTCAAATAAGGCGTGATAACTTCCGGTTGATGCCGCATGATCTGGCTGGCCAGGGCCAGCGTCGAGCCGATCGCCCCTTTGGCGCCGGCGATCATGAGCAGTAGTGGTCGAGAGGTAACAGCTTCCAGCATCCCCATTGTTTTCCCTATCTCCGGTAATCAAAAGGGCCACCCGATCCATCGGGTTGCCGATCCGCTCAAATCTTCGCTCGCCGCATGCTACGGCGGGTTCATCTAAAGCCTTTCAAAAGTTGATTACTATAAAGGATTCGAGAAGCCCGGTCAACGGACGGATATCAGGAATTGGTCCTGCGCCGAAAATGGGCCAGGTAATTGACGGCCGTATTCCGGATAAGCGTGGACCGGCGTACAAAGGGCAGATAAAGCATGCCGCGGAAAACCCCCTCCGCCAGATCGCTGTGACGCGCCCAACCGGCCAGTTCCTGCGGCGCTATAAAGCGCTCATACTGGTGGGTGCCGTTGGGAACAATCCGCAGGACCCGCTCCGCCATGACGATGGCCAGCAGATACGAAAGGGGGGTACGATTCAGGGTGGCAAAGAACACATGGCCGCCCGGACGAACCAGCCGGGCGCAGGCCTGCACGATGGATGACGGGTCGGGAACATGCTCCAGGAGTTCCATACAGACCGCAACGTCGAATCCGGCCGGGCTTTGATCGGCCAGGGACTCGGCATCGATCTGCCGGTAAGTAATGGGGAGGCCGGATGCTTGCCGGTGCGCTTCCGCGGCCGCCAGCGCGGCCTGTCCCAGATCGATCCCGGTGACCTGCGCGCCCGCCCGGGCCAAGGCTTCGGTTAGAATTCCGCCACCACAGCCCACATCCACCACCGCGCGGCCGGAGAGATCGACCCGCTGCCGGATAAAATCCAGGCGCAGCGGGTTGATATCATGCAGGGCCTGAAATTCCTTGCCGGCCGCCCACCACCCCGCGGCGGCCGCCTCGAATTTGGCCAGTTCGGCGACATCCGCATTGATCGCTTTTTTATCCGCCATGACAACCTATCTCTCCCCGGCAGGCCACCGGGTTCCTCACGGATCAGCGCCCCTGTTTGAAGTGATGCTTTTCTGCGGGTGCCGGTGCAACGTCGCCTTGGAAGCACTTTCACCCATTCCTTTGGGTGACACCTTTGGGTACGCGCACCCGGGTGTCTATACCAGACCCGCGCCCCCGGGACCAGCCTCCGCCGCGGAGGTCGATCGATTTTCACCACGAATCAACAGCAATGTATTGCCGGTCACGCTGAGACTGCTCAACAACATGGCAACCACCGCCACCAGGGGGGAGAGCCAGCCCGCCATGGCGATCGGAATGCTCACCAGATTGTAGATCAGCGAGCCCCATAAATTCTGTTCGATTTTACGGTTGACCCGGACCGCAAACGCCAGAAAAGCATCCATCTGGAGGGGGTCGCCTTGCATGAGGGTCACGGCCTGGGCCTCTTCGCCCAATTGCCGGCCGGCAAAGACCGCCACGCTCAGATCGGCGGAAGCCAGCGCCGGGGCGTCGTTGACGCCGTCCCCGACCATGGCCACGCAATGGCCCTTCCGGCGCAGATTTTCGATGAAACGCGCTTTTTCGGCGGGTCGCCGGTCCCCCATCACGTTGTTTATGCCCAGCCGAGCGCCCACCTGATCCGTTGTCGTCTGACTGTCGCCGGATATGATGCTGAGGTCCAGATGCCTGGCCTGCAGCCGCCTTACCGCCGCTGACGCACCGGATTTCAATCGATCTCCAAACCCCAGACGGGCCACGATCCGGTCGCTGACCGCCAGGAAAATCCACGACACAACCGCCGTATCGTCCGCAGCCTGGTTCGCTGCCGTATCGTCCAGCACGAACCGGGCCGCGCCGGCAAAATCGGCACTGCCCAACCGCACCGGCCGACCCTCCCAGTTGCCGGACACACCCCGCGCATGGGACGTCAGCGCCGTAACCGGCAGGACGTCTATCTGCCGCGCGCGGGCCGCCCGCTGGATCTCGACCGCGATCGGGTGATCGACGCCTTGCTCCATCCCCGCTGCCAGGGCCAGGATCTCGTGCGCCGTCAGGGTTGCCAGCGGCACAACGGACTGCAGCTGCCAACGACCATGGGTCAGGGTGCCGGTCTTGTCAAAAACGACCGTATCGACCCGTTCGGCCATATCGAACGCGGTAAAATCCTGGACGAGAATCCCCCTGCGGGCCGCCAACGACACACCCGCCACCCGGGCCAGGGGCACCGCCAATCCCAACGCGCAGGGGCATGAGATGACCAGCACGGTCAACCCGCGAATAAACGCCGGCTCGAAAGCGGCCCCCTGCGCCAGAAGGACCAGGGTGGTCAGTGCCGCCAGCACGATCATCACCGGGACAAAAAGTCGCAGAATACGATCGGTCCGGCCTTCCACGAGCGTCTTGCGGCTCAAGGCCGCATCCATGATGGCCAGCATCTGGCCCAGGGTCGCGGCCGGGCCGACATTTTCGGCCCGCACCAAAAACGTGCCTTCGATCACACGCGTGCCGCTGACCAGGCGGTCCCCCTCGATCCTGGGCTGCGGCCGGGCCTCCCCCGTCAGGGAAGACGCGTCGATCGTGCCTTGCCCTTCGATCACCAGGCCGTCCGCGGCCAGCGTTTCCCCGTCCGCCACCCGGAACAGGTCACCCGACGCCAATTGCGCGGCGGCAACATAGCGGCCCCGGGTATCCGCAACGCTGCACAGGCGCACTTTGGCCGGCATCAAGGTATAATAGTGCCCCAGGTCCTCCTGAATCCGATCTTTGGCCCGCCGCTCCAGAAGCTTACCCAGCTGGACCAGGATAATCAGCATGCAGGTCGTATCAAAATAGAGGTGGATGCTGCCCTGCAAAAGATTGAAGACGCTGTAGCTGTATGCACTGATCGCGCCGATACTGATCAGCGCCTCCATGCCCGGCTGACCATTGAGGATACCTCTGAAAGCCCTTTGGTGCAGCGGCAAGCCGCCGTAGACCATCACCACCGTGGCCATGAAGAACATGGGCCAGGAAATTTTCCAGACGGCATCGGCCGCCAGATCGGTAAAAAATCCGGAATAGAGGGAAAAGGATAGCATCATGACGTTCATGGAGATAAACGCCGAAATGGCAAACCGGACAAACTGACGGCGCTGCTGCCGGTCGGCGGTCAGGGCATCCGGCGGGCGGGCGCTATAACCCAGGTGCGCGATGATCTCCTGGATCCTGTCGGGAGACGTCCGGGTGGGGTCATATTCGCAGCGCAGGCGGTCGGTGCTGAAATTACAGCGCGCCGCGTTGATTCCCTGACGTTTGCGAAGGGTTTCTTCGATGACCCAGGCACAGGCCGGGCACCACATCCCCTCGACCGACATATGCAGCGCCAGGAGACCTTCCCGGACAGCGCTGGATGACGCACCCTCCGGCGCCGTGTCCTGGAAAACAGGGGGGTGAGAGACTTCGGCCAGATCTTCTTCCGAGCGGGGAATGACGCCCATTTCAACACAGCGCCGAAACAGGTCGCTATTGCGGAACTCGGCCGGGTCGGTTGCATCCGCCGCCTCGCTCAGCATGAGGTAAACCTGCCGGCAGCCCTGGCAGCAGAAATGAATCCGGCGATCCTCCTGCGCCAGTGCAAACCGGCCGTAGCGCAGCGGCAGACCACATAGCTCGCAGGCGCCGGGAAGATCGTTCATGGTGCCATACCCGTCCGTCTGCATAGGGTTTCACAAACAAGAACGGCCCAGGGCGGGGCGGCGGCCCCCGCTAACGGCGAGACCACTTGCGGCGCACTCACTTTCCGAACCATTTTGATGACGCGTGGGATGGGCGGGAAGGCGGATGTGATGGTATGCCCGACGTCAGCGCACCCCCAAGGACTTGACATAATGGACGATTTTCCAGCGGTCATCCGGAAAAATCGTGGTGGCCAGCGCCGGCTGCCGGGCACCGGGCCGATCGACGCCATAGCTGATTTCTTTGAACATCAAACCTTCCCCCGTGGCCTGGACTTTGGCGCTGCGCAGGTCGGCGGGCAGGGGCGCGAAACTCTGCCCCACGGTCCCCTGGCCGTCATAGTTGACGCCGTGGCATTGCTGACAGTAGGTGAAATAGAGTGTTTTCCCCTGTTCGATGATCTCGGGGGACCAACTGTTAAACGGTGAAAAGAGCGACGCCGGATCGGCCGTACGATAGAGGGCCTCGCCGCCGTGGACCGGAACGACCCCCGGCTCCATCACCAGGAGCGGCGCTTCATGCGGGCGCACCGCCGGGGTCTGCCACATCCGGCCGAATTTGAAATAGGTGTCGTAGACCGTCAGGGCCGAATACGCCCCAAAGAACACCGTCAGGGCCGCCAAAGCGATGATCAGATTCTTTTTCATCTATTCCCCCTTGGCGCCCCGGACATGCTGCGGATAAGGCAGCTTGTCGTATACGGCATAAGGCGACTCCGCCGGGACGTCCAGGATGGGACGATAATCCCAGTCCGGCATCTTGCGGTCGGAGACGATAAAAAAGGAGAAAAACCCTTTGGCCAGAATCAGCGCTACCAGGGAAAGCACCACCAGCCAGGTTTTTACGATCGATTCTTTGTGAACGTGTTCGCTCATTTCAGATGACTACCCCCAGAATCCCCGTCATGAGGATATAGAAAAAGGCCCATAAAAAGGTTCCGACGATAATCAACATCATCACCAGCGGGAAGGGTGCGTCGCGATCTTCGATCCCGTCGGGGTAACGATAGATGATCGTGTCATGGCGGGCCTGATCCCCTTCGCGACGAAAATGGGCAAATGCCAGGCCCACGCCGAAAACCACCATGAACAGCAGGGTCGGAAAAAGATAGAGGTAAATCGCCTGCAAATTCCATAAGGTAAAAAGCCGCATGAGTCGTCTAACCTCCGTAATAGAGGGCGAAAATCACCACCGCCGCACTGGCGGCCAGCCCGGCCGATGCCAGAAAAAACAGGGTGTAGGCTTCCAACCGCCCGAAACGGGATACCCGCACCGGCTGGGGGTCGGGGTCATCCTGAAGCGGCAGATAGCGGGCACGCTGCTGGTCCTTGAACTGCCCGCTGGCCAGGGCCCAGGCAAACACGATCAGGGTCAGGCCGAAGCCGATCAAAATATAGGTCACAAAATAAGGAAAGTACATCCGTTTGCCTCAGGTGATGCCGACCGCGGACGTTGCCCCGCCGCTCAGGGCTCGTAGGCGGCGTCGATGCCCCGCGGTTCAGCGTTGGCATCGCTCTGGTTGATGAAATTCACGGCCACGAAATTACCCACGTCCCATATTTTTTCGGATTCCAGTTCGCGTTTGAAATAGGGCATGGCGGTCCCGGTAATGCCGTTCATGATCTGGTAGTACAAAATACCGCCCGATACGCCGCGGTCCTTGAGAATCGTAAAATTCAGCGGCGGCGGATATATCCAGGGCTGGGCCGGTCCCATGCCATCGCCCACCGGGCCGTGGCAGCCCAGACAGAAATCCTGGTAAAGTTTACGTCCCCGGGCCAGGCCGGCCGGTGTGGTGGGGTAGGGGTTGGGCACCGTGCGCCAGCCCTCCGGGACATTGACATGCAACCAGTTGACGTTGGCTTCGACACCCTTTTCGTAGGCCGCGATGGCGCGCTGTTTCCACAACATCTGGCGCGCCATGCGATGATCGGCATCCTTCATCCCCAGCCCTTGGACATAGCGGATCAAGCCCTCCAGTTTTTCCTCCCCGACAAACGCAAAGGCCGGCATAATCGACAGCGGACGCGTGTAGCGGGGGTTGGTAAAATGTGCCAGGTGCCAGTCGTCCGGATGCTCGCCGCCCGCCTGGGACAGATCCGGCCCGGTGCGCTGGGATCCCAGCAGGATCGGGTGATCGGTCACGTAGTCACCCGACTGGGCAATGCGTTCCGCGCCCAGGCCCCAGTCAATGCTGCGGATCGACTGGCTGTGGCAGTAGACGCAACCGTTGGCGATATAGACCGCCCGCCCGGCGGCTTCCGTTTCGCTGCGATCGCGATAGATATCGGAGGGCGTCTCGTCGTTGTGAATATAAGGGACGTAGACCACCATAAACACAATCGCCCCTAAAATGAGGAGACTTCCGAACACCACCGCTCTGGGTGTCATCTTCATGACAACTTCTCTCCGGGATTGGAACACAGGGTTCTGACAATGTTATAGAGACCGAGAACCGCCGAGGTGAAAATCAAAAGACCGATGGAGGCCCGCGTGATGTAATACATCTGCATTTGCGGCAGCACCCGGTAAACCGTCTCGCCGTTGTACCAGGCATTGCCCTGGATCAGACCGACAATGGTCAGTACCACGGTAAAACCCACGACGCCGAGCAGGACCATCCAGTACTGAAAATCCGCCAGGAACCGGCTGTAGAGGGGTTTGCGGGTAATCTTGGGCAGCACGTAGTACATGCCTCCCAGGGCGATCATACCGGCGAATCCCAGCACCCCGACATGGGCGTGGGCCACCACCCAGTTGTTGAAATGGGTGATGCGCTGGACCTGGGGCAGGGCCATGATGGAGCCCTGGATGCTGACGAAAAAATACATGATGGTGCCGGTAAAAATGAACTTGGCACCGATGTCGGCATGGATTTCGCCCAGCCGGCCTTTGGCCGTGTACCAGATGTTGATCAGGAAGGCCATCACCGGGATCACCATGGCCACGCTGTCGACGATGGAAATGACCTTGAGCCAGGTCGGCACCGGCACCTGCAGCAGGTGGTGCGTCCCGATATGGGTATAGACCACGATCAGGGACCAGAAGCCTAGCAGGGACAGGGTGTGGCTGTAGAGCGGTGCCCGGCAGACCCGGGGGATGACGTAATAGGCCACCCCGGCCGAAAGCGGCGTCAGCAGCAGGCCGAACACATTGTGCCCGTAAAACCACAGCAGAATCGCATCCGGAATCCCGACCAGAGCCCCGGTATCGGGCCGCCAGATCACGTTGCCCAGCGAGTAGGTCACCCCGGTCAGGACAATCGCCGCGCAGGCGTACCAGACCGACACATACAGCACCGGTTCTTTGCGCCGTGTGACCGTCATGATGAAATTGATCAGGACCAGCACGAAAATGAGAACCACCATCATGTCCACCGGCCAGACCATCTCGGCATATTCCCGGCCCTGGGTGTAGCCCGCCGCCAGGGTGACTATCGTCGCCAGCAGGGTCAGATTCCAGAGCGCCACCGTCACGACGCCCAGCATCTCGCTGAAAAGTTCGGCCCGCAGCAAGCGCGGCAGATAGTAAAAGGCCGCCGCCAGCAACCCCGGGGTGACAAACCCGAACAGCACCAGATTGACATGGATCGGGCGCACCCGGCCGAACACGACCCAGCCGATATTCTCGGTCAGGTCGGGCGCGATGAGCTCCGTGGCCCCCAGGAGCCCCATGAAGGTGGCCACCATCATCCAGAAGCCGGAGGTGAGGCAGAACCCCTTGGCCGTCATGTAGGTCGGCAACGCGCTTGTCGCATTGGTCGTCAAAATGAATCTCCTTTGGGTTTTCGCTCTAGACGGACCATGACATGTTCGTCTGGGGCGGAACCGTTCAGCGCAGATCGTGATGTAAACACTACCTCATAAACGCCAGGGGTGGCGCCCATCAGCTGTGACAGGCCAGCCAGCAACCCAGATTGACCTTCTTCTCCGTGTGGCAGTTGATACAAAACCCCATCTTGAAATGCTTGCCCTTGATGCGATCCTGGGTTTCCACCTGGTCGTGGCAGGATTGGCACTCGATTCCGAAACGGATGTGTCGCTGGTGGTTGAACAGCACATGCTCGGGCAGAAAGTTGGCCTTGACCCAGGGGGTCGGCGTCGCGGTGTCGAAATAGCGGTGTTCTTCCTGGATCCACCAGTGATTGGCGATGATGTAGTTGTGGCAGTAAAGGCATTTTTCCACCGGCGGCAGCCCGGGATGGTTCGAACGCCCCACATAGGGATGGCAGAACTGGCACTGGATCGCCTTGACGCCGGCATGCAGACGGTGGCTGAACGGGATCGGCTGTTCCGGCCCGATCATGCTCTGGGGCGGCGTATAGAAAAAGAAAAGAAAGGCCGCCACCAGGACAAGCGATACCGCCGTCCAGAAAAGCGGGGTGGCGTTGGCCACCAGGACCCTGCCATTTTTTTTGCAGGAAGGCGATCGGATCCATCACGCCACCTCCTTGCGGCCCACCCGCACAAGCTCGGGAAACTGTTTCAGATAACCGGAGACCGCGAATGCCATAAGCCCGAAAAATCCCATCGTGATGAGGACATCCGTGATCCCCAGAGGAATGGATGTCGCGTCGTGGTTAAGCGCCGGTCCTAGCAGAAGCAGGTGCTCCAGCCACATGCCGGCGATGATGATACCGCAGAAGACCATCATGAACCGCGGCAGGGTTTTGACTTTTTTGTTGAGCAGCACCAGAAAGGGGACAATGAAGCAGACGATGAACACCAGCCAGGCCAAGCCCTGCCAGGGGGGCGTCATGACCCGTTCGATGATGTAGGCCGTCTCTTCGGAAAGGTTGCCGTACCAGATGACCACCAGCTGGGCGTAAAAAAAATCGGCCCACACCAGGCAGAAGGCGAAGAAGAGCTTGCCGATATCGTGAAAGTTGCTGGCGGGAATCTCAAAACCGTTGCCGGGCTGGAGCTGCAGCGCCGCCGCCAGAATGATCACCGCCCCCAGTCCCATGTAGATGGCCTTGACAAAGGAATAGGCCCCGAAAAGGGTCGAATACCAGTGGGGGTCAGCCGCCATCACCAGATCGTAGCCGATCAGCGACAGCACCAGGGCGAAGGCCAGCATGTAGAGAATGCTGAGCACGTTCTTGCAACGCTCACAGCGCTCGATGTTTTCCGGGCGGCGCTGCCAGCGCCGCACCAGAAAGGCGCGCAGACGGCCGCCCTCAGAGGGTTCCTTCGTTAATTTCAGCCGCAGGGCCTGATAGGTGTATGCCAGCCCCAGACCGTAAAGTACGAGCAAGGCGATGAGGTCGCGGGAGAAAAGAAAACGGACGTTTAGCCAGGCTTCCTTGCCGTGCAAATCTTCATGCAGCCATGGGAAAACGTGTTCGCGCCCCAGGAAGAGCAACAGGAAGAGAACGATGGAATAGGGGAAAAAGGCGGTGAAAGCCTCCGCCAGATTGGACAGCGGGCCGCTCCACTTGGCCCGGGTGGTATGCATGATGGTCGAAAATAGCAGCCCCCCCTGAGCGATAGCGGACCACACCAGAAAATTGATCAGGTAAGCCTGCCAGGCGCGTTCGGGATGTCGCGTAAACAAGGCCACGAGGAAGGTGACGATGCCAACCGCGGCCAGTGCCAGAAAGATTTTCCTGATGGGCGATGTCTTCATATGCCGTGGGGTGCCTTTCCCTTTACTGATCTACCGGTGCCGTCGACGTTCAGGCGGCTTGCGATGACGTTTCCAGTGTTGCCACCTGGGCACCGCGATCTTGGAAGAACTGGCGCAGTTCCGTCTCGCCCACCGGGTCGCAGGCTGCCGTAATGCCGTAATGATCGCCGGAACAGCGGGGGTCGTATTCGGCCAGCCCCGCGTAGTCCGGCAGCCCGCCGATGTTGATCAGCCCGATAACGTTGCCGATGACCGAAAAAAGGATCGTGAATTCGAATCCCACGATGAAAAACGGCACCAGGGCGACCACCGGTTTGCCGCCGACGATCAGATCCCACTGGACCGAGGTATAGGCCGCGAACAAAAACCCGGTGAAAAAGCCGATGATGCCGCCGGCCAGTGTAAAATAGCCGACCTTGCTTTTGGGCAAGTTGAGCGCATCGGCAATCTTGTGATTGGGGATCGGGCCGTGAACCCGGACGACCGACCAGGGCGAGGATTTGAGTGCCCTCAGCGTGTCGACCACCTGATCCGGTTCCTTGAACAACCCCATTAAACGTTTTTCGGCCGGCATGACCCCTCCCTATTCCAGCATTTCTTTGACTTCCGTCATGGAGATGGAAGGCATGTGTTTGATAAAGAGGCAGAACAGAAAGAAAAACAGACTGAAACTTCCGATCATGATGCCGTACTCGATCAGGGACGGTGCAAAGAGCCCCCAGGCGTGCGGGATAAAATCGCGCGCCACGCTGGTGATGATGATGACAAAGCGCTCGTACCACATGCCGATATTGATCAGAATGGAAATCACGAACAGGGCCACGATGCTGGTGCGGATCTTCTTCACAAGGAGAAACAGGGGCACGACCGTATTGCAGATCGCCATGACCCAGAAGCCCACCGCATAGTCACCCGTGGGGCGGTATTGGAAGATGTACTGCTCCAGCGGATTGTGGCTGTACCAGGCGATAAAAAATTCCGTGGCGTAGGCAAACCCCACGATCAGGCCGGTGAAGACGATGGTCTTGGCCACACTCTCCAGGACGTGCATCGTGATGATCTGCTGGGAGTTGAAAACCCGGCGCAGCGGAATCATCAGGGTCAATACCATGGCCAGGCCGGAATGAATCGCGCCGGCCACGAAATAGGGTGCGAAAATCGTGGTGTGCCAGCCGGGCACAACGCCCAGGGCGAAGTCCCAGGAAACGACACTGTGCACCGAAATGACCAGCGGGGTGGCCAGGGCGGCAAAGAAGAGATAGCCGCGGGTGTAGTGGCGCCACTGCTCGAAACGGCCGGTCCAGCCCATGGACAGCACCGTGAAGATTTTTTTGCGGAAACCGCTGGCGTTGTCGCGCACGATGGCCAGGTCCGGCAGCATGCCTGTGTACCAGAACAGGGAGCTGACCGTCAGATAGGTACTGATGGCGACCACGTCGAACATGAGCGGCGACTGGAAATTGGGCCAGAGGTTGCGCTGGTTGGGAAAGGGCAGCATGTAGTAGACCATCCAGGCCCGCCCCAGGTGAATGAAGGGAAAGAGCCCGGCGGTGCAAACCGCGAAAACAGTCATGGTTTCGGCCGCACGGGCGATGGGATTGCGCCAGCCGGCCCGGAAGAGATGCAGAATCGCCGAAATCAGGGTGCCGGAATGGGCGATCCCCACCCAGAAGACAAAGTTGATCAGGTAGGTTCCCCAGGCCACGGGATTGTTCATGCCGGCCACGCCAACGCCGACAAATATCTGGTAGATCCAGCAGCTGGCGCCCAGGAGGACCCCGCAAAACAGCAGCGCAATCAGGGCCCAGTAGCTTTTCCCGGGGGGCTCGAGTGTGTTGAGAACCGTCTGGTCAACCTGGGCAAAGGTCAGCTCGGACATGGGGGTCAAACCTCCTGAACCACTTTTTTAAGATAGATGACCGCCGGTTTGGTGTTGACATAGCCCATCACCTGGTAGGCCCGCGGGTCACCCACAAGTTTGCGCACTTGGCTCTCAGGGTCCATCAGACTGCCGAAGGCGATGGCCCTGGTGGGGCAGGTCTGCATGCAGGCGGGCACCACTTCACCGTCCCGAATGGGCCGCTTTTCATTTTTGGCAACATTGTGGGCGGCTTTGATGCGCTGAATGCAGAAAGAGCATTTCTCCATCACCCCCTTGGCCCGCACCGTGACGTCCGGGTTTAACTGCAGATCCAGCGGCTTCGGCCATTGCCAACTGTACCAGTTGAAGCGGCGCACCTTGTAGGGGCAGTTCTGGGAACAGAAGCGGGTGCCGATGCAGCGATTGTAAATCTGGTTGTTGAGCCCCTCTTTGTTGTGGTGGGGTGCGTAAACCGGACAGACCGCTTCACAGGGCGCATTGTCGCAATGCTGGCACATCATGGGCAGGAACGTCACCCGGGTGCCGGTTTCTTCGTCCAGATAGCGTTGAATCTGCAGCCAGGCCATTTCACGCCCTTCGACAATCCGCTCCTGACCGACCACACCGATGTTGTTTTCCGCATAGCAGGCCGCCGCACAGGCATTGCAACCAATGCAACGATCCAGATCCACCACCATCGTCCAGCGGTAACCCTCATGATCGTGGGGCGGATAAAAATCCCGTTTGTGATCGTAGCCCTCCGGGATCGGCAAGGTCAGCGGAAAGTCCCACATGGTCAGGCCGGGTTTCCCAGGATCGGTGGGCTTGCGCAATTCCTGCAGTGAGATCTGCATCGCAATTTTACGGCCGTGCTGCACCCGGCTGCCGGACGTCGTGGCCAGCTTGGCGGATGCTCCGGTGGCCTTGGCGGTGATGGGGTGCGCCATAAACTGGACGCCCCCTCCAGGGTTCCGGGATGTGTCATGCAACAGGCGCAAGGGGTTGCGCCCCTTGTCGCGGGCATAGCGGCCCAGGCCGGTGTGCCCCTGGCCCACCGCCATGACCATCACGCCCGGGACGACGCCCTCCCAGTCGTAGACAGGTGCTTCCAGCGTCTCCCCATCGCCTTGCAGGGTAACAAAATCGCCTGCGGTGACATTCAAATCGGCCGCCGTGTCCGGGTGCATCAGGACCGGGGTCTGCCAGGCGATTTGCGTCAATGAATCAGGAATTTCATTGAGCCAGGACTTATTGGCGCCCCGCCCGTCAAGATAACGAATGGATGGCGCTGCGATCAGGATCGGGCTTTTAGGACGGTCGGCTTGCGCCTCGAAGGCCTGCGCCACAACGGCGGGGTCGATACGGGCAGGATCGCTGGGGGGCGCCGCGGCCGGCGGCGTCGTGAAAAGGCCGCCGGTCTGCAATACATTCACCCAGTCGGCGACCTGATCGATCCCGCCATGGCGTCGACGGATCGCGCGCGGGAGATACGTCTTGAAATTGTCGGCCGGGGTCTCGGTCGACAAAGAGGTCGCCAGCAGGACATCGCCCAGGGCCGGCGCATTGCCGAAACGCCCAATCGTCGGCTGCTGGATTCCCACCGCACCGGCAACCCCTTCGTAAGCGTCCCAGGATTCCAATGGTGATCGCACCGGCAGCACAAGGTCCGCCAGGGCGGTCGTTTCATCCATCACATTGGAGAAGCTGACGACATAAACGGATGGCGCCTGCAGGGCGGCAGCCATCCCGGTGTCGGGTGGCAGGGTGTAAACCGGATTGGCATTGTTGATAAAAAGAACATCGGTCTGGCCGTCGCGTACGTCATCGACCAATTGCCGGATCACCGACCGGCGCGCGGCCGTTTCCACCCGGTAGCGCTGCTCAAACGCTAACAGCGGCAGGGCCGGATTCAGGATATAATTGAGCAGGTTGACCGCCAGGTTGGTGGCGTAGCCATTGGGGCCATGCGCGCCGGCCCCGGTACCGAGGACAAGCGGGTTCTGGGCCTGAAACAGACGCGTGGCCAGGCGATCGAAAACCGGCCCCGGCACACCGGTCTGTTCCAGCATAGCCGCCTTGGGATAACGCGTGACGATCGTTTCCAGAGCATCTTTCAAGCCAAACGGCAGATGTTCGGCACGTCCCACGTCCAGGCCGATTTGGATCAGGGTCAGGGCGATGATCGTTTCGGTATCCGGGTGGCAGGCCACCCATGCGTCAGCATTGGCACCGGTCAGCGATTGAAAAGGGCCGACATGGAAGAACAATCCTTTGCGTCCTTTGCGCATGCCGTGCATGGTCTTGAATTGGCGCGCATAGGACATCGGAGACAACCAGGTCTCCAGAAAATCCGCGCCGAAGGACACCAGCACATCCGCCCCTTCCATGCGATAGGCAAACAGGCCATCGATCCCGAAAAGTGTTTCATTGGCGGCCTTCAAGGCATCATACCCAAACGGTTCGTACACCGCCGGTGGTGATGCGTTCCAGCCCCCCATGGTCTCCGCCGCCAGGTCATAAAGCGGTGCGCCCATCACATCCGTCCAGAACTGAATACGCTCCGGTCCTTTGCGTGCCGCTGCGGCGGTTTTGCGACGAATAATGTTCAGAGCTTCATCGTTCGTGATGGCACGCCAGCCGCCCTTTTCTTTTAAAAGCGGTGATCCGATGCGATCCGGATCGTAGAGGCCCTGCAGCGCGGCCTGGCCCCGCATGCAAAGCGCACCCCGGTTGACCGGATGCCCCGGATTGCCCTCCAGCTTGATCACCCGCCCCTCGCGGTTTTTGGCGATCACGCCGCAGCCGGCCGGACACTCCCGACAGGTGGTGGCGTACCACTGGGGCTCCCCGGTAACCATGTCGTCAGGGGCCTGCACCAGGCTGAATAGTTTGCGATCGGGATCAGGCGAACAACCAGCGGCAAACGCCATGCTGCCCATGCCGGCGATTTTAAGGAAGGTGCGACGGTCCATAATAGGTACTAGCCCTCAGCAGGTCGAAACTAGCGGTTAATGGATTGGGTCGAACACATTTGCGTCAGCGTATGCCATGGATGCGGCACCAGGGTGGCAGATAAGAATGATTCGTGATTGTATGGCTAAAATTCTATACAGAACCGGTGCTGGCGTGTCAAGACGCGATGCCCTTAAAAACCGGTTATATCCATCGATTCTATATCGGCTGGCCGGGCAATAAATTTCAATGATGGATTGAGGTTTTGGTCATTTTTTGGGCAGGATGTGGGTCGCCGCCCCGAGAAAGATCTCGGCGGTTTCGCCTTCGGTTTCGGAAAGGGTGGGATGGGCGTGCATGCTGAGGGCCACGTCTTCGGCCAGCGCCCCCATTTCGATCGCCAGCACGCCCTCGGCGATGAGACCTTCGGCCCCGCGGCCGGTGATGCCCACGCCGAGAACGCGGCGCGTGCCGGCGTCGATGATCATCTTCGTGAGACCGGCCGGTGTGCCGGTGGTGAGCGCCCGGCCGGAAAACTTCCAGGGAAATTTCTCGACGGCTACGGCAAGCCCCTGCCGCCGGGCGTCCTCTTCGGTGATGCCGGCCCAGGCGATCTGGGGGTCTGTGTAGACAACGGCCGGGATGGCCCGCACGTCGAAAGCCGACGGGCGGCCGGCAACCACCTCGGCCGCGATTTTGCCCTCCACCATGGCTTTGTGGGCCAGCATGACGCCGCCGGCGATGTCGCCAACGGCATAGATATGCGGTATTGCGGTACGCTGCTGGTCGTCCACGCGAATGAAGCCGCGTTCGTCCAACTGGACACCGGTCGTTTCCAGGCCCAGCGTTGCGGTGTTGGGCTGCCGGCCAATGGCCACCAGGACCCGGTCCACCGCCAGGGATGCGGCGCCGTCCCCGCTTTCGATCTGGACTTCCACGCCATGCTCCGAGGCGTCGAGACGCGTCACGCGGGAATTGAACAACAGGGCTTCAAAGGCGTCGTTCAGACGCTTTTTGAGCGGCGCCACCAGATCCGCATCCACGCCCGGCAGCAATCGATCCCCCACTTCCACCAGGGTAATCCGGCTGCCCAGGGCCGCATAGACCATACCGAGCTCGAGCCCCACGTAGCCGCCCCCCACGACGAGCAGCGTTTCCGGAATATCCGTGATATTCAACGCACCGGTGGAGCTCATGATACGGCCGCCCTGGCCGAAATCTGTGCCGGGCAGCGCCGTGGCGTGCGAACCCGCCGCGATGATGGCGCTCTTGAAGGTGACCCGCAGGGCGTCGCGGCCCTTGATGCGCACGTGGCGATCGTCTTCAAATACCGCCCGGCCCTGGATATATTGAATGCCGCGCTTTTCGGTAAGCGTGACCAAGCCCCGGGCAAGTTGATCCACCACCTGGCCTTTCCAGGCACGCATGGCCGCCAGATCGAGCCGGGGGGGATCAAAGCTTACCCCCATTGGGCCGGCATGCCGGGCATCATGGATCAGTTCGGCCAGGTGCAGGTAGGTCTTGGAGGGAATGCAGCCCCGGTGCAGACAGACGCCGCCCGGCCGTTCCGCGATATCCACCATCATGACATCCAGGCCCAGATCCGCCGCCCGAAAGGCCGCCGCATATCCGCCGGGCCCGCCGCCGATCACCAGCAGGTCGGTTTCCTGTGTGAACTCGCCCATGACCATGATTTCGTCTCTTCCTTTTACATTTGATGACCGTTTCCGGCTTTATCAAGAAAAAGCTGACGCACACATCGTGATAAGGTTTCAAGCCGCCCCTTAAGGGGACAAATGCCTGTTTTAATGCTTTGAATTGTATCCCCTTTGTCCCGCGCCGAGCATCGGCGGGGTGACCGGGAATAAGCGCGCGGACTGTCTGAGCCCGCCGCAGGTGGGTGAGTTTCCGCGTGCGCCGGCCACTCCGACGACGCGCAGGGTGAAGCGGGATACGGGCGTCTTCTTTTGGTTCGTTTACTTCCACGTCTTCCACGTGGAAGAAAATGAACGATCAGGGAAAATCTTACCGAATCGTCAAAACTCTTCCTGATCCTCTACCGGAGGTGCAGGGCTTAGATTCAAAGCAAAAGTCATCTAAAAATTCAAAATCATCGTTTCCGGATCCTCCAGGGTCGCCACCATGGTCTGCATCAGACGGATGGCTTCGGCCCCGTCCGCGATGCGGTGGTCAAAGCTCAGCACCAGCGGCAGCATGAGGCGGGGCACGATTTGCGGATCGCCTTCGGCATCAGGCCGCACCACCGGTTTGAGGGAAGCACGGCCCATGCCCAGAATGGCCACCTGGGGGAAGTTGATGATCGGTGAAAAATGCCCGCCGCCCACGGCTCCGGCATTGGTGACGGTGAAGGTGCCGCCCTGGAGCTCCTCCAGGCGGGTCTTGCCCTCCCGGGCCCGCGCCACCAGGCCCTCAAACTCCAGCGCCAGCTCCCGGATGCTCTTGCGGTCCACGTCGCGCAATATCGGCACGATCAGGCCCCGGGGGGAGTCTGCCGCGACCCCCACGTGATAATACTGTTTGATGATGATCTGTTCTCCGGCCATGTCCAGGCTGGCATTGAAGCGCGGGAAACGCTTGAGCGCGGCCACGGCCGCCTTGACGGCAAAAACCGTCAGGGTGAGCCGCCCGCCGTCTTTCGCCATTGCCTCGGCATGGCGTTTGCGGAGGGCCTCCAGCGCGGTAACGTCCGCCTCCCCCTGGTTGGACACGTGCGGAATCTGGGACCAGGCCAGCGCCATCTGACGGGCCGTGGCTTTCCGCAGGGACCGCAAGGGTTCCGTCGCGACCGGCCCCCACTGGGAGAAATCCGGCAGCGTGGGCGATACGAGCGGACCAACGGCACCGGCCGCGTCTAACGCCAAATCGGCCTCGGCATCAGCGCCCTTCGGGGCATCTTCGGCGTGGCGTCGCACATCTTCGGCCGTCACCAGTCCTTGGGGGCCGGTCGCGCGCACCCCGTAAAGATCCACCCCCAATTCACGGGCCAGGCGGCGCGTGGCCGGCGATGCGGGTACCGGCGGGCGGCGGGCGCCTTCAACCGCCGCGGGTGCCGGAGCCGCTTGAACGTCGATCGGTGTTTCCGCCCGGATAGACGGCACGGTTTCCGGCGAAGTGGCGGCAGGCGATGCGTCGCGTTCCACTTCCCCGCCCGCGAAGACCACCAGCACATCGCCCACGTGGACCGTGTCGCCGGCCGCGACCCGCACCTCGGCAACCGCACCGGTAAACGGCGACGGGATCGCGGTGACCGCCTTGTCCGTCTCCACCTCGAGCAGGGGGTCGCCTTCCTTGATCTTGTCGCCGGGTTTGACGAAGACGTCCACGATCTCGCCCTCGTGGATGCCCTCCCCCAGGTCGGGCAGCTTGAATTCATGGGTCATGGGCGGTCCTCCTATCCATCGCTGAGCAGTTTGCGGGCAGCCTTCAGCACCCGGCCCGCGTGGGGCAGGTAGTGCTTCTCCCGACTGAAGAGCGGCGTCACCACGTCGTAACCCGTCACCCGTGCAATGGGCGCTTCGAGGTAGTAAAATGCTTTTTCCACCAGCCGGGCAATGATCTCCGCGCCCGGTCCGAAGCTGCGCGGCGCCTCGTGGACCACCAGTACGCGACCGGTCTTGCGGGCCGAGCTGGTAAAAAGCGTGTCGTCCAGCGGGGAAACCGTCAGGAGATCGATCACCTCGGCTTGGACGCCGTCTTTTTGCCGCAGATCTTCGGCCGCCGACAGCACCGGCCGCACCATGGCCCCGTAGGTGATGATGGTCAGGTCTTGGCCCTCGCGAACGATCTGCGAGCGGCCGATGGGCAGGGTCTCTTCTTCTTCGGGCACCTCTTCGCGGAAGGCCCGGTAAATGGCTTTGGGTTCGAAAAAGATCACCGGATCCGGATCCCGGATGGCGCTCACCAGCAGCGCCCGGGCATTGCGGGGGCCGGAGGGGATCACCATCTTGAGCCCCGGGGTATGGGCGTAGTAGGCCTCACGGCTTTCGGAGTGGTGCTCCAGGGCCCGCACCCCGCCGCCGTAGGGTGCGCGCAGCACCATGGGCACGGATAGCCGCCCCTGGGAGCGCAAGCGCAGGCGGGCGGCATGCCCCTCGATCTGGTGAAAGGCCTGGTAGGAAAAACCGGAAAACTGCATCTCGCACACCGGGTGCAGGCCGTAGACGGCCATGCCGATGGACATGCCGACGATGCCGGCTTCCGCCAGGGGGGTATCGAGCACCCGCTCTTCCCCGAACGTTTCGATCAAGCCGTCCGTCACCCGGAAGACCCCGCCGTCCACGCCGACGTCTTCCCCTAAAAGAACAACACGATCGTCCTTGGCCATTTCCTGTTGCAGCGCCAGGTTCAGGGCCTGGACCATGGTCATCTTAGTCATCGGCGCCCTCCTTCCCGGCCGCCGCGAGTTCCGCCGCCAATTCTTCCTGCTGGGCCGCGAGATGGGGTGGCATTTCCGCGTAGGCATGGGCAAACATGTCCAGCGGATTGCCCATGGTCTTCATTTGCAGCTCGGCATTGTCCACGGCCGTCTGGATCTGCGCCAGCACTTCTTCGGCAATGCTTTCGATTTTCTTCTTTGAAAGCAGTTTTTTACCCTGCAGATAGGTTTCAAAGCGGGTGATGGGGTCCTTGCTCTTCCAGCCCTCCACTTCTTCGTCCGTTCGGTAGCGCCGCGGATCGTCGGCGGTGGTGTGCATCATCATGCGGTAGGTGACACACTCGATCAGGGTCGGCCCCTCGCCGGAGCGGGCCCGTGCGACCGCCTCGGCCATCGCACGATAGACCGCCAGCACGTCGTTGCCGTCCACCTGAATGCCGGGCATCCCGTAGGCCATGGCCTTCTGGGCAAGGGTCTTGGCACGGGTCTGCTTGTGGCGGGGATGGGAGATGGCCCACTGGTTGTTCTGGCAAAGAAAGACCACCGGGGCCTGGAAGACGGCGGCAAAGTTCAGGGCCTCGTGAAAATCGCCTTCGGAGGTGGCGCCGTCTCCGAAAAAGGTCAGCACCACCTTGTCTTCCTTGCGGTAGCGGGCGGCCCAACCGATGCCCACGGCATGCAGCATCTGGGAACCCACCGGGACGGAAACCGGCATGGTGGTGCCGGGCGGATCCACCGTGGCGGCCTCGCTGTAGCCGTTGTAGCCCATGATGACGCTTTCCAGGCTGCGGCCCCGCCAGATCTCGGCGGCGGTCTCCCGGAAGGCGGGCACCATCCAGTCCTCGGGCTGCAGCACGGCCACCGCACCAAGTTGCGCTGCCTCCTGGCCGGAAATGGGCGGAAACGTGCCGATCCGTCCCTGGCGCTGGAGTGCCAGGAGCCGTTCATCGAACCGACGGCCCAGCACCATGGCGCGGTAGATATCGAGCAGCAATTGCTCGGGAAGCGCGGGGTCCAGTTTCTTGTCCACCACGCCCTTGGAGTCGAGGATGGAGAGGGTTTCGATTCTATCGGTAATCGCAATTTTTTTGCGGGGCATGGCAAGCCTCCTTTTTGCTTGTCATGGCAGGAATGACACCCATTTACAGGCGTGCGGTCTTAGAAAAGTAAACGGGATTAATGCGGAATATTGGACGCAAACAACGCGGCGTCAAGGAATCCGGGTGAAAAATGGAAATAATTCAGTAGGATTGACGGCATGACCGCAGAGAGATTTCCGGCATGGCGGACGGCCGGGTAGCCCACCCGCGCCTGAGCTGCGGAGCGGACTACCGCCAAAAAAAGAAAGGTGACGCCATCTGCGTTTCAGGGCGGGCCCGGCGCTGCCCCCTTGATCAGGAGGCATAAATCGAGCACTGGCTGGCCCCCATGGCGGCCTCCATCAGGGCCTCGGCAAATGTGGGATGACCGTGGATGGTCCGCGCGATATCCTCCGAACTGGCACCGAATTCCATTGCCAGGACACCCTCGGCGATCATGTCGGCGGCCCGCGGCGCCGATGATGTGAATGCCCAGCACCCGGTCGGTGCGGCTGTGGCTGAGGATCTTCACGAAGCCATCGGTATCCCCCATGCAGCGGGCCCGGCCGGCCCCGGTAAAGGGATAGCTGCCCGTGCAGTAGGGAATGCCCCGTTCTTTGACCTGCTCTTCGGTCAGGCCGACGCTGGCCACCTCGGGATGGGTATAGACGATGGCCGGCACGGCATCGTAATTGACCTCGGAGGGTTTGCCGGCCATGGTTTCCACGGCGGCGATCCCCTCGGCCGACGCCTTGTGGGCCAGCATGGGACCGGCCACGAGATCGCCGATGGCGAAGATGTTCGAAACACTGGTGCGATAATCTGTATCCACCTTCACCTGACCGGAGCGTTCGTCCACATCGACCCCGACGGCCTCCAGACCCAGCCCCTCGGTCTGCGGCCGGCGGCCGACGCTGACCAGCAGGCGGTCGAAGAGCAACTCTTCCTTACTGTCCGCCTGCTCGACAGAAACCTTCAATTTCTTGCCGGAGCGCTTGGCCCCGGTGACCTTGGTCTTTACCCGGATGTCCATACCCTGTTTGCGCAGGATGCGATCGAGGGTGCGCCCCACCTGCCCGTCGAGACCGGTGGCGATCTTCGGCAGCATTTCGATCACCGTCACCTTGGCCCCAAGGCGCATCCAGACGGAGCCCAACTCCAGCCCGATGTAGCCGCCCCCCACGATGCCCAGGTGCTTGGGAACCGCATCGAAATTAAGTGCCCCGGTGGAGCTCACGATCATTTTTTCATCGAAGTCCAGGCCCGGCACCGTTACCGGCGCGCTGCCCGTGGCGAGCAGGATATGTTTCGCCGCCAGGGTTTGCTTTTTCTTCCCCTTGGTCACGGTGACCTGATCGGGCCCTGCCAGTTGGGCCGCCCCCTGGATAATGGTGATCTTGTGACCTTCCAGGAGCTGGCGCACGTTGTCGGTCAGTTCCTTCACCACTTTTTCCTTGCGGGCCATCATCCGGCCGAGATCGAGGCTGACCCGCCCGGTCTTGATGCCGTGGTCGGCAAAACGGGTTTTGGCCAGGTGGTAGTACTCGGAAGAATCCAGCAAGGCCTTGCTGGGAATGCAGCCCACATTGAGGCACACCCCCCCCAGACGCTCGTTTTTCTCGATGCAGGCGGTTTTCATGCCCAGCTGCGCCGCGCGCACCGCTGCCACATACCCCCCGGGGCCGCTGCCGATGACGATCAGATCATAGGTTTCTTTGGATGTCATGGTCACACCTCCAGGAGTATGCGTTCCGGATTTTCGACGAATTCCTTGACGCGGCGCAGGAAGGTCACCGCCCCTTTGCCGTCCACGATGCGGTGATCGTAGCTCAGGGCCACGTACATCATGGGGCGAATGACAATCTCGTCGTCCACCACCACCGGCCGCTTTTCAATCTTGTGCATGCCCAGAATGCCGCTCTGGGGCATGTTCAGGATGGGGGTGCTCAACAGCGAGCCGTACACCCCGCCATTGCTGATGGTAAAGGTGCCCCCTTCCAGATCGGCCAGTTCCAGGCGGTTGGATCCTTGATTTTGGCCACATAATCCGCGATGCCCTGCTCGATATCGGCAAAACGCATCCGTTCGGCATGCCGCAGGACCGGCACCACCAGGCCTTTGGGGGCCCCCACGGCGATACCGATGTGGCAGTAGTCATGGTAGACGAAAGTCCTGGCCGTCGATGAAGGCGTTGATTTCAGGAATTTCCCCCAGCGCCTCGACACAGGCTTTGACGAAAAACGACATGAACCCGAGGCCAATACCGTGCTTTTTCTGAAAAGCTTCCTTGTAAGTGGCGCGTATCGCCATGGCGTGGCTCATGTCGATCTCGTTGAAGGTCGTCAGCATGGCCGTGTTCTGTTTGGCCGCCAGAAGTCGTTCGGCGATCCGCCGGCGGATCGGGCTCATGGTTTGCCTGCGTTCGGTTTCAACACCCGCGTTCGGCGCCGGCACTGGCGCTGCAGCAGGCGCGGGTTCACCGGCCGGCCGCCCCTCCAGGTAAAGCAGCACGTCCCCTTTGGTGATCCGCCCCCCCGGACCGGTGCCCGTAGATCGTGGCCGGATCCAGATGGTTTTCGGCCACCAGACGCCGAACGGCCGGCGACAGCTGTGGCGCTTCCGACGCCGGGGCCTCTTTTTCAGCTTCGGGCGATTTGGTGTCTTGCGCTGGCACTGCCGGTGCCTCCTCTTTCAGCCGCTTCGGCGCGGTTGGCCTCCGTTTCGGGTTCCAGTGGCTTCGTGTCCTCCTCCGCTTCGGGTGTCCTTGGCCTCCTTCGTCGCCGTCTCGCCGGCCACGGCGGTGTCGATCTTACCCACCACCGTGCCAATGGCCACGGTTTCGCCTTCCGGTACCAGAATCTTCAACTGACCGGCCGCTTCGGCCTCCACTTCCAGCGTCACCTTGTCGGTTTCGATAACGAACAGGGGCTCGTTCTTGGCAACACTGTCGCCGTCCTGTTTGAACCATTCCGCCAGAAGGGCTTCGGTAACGGATTCTCCAACACTGGGAACTTTGATTTCAATGGTCATCTGGCTCTCCTCTAATTCGCCCCCGCACTGGCGGCGCGGTCCGCTTCTTCGATACCGGCCGCCTTATCGATGATGGCATCCTGCAGGCGTCGGTAAATCTTGGGATATCCGGTGGCCGGGCTGGCCGCGGCGGGCCGGCCCACATAGCGCAGGGGCCCGCTCAGTAACGGCTCCAGGCGCGGCCGCACAAACTGCCAGCCGCCCATATTCTCGGGCTCTTCCTGCACCCACAGGAACTCCCGGGCTTTCTTATAGCGGGCGATCACCTTGCGGAGGGCGCCCTCCGGGAAGGGGTGGAACTGCTCCAGGCGAATCAGGGCCACTTTGGGCATCCCCGGGGACCTGATCCGCTGAAACAACTCATAATAGATTTTGCCACTGCAGAAAATCAAGCGCTCTGCCGAAGGGGACCCATCCGCGTCGTCCAGAACGGAAGCAAAACGCCCCCTGGGCCAGATCATCCCGGGAAGACACCGCGGCCGGGTTGCGAAGCAGACTTTTGGGGGTCATCACCACCAGCGGTTTCCGGCAGGTCTGGTGAACCTGTCGCCGCAAGAGGTGGAAGTACTGGGCCGGCGTCGTGGGGTAGCATACCTGCATGTTGTCATCGGCGCACAGTTGCAGAAAGCGCTCCAGGCGGGCGCTGGAGTGTTCGGGCCCCAGGCCTTCAAAACCGTGGGGCAGCAGCAGCACCAGGCCATTTAAGCGCTGCCACTTGGACTCGCCGCTGGCGATGAACAGATCGATAATCGCCTGGGCGTTGTTGGCAAAATCACCGAACTGGGCCTCCCACATCACCAGGACATCCGGCCGCATCATGGCATAGCCGTATTCGAAGCCCATGACGCTGAATTCGGCCAGCAGGCTGTTGTACACCTCATAGGTGGCCTGATCGGCCGTCAGGGTGTTCAACGGCACGTGGGAAGCGCCGGTTTCGACATCCATCCAAACGCTGTGCCGCTGGCTGAAGGTGCCCCGGCCGCAGTCCTGGCCGCTGAGCCGTATCGGCGTTCCTTCCACCAGCAGCGATGCCAGCGCCAGGGATTCCGCATTGGCCCAGTCGATGCCTGTGCCGTTTTCGACCGCTTCCAGGCGCTTGTCCATCTGACGGACCAGTTTCGGATTGAGTTTAAACCCCTGCGGTTCTTCGCGGAGCCCACGGGCCAGCTGGATAAGCGTATCGCCCGGCACCCCGGTGGCGACCGGATCATGGCTGAAGGTGCCGTGATAATCGCTCCAGTTGCTGAAGAAACGATCCTGGGGAAACAGGCACTCACTGCCATGAATCCTGTCGAAAGCCTGCTCGAGTTCGTCACGAATCGCCTGTTCGATTTGGGCCACTTCCGCCTTGGTGACAAGACCGTCCGCCATCAGGGCTTCCGCATAAAGCTTGTGCAGGGACGTCCGGCGGCGAATGCGGCCGTACATCCCCGGCTGGGTGAAATAGGGTTCGTCGCCTTCGTTGTGTCCGTAACGGCGATAACAGACCAGATCGATGACGACGTCCTTGCCAAAGGTGTTGCGATAGTCGCAGGCCATGCGCGCCACGTGCAGCAAGGCTTCCGGGTTTTCCCCGTGCACATGGAATATCGGCACCATCAGCATCTTGGCCACATCGGTCGAGTAGCGCGTCGAACGGGCATCCTTGGGCAGCGTTGTATACCCGATCTGGTTGTTGATGATGATGTGCAGCGTGCCGCCGGTGCGGTAGCCCTCCAGCTGGGACATGTTCAGCGTTTCGGCCACGACCCCCTGCCCGGCAAAAGCCGCATCCCCATGGATCAGAATCGGTAGAATCCGATGCCGTTCCGTTCCGGCAAGATCCTGTCGGGCACGGGCAATCCCCTCCACCACGGGGTCCACCGCTTCCAGGTGGCTGGGGTTGTTGACGAGATAGACCCGCTGCGCGTGTCCGTCGCTGGTGGTCAGGTCGGCCAGGTAGCCGTTGTGGTACTTGACGTCACCGGCCCCCAGGAGGGCGTCCGGGTCGTAGCAATGCTCAAACTCGCTGAAAATGTCTTCATAGGATTTACCCAGGATATGGGTCTGGACATTCAAGCGCCCGCGGTGGGCCATACCCAGGATGATTTCCTGGCCGCCGCGATGGGCGGCGTGGTTCACCAGGTCGTCCAACATGGGAATCAACCCGTCCCCGCCCTCCAGCGAAAAGCGGGTCACGCCGACATATTTGCGGTTGAGAAACTGTTCGAAAAGGGCGGCCCGGAACAGGCGTTCCAGGATGCGCAGACGCGTGGCCGGCTTGATTTCCGGATGGTTGCGGACGGGTTCCATCCGCTCCTGCAGCCAACGGCGCTCCTCCGGGTCCTGCAGGTGCATGTATTCCACGCCGACGGAGCGGCAGTAGGTTTCCTTCAGGGCCTTGATGATCTCTTTGAGCGGCGCCATGCGGTTGGTGGCAAAGCGCCGGGTGAAAAACGGCGTTTCGAGATCCGCGGTCTTGAGCCCCAAAGCGCCCAGTGCCAGCAAAGGGTGATCGATGGGACAGGCTTCCAGGGGGTCCATGCAGGCCAGGAGGTGGCCCATATCGCGATAACGGTACTTCAGCGCTTCCACGCGGGCCTGTCGCAGCATCCGGTCCTCATCCCACTCGCCTTGGCCGACCGCGCCGCCCGCCTCGCGCGCCATTTCAAAGCCTTTGAAGAAATGCTGCCAGTCCGTGGTGACGGATTCGGGGTCCTCCCGCCAGCGACCGTATTGGTCCTCTATGAAATCGGCATGGTACGTTTCGAAGACATTCATGGGCAGTGCTCCTCCTGACGGGGGTAGGGCGGCTGAAATGGGCGGCGTCAGGCCCTGGCAGACGGCTGGACGGGAGATCGTCTGCGGACATGTTAGTGGGTGGCATCCATCAGCCGGCACGGCAATCTCGCCTGCACAACCGGCCGGGATGCCTGAAATGATAAAAAAGGACATGCGGGTTGTCAAACACTATCATTGCAATAACAGCGGCGGTCGCCTGCGGAACCGGTCACAGGGAATCGTGTTGCAGGCGGGGGCCAACTGGATTATAGCCAGGTAATCACGCGGTCCCGGCCGCAACCGCTATCGATCCGGCGGAACGGCCGGCCATAAATAATGATGGAGTCCATGCGCCCCATGAATGCCAAGGATGCGGAACAACTGCGACGCCTTGCAACCGATCTGCCGCCGGGAACCAAGTTGCGCCTCACCCTGACCCGGCATGCCCGCAGCGATGAATTTCAGGCCTTCGGCCGCCGCTTGAGGGAGGTGGCCCCGGGTATCGATATCCTGACAGACGTCTCTGCAGATCCCACGCCGCCGTGGATGGAAACGACGGGCGGCATCCGCTTCCAAGCCCTGCCGGAGGG
Organism: uncultured delta proteobacterium; assembly: GCA_963850465.1. Lineage (GTDB taxonomy): Bacteria > Desulfobacterota > Desulfobacteria > Desulfobacterales > UBA5852 > JABZFP01. The sequence continues at coordinate 63,032 of CAWKLN010000044.1, forward strand.
CGACAAACTGGGCAGCTTTGTCGACGCGCTCAAACCTCTCGATGGCGGCGACAACGCCCTCCTGCCGGCCCATCACGAATTGCTGACCCGCATGACCCTGCCGGCCGAAATCCGGCTCTACATCGCACCGGGATGCCCGTTTTGCCCACGGGCCCTGCAGGCATGGGTTGCCCTGGCCCGGGCGAGTGAAAAACTCCGGCTGCAGGTCATCGACGGGGCCCTTTTCCCGGAAGTGGCCCGGGAAGCGAACATCCAGGCGGTGCCGACCCTGATCCTCGATGGGCATTTACGCTGGTCCGGTCGCATTCCGATCGCCGATGTTCTGGAGCAGCTTGCCACCCGCGACCCCAGCCGCCTGAGCGCGGACGCCCTGGATGGCATCATCAAAGAAGGACAGGCCGAACAGGTGGCCCGGGCCATGATCGAAAGCGGCACCCTGTTCCCCGCGATCATCGATCTTCTGAGCCATAGCAAGTGGCCGGTGCGACTGGGGGCCATGGTCGTCATTGAAACCATTGCCGCGGTGGATCCGCGACTGGCCGCCCAGGTGGTGCCGTTCCTACGTCAACGCTATGAGCATCTGGACGACCCGGTCCGGGGCGACGTTCTCTACATTATCGGCGAAACCGGCGATCACCGGGCGGTGCCGTTCTTACAGGAAATTATGGCGCACAGCACCAACCCGGAACTGCGGCAAGCCGCGATTGAAGCCCTTGCCACCATCGCAGCTCCGCGACAGGATCCGTAGAACAGACACCCTATACGCCGACGCGCCGGCACGTCTTCCCAAGGAGTCGACCGCATGCCCCATCAACAGTTTGAATTTATCAACCGCCGTGGCCTCACCCTTTCCGCCCAGTTGGACGCCCCTTCGGAAGCGCCGGCCGCAACCCATGCCCTGTTCGCCCATTGTTTTACCTGCGGCAAGGACATCAAAGCCGCCTATTACATTGCACGCGCCCTGAACCGGGCCGGCATCGGGGTGTTGCGCTTTGATTTCACAGGCCTGGGGGCAAGTCAGGGCGAATTTGCCGACACCAATTTTTCATCCAATGTCACCGATTTGATCGATGCCGCCCGCTATATGGAAACCCAGCAAATGCCACCAAGCATATTAATCGGACATTCCTTGGGCGGTGCCGCCGTTATCCAAGCCGCCGTATCCATCCCCTCCGTCCGTGCCGTGGTCGCCATTGCGGCCCCATCCGAACCGGCCCATCTAACACGCCATCTGGAAAGTATTCGTGAACCCCTGCACCGGCAGGGGGAAGCGGATATCACCATCGCCGGTCGCACGCTTAAAATAAAAAAACAATTTTTAGACGATATCGCCCAAGTCGATATCGACCAGGCGCTAAAGGAGCTGAACCGTGCCCTTTTGATCCTGCACTCGCCGCATGACACCGTGGTGGACATCGAAAATGCCGCCCGGCTCTATCGCACCGCCCACCACCCCAAAAGTTTCGTCTCGTTGGACCGCGCCGATCATATGCTGTCCGACCCGGAAGATGCCCGCTATGCGGGCGGGATGATTGCGGCTTGGGTACAACGTTATTTACCCTGAAAATCGAATCGAAACCGCCCGTAACCCGCTGTGTCCAGCTAAAAATCGAACGGTTGGCGCACCAGGCTTGAAAAGATTTCCAGCGGGTATATCTTGACATGAACGGATCGCAGAGACGCGAACGGTGTCCGCGCCAGATTGTAAAGGGGTGTTCCCTTTTCAACATTCGGCCGGCATGAAGGAGGGAGCATGATCGACAAAGCTCAATTATGCGCTAAAATTATCGAACTCTATCCGGATATCGGCGAATGCGGCATCGATGTGAAAGTCGCATTTGACAGCGACAAGAACGCCTGGGTCGTCGATTTGAAGAAAGATACATTTGAACTGAAGACCCACCTCGAAGACGGGGATGCCGATAAATGCTTGATCGGCCAGCAATGTGTCGGCCTCGGCATCGAAATCGCTCAGTTGCGGGCCAATATCGAACGACTCAAGGAAGACACGCAGGCCCGCTATTAGTCGTAGGCCGGACGTGCTCTGAAACACCCACAACGGTTTTCCCTTGACATTAAGGATGCCGGATGACGCGATATCGCGAAGAAAACGATTCCATGGGGATTGTTCGGGTTCCTGAAACAGCCTACTACGGGGCCCAGACCCAACGGGCCGCAGACAATTTCCCTCTCAGCGGGCTGCGTATGCCACAGCCCTTCATCCGCTCGCTGGCCCTGATCAAGGGATGTGCCGCCCGCGCCAATCTGGCCCTGGGGCTTCTGGACGCCAAACCGGCCGAAGCCATTGCCAGCGCCGCCCAGGAAGTCTATCAGGGGCAGTTCGGCGACCAGTTCCCGGTCGATGTGTTCCAGACCGGATCCGGAACGTCCACCAACATGAACATGAATGAAGTCATTGCCGGCCGGGCCAACGAACAACTCACCGGCCAGCGGGGGGGCCGCGCGCCGGTTCACCCCAACGACCACGTCAACCTGGGGCAGTCCAGCAACGACGTCATCCCCACCACGACCCATGTGGCCGCTCTCACACGGATGCATGAACGGCTTTACCCGGCATTGGCTGGCCTGCAGGCCGCCCTGTCGGAAAAAGCATCCGCCTTCCGCGATGTTCGTAAAATCGGGCGGACCCACCTGCAGGATGCCGTGCCCATGACGCTGGGCGATGAATTCAGCGGCTATGCCCGCCAGATCGAGCTGGCCCGCGAGCGTTTCAGCGATGTTGAGCGTCGTTTGGCGGAACTGGCCCTGGGGGGTACGGCGGTTGGCAGCGGCATCAACACCCATCCGGAATTCGCCGGCCGGGTGATTGCGGAATTGAATGCGGCCACCGGCCTGACCTTCCGTGAAGCCGCCAACCATTTTCAAGCCCAGGCCTCCCAGGATACCGCCGTTGAACTGAGCGGCGCGCTGAAAACCCTGGCCGTGGCACTGGTAAAAATCGCCAATGACCTGCGCTGGCTGTCGTCCGGACCCCGCTGCGGGCTGGGTGAGATCAATCTCCCGTCTCTGCAGCCGGGTTCTTCCATCATGCCCGGCAAAGTCAACCCGGTGATACCGGAAGCGGTGATCCAGGCCGCCGCCCAGGTGATCGGAAACGATACGGTGATCAGCCTGAGTGGGCAGTCCGGCAATTTCGAACTCAATGTCATGCTGCCGGTTACGGCACACAATCTCCTGCAATCTCTCGAACTGATGGCCGCCAGTGCCGAAGTGCTGCACCAGAAATGCCTCGAGGGCATCACGGCCAATCGGGATCGGTGCGCCGCCAACATCGAACAGAGTCTGGCGCTGGTGACCGGACTGGTCCCGCTGATCGGATATGACCGGGCCGCGGCGATTGCCCACGAGGCCTACCGGACCGGGCGGACCATTCGCGAACTGGTCAAAGAGGAAGGTCTTCTGGACGACGATACGTTAAACCAAGTGCTCTCCTGAGCCTGGCCGAACGAGAAAAAGGCGGATGGAGGGCCGTCGATCAATCGCCGCAACCCATTGTAATCAAAGCCGCAAGCAGGAAGACGCGCACAGCCAGTCCGCCACCGGGCACGACTTCGCAGACCTCTTTGGCCCCAAACCGACCGCCTGAACCGCCTCCGCCACCTCCTCCGGGTGATACCGGCACCCTTTGAGGTCGGCCGCCAGCTGCGCCAACGCCGATGGTGCGCCCTCAGGCGCCGTCAGGTCCAGCTGGGTCACGATACCGCGTCTTATCCGAATCAGGGCCTCACACCATCCCCAGGGAAAACGCGCGCGGCGACGGAGCGAGAATTCAGGTGAACGCCCGACGGTCCAATCCCACGACCGATATTTGGACTGGGCCAAGTCCTGGATTTGGGACCAATCCGTGGGTGTAAGTGCCACGGACGTCACGCTCCCATGCAAAGCCGCAAAGGATTGGATTAAGGCGACCCTAACTTTGGCGGTCGTCAGCGCGGGCCGATAGCGAATCAGGTTCGTCACCGGGCTGCGCTCCGAACTGCGCCCTCGCGAAAACAGCACCTCGCTGTCGGATGTCAGCATGCGTTGCAACCTGTCCAGGTCGGCAGACACGAGCAGCGTCCCGTGGGTGAGGCATTTCCCCTGCGCACGATACTGTGCGGTCCCGGTAACCTTCTTGCCTTTCAACAGGATATCATGGCGGGCATTCAGGCGGGCCGACAATCCCAGCGCCTTCAAACCGTCCAGGACAGGCCGTACCGCTTCCCCGGGCGAAGGAAAGGGCGCCGCCCCGCAGGCTTGGATCAAACTGAAATTCAAGTTGCCCGGGCCATGGTAAACAGCGCCCCCACCTGATATGCGTCGCACGACCGCAACCTGCCCCCGCGACGCCTGCTGCAGGTTGACTTCGACATGGGGAATTTGATTGCGGCCGATCACCACCGCCGGATCGTTGATATAGAAAAGAAGAACCGTTTCACCGCCCCGGAAACGTCCCATCAGGAACTCTTCCAGCGCCAAATTCACCGCCGAGTCCCTATAAGATAGATTGTCGATCATTTGCATGGACGATGCTCCTGCGCAAAAGACGAGGCACGGTTGGTTTCCGGGAATACCATACCCTCCCCGGGGCATCAAATCCAGGATAGGCGATGAAATGCCCGATACGCTCCTGTTGGAATATATCATTGACAGAAAATGGGCGCCTCGATAAACTAAACTGCTTGAAATAATTCATTGATCAGGATGTTGAACCGCCCCTGGCGAGAACTTATGGCAACGGCTTCGTCTCCTGGAAAGCCGCTGTCCTATTCCGTCTGACAGGCTGTTGCGAAGCACAACGCGCGTCACTGGCGTACGGCGAAAACACGATTTTTACAGATCATAAATGGGTATCGTGACGTGAGCTGAATTTTAACGCCACCAATGCCGTAATATTTCAACAACCCGCTAAAATGCGCCGTTGCCGCGATAGGGGCGCCAAAATTGACAGAGTTTTCTATGCCGGTTTCCGATCCTCTGCAGCCCAAAAAATTTTCCGGAATTCCCCTCAAGCCCTATTGGCACGGGTTTTCCCTTGATCGTCTGAAGCTGGGCGTCGATAACCTGCGCTACGACATTCACCTCAGTCCCGGATTCATCAAGGCCACCCGGCGGATGGCCCTGCATCTGATCGGCCGAATATCCGGCGTTACGGATCTGCCCGACTATGAAAACGGTTTCAACTGGTATCGCGGCGAGAAGGAGTATAAGGGGCTCTGCCGCGACATCATCTCCGACGCCGTTAAACGTGCCAAGCTGGACAATGAATATCAGGTTCTGTTTCTGGCCAAAGCAGCCATTGCGATAACGTTTAAAGAGGCGGTCAACGACCGCTACAAGGCTTGCCTGCAGCATGTTACCAACCAGATCTGGCGGCAGGAGATGGCCTATAACCAGGACCAGGTCAAACACCTGCAAGAAGCCCTTCAAATCATGACCCGTAACCGGGATACGACAACCCGCAACGCCAATGCGCGACTATTTCGATACCTGGCGGATGTCCTTCAGGACAGTATGAATGAGCTCTACGCCTTGCATTTCGGTCCGGAAGCGCTGCTTCCCGAAGATTTTTTCACCAACCCGCTCCTGCACGCCGAACCCCATACCAATGACAATTTTTTGATGGCCGAATATGTGTTGCTCGGCAGCCGACGGGAGGACGTCAACCAGTATGAAGCCTTTCTGAGCGCACTCAACGATTTTCTGGCCGGTCGCGACAGCCAACCCGAAATGGTCCCGCCCGAACCGCCCGAAGAAGGGATATCGCGCCCCTCCAGCGAATCGGATTCACATGATAGCGCAGGCCGAAGCCACCATGTTGCCTATACCGCCTGGCTCAAACAGGAAATCAACATGGATGCCCTGTTCAATTACTACCGCACCGAGCAGATGCTCCGCCGTGATAAACAACGCCCTGCCGACAAAAACCGCATCCGCAAACTCAAACAGGTGACCCGTCTGCAAAAACGCCTTTTGTCGGCTTTGATGAAAGAATTCAATGCCCGGGAACTGACCCATATTGTCGTGGCCACCGAGGAAATGAAAGCCTTTTGCGACAACTACTGCCCGCCCCTGACGCCGCATGAGGTCCTTCAATATATCGTTGACCGTAAATCACGCAAACCGATTCGCGCCAAACTAAAACGCATCAAGAAAAATTACGGTGAAGATTATTCCCTCCAGCCCATTCGCAACTGTCTCTCGCGGATTCGCTGGCTTCCCCGCCAGCAGAAGATGGAAATACTGCTTGATTTCGTGAAAACCTTTTCCCGCTATCATCGCGATGTATGTAATTACAACGTCATCAGCCACGCTATCTCCTATATCAATTTCGTCAATGACGATACGTTCCTGAAATTGTCCCGGACCAACAATTCACTCTACGAATTTCTTCTGCCCAATGAACAGAAGCCCGATGAAATGCCGATCATCCGCCACACGGTCCTGAAAGCGGATGTCCGGGGGTCAACGGGTATCGTGAATGAGATGAAATCTCAGGGCATGAATCCGGCCACCAACTTCAGTTTGAATTTCTTCGACCCCATCACCAGCATCTTGTCACGATTCGGTGCCTTCAAGGTATTCATCGAGGGAGATGCCATTATCCTCTCCCTCTTCGAACATGAAAACCAGCCCCAGAACTGGTACAGTGTCGCAAGGGCTTGTGGTCTGGCCATGAATACCCTGCTGATTGTCCAACGCTACAACCGAAAAAACGTCGCCTCCCGTCTGCCGCTTCTAGAAATCGGCATCGGCATCAGTTTTTCCGCCAGCGCGCCGACCTTTTTCTTCGATGAGGACAATCGCATCATGATATCCCCGGCCATCAATCAGGCCGATCGCCTTTCGGGGTGTTTCAAGCCGCTGCGGGATCAGGCCGTTTTGAAACAATCGCCTTTCAACGTTTTTGTCTATGAAATCGCGGCCGCAGACCAAAAGTCCGCCGCCGGGCAGTATATCCGCTATAACGTCAATGGCATTGAACTCAGCGACAATGCCTTCGAAAAATTGAAAAAAGAAATCCAGATGGAACAACTCGACCTGAAAGCACCGGGCGCGGAAGGGGAACCCCACCAGCTTTTTGTCGGCAAGTACCCGACGGTTTCCGGCACGTCTCATCAACTGGTCATCCGTCAGGCGCCGCTCCCGATTATCTCGCTAAACGGTCTCAAGGTGACGGGATCCACCGGGCGTTACTATTACGAAGTCTGCACCAATCCTACCCTTTTGGGCTACATCAAAGACCGCCCATGAGCGATAGGTCATTTCAAAACCGCTGATCGCGTTCGAGGGCAACGCGCATGTCGACCCGACGCGCAGCCTATGCGATGCATGGCGTGCCTTTTGTAACATTAGAGACACATCGCTTCACATAATAATAGAAGCGAAATTCCGCTTCGCGGCCAACGCTGCTATGGGGTCGCAGATGGGGCATTCAAAAAGGCCGCCGGCGTGACCCAGCCATCTCGCCCGGACGCCCCGCACGAGGCCATTGTTGAATAGTCCTGCAGCGGGACGGCCCCGCAGGCTGTCAGCTCCGCCAACCCCGTGTCGCCATGACCGACTGAGGGGCGGCGGGCAAGCCCCTCGCGTTGAATCATTCTTTTGACTTTTCCCCTGGAATTCACTATGCTTTGTTCATGAAGGGAACGGCGATTCCCACAGGATTTCCCCCTTTACCCAAGAGACTGCCATGGGCGTTTTGGCCGGATCGGGATATTGCCCTTATTGCCGGGAAGAAGTCATGGTGGCCTGCTCGGCAGACCCCAAGCTGTTGCACCTGGCCCTCACGCTGCTCACCGGTGGTCTTTGGGCCATCGTATGGCTTTATTACCAGTTTCGCGTCCACGCTTGCGTTTGCTGCCAGTGCGGTCACGGCCTGTCGCGCGCGCAGATTGAGACGCTATTACAGCCGGCTCAGGAAACCACGTGGCCGTTTGACCTGCACGTCCGCAACCAATCGGATTTTAACGGCATTCTGGTCGCCTGCAACCTTGTTTATTACGTACCGACAAGCGCCGGTTATCGTCGGACATGTTGGAGATAGGTGTCTATGGCGGACGCAACCAGGGAGATGACCCCATGAACCGAACTGCGATCCGGGTATGTACCGGGATTATCCTTATCACGATCCTGGGAAGTGCTATGAGCGCCGGGCATGTCTTCGCTGAAGAGCAGATTATCGAACCCCGCACGCCGCCCCCGAATCCCATGAATGTTACGGCGGACGCGCTGATCCTGCGGCCCGTAGGATTAGTCATGATTCCGGTCATGGGCCTGGTGTATTGCCTCAGCTATCCGTTCGCAAAAATGGCCGGCAATGAACAGGAAACCTACCAAAGCGTTCTCGGCGATACCATCGATTTCACTTTTTATCGTCCGATGGGCCGGGGCGAACCCTTCGACTAAACCTTCTGCGACGGATCAGGTTAAAAGGGGCAAGACCCCCTGTCAGGCCGGATGATGTCTCCCGGCAAACCGAGCGCTCGCACGCCCGGCCGTTAAGCCCCCCCTTGATCGATCGTCCTCGGCACGCTAAGATACGGTTCACCGCTACGACTGCGGACAAATACACCACCATAGCGAAGGACGCCCGCATGCCCCATAAGAAAATCGCCGTTGCGCTGACCAGTATCCTCGGCTTGTTGCTGGTCATGCCGGCCTGCCAAACCAAGCATTCCAAAACCCAGACGCTTACCGGCTATGAAGTCGTCGATGTGCGACGCCTGGCCGTCATGCCGTTTCTGCCCGGCAACGCCGCGCTGAGCGCCGACGATCAGGTCCGGCCGGCCCTGGACTGCACCATGATGGAATTCTGCCAGGAGGTCAACGACGAGTTGGGGGCCAATGCCGCAAACGCCATGACCCGCCAGATGCAGCGCGCCATGGAGCTGGAGCTGTACGACAAGGTCGTACCGTTGACGCGTGCGGCCGAAATCTATGACGATTTGCCCCAGAATCGTATGGTGGACACGCCTCGCCAATTGGCTCAGCGCTTCGGCAAGGCCACCGGCGCCGACCACGTTATCATTGGGTCGGTCTGGCGCTATCGGGATCGCACCCCGGACATGGGCGCCTCGGTCGCCTTTTCGGTCTATCTCCTGGAAGTGGACACAGGCAGTCGGGTGTGGCGCGGGCGCTTCGATAAAACCCAACAGGCGCTAACAGACGATCTGCGCGATGCCGGTAGTTTTTTCACAAAAGGGGGCGGCCACTGGCTGTCGGCCGAAGAACTCGCCCGCTACGGCATTGCGCAAATCATGCAAAACTTTCCGGAAACAGCAGAATAAGCGATGCGAATTGCACTGATCGGCATGTCGGGTTCTGGAAAGTCGCTCTGGTCTTCAGTCTTGTCCCGCCACGGATTCCATAAACTGGGCTGTGACAACGCCATCGGACGTCGCCTGGTCAACGGCGGCGAATTATCCGAGGGCTCCCTGGATCACATCGGGCGCTGGATGGGGTTTCCGTTTGAAACCGGTTTTGCACGGCGTGAAGCGCTCTACCTGGACTATGAAAAGGCGGTCATGGACCAATTCCTGACCGAGTTGGAATCCCGACCGGCGGATGACGCATCGCCTGTGGTCATCGATACCACAGGCAGTGTGATCTACACCGGCAGGGCCATACGTCAGAGGTTGCGGCAGCAGACCGTGGTCGTCTATCTTTCCACTTCCGCCGCCTTTCGCCAGGCCTTACACCGGGCTTACGTGGCAAACCCGCGCCCGGTATTATGGCAACAGCATTTCCAGAAAAAAGCCGGAGAGGACAACCCGTCGGCCCTCAAACGCTGCTATAAAAACCTCATAGCGGACCGTGATGCCCGCTACCGGCAATATGCCCACCTGGAAGTCCTGTGGGATCCAACGCCCGATCGGACTCAAGAAGTCGATACGCTGATCGCACCGGTTACTTCATTTCTGGAACAGAGGCGGGCGTCCCATGGGACCTGAAATACGCCGGCAGGCAATTGCCGGATTGACGGGTGGCATTGCCTCGGGGAAATCCACTGTGGCAGCCATGCTGGCGGAGGCGGGCGCCCGTATCGTCGATGCGGATCGCATCGCCCACCAGGTCGTATTGAAGGGGCAGCCGGCCTGGCGCGACATCGTTGAACATTTCGGGAAAGGTATTTTAAACCGCGACGGTCAGATCGACCGGGAAGCCCTGGGTACCATCGTCTTCAACGATACCGAAGCGAAAAAAGCCCTGAACGGAATTGTCCACCCCCGGGTTTTTGAAACCATGGCGCAGGAAATTCAGCGACTGGCCGAAGCGCATCCAGGCGACCTCGTAATCATGGATGTGCCCCTGCTGATCGAATCCGGCCGGCATGAATCCCTGCCGATCGTCATCCTGGTCTACATTCCCGAAATGCTGCAGAAAGACCGGCTCATGCGACGCGACGGATTGAGTGCCGCCGACGCGGCCGCCCGCATTCGTGCCCAGATGCCCATCGATGCCAAGCGGGCGCACGCGCACTACATCGTCGACAATACCGGCGATCTTGACACCACCCGTCGACAGGTGCTGGATATTTACCGGAAGATCCTTTCCGGTGCGCCGCCTCCGACGGCCTCTGCCCGCCAAACCCCGCCATGATGGAAACATCCGGTATTTTGACCACCGGCATTGTTTTCGGACTGAGTGCCGGTCTTACGCCCGGCCCCCTGATGACGCTCGTTATCACGGAGACTCTCAAGCGGGGTGTTCCCGCCGGCATTCGCGTCGCCGTCGCACCTTTGATCACGGATCCCTTCATCATCGTGGGCAGCCTTCTGCTGCTGGCGACCTTTGCGCACGCCATGGTATTTATCGGTGTCGTGGCCCTGCTGGGAGGGTTTTTTATTGCCTGGATGGGGTATGAAAACATCATGTTCTCCGGCGCAGAAGCCAGCCCCACAATCTCGCAGACCTCTCAACTGCGCACGGGCGTCGTCGCCAACCTGCTGAACCCCAACCCCTATCTATTCTGGCTGACGGTGGGCGGTCCCTTGATCTTGAAGGCAAGCCGCAGCGGTATGCTTTCGGCGGCCCTTTTCCTGACACTTTTTTATGCTTGCCTCGTGGGGTCTAAAATTCTGGTTGCGGCGGCCGTCGGTCATTCCCGGCAGTTTCTGCAGAGTAAGACGTATATTTGGATCATTCGATCCCTGGGAATTCTTCTCGGGATCTTTGCGTGGTTTTTCTTCAAGGAGGGGTTGCGGTATCTGGGCTGGCTTTAACGGAAACGGGAAGGCGCCCACTGGTCCCAATACCCAGCCATAGAAAACTGGCCAGGCCGATCATCCGCCGAAGACTGCGGGACCTAAACGCGGTTTCCATTCAGGTATGCCGCGCGAGCGGTTCATTGCTTCAAAGCGCAACGGCCGTTGAGCAATCGCTTAGAGCGGCTGCCGACTCAGCAATTCGTTTATTTCCGCCTTTTCGTAAGAATCCAGCGGGCGATGATTGATCAGGGTTGCGGAATTAGGACTCAGCCCCTGCTCGAGGAAATCAGCCACCTTGTTTTCCTTGAGATAAAACAGGCGAATTCCTTCCCGGGCCCCCTTGTTGTATTCATAGATGAGATCCGGATAGCCATGCGTTTGAATAAACGTGTTGACCGGCTCACGATACCGGCAGTTGATCATCAGCCGCTGGTAGCCGAAATTCTGGGCTTCGGCATCCACAGGAAGATAGATAGAACCCGAATGCAGTTTGGTGTCCTGGTAGTCAAGCCAGGCACAGCCGCCCGGCAGGAACAGAACAACCACTGCCAGAACCCAGGCAATTCGTCGTCTCACAGCAGGATACCTCCCTCGCATAGATCGATGGTTGTATGCAAAATTATTTGGGTCAATTCTATCCGCACCCATTGCCCATATGGAGATGCTCGCCGCCATGGCAGACTATAACGATCAGGCCCGCGTGGAATCAACGGATCGATGCGTCCCCGACCACCAGAATTGATCGACCATAGCACGGATTGCGCCCGGACGAAATAAGACCGCGGCATGGGGATTCGCCGCCGCTCATTTTCAGCGATCCCCGGCGCGATTCTTTAACCCGCCTCTTGTTTGAGTTCCTCCAGCAGATAGCGCGCCAACAGGTAGGCGTTTTTTTGATACGAAAATCGGGGGGTCAAAACCGGGCGTTGGTCTTTGGAAAATTGACGAAGGATCACCGGCGCGACAACCGTGACATCTGTTTGGGGATAGAGTTGAAGAAGACCTTCGAGCTTAAATGTGGTGCCGCCGGAAGCAAAATTCCCGATTTTTTTACGCTGCACGATGGCGATGCGGTCCGGTCGCTTACGCTCAAAGATCGCATGCGCGCATCGGCAGAAACGGCGCACCTCTCCGGGGTCATCTTCGTCCTCGATCTTGATCTGGGTGTGTTTACCGGTAACATCCTCGATCGTTTCCCCTGTTTGGCGAAGAAACACAAAAATAGCCCGACGCGCGGAAATATCAATCCCGCAACTGATCGGACCGCCTGCTGACATGTCCGTCATCCCCATTACCCTTCCCTATTAGAAAATCATCCCGGCCTGACCGACCACACCGAGGCCACCGCACACCATACGGCACAATGCGTGACGGGCGACGTCAGGGACGCTTGCGGCTTTGCCCGCCGACCAGCGCGCCGGCAATCAAGTGCGCGCACCGCAAGGGTTCCGGTATCCGGCTGTGGATCGACCAGCGCGCCAGGATGTCTCCCGCCTGGGCCCGCGTCAATCCAACCCGCTGAATATAAACATCCCCGACCGGCTCCATGGCGCCCAGGGATTCCATCACCGTCCATTTCGCCCGACCGTCCGGCACGTGCCGCTCAAGTGCCCGACGAATGGCGCCCATATCCGGTGCGCGCCGTGCGACCACCAGGATGGGTCGCTTCAGGCGCTCATGAAGATCGAAAACGTCGACCACGTTAAATCCGCCCATGGTAATGCCCTGCAGCATGATCAGGTGGGCATGCTGGTCGAACTTGGAGGTTTGAACCAGAACCGCCAGTTTCGCGGCGGCATCACCACCGTCTTTTTCAATCGTGCCCATCAGGACGCCGTCCAGGCGGTGGTCGGCAAAAACCGCGCCCACGATTTTAACGGGGCCCTGGTGGTTGCGTGGAAAGGGGGCGTCGTCAAAACCAATCACGTTGGAAAAGCGCCGAGTCTGCATCGGATTGTTTTAGTGTCCGCCGGGGTGAAAAGTCAAAATTTTTTCGGGGGTTCTGAGTTCGGGAGAAACCGCCTCGATAAACAGGTATCGAACATGTGGTGATCGCCATCAGGTTGGCATCACACTCAGGGCGATACAGCCCGGTCCGGCATGCGCTGCTATGGTAGGGCCGACTTCGGCCATCTGGATGCCATCAACCGCGACCGGTATCTCCAGCGCCAGTTGCGCCAGCAGCTGGTCCCGCTTGTCTTCTGCCGCGGCATGGGCAATCCAGATCTCGCAGGCGCCCCGGTGCCGACGGTAGTCGTCGTGCGCCAGTTGGGTCAGGGCGTCCAGCGCGGCGTCGTGTCCCCGATGTTTGGACAGGGGGATCAATTGCCCCTTTTTCATTCCAATGACCGGTTTGATATCCAGCATGCCGCCCATCATCGAAGAAAAAAGATTGAGCCGGCCGGCACGCTTCAGCCAATAAAGATTGTCGACCGTAAAATACAAGCTGCCGTTGGATCTGAAAAATTCCAGGTCATGGAGGACATCGTCCAAAGCCAGACCGCGCTGCAGCATCTCGGCGACACGTTTGACAATAAGGGCCTGCCCGGCGGTACAGGTTCGCGTGTCGATCGAGGTGACCCGTTGGGGGGCATCGTCGAACATCAGTGGAACAGCGCTCTGAACAGATGTGTAGCAGTTGGACAGGGCCTTAGACACATGCAAGGAAATCAATCGATCATAGCGTTCCAGCAGCTTTTCCAGGACGTCGGCGTATTCACTGGGCATTGGCGGCGAGGTATGGACCTCGCGATCCTCCCGCAGAGCCGCGATCACCCTGTCGTTTTCAATGGAAACCCCGTGAAGGTAGTCCTTTCCATCAATCACAATGTGAATCGGGACAACGTGCAATCCCAGTGCCTCCGCCATACCCGGCGGGAAATCCGCGGTGCTGTCCACGACGATACCAATCTGCGCCGTCATACCCTGTCATCCTTAGAAGTGAATCAAACACCTTGCAATAGCCCACGGTCGACCTACCGATCTGACAACCTGCCGTTGATCGGCTCAGCTTTCAAGAAAGGTGATTCTCAACTATCGATCTGTTCGATAGGTTATCGCCGTGTTTCCGGTTCTCTTGAATATTTTCCCGCCACAACTCCCGACGCACCATTCCGATGATCAATTTAATTCTCGGAAATCGATCGCATCCAGCCGCTCGCTCTCAACGGTACCGGACCTGAAATCCGCTAACGCCTGACGGACCTGCTCCAGCCGGGGTGCGGTGTAAGCACCCACCTTTTCATCGATCACCCCGATCGGTTTAAGTCCGGAAAGCCAGTTGGCAATATCCGCATCGGTTTCCGGATCGCCCTGGCGGATGGGGTCATAGGCGACACGCGCTTTCCAAATGCCCGGAAATACTTTGGCAAGGATAAAATATTGCCGTCCCGCTTCAAGTTCAGCGTGGACGTATGACCAATTTTCAGCCCGCGCCAGAAAAACATGCTCCCCCGGCGGCACCAGGATCTGGATATAACTGCCCTGTTCGAGGATGCCGACGAATTGATCGCTGTCCCATATGCCGAATTGTATCGCGCCGCCAAAATAGGATGGCCGCAAAAAGGTCACCAACGCCCGAGACGACTCCGGTGCCGACTGAGGCGCCGCAGGCTGCATCATCGAACTGGCGCATCCGGTCAGCGCGAGAAAACCCACCAGCGCGATCACGCCTGAGATTAAACGGTAACTGTGTCGATGTCCCATGACAGTACTCCTTTCGGATCGGATAGATCGGTGTTTATGTTTTCGGCCGAGAAGACGGTACAGCAAGACAGCCTCCGGTGCAAACCGGGAACCGAAACAAGATAACGTTCTTTGACGTTCGGGGCACGGCCACCCAACGCGCAAAAAGATACATATCCCGCGCAAGGGAACTCGGAGCATACCGCTCTCGATAAGCGGTTTCAGGATATCACGTTGTGATGTCCGGCCCAAGAACCACGCCGTACGCTCACTGGCGCCATAACGGCACGCCTCTCCGCATTGTGTCGTTTTGGCGCGAGGGGCATGGTTCTGTTCATCGGATCTCGGGACAACCAGAAGTCCTGTCTACCGGGGGTTGACGCCCATTACAGAATCGCCTACGGTAAATTTAATAGCTTTTTGGAATCAACCTGCCGAGGAGACCATGGCCATGGCCCGTATCGTACAGCTTCTGGACGGTATCACGACCGCCCAGTTTGAAATCGACAAACCTGAATTTCACATTGGCCGCGCGCCGGAAAGCGATATCTACATCGATGACGCCTCTGTCAGCAGCGATCACTGCATCATCGAAACCATTATGTCGGAAAAAGAGGAAGCGCCGGCCGAATACTACATCCGCGATCTGGGCAGCACCAACGGTACCTATGTCAATATCGACCGGGTAGAGCGCCACCGGCTGACTCACGAAGACGTTATCCGGGTGGGATTGAAAAGCTTCAAGTTCATCGACGAGCGCAGTGCCAAATACGTCAAAACCGCCAAAATCAAGAAAAGCTGGATCCCCGGGTATATTACACCAAATAATCCTCCGCAGGGATTCTGACGCGAAGACGTATCGAACAATAAGAACCCCTGAAACCCGCCGAGAGCCGCTTATAATTTGCTGCCACAAAGAAAAGGAAGCGGGTGCCGCCGCAATGGGCCACCCGCTTTAAAAGAAAGCGGGTGCCCCGCAAAGGGCCACCCGCTTTCTTTAAAGATAAACTCATCGGCCGAAGGCAAACCATATGTCTGCACTTGCCGAGGGGACTTCATTTCAGTAGCTCGCGCAATAGCCTCTAAATAATATCGGGCGCTGACCGGTAATCACACATTTGTTGCTTGCTGATGGATATGCACATCGCTCTGCGGGTAAGGGATACTGATACCCTCGGCATCAAACCGTTTTTTGACCGCCTCGGTGGTGTCGAAAAATACGCCCCAGTAATCCCCGGTTTTCACCCACGGCCGAACCACAAAATTGACACTGCTGTCGGCCAGTTCGGAAACCGCCACCTGGACCGCCGGATCTTTCAGGACACGGTCGTCCGCTGCAAGAATTTCCAAAATCACCTGTCTGGCTTTATCAATATCGTCATCGTAACCGATGCCGAACACCATATCCACGCGCCGGGTGCCGGTCGCCGACCAGTTGACGATATTGCCCCCGGTCATGCTAGAATTGGGAATGATGATCTTTTTGTTATCGGCTGTTCTCAACTGGGTGGTAAAAATCTGGAGGCTTTCCACCGTGCCGATCACGCCGGCGCCCTCGATTAAATCCCCCACCTTGAAGGGCCGGAACATGATCATGAGAAAACCGGAGGCAAAATTCGCCAGCGAACCCTGCAGCGCGAGACCAATGGCCAGACCTGCGGCGCCGATAACGGCGATAAACGAGGTGGTTTGAATGCCAAGCTGGCCGAGCGCCGCCAGAACCACAAAGGTCAGTAGCGCATAATAGATCAGATTCCCGACAAACGACCGCAGTGTTTCTTCGACATTGCGTTTTTCCATAACCCGTTCGATCAGTTTGCCAAATAGTTTGGCCACCCATCGCCCGACAACAAAAATGATGATGGCAAACAAAAGCTTTAGACCGTAGGCCGCTAAAAGAGCGTAGCCTTTTTGGATCAGATCTTCCATGAACATACCTCCGTATAAAAAAATTGTGGTTTACGATGCGGTTGTATTGCTGAAAACGTATGGCCCGGGAAAAGCCGACGGCGTGACAACGCACACTTGGAGCTGCAGAACGTTTAACTAGCCAGTTATAATAAGAGGCAATGCTTGTTGGTCAAGCCTATTGGGGGTCATGGGGGGGAAATCTCCAACATGTTAAGGATGGCCGCGGCACAGTGATGGAAAAATGCATTACCGGATATCGTCGTTGTGACATTTCAGGCAACCGACAAAGTCCGGATGACTGGTGGGCGGCCCCACCGGATGGTCCGGATGGTGGCATTCGAGGCACTCGGCATCCTCGGTCACCCCCGCATGCATATCAGGGAACTGTCGGATGGAAGGTCCGTGCATGCCCAGATAATAGCACCCACCGAGCCCCAGCAGCAACATCACCCATCCAAGTTTCAAAACGCTTGGCATGGCATCTCCTCTCACGGCCGGATCTGTTCACCTCAATCGATAGGAAACCATACCGGTCGTTCTCTTCGGGTGTCAATAGCATCTGTTGGTATCAGGACACGGGCCGCGGGCGCCTGATAGGTTTTAACCGCGAATTCCGCTAATTGGCCGGGTACGCTTAAGCATTCGCAACAAGTCCCTTTGTGAGTGCAAACGATATAGGCGTAGTGTGCACCGCGCGCGATTTTTCTTCTTGGCGATAGGGTTAACAAGCACAAGCAGCCATCTCGTCAACAACGAAATCCCAGAGGGCGTCCGGGATCACATGCCCCATGCCGGGAATGATCTTCAATCGTGCCCCGGGGATGGCGTCCGCTGTAGCGTGCGCGCAGGCCACCGGTAAAAGGGGATCGGCATCGCCGTGAAGAACCAGGGTCGGCACCGTGATGCGGCGCAGCGCCGCCGTGCGATCGCCGGCATATAGAATGGCCGCCAGTTGCCGGGTGATGCCGTCGGGGTTCAACCCATTCTCAAAATGCTTTTGCGCCCATCGGTACACACGCGCCTCGTTTATCGGGTATACCGGGCCGCTGATGATCCGGTAGGTCCGAACAAAGCTTTCAATATAGCCTTCCCGGTCCGCGGGAAAAGGGGTGAGGAGTACCTCCAGGGCCTCGGGCGTCGGCGGTGGTAAATCCGGGCGCCCCGTGCTGGACATGATGGATGTCAGAGATCGCACATGCGGCGTGAATTCCGACGCCATCACCTGGGCAATCATGCCGCCCATGGAAACGCCGGCCACATGCGCACTTTGTATCCCGAGCCCTTGAAGCAACCCAATGCCATCCGCCGCCATGTCCTCCAGGGTATAGGGCGGCCGTTCAGGATGACCGCTCGCCAGGCTCTGCTCCAGGGCTGCCAGATCGGGAACACCCGCATTTGCGGGGCGGCCCGAAAGGCCGACATCCCGATTGTCAAACCGAATGACGTAGTAGCCCCGGTGCATCAGTTGCAGGCAAAACGCATCGTCCCAGGCCACCATCTGGGTACCCAGTCCCATGATCAGCAGAAGAGCAGGATCTGTCCGCCGGCCAAAGGCATGATAAGCCAAATCGATACCGTTAGCCGGAATCACGCCAGATTCATATGAGAAATGATTCGTCTGCATTTGACCTCCTGGGAACTCGGGCGGGAGGGGCCGCCACCCGCTGCCATTGCTCGGGGACGGCACGACACCTTAATTCCTTTGACATTAGGGGCATTTTCACATATGGAGAATGGTATCAGTAATAGTATCATTGCTCTCCCTTTCCGGAGAACGCCAAACCTGCCGCGAGGCAGGGACGGAAAGCCACGGGTCTTATGCGAGACAGCCGGGCCGCCGATGATTGCAAACGGCCGAATCGCATCAGACCTCTATACGATTCGGCCTTTTTTATTGGTCGGCAAACAACTGAATGCACTGTGATCCCGCTGGCTGGAATAACACCATGCAACTGAAAAGAATTCTTTTTTCGACCAGCTTTATTCTCTGCTTTATGGCAACGCTGCTGATCGTCAGCCTCCTGGGGGAATGGGCACCGCTTCAATTGCCGGAACTCAAACTATACGACCAGCTATTGCGTCTGAAGCCGGCATCCTCCCCGAACCGGGTGGTGGTCGTTGCCATTGACGATGCCAGTATCCAAGAATTGGGCATGTGGCCCTGGCCGCGCACGACGATGGCCGCGGGCCTCCGCCTTTTAACGGAATACGGTGCCGAGGCGGTGGCGCTGACCACGATTTACCCAGCTCCTTCAGCCAATCCGGCGTTGGAAGAACTAGGCCGCCTGCGGACAGCACTTCAGTCCGAAACCCGCGCCTCTCAACGGAAAGCCAACCGCCCTGTCGTACGTGAACTGCAAGAAATCGAAAAACGGCTCGATGAAGACCAGGTCTTGATCAATGCCGTGCGCGCCGGGCACAATATTGTGCTCCCATTTCGTTTGGCGTTTACCGCTTCCGACAACCCTGCCCCCCTAAGCGGTCTGCTCCGAATTAACGCGCTTACCAAGCCTATCCGACCACAACAAACATCGGAAACCCTGCCGGCACATATACAAACCATCCTTGACCGGATAAAGTCAAGGCCTCCCGCACCGGAACGTGTCACCGAAACCTTTCGCGGATTGGCCGGGAAAGCGGCCGCCATGGGCGCGATTAACCTGTCGGCCGATGCGGATGGCATCGTTAGGCAGATGCGGCTTCTGTGGCCCTACGAGGAGCTCTATCTCCCCTCGCTTTCCCTGCAGCTGGCCTTAAAGTCCCTGGGGCGTCCCTTCCGTAAAACCATCCCGGTCCCGGATGAATGCACCCCTTACGGTCTTTGTGTAAACGGTACTGCGATTCCCACCGATGAATATTTCCGTATGCGAATCAGTTACCATCCACCGCCGATTCGCCTGAACCAGATCCCTTTTGCCGATCTTGTGTCGGGAAAAGTCGATCCGGCCATTTTCAAGAATCAGGTCGCGGTCATCGGCGTCACAGCGACAGACCTGACATCCACCTACCAAACCCCGTTTGCATCGCAGGCCACCCCCCCTGAAATCATCGCCGCCGCCGTAGACACCATCCTACGTGCCGACCATTTGATCCGGCCCCGTTGGGCCCCGCTGGCCGAAGGGGCGGTCCTGCTTTATTTTTTATTGTTTCTCCTGATCGTCATCCCGAGGGTCAAACTCAATATCGGAGCCTTGATATTGATGGTCTTTTTGGCCACCTGCTGGGGCGCCGCCATTCTCGCCTTCATGCAGGCCGGGTTCTGGTTTCGCTTGTTCCCTCCCCTGATTCTCTGCCTCCTGGGGTTCGGAATGATTGCCTTCCGCCAGATCGCCCAACGTCTGAGGGCCGAAAATACGGAATTGAATCGGTCTTTAGGACTCTCTTTTCAGACCCAGGGCATGCTCGATATGGCACTGGAAAAATTCATGCAGTGCCCCGCTGAAGAC
Source organism: uncultured delta proteobacterium (assembly GCA_963850465.1). Classification (GTDB taxonomy): domain Bacteria; phylum Desulfobacterota; class Desulfobacteria; order Desulfobacterales; family UBA5852; genus JABZFP01. The sequence goes on from CAWKLN010000044.1 coordinate 83,283, forward strand.
AAAACCGTACGGCGTCTGCTTTACCACCTCGGCCTGGATTTTGAGCGCAAACGCATGTCGGACAAGGCCCTGACGGTATACGAACGCATCTTAAAGGCCGGTGGGTACCGGGACGCCAAGCATCGCGTCCGCAAACTGAAAGCCGCAAACCACGCCGTAACCATGGCACCCGGTCTGGATGCACCTATCGCCACTTTGAAACTTACCGATACGGAAACCAGGCCCACCTTCGGCCGCTATGAAATCCTGAAAGAACTTGGCCAGGGGGCGATGGGCACAGTCTATCTCGGCCTGGATCCCAAAATCAACCGTCAGGTGGCCATCAAAACGATGGGCTACAACAATATACCGTCCGAAGACCTGGAAGAGGTCAAAACACGGTTTATTCGAGAGGCCGAAGCCGCCGGCAAGTTGTCCCATCCCAACATTGTCACCGTCTACGACATCGGCGAGGAACACGATACCGCTTATATGGCCATGGAACTCCTGGACGGCTTCGAACTCACCACCTATTGCCAGCGCGACCGCTTAAGGCCTGTCCCGGAAGTGCTCGACATCATGGCGGCCGTAGCGGATGCGCTGGGATATGCCCACAAGGCGGGGGTGATCCATCGTGATATCAAGCCGGCCAACATCATGCAGCTGAAGGACGGACGGGTCAAAGTGACCGATTTCGGCATCGCCAAAGTGATGGACAGCGCCAAAACCCGCACCGGCGTCGTGATGGGAACGCCCTCGTACATGTCGCCGGAACAGGTCGGTGGCAAAAAAGTCGATGGCCGCACAGACCTTTTTTCGCTAGGGATCGTATTTTATGAAATGCTGACCGGGTATAAACCTTTTGAGGGTGAGAACTTGACCACCTTGATGTACGCGATCGCCAAAGCCCCCTATCGGCCATTACCGGAAATCGTACCGGATATTCCATCCTGCTGTGTGGCCATCGTCAACAAGTTGTTGAACAAAAGCGTTTCCCGGCGCTATAAGACAGCAGAGCATGCACTGGAGGCCGTTCGCCAATGTCGCGGCGACCTCGGTTAACCCTTAGCCGACCCAAGGAGAACGATCATGCTGGAAATAACACTGGAGCTTAAGAACACCCTTCTGGATACGTTCAAAATCGACAAGGACGAAATTACCATCGGCCGCAACACCGCCAATGATATTACGATCGACAACCTGGCGGTTTCCGACCGCCACGCCCGCATTGTCCGAGATAAGACCGGCTATTATCTGGAAGATCTCAACAGCACCAACGGAACTTTTGTGGACGGACGCAAAATCAGCCGCATCGGTCTGGGAGGGCCGCAGGAAATCAAAATCGGCAAACATATCCTGGCGGTACAAACCCCGGAAAGTAAGAGCGCTGGTTCGGATTTCGCCCGCACCATGAAAATCGACCGTTCCTGATCGGGTGGATGCGGCCGTTGGCGTCGCAGCAGATCCCTGCGCGGCGCTTCAGGGGCGGCCGATGGACACCTCCGGTGCACAAGTCATCAGCCAGCGTCAGGCGTCATCATCGGCGAGTGTAAACCGCCAACGGCAAAACATATCATCTGGATGGCGGTCCGGCGGAGCGTAAAGGCAGGTCACCTCGATCCGTTCGTCAACCTCCCGCGCCAGCCCTGCAAACTCCCTTCGGTGCATTTCCTTGCAGTTGTATTCACCCAGGCCGCGCTTCAGTCGCGCCACCTGGGTTGGACAGGAGGGCACGCTGAGCAGCACCTCATCATCACGGCAATCGATCTCGTAGCCCACCAGCAGCGTCCAGGGGAACAACCGTAAAACCTGAACAAACCCTTCCAACCCCCTGTCGGTTATTCCGAAACGCGTTTTTAGGTCCCGGGCCGCCATACCCGCTACCCGGCCCCAAACGTCTTCGTTGATGGCCTCGGCCATCGGCTGGTCAAACCGATCCGCGACGGAAATGAACCAGAATGCATCCACAACGCGATAATGCCATAAAAGAAATTTCAAATACTGTCTGAGCTGGGGGGCCTCCAGGGATTCCAGCAGGTCTATCGCCATCGCGGATTTTCCTTTTACACAGGGTTCCGGCCGGGTTGTCGACGATTGCGCATATACGGATCGTGACGGCTACAATCTATAATTAAAAATCGATTTTATCCTCCATGCCGCCATAGAGAAAGCTGCGCGGCACCTCGCTGTTCAGAAAGTCGTGCGGGAACCCGAGTTCCACCTGACTGATTTTATTCAAACGCGTTATCTGCTCCGCATCCAAGGTGAACTCAAGGCAGGCCAGATTTTGCTTCACCTGTTCCGCCGTACGTGCACCGATGATCGGTATGACCTGCGGCTGCTGGCGGACCCAGTTAAGGGCGACCTGGGCAGGAAAACGCCCGATTTCGCCGGCCACCCGATCGACTTCCCGGGCGATGGAATAATTCTCGTCATCGATTTCTTTGAAGGCCGCCTTATCCAGACGCCGTTCACTTTGACTGTCTGCGGAGGGCGCGTACTTGCCTGTCAGCAGGCCGCTTCCCAGCGGGGACCAGGCCGTGATGCCCAGGTTTAGGGCGCGGGCCATGGGGAGCAGCTCTCGCTCGGATGTCCGCTCCACTAGGCTGTACTCCACCTGCAGGGCTATAAAGCGGCTCCAGCCACGCAGTTCGGCCAGGGTATTGGCCCGAGACACGATCCAAGCCGGCGTGTCGGAAACACCGATATAGAGCACTTTGCCTGCGCGGACCATGTCATCAAAAGCCCGCATGATCTCTTCAACCGGGGTGGTAAAATCCCAAGCGTGCAGCCAGTAAATGTCAACATAATCGACCTTCATGCGCTTGAGGCTGGCTTCCAGGGACTGAAGCATGTTCTTACGGTGATTCCCGGCGGCATTGGGGTCCGTTCCCGGGTTGCTGTTCGTGTATTTGGTTGCCAGGACAAACCGCTCCCGGTCTCCGGCCACCAGCTCGCCGACCAGTTTCTCGCTCGTGCCGTTGGTATACAAATCGGCGGTATCGATGAAATTCCCCCCGGCCGCGGTATAGGCTTCGAAAATGCGACGGCTTTCCTCGGGTGATGCGCCCCATCCCCAGTCATCGCCAAAAGTCATGGTGCCTAAGCAAATCTCGGAAACCCGCAGCCCGCTGTGGCCTAGTAACTTGTAGCGCATGCTTTTTCTCCTTGTGCGTTATTCGGCTTTTTGGGGATATGATTGAAGCTTGATTAAAACAGACCTCTGAGATAAATTGTCCGATCGACACGATTCCTTCACTACTTGCAAACTTCACCCGCTCAGCGTCGTACCTGCTTGATTGCGGTGTCCTATGATTGAGCCTTATAACTGTCGATGCTGTCCCTTTTTAGTCAAGTAGATACAAACCCAATAACATAAATATCGAAGACCTGTCACTCGCTTGGCAGCAAGTCCCCTGAACATTTCCAACAGAAACGATTCAAAGCGAAGGGCGCCAATACCATGAAAACGATTCCGCGCATGGGAAGTTTGATCGTATTAGCATTTCTTGCTGGCTGTGCCATGACCCACCAAGCCCCACTACTTGATACACAACAACTTCATGCCACGGCCATTATTGTGGATCACACATGCGTGGATCTTGATCGCATCCCTCCACGCTACATCGTGAAAGCACAGGAAGGTCTGGGAATTGCCTATGGACATACCTCGCATGGCAGCCAACTTGTGAGTGGTATGCAAGCCCTCATGGATAAAGATAATCGATACGCGTTTGACACCTTTGGAAGCCAGCAGGCCCTTTCCTTTGGACCGGGAACCCGCCGGGGACTTAGGAAACCCCAATCGTAGTGAATGGGCCCGTCGCACCGTTACATTCTGGATAAAGGTGAATGTTATTTTGTGGTCCTGGTGCGGACAAGTCTCATCCGCTTCCCGCGAAGACATCAACCATTATTTGGATCTGATGCAACAACTGGAAAAAGACTACCCCGGTGTGGCCTTTGTCTATGCAGGGCACCTGGACGGCAGTGGAGCCAGCGGCAACCTGCATCAGCGGAACGAGCAGATTCGGAAATTTTGTATGGAAAACAAAAAAATTCTATACGATTTCGCGGACATCGAACGCTATGATCCAGATGGAAACGATTTCCTATCCAAGGGTGCTGACGATGCCTGCCGGTATCATAACAATGGCGCGAGGAAAAACTGGGCGCTGGAATGGTGTGATAGAAACCCCAGCCAGTGCACGGAATACGCATGCGCTCATTCCCAGGCCTTGGACTTGTGACCGCAAAGCGGCCGCCTTCTGGTGGTTGCTGGCCCGGATTACTGGCTGGGAACCCGGTCGCTAAATCTGCGGCGCTGCTGGTTGCCGTGAAAGATGCTTATTGGCGACCGAACAATTCACCCAGGCGGGGCAGGAGCGCCACATCGCCTTGGGCGGTATAGGCCCCTTCCATGAAGAGCTGAGCACCGTCGGCCTCCCCGGATTGAATGGCCACCCAGGTGTCAAAAGGGCTTCGCACAATCAAATCTGGACGATCCGCCGGCCCCGGTAAAGCGGTGATTGCCCCATCACAAATCGAAAGATGGCACACCTCTTCCACCGCGCCCTTAAATTCGAACTGCAATACCACCTCAATATCCTCGGCCGCATCGGGATTGAATCCCAGTCGCATCAGAAGCATGAAATCTTCCAATGAACGGGGTTTTGGCATCTTCTTCCGGTTTTCAAAAACGTTAGGTGCCATCCGGGCCTCTATCATGGATTCCCATGCAAGTTTGTGCAGCTGGACGATATCGCCGGGATCGTCCAGCAATGGCTGCCGGATGCGCACTTGGGTGGCTTCAGAGACCGAACGCTCCCGCACCAGTTCGATGCCGGCCTGACGTGTGGCGTCCAGGATATCGTTTGCCCGTTCACGGCAGAACGGTTTGGTCATTATCTCACTACCGTTGCGATAGATTTCCGCCACAAGGCGGATCTTATCGCCACAAAGGTAATGCATGTAGTGGGAAAGCGCGTCAAAGGCCGTGTCCGTGGGGAACCCGGCCACCGAAAGCGCGACGACATCCGGATGACGGTAACGCAGGGGGTGACTCCAGCGCGCCGTTCCGGGGATAAGAAAAGGCTCGATGGACGGCAGCGTGCGCTCGAGGAATGTTTTCATCAGCCCGTTGACGGTGTGATGATAAAGGGGGGTGGCATAAACGACAAGATCTGCCGCGCGCCACAGGGGGAACAGTTCGCGCTGCATGTCATCGTCATGCAGACACTGCCCGGGGGTTTTACTCCAGCAGGTAAAACAACCGATGCAGGGCTTGATCTGTTTTTCACGAAGATTGATCGTATCGACGACCGCGCCGGCCTGTCGCATGCCGTCCGTCAGGTGGTTCAGCATCAGCTCGGTCTTGCTCTGACCGCCTTTACGCGAACTTGAATTAAGGGCCAGAACCTGCATGCATCAGACCTCCTCAGAAGTATTAACCATCTCCCTGCGATATACCAAAAGTGCAGACAGTATCATCCAGCAGATCGGCGGCCCGGGGGGGCCTGTCGAACATGGAACACAGGCCGTCTGCCGGTATCTTCGTTGGCCTGGAATCGGGATTACGGGCGCGTCCGTGGCGCGTTAACCATCCGCGTCGGCCCCGTTTATCCGAACCGTGGTTTATATGCCAATATAGGCGCCAAACTCCGTCATCACGTCGCTAATCGGAATGGCAAAACCCACCCCCTCCACGCCGAAGCTGACTACTTTTAACGTGTTCACACCGATCACCTGACCATTTTCGGTTATCAGCGGACCACCGCTGTTGCCCGGACTGATCTGGGCGCTGGTTTGAATCAGGTCGGAACTGCGTCCCGAAAAAATACCGGAAGTCACTGTGTGATCCATACCCCCCAGAGGACTCCCAATGGCATATAGGGGTTGGCCGTGATGCAGGCCGTGGGCATTGCCCCCGGGGATAAATGGGGTCTTGTAGCCCTTGAGCTTCAAAAGGGCCAGGTCTTTGTTCTCGCTGATGATGACGATGTCAGCCTGCAGCTCGGTTTTATCCGCCAGGACAACCGTAAACCCGCTCTGGGACAGTTCGTTAAGAAGACGCTGTTCGTATCGTTCGTAGCCTTCGTCAAACTGGCGCCGCTGTTCCTCGAACTGATAGCGTCGCTGGCGCAACACTTCTTCCCGGATCTCAAGCTGGTCCTTCCAATGCCGGTATTCTTCCTGGCTCATGCTTCTGCGCTGCTGGCGCAACTGCGCCTTTTGTTTACGCAGTTGACGCTCCTCCTGGTCCAAAAGCCGGGCCTGGTATTCGACCTGCTTTTTCAGATCTTCGATTTTATCGTCGACATCTTCCGTCTGGCCATAGGATGAATCAATGACATGGCGGTTGGTGACGATATAACCGTTTTCCGAAATAAAAAATCCCGACCCGCGGCCCTTAATTGCGACCGTGGCATTGCGCGCTTCTTCGATCTTGTTGGCCGGCGGGAAATTCTTTTCGAAATGCGCCTGCAGGTCCTCCCCGACGGGAGCGCTGCTGATCGCGGCGGGCTTCCGGCCGGCTGCTTTCTCATCCTTGATATATTGCTCGGCTTCTTCGAATACTTCTTCGTCCGGCGTATCCGTAAAATGCCAAACGCCGTTTTCGTCTTTGTACTTGTACATCCCGGCGATGCCGGAATCCGTCAGCAGGCAAAAGGATACCATGACAACCAGCAAGGCGGTCAGAACGCCGGCATAGCATGAGATGCCGCGTCGACCGATCAGCCGCAGGATCTCTGGGGAATGGTGTTGTGGGTTTCTTTTCGGCATAACAATCCTTCCTGGAGGCATCCCGGCACACCGGTCCACCTCGCCTGAATGAATACCATGAGATTTAAAATCTATTATGATGCCGGCAAAGAGTCAAGACTGTCTGAAATTTATGGGAAAAGATCGAATTGAATGGGCACGCGCCCGCAACAACCTGAAATGTGGATTCAACCCCGTACGGCCGGCAGGATATCCTGCCAAGGCCCCTGTTGCAAGGCACCGCGATCGGCTGTCAAAACACTGATCCACTCCTGTGAAAACCAGTCCGGCAAGGTGTCAAGCGCACCGCCGTTCTGCCCCCGGTAGTGAAACGTCTGGTGAAAATGCCCCAGGAAAATTCTGGCCGCCCCCTCTGCGAAGCGCTCCTCGGCAAAAGCCCGCAGCTGATCCCGGGGCAATGTTTTGTAAAACGCCCGGCTGGCCTTGCCCAGGCGGCGCCTGAGGTGGTGCACCAGGTGGGGACCCCGCGGCAATCCCCGTGCAACCGCTTTGGCAATCGGGTTTTTGGTAAATTTGCGAAAAATGAGATAATGTCGATCATGGCGATTGATGCGATCGCCATGGCAGAAGAGGTTCCCCTCGGTATCCCTCCACCAGGGCCGATGGGTACACCAGGTGAAGGCCGCGGCGTGCCCCTGGGCGAGGAAAAATTCGTGGTTGCCTTCCACAAACCCAATGCGGCGATGCCTTTTCTGCCGTCGGCACCAGGACAAGAAAGTGCGGTGCACCTCATTTTCATAGCGCGGCAGCGCGATCCAGAGATCAAAGATATCGCCCAGAAAAACCACATCGCAGGCGACGCGCTCCAGTGCCGTCAGCATTTCAAAGAAGGCCTCGACATTCCCCTGCTTGCGGCTGATGTGCGCATCCGCAATCATTACCAGGGGCTTTCGACGGTCGCCCGGAGAAACTATGGTGCGCTGCGTCTTGCCATTCACCCTATTCAATCCAACACCCGCAGAATTCGGTACCACCTGAAGAAATAAGCAATCTATAACCTATAGCGTTCCCATTATTAGACAATCTGGGCGTTCGGACATTACCACAGGCAAGCATGGCGCAACGAAAAGGGAGGAGATGAAACGGCATTCCAATCGGTGGTCAGGGATTTTCTTCTTCCGATCCCAGGATTTCTTCCGTTTCCATCCACATGACATTGATTATGCCAAAGGCGCAGGCTAAGAGTACGCCCAATATCCAGGAAAAATACCACATGGTGTCACTGGTTCCTTATCATTAAGGTTTAGTGCCGACGATCGCCCCACAAACGACCCGCTAATAGGCCGAGTGGGTGTTGGCCCTGATTTTTTCTTCGGTCGATTTCCCCCGCAGCACCCGGTACACCCAGCTGGTGTAGGCCAGCACAATGGGCAGAAACACCACGACCACCCCAAACATCAGCATCAGGGTGCGATGACTGGAAGTGGCGTCAAAAGCGGTCAGACTGCTGTTCGGATGCGTGCTGGAGGGCATGATAAAAGGGAACATGGCGAATCCGGCGGTCAGAATAACCCCTGCCAACGCGGTGCCGCTGCATATAAATCCCAACCCCGGTCGGTTGGCCCGGCTCAGCAAAACAGCCAGCCCCCCCCCTATAAAAACCGCCGCCGGCGCCGCCATCATCCAGGGATAACGACTGAAATTGGTCAGCCAGGCGCCCTGGACGACTTCTACGGTTTTATCCAGCGGGGTCATGACAGATCCAGGGTCCGGCATCGATACAATCCGGAAACCTTCAATACCATAGGCCTGCCAGACACCGGCCAGACCGAAGGCGGCCAGAAACGCCAGCCCGAACCAGGTGGCCGCTTTGCGTGCCCGCGCCGCGACATCCCCCTCGGTACGCATTTGCAGATAGATGGCGCCGTGGAAGACCAGCATGGTCAGGCTCACCACGCCCGCCAAAAGCGCAAAGGGATTGAGAAGCCCCCAGAAATTTCCCGTATAATAAGATCTGAGGAAGGCATCGAAGTGGAAAGGCACGCCCTGCAAAAGATTGCCGAAAGCGACCCCGAACACCAGTGCCGGCACGCTGCCCCCCACGAACAAGCCCCAGTCCCAGGCACTGCGCCAGCGGGGGTCTTCCACTTTGCTGCGGTATTCAAACCCCACCGGCCGGAAAAACAAGGCGAACAACACGAGCAGCAACGCCCAGTAAAAACCGGAAAACGCCGTGGCATACACCATCGGCCAGGCCGCAAAAAGGGCTCCGCCCGCTGTTATAAACCAGACCTGGTTACCTTCCCAGGTGGGCCCGATGGCATTCAAAATCACCCGGCGCTGCGTATCGGTGCGGCCGACAAAGGGGAGCAAGGTGCCCACGCCCAGATCAAAGCCGCCCAGCAGGGCGAAGCCGATCAGCAATACCCCCACAAACAGCCACCAGATCAGTTTTAGCGTATAATAGTCAATATACATGGAGCGGATCTCCTTTTACTCGTATTCTTGCGTCCGCTTATGAGGCGGCTTCGTGTTCGAAATGATAACGCCCGGTATGCAGACTGCTGGGCCCCTGACGCACAAACTTCACCATCAGGTAGACTTCGGCGACCAACAACACCGTATAGATCAGGAGGAGGCCCAGCATACTGCCGATCAAGTCGCCCACGGTAAGTGTTGAGGTTGACAGAAACGTGGGCAACACGCCGCCGATGGTCCAGGGTTGTCGACCGTATTCGGCCACAAACCACCCCAGTTCGATCGCAATCCATGGTGCCGGCAGCGCAATGATCAACAGCTTGAGCAACCATTTTTTCTGGTCGAACACCCGGGTGCAGCAGTAGTAAAAGGCCACCGCAATAAGGGCCAGCAGCATGAATCCCAGCCCCACCATAATACGGAAGGCCCAGAACATGGGCGCCACTCCGGGAATGGTGTCCAGGGCGGCCTGTTTGATCTGGGCTTCCGTGGCGTCAACCACATTGGGCGTATAGCGCTTGAGCAGCAGACCGTAGCCGAGGTCGTCCTGACGCTCCTTGAAGGCCGCTTTGATCGGATCGGAGCGATCACCCTGGCGCAGCTTTTCGAGCAGGTCGTAGGCGATCATACCACTTCGAATGCGCGTCTCGTTTTCAGCCACCAGCTGTTTGATGCCCGGCACCGGGGTGTCAATGGAGCGGGTGATGATGAGCCCTCCGACCCATGGGAATTTTGATGGCCGCGTCGGTTTTCTGGCCTTCCTGGTCGGGAAACCCGAAAAGGGTCAAGGCGCTGGGGGCTTCATCGGTTTCCCAGTGGGCCTCCATGGCCGCCAGCTTGACTTTCTGCACCTGGCCGGTCACGAACCCGCTCTCATCCCCCAGGACGATGACGGACAGAATCGACGCCAGCCCAAAGCCCGTGGCCACCGCAAACGATCGTCGGGCGAAGGCCAGGTCCCGGCCCCGCAAGATATAATAGGAACTGACCGCCAGCACGAACATGGAGGCCGCCACATAGCCGGCACCAACGGTGTGGACAAATTTCACCTGGGACACCGGGTTGAAAAAGAGCTCCGAAAAACTGGTGAGCTCCATGCGCATGGTTTCAAAATTGAATTCGGCCCCGGCCGGATGGCCCATCCATCCGTTGGCCACCAGAATCCAGAGGGCGGACAGGTTGGAACCGAGCGCCACCAGAAAGGTCGTTATCAGGTGACCGCGTTTGCTCAATTTGTCCCAGCCGAAGAAGAACAGCCCGATAAACGTCGATTCCAGGAAAAAGGCCATCAAGCCCTCGATGGCCAGGGGGGCGCCGAAGATATCACCGACATAGTGGGAATAATAGGCCCAGTTGGTCCCGAACTGGAACTCCATGGTCAGGCCCGTCGTTACACCGAGCGCGAAATTGATGCCGAACAGTTTGCCCCAGAAACGGGTCATGTCCCGGTAAATGACTTTTCCGGTCATGACATAGACCGACTCCATGATAAACAGAATCCAGGACAGCCCCAGGGTCAGGGGGACAAACAAAAAATGGTACATGGATGTCAGGGCAAATTGCCAGCGGGATAATTCGACCAACCCATCAACTGGTGACATGAATGAACTCCTTGATGATTGAAAGACGGCGGCAGGGTGGTTTCCCGGTTGTCCGATGCGCGTGTTTTGCCGCTGTTGAGATGAGTTTTGTTTGCAAATTTTCTATTATAACCTATTAATGGCTGTCAAACCATTTCCTATGAAACCCGAATCAATGCATAGTGGCCAACCGGCCCTGAAATGGCTGTTCCGCCGCGCCCGCACGGCACGGCTGTGGATCGCCCTGTCCGTCGGCCTGGGATTCGGCAGCGGTTTGCTGCTCATTGCCCAGGCCGCCCTGATCGCGCATCTGATCCATGCCATTTTTATCGAAGCGCTGCCGCGCTCCGAACTGACCCGCTTTTTTGTGCTTTTCGCGATGGTGGTGGCGGGTCGCGCCGTCATGGCCTGGGCACGCGAAATTGCCGGCTTCCACGCCGGCGCCCGGGTCCGGGCCGAAGTCCGCCTGCGTCTGCTGGAACACATGACGGCGGCCGGCCCGGCGTTTACGCGCCGGCAGCAGACCGGCGCGCTGGCCAGCACCGTTGTGGAGCAGGTGGAAGCCCTGCACAATTTTTTTGCCCACTATCTGCCGCAGCTGGGCTTAGCCGTCTTGATGCCCCTCAGTATCGCCGCGGTGGTTTTCCCCGTCAGTTGGACCGCCGGGGCCATTCTGGTGGGAACCGCGCCCCTGATTCCCCTGTTCATGGTGCTTATCGGGATGGGCGCCGAATCCATCAGCCAACGGCAGTTCCAGGCCCTGGCCCGCATGAGTGCCCATTTTCTGGATGTCCTCCAGGGCCTGCCGACCCTCAAAATCTTTCAGCGCAGCAAGGCCGAGGCGGATCGGGTGGCCACGGTTTCCCGCGCATACCGTCAGCGCACCATGCGCGTACTGCGGGTCGCCTTCCTGTCATCCGCCGTGCTGGAATTCTTCAGCTCGGTTTCCATTGCGCTGGTGGCCGTTTTTCTGGGGACCCACTTCCTCGGGTACATCACTTTCGGCACCTATGGCAGCCCCCTGACCCTCGGAGCCGGGCTGTTCATCCTTATCCTGGCACCCGATTTCTACCTGCCCTTGCGCGAGTTGGGGACCCACTATCATGCCCGGGCGGAAGCGGCCGGGGCGGCCGAAGAAATCATGCGGATCCTGCAGGCGCCGATACGTGTGCAACAATCGACGGCCAATGCCCCCGATGTTGCCCAACCGCTTGACATCGTTTTTGACAAGGTGAGCTTTACCTTTAACAACCAGGACCGCCATGTGCTGCGGAATGTGTCCTTCAGTGTCCGGCCGGGTGAAAAGGTAATCCTGGTGGGGGCCAGCGGGGAGGGCAAAACCACCCTCCTGAATCTGCTGCTGGGGTTCTATGACCCGACTGAGGGCGCCATCCGGATCAACGGCACACCCCTGGCAGACATCGCACTACAGGATTGGCGCCACCAGCTGGCCTGGGTCGGGCAACAGCCCGTTCTTTTTTACGGTTCGCTGCGTGACAATATCCGTCTCGGCCGCCCGGAAGCCGATGATGCCGCCATCCGGGCCGCGGCCAGCGCGGCCAAGGTGCTCGAATTTGCCGATCGGATGCCCGGGGGGCTCGACACACCGGTCGGGGAGAAAGGTCACCGGCTTTCCCGCGGCCAGGCCCAGCGGGTGGCCCTGGCACGGGCCTTTCTGGCCGATGCCCCCCTGCTTTTGCTGGACGAACCCACCGCCGGACTGGACGCCACCAATGAACGCCTGGTGGTCGCCGCCATCGACACCTTGAGCCACGGACGCAGCGTCGTCATGGTCACCCATCGCATGGCCAATGTCCAGGAGACGGATCGCGTGTTGACGCTGTCCGGGGGCGGCATCGTCGAGGACGGAAGCTATCGGGACCTGGTGGCCGCCCGGGGAACCCTCTTCAACCTGCTGCAGCAACCGGAGGAGGCCTAACACCATGGCGAACGCAATGCGTGAGCTGAGACCGTTTCTCCGGTTGTTGAAGCCCCATCGCCACTGGATGGCGCTCGGTCTGCTGCTGGCATGCACGGCGGGCGCGGCCGGGGCCGGGCTCCTCGGTCTCGCGGGCTGGTTTATTTCAGCATCCGCCCTGGCCGGCCTTTCGCCCCTGACCGCCCACCTCTTCAATTTGCTGCATCCCAGTGTCGGTCTCCGTATTTTTGCCATTTCGCGCACGGCCGGGCGTTATGCGGAGCGCATCGTCAACCATGACATTACCTTCCGCATCCTCGAAAGCCTGCGCACCTGGTTCTATCTTCGATTAGAACCCCTGGCGCCTGCAGGGTTGGGAAAATATCGGTTTGGAGACATCCTTGACCGAATCGTGGCCGACATCGATGCCCTGGACAATCTTTACATCCGGGTGCTGACCCCCAGCATCGTTGCCTTGGTCATGACGCTGCTGATGGCCGGGGTATTCTGGCATTTCGACCAGGGTGCGGCCCTGGTCCTGTTGACCGGCATGGTGTTGGCCGGATTTGCTCTCCCGATGGTTGCCGGCCACGCCGGCGCCGACCCGGGCCGGGCCCTGGCCCGGCATTCTGCGAGATTGCGCATTCACACGGTCGAAGGCTTGCAGGGCCTGGCCGAACTGCTGGTATTCAATGCGGCTGACCGCCACCTCCGGAAAATCGAGCGCTGCCAGGATGCTTTGATCCGCACCCAGGGTCGCATGAGCCATATCAGTGGCGCTACTTCCGCCGGGTTGACGCTGGTGTCCGGCGCCGCGGTCGGAACCTTACTCTATCTGGGATCCGGTCGCGTGGAAGACGGTCAGCTGGACGGCGCCATCCTGGCCATGATGGCGTTTGCCGCCCTGGCCACCTTTGAGGTCATCTGGTCGTTACCGGCCGCCTTTCAGTATCTCAGCCGCACCCGGGAGGCATCGCGACGCCTGCTGGAAATCGTCGCGCAGGCTCCCGCCGTGATCTTCCCGGCGGCCTCGGCACCCCTTGAGAATTTTGACATTTCTTTCGACGGTGTGACCTTCCGCTATGACCCGGAAGGGCCCACTGTTCTCAAGGACTTCCACCTCCGCATCGGCCATGGCGAACGTGTGGCCATCATGGGGGCCACCGGTGCCGGCAAATCAACCCTGGTCAACTTGCTGGTGCGGTTCTGGGACCCCGGCGCGGGGCGTATTCTCCTGGGGGGGCAAGATATCCGGACCATGAGCGAAGCGCGTTTGCGACAGGAGGTCGCGGTGGTCTCACAGCAGTCTCATCTGTTTAACGCCACGATACGGGAGAATCTCCGCTTGGCCTGCCCTGATGCCGACGACGAACAACTCTGGGCGGCGCTGCGGGCGGCCCGGCTGGATGGTTTCGTGTCGGCCCTCCCCCAGGGGTTGGACACCTGGACCGGGGAGGCCGGGCAGCGTCTTTCAGGTGGGGAGGCGCGACGCCTGGTCATCGCCCGGGCGGTTCTGCGGGACGCACCGGTATGGCTGCTGGATGAACCCACCGAAGGCCTGGACAGTGCCAATGAGCAGCAACTGATGAACACGTTATATGATTTGACGGCACAACGCACGATGCTGTTGATTACACACCGTCCGGTGGCCCTCGACCGGATGGATCGCATCGCCATTCTGGACACTGGACGCATTGTGGAAGAGGGCCGCCATGATGTTCTTCTGGCGTCCGGAAAGCACTATCCCCATCTCGGGCTGAAACGCTTTTGAGCATCCCGTCAGGATGAATTCCTAAAAACCCGCGTTCGAACAACTTGGAAAAATTCAAGACACGGCGTGCAAATCCCGAGGAATAACGCTATTGCGGGTGACGTCAGCAGTGTGCTTAGCGTACGCCCCAATGAAGCGGAAGGATACGCAAAACAGATATTGGTCCCTTTTCGGCGCTGTCAATCAGGACGGTTCGAACACCGACGATCATCTGCGGCCGTCGGAAGTCAACAAGCCGTCGGCTATCCGGAGCGCCGTTCATGAAACGCCCGGGCCAAGCGGCCGTCTTCTGCCAGCAGACGGTCGATCATTTCCAAAATTGCCGCGTTCCCCGTGGCGACATAATCAGATAGACGTCTTTTAAACTCGGGCAGATGGTAGAGGAAATCACCAATGGCCTCCGATGTTACGCGCCGCAGATTCAGACCGTAGCCAAGCTGTGCCAGGAACACGGCATTGATCTCTTGCTCGAACTGCCCCCGCATGGGAAGCGCCAGATAGGGTTTGTGCAGGTGAAGGGCCTCGGTAATAAGTGTGAACCCGGCTGTGGCCATGACCGCCTTACAGGCCGCCAGATCTTGAAGAAACCCGTCCCGAGCGGGAGACTTGAACACCAAATTACCTTCCTCTCGGGTTTCCCCGCAACCGTAGACGATAAAACGCTCACGAGCAAATCCCCTGAGTTGCTCGAGAAACGATTCGAAACCACTGGTCAAGTATACAAGGATATGGTCAGTTTCTGTGGCCTTGAGCCCTAAAACTTCGTCACGCAAGATGGGCGGGAAGAGAAAGGTTCGGTCGTTCTTGGTTTCTCCGAAATAGAACGTGGTCACCAAGGAAACGTCCGGTCGTGGCACCATGGCCCGAATGATATTTTCTGTCAAAACCTGATCCGATTTGAAATCAGACGGGCAGGCATAGGCCATGTAACGCAGGCGATGTTGATTGTCGACCGTCACCAGGGGGAGGTCATAGTAATTGGCCAGGTAAGCCGTCATGGGTTCGAAATCCGTGAAGACCACCATCGGCGGATCTTCCCGGAACAACCGAGCTTTGATTTCGTTCAGCTTGCGTCGTCCCTGGGGCAGCCGCTGCAGGTTGTCCATGATGGTACGTCGCTTGGAAACCTGGTTTTCGCAACTGCTGATATGAAGACCTTCGGTTTCGAATACCTCGAAGCGATCCCGCAGATTACGATAACCGCGGTCATAGCTGACGATCGAGACATGATGTCCCCGGTGTTCCAGGTGGGCGGCAATGACCTGTGCGCGCGACGAATGGCCGGATCCCTCTCCGGACACGCCATATACGATGTGCGCCATGATCGAGTCCCTGTTCGATTGAATGCGTCACCAGCAAGCGGCGTTGATCGGGATGCTGGAGGCAACGCCGGTTTGAAAACTAGGATCCGCCTTTGTATGATGCGTAGCGGACGGCATTTTTGCCGTCCTGTTTGATGGCCCGCATGAGCTTTTCGGACATCTTGATCATGGCACGCGCCGCGGGCGGGACATGGTAGAAGGTGACCACGGCTACGCTGAATGTTATCGGCCAGCGCTTGTCTTCCATTTCTTCCGCCAGCTGTTCGCCGATTTTGGGAATGACGATTTTAGCGGCGGCAAGATCCGTTTCCGGCAACAAGATGACAAACTCATCCCCCCCGAGACGTGCCACGCGGTCGGTGGCCCGCAAATACTTCATCATCGTGCGGGCCACCTTCTGTAGAACCATGTCGCCGACGGTATGGCCGAAACGGCTATTCACGCGCTTGAAATGATCCAGTCCGATATAGGCCAGCGTTACCGGACGTTTAAAGCGGGCACTCTTGCGGTGTTCGTTTTCTACGAGATTATAGAAGGCTCTGCTGTTCAAGGCACCGGTCAGAAAATCAACCAGTGACAAGGCCTGGGTTCGGGACTCGGCCTTGCGCAGGCGGGCCAGCAAGATGGCGAACACCCCGGCAATGGCCGTTAATGAAAAAAACTGCCACAACATGACCAGTGTGGAGGGAAACAGGCGTCCGGCATAATGGCCTGCCGCAAGCCAGGCCGCCGAACAGAATACGGCCAGCAACGTACCGGCCCCCGCGCCGGCATGCCAGGCCACGAAATAGACCGGCAGCAGGTAAATCGCCGTGAGCGTGACATGGCTGCCCGTCAGGTAGTCCAGCACCCCCACCACAGCGGCAGACGCCAGACCGATGGATAGAATGACGGCCTTGCCTTGTCCCTGTAATAAATCACGCATGCTAAGATGACGACCTTCCCGGGCTTTTAAAACGTTCAGCCACCCCCATTGTGGTCAGCACGATATGGGATGTCCGCCCCTATTCCAGGACAAACTGGACCGATGCGAGTGTGTTGTCGGCGCTGTCCAGCAGATAGACTTTCCAGTTGCCTTTCTGGCCCATGGTCTTTTTGCTGGTATACGTGCGCCAGCGGGAGCCTTGACCGATGGACAGCGGGACACGGGCCACTTCCTGCTCCTCGTGGTACCAGGCCATCTGTACTTCCGTGGTCTCCTGGATATCGCGGGCCTCGAGAAAACAGAAGACCGTTTCCGTGCCGGCCGGAAAGACATCCGTCACATTGATGGGGTCACGATTCTGGATATTTTCACAAACCACCAGCCGGGCCACGGAAAAAGGGCCGGACTGAGACATGGCGGCCATCGGTAAACCCGCCAGCAGCATCAATAAGACCCCCAGAACAACACCTCGTCGCATAGGTGAAAGAACTGTTTTCATTACAAATTCCCTTCTTCAGGTAACGTTATTGGGTTATAGCAAGCTCTGATCGACGGGCATCCCCATGGCGTGATAGCCCTTGTCCACATATAGCACCGTGCCGGTAATCCCGCTGGCCAGCGAACTACAGAGAAAAGCCGCGGCCTGCCCGACCTCGTCTGATCGCAGGGACTCCGGAAGCGGTGCGTTCCGGGCCACATAATCCACCATGCGATCGATCTCGCCGATGGCCGAGGCCGCCCGGGACGCCAATGGTCCGGCCGAAATGCAGTTCACCCGCAGACCATAGCGACGGCCGGCCTCATGGGCCAGGACCCGGACATCACTCTCCAATGCGGCCTTGGCGGAGCTCATGCCGCCACCATACCCCGGGATGACCCGTTGGCCGGCCAGATAGGACAACGCCATGAAGGCGCCGCCGGACGACATCAACGGCGCCAGATGGCGGACCATGGCCACCATGGAGTAGGCGCTGACACTCAGCGCGGCCAGATAGCCGTTGCGGCTCGTATCGATCAGGGGGTTGCGCACTTCCGGCCCATTGGCCAGAGAATGCACCACAATATCCAGCGATTCGTCCCCGAAATCTTTGCGCCATTGGGACACCAGGCCTGCGATGGAATAATCGCCGACATTTTGATAGCGTTTGTTGGTCCGGATATCTTCCGGAACATCGTCCAGGGTATCGAAGGCTGCGTCCAGGGGATATATGCGTTCAAATTCCAGAAGATGGCCGTCACGCATCGTGCGCGAGCGGTCTAATTTGCCGCGCTCGATCAGTTTGGCAAAAATATTCCAGGTCGGCGGCCATGTCCCCACGCACACCGAAGCCCCCGCCTCTGCCAGCGCCTTGGCAATGGCAAACCCGTAGCCCTTATCATCCGCCACGCCGGCCACCAGGGCGCGGCGTCCATGAAGATCAATCGCAAGCATTGGATATTCCCCTAAGTTAAAATCCGGATCGAACTCCCGGCCGGTGTCTGGTCCGTATTATTTATGCCAGACTTTCTCCTTCGGTGCAAACGGACTTTGCCCGATACCGGGCCAGACACGCAGCACGCCCAAGGCGGCCATGGGCGACGACCCCCGGCGGGCGATAAACGCGGTGCCGACCAGCCCGGTCAGCGGCTCCGCCGCCAATGAAAACAAGACGGGAATCGTTAAGGTCACCAATGTTTTGTGGGGGGCATGATGAAATGGATGGTCGACAGATTTCAGCGCCGTAGACTCCCAACGATCCGTCATGTCATTTTCGGCCGAAGGCGGTAAAACGGCCCAATCGAAGGCAAGGTCATCCCGTGTAATGCACGATCACTTCCCGCATCGCCCGTGCGCCGAATTCGAGCGCCGCCACCGGAATGCGTTCGTCCGCACCGTGCACGGTCTCAAAAAATTTGAACTCCGGCGGCAGTTGCATCGGTGTAAAACCATAGGTCTGGATACCGATGCGGGCGAAATGCCGCGCGTCGGTAAATGCCGGCATCAGCAAAGGTACCGCCACGCCATCCGGATCGATACGCTGAATCACATCACCAAGAAAGCCGAACAAGTGCATGTCCGGCACGCTAGCGCAGGGTTCAAACCGGGTCACGGCCAGTTCGATATGGTTCCCGAGAATCCCCCACAGTTCGGCCTTGACATCTTGCGGGCCGTAACCCGGCAGTAGGCGCCCGTCCAGATCCACCTGGATTTCGCTGGGGACCACATTGATCTTCTTTCCACCACCGACAATC
>CAWKLN010000045.1:0-10259 GCA_963850465.1 uncultured delta proteobacterium
CGAGCTAAAGAGGAGTTTCATTGAGCTCACCAAATGCTGCCATCATTGTTGCATTTTTCTGCGGTGCGGTCGCCTTGTTTGTAGTGGGGCTGATCCTCCAGCGGGTGCGCTACAGCCGGAAGCAGCGGGAATCGCGCATGAGCGAGGAACGCTATCTGCAGGCGCTTGAAAACTCCACCGACGGCCTCTGGGATTGGAACCTTCAGTCGGATAGTGTCCGGTATTCGGATGGTTTCATGAAAACCCTTGGGGTTTCCCCCCAGGAGTTTCCCGGAGACATCGCCTCTTTGCGCAGCCGAATTCACCCCGAGGACGCCGATCCCATGCGTGCAGCCATCCAAAACCACCTGAAAGACCACGCCCCATTTTTTATCGAATGCCGCCTGCGAACATCATCAGGCCCCTACCTGTGGTTTTTAGCACGCGGCCAGGCTATCTGGGACGCGGCGGGCAAGGCGGTTCGAATGTCCGGCTGGATTCAGAACATTACCGAGCGCAAACAAGCCGAACTAAATCTCATAGCCGCCTTGTCCGAGATAAAGCAACTCAAAGACAAACTCGAAGCCGAGCGAGCTTACCTGCAGGAGGAAATCAAGTCGACGTACAACCATGAACACATTATCGGTCAAAGTGACCAAATCAATTACGTACTCTATAAGATCGAACAAATTGCGGCCAGCGATACGACGGTTTTGGTACTTGGCGAGACCGGAACCGGCAAGGAGCTGACCGCCAGGGCCATCCACAACCTCAGTCTTCGTAAAGATCGTGCCCTGGTCAAAATCAATTGTGCCACATTGCCGCCCAACCTCATCGAAAGCGAACTCTTCGGCCATGAAAAAGGGGCCTTCACCGGCGCTCAAGCGAGGCAACTGGGGCGCTTCGAAGTTGCCAACGGCGCCACCCTTTTTTTGGATGAGATCGGTGAACTGCCCCTGGAACTGCAACCCAAGCTTCTCAGGGTGCTCCAGGATGGCGAGTTTGAACGGCTGGGGAGTTCCCGCACGATCAAGGTCGATGTGCGGGTGATTGCGGCCACCAACCGCCATATGGAAGAGGAGGTCCGCCGGGGTCACTTCCGGGAAGACCTGTGGTATCGGTTGAATATTTTTCCGATTACCGTTCCGCCGCTGAGGGATCGCAAAGACGACATTCCCCTGCTGGTAGGTGCTCTGGTCGATAAAATTGTGAAAAGAATGGGCAAAACCATTGAAACCATCCCCGAGGGTGTCATGGATCTTTTACTGAATTATCGTTGGCCCGGCAATATCCGCGAGCTTGAAAATGTTCTCGAACGGGCGGTGATCAATTCTTCGGGACCTAAACTGCATCTGGCGGATGAGCTGAAGAATCCGCGCAAAGATTTGACCGAGGCCAATCGAAGCTTGGAGGATGTCGAACGGGAGTATATTCTACGAGTGCTTGAACAAACCCACTGGAAAGTAAGCGGGAAAAACAGCGCGGCGGAGATCCTCGGACTTGAGCGCAGTACCCTGCGCGCCCGCATGCGCAAGCTCGATCTCATCAAACCATAAAAAAACTCATCCACATTCCCATCCGCGGAAAATCTCCGCTCAAGGACATCCCCGAGAAATCGTTATTAAGGTTCCTGTTTATACCCGCCATCGATCCCATGACGAATAAGCCATAAACGAGGTCATATATGGCCACCGGTCATATATGACCCTTTTTACATGCCCGCCTATGTCTGCGCAGGACCCCCTAAAAAATATAAATGATTCATGAATTCAGTACGATGGATAATGCTAAAGCAAGGTTTAGAAGCCTGGCACAAAGATTGTAGTAGCAGATAGCTGCGTATCCGCCACACCGTCCCTTGCCGCCTGATCATCGAAATAAGATCGTCAGCAAGGCGTTCTATCAAAAGAAATACCACAGGAGGCTCACATGGCGAATATCCTGAAAGATGATGTTCAGACCTATGTCTGGGAACTGATCGAAAAGGAACTCGAATTGAACCGCGTTGAGGAAAAAGGTCTTTCTCAAAACCGTGCATCCAATAAGGAGGTTGACCGTGAAATCAAGCAATCAGGACAAGGCCGAAGGCACATGGCACCAAGTGAAGGGTAAGGCAAAGGAGATTGCCGGGAAAGTGGTCAATAATCCGACCCTGGAAGCAGAAGGCAGAGTGGAAAACAAAACCGGTAAACTACAAGAGATGATCGGAAGGGTCAAAAAGGCTGTCAAAAAGTAATGATAGACGCCCTTGAGTAAGGAAGGGCGGCCTTAGAAAGGAGCTCAACATGCTTTGGACAATATTTGTCATTCTACTGGTTCTGTGGGGATTGGGATTATTGACCGGCACCACCATGGGCGGTGTCATTCATGCCCTGCTGGTGATCGCCATCATCGTGGTCCTGATCCAAGTTTTTCAAGGACGAAGACGGGTGTGACCCATTGATTCTTCGCCGGACAAGGCGAGGTATCCACTAAAAAGGAGTAATGACTATGAAAACGGAACGTAGAATTTTGGCATATTTGGTTCTCATCATGTTTATCGCCGCCTTGATGGCCTGCGCATCGACATCCAAACAGTCAAGCACGGGGGAATACGTGGACGATTCGGTCATCACGACCAAGGTCAAATCGCTGCTGGCAGAAGATGATTTTCTCAAGTCCTTCCAGATCAGTGTCGAGACCTACAAGGGTATCGTTCAACTGAGCGGGTTTGTCAATTCCCGGCAGGCCGTCGATAAGGCCAACCAGATCGCGTATAGCGTCAAGGGGGTCAAATCCGTCAAGAATGATCTGATCGTGAAATAGGCGAACGCTGCCTGTCACAGGCAAGAAACACTCAAAGAGAAGGAGAATTAAGATGCCGTTACTTCAATTGGTCATTGTTCTGGTTGTCGTTGGGGTGATTCTATGGGTCATCAACAACTACATACCGATGCAGAGCACGATAAAGAAAATCCTCAATGTCGTCGTGGTGGGTGGAGTGATCCTCTGGCTGTTGAGTGTCTTCGGGGTCATTGGTTCACTCCAGGGGATTCGTATCGGGGGTTGATAGGCATCATGCTTTATCGTGATCGGAATTGTTGCGTTCACTGATCCGGGCGTCGATTAAACGACCACGAAAAATAGTGTCGATCTCGGTCCCATCCAAATTACTGCCGACGATCGGGTGATTGCCGGTCTTCAGAAAAAGAACCGGGGGATGAATTCTCAGGCAAAAGAAATAATCGCCTTCCACACGTCGGGAAATGCAATTGTGTCTGATGCTTTGAAACATGGCGATTCGGTGCTCAAGATTCCTATAATTCCAAGATAGAGCAGTCCAAAACCCTGATGGCCAAAATGCGGAACTGTCCATTGGGGCAAACTAACCCCGCAAGAAATGAGGTGTATTATGACACTCGTGAGATGGAATCCGTGGAGAGAGCTTGAGGAAGTGGCTGATCGCTATACGAGAGCGGCAGGACAAGCACAGACGGGAGGTCAAGAGGTCGTCGCTTCGGGTGACTGGACTCCCCGGGTGGACATCGCTGAGACCGACGCAGCGTTCGAGATCAAGGCGGAGATTCCTGAAGTCAATAAGGAGGACGTCAAAGTTTCTGTTTACAATGGTGTCCTGACGATTCGTGGTGAAAGAAAGCAGGAAAAAGAAGAGCATGGGAAAAAATTCCATCGCGTGGAGCGAAAATACGGGAGCTTTACCCGTAGCTTCACGTTGCCTGAAAATGTTGATGAGAATGGCATTAAGGCTGCGTTCAAGGATGGCATATTGAGTCTACAGATTCAAAAGACGGAGGAGGCAAAACCGAAAGCCATCGAAGTCAACGTGGAGTAGAAAAACAGAGGTTCCGACCATTGACTGAATCTGGGAAAAGCGGTCGCTTTTCCCAGGCGGTTGGCCTTTCGACAGTTTTTTATGGAGAATGCCGGTTTCATCGAGGTGCCTGGCAAGCGCTACCAGAAAGCTGAGAGAAAGGACAAGCCCGCTGTGACCCGCATGATGCCAAACAATCAGATCCGTCTCCTGCAAAACAGCGAGGCCTATTTCCCGGCACTCGAAGCAGCCCTGGACCGGGCGATGCATGAAATCTATCTGGAAACCTATATCTTCGATGACGACACGACCGGGCGACGCATTGCAGGCGCCCTCAAGCGGGCGGCCTTGCGGGGTGTAAAAACCCACCTGCTGATCGATGGATTCGGTTCGTTCAGTTTGCCGCAAACCATGGTCGATTTTCTTGAGGCGGCCGGCGTATTGGTGATGAAATTCCGGCCCAAGACTTCGCCCTGGACGCTGCGGCGCCGGCGGTTGCGCCGCCTGCACCGCAAAATCGTGGTCGTGGACCGGACGATCGCATTTGTCGGCGGCATCAATATTAACGATGGTATGGATCGTCATGGTCAACCATCGATGCGTTTTGACTACGCGGTGAGTGTGCAAGGGCCGCTGGTGAAAGCCATTCATAATTCTGCCCGTCAGGTATGGTTGCGCGTGACTTGGGTGCGCAGGCTTCCCAGCCGGGGCAGGAACAACCACAGATACACGCCTTCAACCGAACCCGCGGGCCAGATGCAGGCGGCTTTTTTGGTACGCAACAACATCCGTCACCGTCGCGATATTGAAGCTGCTTATCTGCGCGCGATCGAGCAGGCACAATGCGAGGTCATACTTGCCAATGCCTACTTTTTGCCCGGATTGAATTTCCGTCATGCACTTGTGAACGCCGCCGGGCGCGGGGTCCGGGTGGTGTTGCTATTGCAGGGAAAGATGGATCACCCATTGCTGCATTTTGCCTCCCATGCCCTCTATGGCAGTTTTCTCGCTGCAGGGATTGAGATCTATGAATATAGCAAAAGTCTTCTGCACGCCAAAGTTGCCGTGATCGATGGACATTGGGCCACGGTGGGATCTTCCAACCTCGACCCTTTCAGCCTGCTGCTTGCGCTTGAAGCCAATGTCGTTATTGACGATGAAGGCTTTGCCAAAGAATTAAAGTTCAGCCTGGAACAGGCCATGGAGACCGGGGCACAGCGAATCGGTGCGAACAACTGGAGAACCCAATCCATCGGACAGCGTCTGGCAAGTTGGCTGAGTTACGGCGTGGTGCGATTCATGATCGGAATCGCGGGGTATGCCCCGGGCAAACTGACTGGCCGGGCAGTGCCGATCGATCATGCATCTTGAAGAACCCATACGGCAATCACAAGAGAAGAGGGTGGCATTGATATCATTGCAAAGAAGTTGAAATCTGGCTTGCCTTGCAGAATCGCGTATATGAAGCTGACAATCCTGCAGGACGGATTTGGCTTGCAGGCGGTCACAATGGGGAAAACCAAAAAGGAGAATATCATGAAACTGACCAAATCGGGGTTGGAATTAAAAGAGGTAATCGAAAAAGCAATGAAAGATCATGTCATTACCAACAGCGAGTATGTGGAAATAATGAAGGTGGCGAGCAATGATGGCATCGTTGATGATCATGAACAGCGACTGCTCAGCCAACTACAAGAATTGCTGGCAAACGGTACCTTGAAAAGGATCACTGGATAAAAGTTTTAATTAAAAAAAGGGAACGATGACAACGAACAGCATCTGTAGCTAATCGAGGAGGTACGTTGCAGAGGATCCGGGGATACGAGGACGTAAAATCGGCAGCGACTATCGAGGCCATGATCCACTATACAGAAACGTTGCTTGGTATTCGTTTCACGAGCGTCAGAAAAAATCGTTACAACGCCCGGTGCCCGTTCCACGCCGATACCCAAGACCGTTTCATGGCATATGTCAACAAAGATGATGAGGTACGGTTTCATTGTTTCGGGGCCTGCAAGGGCGATTGGGACATCTATGACCTTATCATGCTGCGCAAGAACTACCGGTTCCGAAAGGCACAGCAGGCGTGGTCGGCACACATGGGTGTTACGGATTTTAAGTTCGATGACGGCAGCAGCCCCGGTATTCCTGAGCCTGACGAAACACCGGAACCCGATGAACCGGTTGGGTTTGCCGAACCGAAAGAACGTGATGAGAAGATGGTTACCGCCCTGGATGATGCTGCCACTTTCTACAATGATCTCTTGATGTCAAATGAAGACCGGTTCAAGCCCATTTGGAATTATCTTGCCCGCCGGGGCGTCGGAAAAGAGACCATCAGCAGGTTCACCATCGGCTACGCGCCACCCTACAGCGATGAACAACACCACGGTCGGGCACTGATAGACGGTTTCTGGCCACGCTTTGAAAAGGACGCTGATGTCTTCGATGCATTTTCAAATGGCGGCCTATTCAGGTTTTTGAACGATGCGACCGTCAAGGGATACGGGTACTATTGCCGGCAGATCGATTTCAAACGCAAAAACCTGTTTTCAAGAAATTACGGTGATTTTTTCGCCGGCCGGATGGTATTTCCCGTTTATGATGCCGATGCCCGCCCGGTCGGATTGGTCGGCAGACGCCCGGACGACAGGGGCGTTCGCTGGCTCAAACACCAGACCAGAGAGGTCCCCCTTTCCGCCAGGAGTTGGCTGTATGGTCTGGACAAGGCAAGGCGCTATATCCGTCAGTACCGGACAATTATCCTGGTGGAGGGCATCTTTGATTATTTTACCTTCTACAACCTGCTGCAGGACCAGGACAAGATGGTCGTGGTTTCGACCTTGGGCTCCTATGTTACCCCCGAGGCGGCGACCATTCTCAACGGCCTCGACATCAAACACTATATCGTTGCCTACGAGTGGGATGAACTCGGCAGAAACGGCATCGAACGGATGGCCTTCAGATCAGGAGGTTGGGTCTATTACCTTGGCGGCCTGGCAGAAGGTCAGGCCCCATACGATATGTTGAAACCGGCAGTGAAGGCCATAAGCGGTTTTTCCTTGAAACCCATGCGCAGACCGATGCAACATGAAGAAATAAAGCTTTAGGACAACCGCCAAATGGAGACGGGCGAACATTGGCATGGGCAACGTCGCCCCGTATGACATCATCCAATAATGGAAGAATAGCTTTAAACACAGGGGAATTGAGATGAACGCGAAACTCATAGTTGGCATCATCCTGGCTGGAATGACCATATTGTTCATTCTCCAAAATGTCACGCCTGTAGAGTTGACGTTTTTATTCTGGACACTGTCGATGTCCAGGGCATTGTTGATGTTCCTGATTTTGTCAGTCGGAATTATCCTGGGATGGCTGCTGCACGGCAGCTTCAGGAGAATAAAAAAATCCCCATGCATGACAAAGCCCTGTAATCCAGAAGAAACTCGCCGATGTTCCCTGCAGGCAATGTACAAAACGCATCTATGGTGAGGAAGGCGCGAATCAATGAAAAAGGAAATGGGCCTAAAATGATTTTTGCTTATGTTGTTAATTCCTTTAACGCAAACAGCAGTTTCTTGTGCGCAAGGTCCTGATAGCCCAATGGGCAACTGGAATCATAACCGCCCGACATCAACACCGGCGATGGCGCCGCCATAGCCTGGGAGGATATAGCTGATGAAAAACAACTATACCGCAAAACCTCTGTTTCCGCATTTGCCGGAACGCCTTGCCGGCTTGGAGGATCTGGCGGAAAACCTCTGGTGGAGCTGGAATCCGGGCGCACGCATGCTCTTCAAGACTCTCGACCGTCAGGCCTGGAAGGAGAGCGGCCACAACCCGGACAAGATGCTCAGGGAGTTCCCCCGCGAGCTTCTGGAAAAGGCCGGTGGCGATGCCGAATACATTGGCAGATACGATGATGTCATGGATATGTTTCGAAAATATATGCAACAAAAAAAGTGCCATCTGCTGGCGCCGTTTTCGCCGGACCACAAGCTTGCCGTGGCGTACTTTTCCGCCGAATACGGTCTGCACCGCTCCTTACCCTTTTATGCCGGCGGGTTGGGTTTTCTGGCGGGAGATTACCTGAAAGAATGCAGTGATTTATGTGTGCCGCTGGTGGCGGTGGGGTTCATGTATCCGGAAGGCTATTTCCGGCAACAGGTCCGGGATGACGGGTGGCAGGAGAATCTCATCGAATCCATCAACCGCGAGGCCGCCCCGATTTCCAGAGTGCTGGATAAGGACGGACGCCAACGCGTCGTCAAGGTGCCGCTGACCGATCCGCCCATCCATGTCGCGGTGTGGAAGGTCGCCGTCGGTCGTGTTCCCCTCTATTTGATGGACACGGATGTCGAAATCAACGATCCCTGGAACAGAGGCATCACCGCCCGGCTCTACATCGGCGATTTTGAGCAGCGCCTGCGCCAGGAGATCGTCTTAGGCCTTGGTGGGGCCGCGGTGCTCAAGGATTTAGGCATCGATCATTACCTCCTGCACTTGAACGAGGGCCATGCCGCCTTCGCCCTGTTGGAGCGTATCCGGGCAACGGTATCAACGGGCAAGGATTTTGCCGCGGCCTGCAAAAAAAATATCGAGGCCACGATTTTCACGACGCACACCCCCGTTCCTGCGGGTCATGATGTTTTTCCCTTTCAGTTGATCGAAAAGTATTTTCATTCCTACTGGCCTGATCTGGGTCTCGATCGCGAAGCCTTTTTCCAATTAGGCATCCATCCGGAAAAACCGGAAGCCGGATTCAACATGACCGCTTTTGCGCTGAGGTTATCCGGCTATCGGAACGCCGTGAGCAAGCGGCACGCCGAAGTCTCCCGCAAGATGTGGCAAAGCCTGTGGCCCGATGTGCCGGAAGATCAGGTTCCCATCGATTATGTCACCAACGGCGTTCACGTGCCTACCTGGATCGAACCGAAAATAAAGCTGCTGCTGGACAAGTACCTCGGGGCCGGTTGGCTGGACAAGCATGACGATCCGGCCATCTGGGAGCGTCTCGACAAGGTCCCCGACGCCGCGCTGTGGCAAACGCACCACTGGCTCAAAGTGAAGCTGATCGACGCGATTCGGGAGCGCACCCGCCTGCGTTGGGCCGAAGGCGGCGGCAGTACTTCCGTCATGCTTGCCGGAGGCGCCTTCCTTGATCCCTCGGTACTGACGCTGGGGTTTGCCCGCCGGTTTGCCACATACAAAAGAGCGCTGTTGATTTTCCAGGATCTGGATCGCCTCAAGAAACTCTTCAATGACCGCTGGCGCCCGATCCAGATTATTTTTTCTGGTAAAGCCCATCCGGCCGACGACCCCGGCAAGCGGCTGCTGCAGGACCTGATCAACCGGGCACGCGATCCGCAGTTGGGGGGTCGAATCGCCTTTGTGGAGGATTATGGCGAACAATTGGCCCAGTACCTGGTGCACGGGGTGGATATATGGCTGAACAATCCGCTGCCTCCTTTCGAAGCCTGCGGGACGAGCGGCATGAAGGCTGGACTGAACGGTGTCCCCCATTTAAGTATACTGGACGGCTGGTGGGGGGAAGGTTTTAACGGGAGAAATGGCTGGGCTGTGGAGCATGATGTCAATTCCGAGGATCCGGATGGCAGCGATGCCGAAAAGATCTACCGCCTTCTGGAAGAGAAGATCGTACCGATTTATTACCAGATGTCGGAAGACGGCATTCCTCTTGAATGGGTACGGCTGATGAAGGAAACCATGAAAAGCGCAGCCGCCGGTTTCTCCGCGCGCCGGATGGTCAGGCAATACATCGAAAAGTTCTATTCCACCAGCATTAAAAATGCCCTGGAGGAGTAGTCCATTTCCGTTCGGTAAAACAAACGATATGAAGATGGCCTGAACAGAATTTCCCTGCTGAAAAAAAACCGAAAAAGGAGCATGAAGATGGGAGGCAAGGGCGGTAAAAAAAACAAGGAAAAAAATCAAAAACAAAGCAATGGTAAAAACAGGCAAAAAGCAAAAAAGAGGCTCGAAAAACAACAGGAAGGGCGGCCGGAACTGGTATTGCCGCATCCGAAAGGGTGATTCACGCCCATGATTGCGGAACGGGTTACACGCACGGCCGATTCTGCCTATCATCGCGAGATAACCGACGCTCGTCTGATACGCCTGCGCAAAACCTTCGACGCTGAGCCGTCGCGTGGTGCGCAAAAGAAGGGAACGTAAACTGACTGAAGAGCAGGGCACTTAAATATGATCTTTTATTACATGCAATATCAGTGAGCGTTCCAAAGCGAAAACGAACGATTGGAATTTTTTAAAAAAAAGGAATGACAGGGATGGGCCAAAACAATCTGAACCGCATCTTTAAACCGCGGCAGGTTGCCGTGGTGGGCGCCAGCGAAAAAGCGGGAACCATTGGCAACGCATTGATGAAAAATCTTGTCGACGGCCGGTTTTCCGGAACCGTGCTGCCGGTGAACCCCAAATATAAAAG
>CAWKLN010000046.1:0-35798 GCA_963850465.1 uncultured delta proteobacterium
CCCGTGTACCGTTTCACAAAAATCGAAGGGGAAATTCAGAAAAGAGCGCAGTGACACTTTTGCGCGCCCCAACAATTACCGAGTTGCGTTTTTCATTTCCTATAGACGGTTCTATTGTGTCGCTGCATTTACCGCAAAATAAAAAACCATCTGGATTTTCGAACCGACAACTTAAGCATTCCATTTTTGTCCTAATATTACCTTTTATCTATAAATAATGAGTTAAATTCCTGTGTCGCTTTGCTTAGGCGCTTTGATAATAGTTGTATAACGTATTTTTGGAATTTGAACGCTACCTCTGGCGCCTCTGTTTCCATTTTTGCTTGGTTTATAATGTTCAATTCATAAACTTTACTTTCCTTTATAGCTATAACTGAAGCGGTCCTTTTACTATTCGTAAAGAACCCCATTTCACCGACTATTGATCCACTTCCAATCTTTCTATAACGAATCGTCTTGCTACTATTTTCGTTAAATTGTACGGAGCATTGTCCTGCTTCAACAAAATATAATGTATCTGAATTATCACCTTTTTTAATAAGTAGCTCTTTAGTTTTTAAAATTCGCGGTATTAGATAGTTTTTAAACTTCTTTATATGGTCGGTATCTTGAAATATTGATTTGAGTACTACGCTAAAGTACCTATCTTTATAGATTTTTGATTCATCTTGTTTTAAGATTAGTTCTTCACATTTTTCAAAACCTCGATCTATATCTGTAAAAACTACGTTGTTGTTTGACTGTGTTAGTACGGACTCTTTTATAAATTGATTTAATATCGTTGGATTTAGCCGCGTAAACAACAGGTTAAATTTTTCATCGTTATCAACAATCTGCTTGATTTTTAAAAAACCATGAATCGCAGATGAATCGATTCCTTCAACATCTTTGAAATCCAGTATTATAAAACCAACATCTTCTCTTCCTAAGAGATGCACGTATTTTTTGATCTCCATATACAAGCTATAAGCACTGCCAAAAAAAATATATCCATTGAGTATAAAAGCACGAATTCTTTTACCTTCTCTTCTCAATACATCTTCTTCAATTTGAGGCCGTTCTACATTACTGCGGTAAAATTCTCCTGTGATAATATTTTTGATTGTTTTTACCTTAGCGTAATTTATAATAAAAATAAAAACGGCTGCGACTATGCCGAATACGATGCCCGTAACAAGTCCAAAGAAAATTGTAATGATAAAAATTATAAAGACTACCAAATAATCATGAAGCGGCATTCGTGCCCAACTACTGTAGAGATAATCGTACAGAAATGAAATCCCAACAAACAATAGATAGCCACCAATTAACGGAACAGGAAAATACCGTAATAAGTTATTACCCCCTAAAAGAATCATCAGGCTCATGGCAATTACGATAAAGATAGATACCTTATGCTTGACGCCCAGAATGTGATTGAACGCCGATGGGGCAAGCATTTGATAGCCGATTATTCCCCCGCAAAGCCCAGATATCACATTCCCGTACCCTGACAGTTGCAGTTCCCTATCAAAGTCAATGTCATCTTTTAATATAAGCTCAAGACTGCTCAAATTGAATAACAACGCAATGCTGCTGATAAAACCTATTGAAATGATCGTCCATCTCTGTTGGAATATGATAGAAAAATCCATTTTTTGAATGTTTAATATAATGTCAGTAGGGCTAAAACCTACGGCTCCCTCCATTTGTAATACTAGCCCTAATCCGGTTACAGTTCCATAAGAAATACTGGTAAGCCACATACAAGCGTAAAAAAGAGGAATTGACAGAAATAGAAGTGACGGCACCAAAAATAACTGATACTTTGTCTTGGATACCGTAAATAAGACAATGGCGAAAAAAGCACCAGGGCCCCATTTGATTATCATCGGTAATGATACAATTTCCCCAAAACTGTTTAATGCGTCAGAATCCCCAACCATAAAGGAGATTGATGCTTTGACGATCAAGTAGCCTGTCCCTGCCAAAACCCCTCCAAATACAGGATAAGGGACGAATCTCGCCATTTTTCCTAACTTGAATTTTCCTGAAAGAAACAAGAACAAACCTGTAATTGTTGTGGTGGTAAATATGTAGCTCAGAAGAAGCAAATGCATGCCTTGGTCGCTATTAAGGTATGCATATTTTTCGTAAAGGATTAATAATCCGGAGGCAATAATTACAGAGGAAGCAGACTGAGGCCCCGATACGATACCTGGGTAACGGGAACCAATAACTAAAACGATGTTGAGTACAACAACCGTGCATAAAGACATGCCGATGCCATAATGAAAAAAAGATGATAACTTTCCGTGAAAAATTAGCGCTCCCATTGAAATGCTAATCGTCACAACCATAGCTCCCGTCACAATACCGAAAAGTACAGATTTTATAAGGCTAAGCCGATTATGTGTTAATGAGAATGCCATATATTGTGTTTTCGGTTACAAATAATCCAGACAGAAAGATTTGCTTTATCCTTATCAGACAACAAATTTCGGTTTAGACCTACCGGGTTGCCCCATTAGCGTACCGTGTAGAAGATGCATGGCCTTCTATCGCAGACCTGAAATGTGAAAAAACTGTGAGTATGGAAGCTTGTGCAGAATCAGAATCCAGAACGAAACCAGGAACAGGTTTGAGCGAAGTGTGATTAGGGATGAAGAATTATTCTGCTTTGAAAAATGAAGTTAGGGTTAATTAGCAGGAAATTTCTTGGATTGTCAATATTATATAAGAGTTATAACGTAACCGAAGGTTCATCGTGATTGATCCAGACATATGGCATCTGCATCAGTTGAAAACTACATCAGGGCTTAGATAGAAAGCTCCTATCTGTATGATGTTTCAGATACCTTTTCCTGATATATTGTACAATTCCTTGAGGCCTAAAAAGAAGACCAACCCCAGCATATGGTGGTCGGCCTTTTTGCCTAAAAAGGATGAACTGTTGGGTCAGTCCTGGAAGACCCCGGCGAATCTTTCCCGGATGATGGTCTCCGCCTCCCCCATGATGCGGTCCAGCAACTCCCGGCAACTGGGGATATCGCGAATCAGCCCCATACACTGGCCGGCGGCCAGGGTGCCTTTTTCCATGTCGCCTTGCTCCAGCATTTCCTTGCCCACCATCCCTGAGACGTAGGGGATAATTTCTTCGATCCGGGTATTGCCGCGGCCCTCGATTTCAAGGACCTTATCGACGGCGGTATTGTGCATGACGCGTTCGGTATTGCGCAGCGAGCGCATGATCAGGCGGGTGTCGCGTTCGTTGTGCTGCACGAGGGCCTGCTTGACATTGGCGTGCACGGGCGCCTCCCGGGTGGCCACAAAGCGGGTGCCCATGTTCATGCCGTCCGCCCCCAGACCCCAGCGCCGCCACGAGTCCGCGGCCGTCGGCAAACCCGCCCGAAGCGATGATGGGCAGAGAGATGGCATCCCGCGTCAGGGGCACCAGGATCAGGGAGGTCACATCGTCTTCGCCCGGGTGACCGGCGGCCTCGAAACCGTCGATGCTGACGGCGTCGCAGCCGATCTTTTCGGCCTTGAGGGCATGGCGCACCGAGGTGCATTTGTGGATCACGCGAATGCCGGCCGTCTTGATGGCCTCCATATAAGGCTCCGGGTTGCGCCCGGCGGTTTCGATAAACTTTACGCCTTCCTCGATGCAGACCTGGATGTAGGCCGGATAATCCGGCGGCCGCAAGGTGGGCAGAAAGGTCAGGTTGACGCCGAAGGGCTTGTCGGTCAGCTCCCGGCATTTTTTGATCTCCGCCCGCAGGCCTTCCGGCTCCGGGTGCGTCAGGGCCGTCATGAACCCGATCCCGCCGGCGTTGGCCACCGCGGCCGCCAGTTCCGCCCGCGCAATCCACATGAGCCCGCCCTGCACGATCGGGCCGTTCGATCCCGAAAAACTCGGTGATCCGTGTCTTCAGCATCTTGCCCTCCTCCCTGATGATTCTCCGTGGTCTGTTCGTAATTACGAACCAGATCGCCGTCGCGCTATTGCTACAAGGACAATCTACGAATATACGCACTCACAAATTTAACGGGCTCACATATCATCATCAAGCTGTCCGTTTCAGAAATAAGGATTTTTGGTTCTGATCAAGGCCGCACGAGGGTTTTCGGCGAGGCGTACGACGGTACGCCGCAGCCGTAAAACCGGAGGAGAACGACGATCAGGGCCGAAAAGACTATTTCTGATCGGACAGGAGCCCGCGTTTCTGCGCCATCAGCATCATCTGCTCGGCCATGCTGGTCGGCGGCATGCGGCAGTCCTCCTCGGGTTTGGGAACGAGCTGGATGGCCTCCACGGGGCATGTCACGACACACAGCCCGCACCCGATGCAGCGATCCGGGTTGACCTGGGCCGTTTCCTCGTCGGTCATGCTGAGGGCCCCCATCTGGCAGCGCTCCAGGCAGGCCTCACAGCCCGTGCAATCGTCCTCTGCGATCACGGCCAGGTGGTTGGCAATGACCAGTTCCACCGGTTTGGGGTGTTTGTTCAAGGCCGCCAGCACACCGCAGCAATCCCCACAGCAGTTGCACATGCCGGAGGGGTTCTGGGCCGTGGCCGGCTGGGTCACCAGCCCGGCTTCCCGGCACTGGTCCATGATCGTCACGGCCTCCTCCAGGGAAACCTCACGGCCCATGCCGCGATCCAGATAATACTGCCCCATGGAACCGAACATAAAACAGGCCTCCATGGGCTTGCCGCAGCCTTTCTCGATAACTTTCGTGCGTTTGCGGCAGATGCAGTCGGTCACCACGATACGCGGTTTGCTCTTGAGAATTTCGACGGCATCGTTGTAGCTGGCCACATGGTGCCGCGCATCGATGGATTGATGGACGGGGATGGGTCGCAGGAAGCATTCCGCGCCGGCCTGCATGGCCGTTGTCAAATGCTTCTTCGAAATACTGTTCCACCATTTCAGCCAGATTCCCGATCGAGGGTCCTTGACCTGGAATTCGAACAGACCATGCACGAAGGGAATCGCACCGTATCTGGCACCGCTGTCTTTTTTGACCCGAAACAGCAGTCCTCTTTCAGCCATGTCGTCCAGCCGGGCCGCGATGTCAGCGGTCGACTGCCCCAGACGGGATGCCACCGCGTCCGGTGTCTCCAGGGTGTGGCTCAGGGCCAGAAACATGGCGGCATCCTCCTCGGAAAACAGATAACGGAGAATCTTGAGTTCGATACCGGAGGCCGTGGCGGGAAACCCCATGGAGTAAAGATCCAGCCGTTCCTGCAACTTGCGGATAAATATTGTCAGACATGATAACTCCTTCTATTAATCTGGCGGCTAAATAGATCAACCGCAGTCATCCCGAAGATCCCGGCTCAGTCCGGGGGATCTCCGTCAAACCCTGTCCGTTATTGAATAGATTACCGGCCTGCGCCGGAATGACAATCTTAGGGCGTATAATTGCCAGCGTAATCATAACGGTTTGGTAAAACGCCCGAAATTGCCGTAGTAATTTTTCTGGGTATGGCACAATATCCATTTTGTTAGTATACGAACTAATAGAATCGCCCCTCTTCGTCAATATAAAAATGGCAGAAGCCGTCGGCGGTTATACGATGTCGGCTGGCGATCGTCATCCGGCAAGGGAAGCGTCACGTTCGGGCGAAAAAAACCAAGGTTGGGCCTCAGTAGGCGTAGTACAACTGCTGCACCGCTTCCAGGCTGCGATCCTTCAGAAGCGCCAGCATCAGCAGGATGCGTGCTTTGGCAGGATTGAGTTCATCGGAAACCACGAACTTGAAACGATCGTCGTCGATCTCCACATTGCGGCTGACCGTGCCCGTGGGCACCCGCGAACTGCGGACGATGACAATGCCTTGCCCGGCGGCCCGGGAAGCGCTGGCGATGGTCGCCGCATTCATGTTCCCGTTGCCGTCACCGGCGATGACAATGCCCCGGGCGCCCCGGGATACCGAGCAATCGATGAGATCGGCCGGCATATCCGCACAGGCGTACAGAATGTCGACACGGGGCAAGGCCGTGACGGCGGCCACCGAAAACTCGCTGGTATCGGTGTTCCGACGAAAAGGCCGCCGAAAATACTGGGTTTTTCCGTAATTGACCGTCCCGATAAGGCCGTTGATGGGCGAGAGGAAAGTTTCCACCGAGGTCGTGTTGGTTTTGGTCAGGGAATGCGCCCCGTGAATCCAGTCGTTCATCACCACCACTACACCACGGCCGGTAGCCGCGGGATCGGCCGCCACGGCAACGGCATTGTAGAGATTCAACGGGCCGTCGGCGCTCACGGCCGTGGCCGGGCGCATGGCGCCCGTCAAAACGACGGGCTTTTTACTTTTGACGGTCAGGTTCAGGAAGTAGGCGGTTTCTTCCATGGTATCGGTGCCGTGGGTGACGACAACGCCGCTCACGGCCTCATCCGCCAGGAGTTCATTGATCCGGTTGGCCAGACCGATCATGATCGCAAAGGTCATGTCCTGGGAGCCGACATTGGCGATCTGCTCGCCCCGGATATCGGCCAACTCCGCAATCCCGGGCACGGCCGCGATCATGGCCGCGATGGTGACCTGGCCGGAGGCATAGCCGGCCTGGGTGCCCGATTCAGCCGTTCCGGCAATCGTGCCCCCGGTGGCGAGAATGACGACGTGGGGCTGGTTCTTAAGCGGCATTGGTCTTCCCTTCCCTTTTAACACAACCATCCAGGTCGATGTGCGGGCGCGTATTCGCCCATACGGAATCGGTTACTTCTCAACGGCGTCTTCCCCCAGAATCCGGTTGACGATCACCGCGCAGGAGGCATCCCCCAGATACATTGGTGGACGTCCGCATCATGTCAAACAGCCGGTCGACGCCGAATATCAGCGGCAGCCCCGCCAGGGGTATCCCGGCCGCCACCAGCACGGCCACCACCAGCAGGGCCGGTCCCGGAACCCCCGCCGTCCCGATGGCCCCCAGCACGGATGTCAGCACGATGGCAACATATTGGGGCATTCCCAGCTCGATGCCGAACATCTGGGCAAAGAACACGGCCGTCAGGGCATACAGCATGGCATTGCCGTTCATGTTGATGGTGGCGCCCAGCGGCAGCACGAAAGAGGTGACCTCGGGCTTGACGCCCAGGGCCTCGCATTCTTCCTTGTTGACCGGCAAGGTTGCCATGGACGAGGCACTTGCAAAAGCGAGCACCTGGGTTTCTTTCATACCGCCCAGAAACCTGAGCGGGTTCATGCCGCCGAAAATCATCGCCAGCAAAGGGATCATAACGAAATGGATCAGGGCCAGGGTGCCGGTGAAAACCGCAAACAGGGCCAGCACCAGCACCATGATGTCCATACCGAACTGGGCGATGGAGCTGACCATCAGTCCGAACACACCGATGGGTGCGATGATCAGGATCTTGCGAATCATCCAGATCATGCCCGCATTGATGATGTCCAGCAGCTCGAGCAGCGGTTTCTGTTTTTCCCTGGGCATCACCGAAAGGGCAATGCCGAAGAACAACGCGAAAAAAAGAATCTGGAGGATATTGCCCGATACCAGGGATTCGAAGGGGTTTTCCGGAATGATCCCCATGATGGTTTCCCAGAACCCTGCGATGTCGGCATTTTCCGCGTACTTCGAGGCGTCGGTCATCAGGGATTCGGGGAGTTTGACCCCCGTGCCCGGCTTGAACAGGATGCCCGCCAGAAGCCCCAGGATAACGGACACGGCCGAGGTCCCCATATAATAGACGATGGTGACGATACCGACCTTGCCGGCCGATTTGGTCTGCCCCAGCGCGGCAGCGCCCGAGATAATACTGAAGAAAATAAGCGGGAATGATGATCATCTTGATCAACAGGATGAATATCTCGCCCAGAGGGGCAAACATAAGGCCTTTTTCTTCCAGAAAAAATCCGGCGATTATGCCCAACACCATGGCAATGATGATCAAGGTGCTGCTGCTGATCTTTTTCATTAACGCTCTCCTTTGGGATACGAAAATCGGGCAGCTAAACAAACCACGGTCATCCCGGCGGAGGCCGGGATCTTGTGGCAAACCCCGACCGTTCTTGAAGAGATTCCGGCCTCCGCCGGAATGACGATCTTGGGGTATTTAATCGCCAGAGTAATAAAATCGGGCAATTGCCAGGCGCCCTTCTCAGATACCGGCAACGTCAGGCTGGACGGGCGCGAGGGCGATCGCCGATGGCGCTGCATAATATCAGCAGGACACACAGCACACGGCCAGCCCGCCCTTGGCGGTCTCCTTGTATTTGGTGCACATATCCTGCCCGGTCTCCATCAAGGCGTCCACGACTTCATCGAAGGTCACTTTCTGGCGGGCCGGATCGCCGGCTTCGGCCAGAATGAAGGCGTTGACGGCCTGCACCGCACCCACGGCATTGCGCTCGATGCAGGGAATCTGGACATACCCCCCGACCGGATCGCAGGTCATCCCCAGCTGGTGCTCAAGCGCGATTTCGGCCGCATTTTCCACCCGATTCATGGGCAGGCCGCTGGCGTAGGCGATAAAGGCCGCCGCCATGGCAGAGGCCACACCGACTTCCCCCTGGCATCCGACTTCGGCGCCGGCGATGCTGGCGTTGTGCTTGGCAATAAATGCGATGACGGCCGCGGCCATCATCCCGTCCCGGAACTGGTCATCCGTGAAATCGAAGTGCTTCTTCATAAGATAAATCACACCGGGCAGAACGCCCGCCGAGCCGGAGGTTGGCGCCGTCACCACGATTCGGCCGGCCGCGTTCTCCTCGGAGGCGGCATGCGCGTATGCGTTCAGCTGGGCCAGAAAGCGCCCGGTCTCGCGCTTCATTTTAGCTGAATTTTTGTAGAGCACCTGCGCCTTGCGCATCAGCCCGATAGGTCCCGGCAATATGCTGTCGGTCTGCAGCCCCTTTTCAACCGCCCGGCACATGGCATCGATCAGGGCGTCGATACCGGCCAGAATCTCCTCGCGCGACTTTCCGGTAAGTGCCGCTTCATTTTTCAGCACAACCTCGCGCAGGGGCAATTCCGTTTTGCGTAAAAGCTTTCGCAGTCCGCGCATGTTGCTGTATGGGTAGGGCGGCTCCGGCAATGCGGGTTCCGTTTCTCCCTTGCATTGAATAAACCCGCCTCCGATGGAATAGTATTCCTTCTCGAGCAGGATATTCCCATCGCGGCTGAGTTTGAAAAGGAGAGTATTCTGGTGCGACAGAAGCTCATCCGCACCTTCAAAATGAATGTTGGCCGATGTGAACGCGATCGCACCCGCCGGGAAGGGCAATTCATAATTCCTGTCCGGCGCATCGAGCAGGGCCAGCAACTGATCACAATCGCAGCCCTCCGGGGTCCACCCGAGCAGGCCGCCCAGGACGGCCTTGTGCGTGCCGTGACCCTCACCGGTAAGACTCAGCGACCCGTAGAGATGCACGTCGATCGCCGCCTGGCGCAGGTCGCCGACCGTCGATAGCAATTGCACGGCATGGCGAAACGCAAGCGCGGCCCGCATGGGCCCGATGGTGTGCGAACTCGACGGCCCGGGGCCGGTCTTGAAGATATCGAAAATCGATGTGGTGATGTAATTCGTCACAGGGTCCACCTATAAGGTTCGATGTCGGTTGATCAGGTGCCGCATGGTTTTGGATTCCCGTATGGATCGCCGCGGCAGCACGTCCAAGATTCGCCGCCGCTTTCAGGGGGCGACTTGCCGGTGCTGACAGGCGCGGCTACTCATAGTTCGGCTTTTGATCCAGAGCCATCTTCCGCCGTTCTTCGATCATTTTTTGTTTGCGTTGAACGAACCTGTTTTTCATCAGTTCGGCCGGCGTTATCTTCGGCGGTGCGTCCGCCTGGGCCCCTGTCCAGAGCATGGCTTCAAAATACTCGTAGACCAGCAAATCCAGGGTGCCGTCAATTTTGATCTGGTCGATAAACAGGTTCAGCCAGTCGCGAAAGACCGGATCCCCGGGCCGGATGGCAAAGGCATAGTATTCTTTCGTGACGGGGGCCAGCAGGGCCTGCACTTTCAGGTAATGTTCGGGATGCGTCCGGCGCCACACGCTCACAAAGGGCGAGTCCGCCACCATGGCATCCACTTCTCCTTTGAGTATGCCCGCCGCCGCCGCTTCGGCTGTCGGGTAGAGGCTGATGGCGTTGGCCGCAAACAGTTGGCGCGCAAATCTCTCGTGGGTCGTACCGGCCTTGACCCCCAACCGCAGCCCGCTAATTTCCAGCAGGTCGAAATAGGAGTCCGACCCGACCGGCGCCAACTCACGCCGGACAAGCGCCGCCTGGCTCACTTCGAAATAGGGGTCGCTGAAACTGACCTTGAGCCCCCTTTCCACGGTGCGTGTCATGGCGGCAATGATAATGTCCGACTCGCCGGCCAGCAGCCGCGGAATCTGCTGGTCGTAAAGCTCCGGCCGGATAAAGCGGACCTTGACCCCCAAGTCGTCGGCCAGCAGCCGCGCCAGATCGACATCCAGGCCCCGGGGCTGGCCGTCAACCATCATGGCAAAGGGCGGGTAGCCGTTGTTCAGGGATACGACAATCTCGCCCTGGGCCTGGATGCGTTCAATTTCACCGGCCATCAGATGGGGTGCCCCGATAAAAAAGCACAGGCACACCAAAATGAGCCCTCTTAACAATTTCATGTTGATCTCCCTTTGGCTGTTGGGATCCTGCCGTCCATTGATGATCGTAAACACCCGTGTTGAATTCGGCACAGCGTGTGAAATCACGGGCAAATATGCACAAGATCGATCGGCCGTGGCCGCCACGAATAAGGCCGCCCGTTTAGAACCGGGGCGATGCATCGCGACGTTGATGGGCCTGGCAGGCTCTCACGCGGGGTATCACACATCTAAAAACAACAAGAATGCCTTCAACTTAATTTGATAAGGTCGGGTAAACCAAAGTGGTATTTCTGCGTGAGGCCGCTTTGTGAACGGGCATAGTATACACGCATACAGTGTCGTCGGCAAGTTCGCTTCTTTTTGCGGATGGACGCTCCGGAAAGGATTCACAGCGGACGTTGGTGGGCGCTCTGTAACCACGCTTCGGCACGATTGACGCACCGGGCGCAGGGACGAATGGGGAAGAAAAAAAGGTGATTGCCGCAGGACTCACGCACCCAGCGCTTCTTTAATGGCCCTTCCAAGGATGCTGATGACGTAGGGTTTCTTGATGTAAGCCCCGGCCCCGATGCGCTGGGCTTCCTTTACGCGCGCCGTTTCGGCAAACCCGCTGGCAATGATGGCTTTCTGGCCCGGATGAATCCGGAGAATCTCCTGATAAGTCTCCAGACCGTCCATGCCGACGCCCATGAGCATGTCCAGAATGACCAGGTCCGCGGTGTTATCCTGTAAAAACTTTACGGCCGCTTCGCCGCTTTCCGCCGTGTGCACCTGGTAATTCAGGTGGCCGAGCAAGTGCACGGCAATCTTGCGCTGGCTTTCCATATCATCGACCACCAGGAGTGTTTCCCGATTGCCTTTGATGACCGCGAGATCGATGCCGGCTTCCTTCTCCGTCACCATTTCGCGCGACAGCGGAAAATAGAGATCGAAGGTCGTGCCCTCGCCCTTTTGACTGGTCACGTCGATATAGCCATTGAGATCCTGCACCGTCCCCCACACCACGGCCAACCCGAGACCTGTGCCGCTGCGCCCCATTTTCTTCTTCGTGTAAAAGGGCTCGAAGATGTGGTTTAAATCTTCGGCGCCAATGCCTTCCCCGCTGTCCTTGACCCGCAGGAGCATGTATTCGCCCTCATTGACCGTGTTGTATCCTCGAATCGGGTAATCCAGAAAGCGGCTTTCCGTGGAAACCACGATGCGACCGCCCAGAGGTTGCGCTTCCGCCGCGTTGGATATCAGGTTCATGAGGGTTTTCTTCAGATGAACCGAAGACCCTTTGATATTGAACAAGTTCGGTTCCAGCCGGAAATCGACCCGGGTGTCCGGGTGATGGGCCATGATCTTCTGGTGTTCCGGAGATGTCCGGTAGGCGTCGATGACATCGTTCAGGTTTAGAACATCCTGGGCCATGACGCCGCGCCGGGCCAGGGTCAACAGATCCTGGACAATCGTGGCGGCCTTCTGCCCGGACTCTTTCATGGTTTCGATGGGGGCCTTGAGAGGGCTATCCGGCGCCAGATCCAGGAGGAGCATGTCGGGATAGCTCACAATCCCGGAGAGCACGTTGTTCAGGTCATGGGCCACCCCTCCGGCCAGCAGTCCCAGGGACTCCATTTTTTTGGACCGCTCCAGCTGGGTTTGGAGTTCCTGCTTTTCTTTCTCGGTTTTTTTGCGCTCGGTAATATCGCGGGTGACCCCCATGATGGAGACGGGATAGCCGTCATCACCCAGGACGAAAGATACCGTCACTTCCGTCGGTAATAGGTGTACCATCTTTCCGAAATTGATCGATCTCCAATGTCACGGAACGATTGTAATTACCTGTTTTTTCCCCTTCCGCCAGATTATCCGCCAGGATATTGGCAACCATGTCAATCGATGCGGCGGAGATCAGAGACGCCAAAGTGAGCGTCTTGATCTCTTCCAAACTCCAGCCCTGCATCTTGGCCGCGACCGGGCTGACGTAGGTGAAATTCATCTCCAGATCCATGGTCCAGATCACATCGGACTGATATTGGCCGCCAGCAAGCGGTGTTGTTCTTCGCTGGCACGCAGCGCCTTCTCGGCAATGGCATGGTCGTCGATTTCCCGCTTCAGCGCCCGGTTGGAGCTCAACAGTTCGGTGGTCCGCTCCTGGACACGATCCTCCATAACATTTTTGGCCTTCAACACCCGCAAATAGAGGAAGATAACAATGTAAACCAGTACGGCCGCAAAAAAAACGTAGGCGAAGACATAGATCCAGCGGGGAAGCCAGGTGGCCTCGACCCAGCCGATGATGTTGCCCCGGTATTCAACCTGGGCGAGCAGGGGGACCCGCGGGATCAGGTGCAGGCGGATAAGAAAACTTTCAAAAGGTCCGGGCTTTTCGGTCCGGATCTCCTGAAAAATATCACCGTTGTGATGGGTCACCGTCAATGATTCGTAATGGTAGGTATCGGCCGCCAGTGTCAGATATTCCGAAGCCCCCAGGTGATTGTAGTTCCACATGGCATCTTCGATGATGCGGGCATGGGTTTCAACACGCGCCTGGGCCTGGACCAGGGCGTGCTTTTCGTAGCCAACGACGAAAAGGCAGAAAGATGCCGTTAACAGGATCGCCGTCAGAATACTGATCTGTCGATGGCTCATGGGATTGCGCTCATTTCCATAGGATTGGCCGCCATGCTGCCCAGCAGGTAGTTCTTGATGGCACGGTTCAGTTGCAGAAGGGTCATCTCCTCGATTTTCCGGCTGCAGATCAGATAGCGTTTGTTACCTTGCGGCATATCACTGAAACGGACGACTTTGAAGTCTTTTCTCGGCAGATCGGAACACAGGATCACATCCTCGGCCTCTTCCTTCGAAATGAAAAAATAGTCCGCCCGATGGGTATGGATCATTTTGACCATGCTGAGGTTCTCCGCCGTCGTGACCATCTCGCGGGGCGCATGTTCTTGGATGCCATCATCGATAAAGCGCCCGTAAGAATAACCGTCCTTGCGCAGGAGTCGCAAACGACGATTGGATAGTGTCACGGCCAGAGGATCGCCGGAGCGAATCTGGTCGTTGTCGGCCCTCGCGATGGCCATGGTCGGGTTGTCGAAAAAGATCGGCAAGGTAAAATTGCCAAAGGCCTCCCTCTCGGGCGTTTTAAACCACCCCACGGCACAGGCCCTTTGTTCGTTGTTCCGGATAATTTCCAGTTGGCGCTTGGCCGGTATCTTACGCCAGACAAAGGGAATCCCGGCGTCTTTGAACACCCAGTTCACCCGATCGGCAATCAGGCCGTGCACCTGGTTGGGGGTCGTGACATAATAGGGACGTCGTTCATGGTAATACACAACGATGGTATCGTCCACCGGTGTGGTGGCCGGGAGCGGCCCTGACGCGGGTGCGGCGTAGCGGGTCTCCGTTGAACTAAGGAAGGTGCGCCCGAAAAGAACGGTCGCCAGCGCGACCGAGGCGATCACCCCGAGCATGGTATAGAAAAGTTTATTTTGCATCAATTTAATCACCGCCGCGCAACATCGATTACCGTCTGAATTTGTTTGCCATATGTTCGTGACCGTATGGTAGGGACGCCGGGCCGGCAATTTCGCAATCGCGAGTCTCGTCTATTGTCGAAAATTTACAATACGATCGATTGTTGTCAGGCCTTTTCGAACACCTCCACAGGCCGGACAACACGACCGCGGTCTGTATCGATATATCGGCATGTCTCTGCACTTCTTAAGTTTTTCCTGCGCTACCCTGCAAAATATGACCTTATCCGGGTCGTGAAGTACGGCTCCCGCATGAAGCGATCTTCGGCGTCGTTATTCGGTGACCATGTCAACGCTGATTTCAAACACGGCATCTGCCTGACACGCCACAGGCATTTTTGCCCGAAGGGCCTAACCATGGGAAGCTGCGCCTGTGGAAAACCATCAATTTTCAATAATCCTTTCTGCAGTGACGGATTAAAATAAAGAACCGGGACGATGCGAACGGCATCCGCCCCGGTTTCGAGACATATAGACGATGTTAACCATCAGCAAAACCTGACGCTATCGTCGCCACGCGGCAGGCATTTCCGATCGCCTTCGCGTTACGCGCCTTCGCCGCCGACGGCAAACCCGCGGGGAACCAGGCCCGTGGATGACGGCGTCCCTGCAATCTTGGCCAGGAAGGTGTCGCCCAGTTTTTTAATGTGGCCGTCGACGTTGTCGAAATAGTTGAAGTGAATCTGCTCTTCATCGATGATGTCTTCGAAGATTTTCATACTGATGCTGTCGCCGTTCTCACGACACACCAGGGCAAACTGGTTGTAGACATCGATGGTATCGTCCTCCAGCTTGGCATCAAACGGGATACATGCCCTGAACTTTCTGCCCCTTGGCGATCTTCCCGTCATGCCCGGTGACCGGCTCGCCGCCGAGCTCCTTGACGCGTTCGGCAAACATTTCAGCATGCCGCATCTCGTCGATGGCGATCAGCTTCATTTTGGCGGCCAGCTCGCCGTAATCCATGTCGTCCAGGTTATAGTGCTGGTTCATGTACTGGTGAATGGCCTGCAGCTCCATCGCCCGGGCCTTGTTGAGTGCATCGATAACCTTTTTGCGACGTGTTTCTTTGGATACTTTTGCCATTGGGTTCCTCCTTGGGTTGGTTGATGATGC
Source organism: uncultured delta proteobacterium (assembly GCA_963850465.1). Lineage (GTDB taxonomy): Bacteria > Desulfobacterota > Desulfobacteria > Desulfobacterales > UBA5852 > JABZFP01. The sequence goes on from CAWKLN010000046.1 coordinate 15,226, forward strand.
ATCATCGTTTTAAAACGGATTGATACCGAAAACCACAGCCGGCCGGGTAATACAACCCGCCTTCGCGGAGGTCTTCCATTCGCTTCATCGCCTGGAAGACATGGATGGCGGCTTTAAATGGTTTCTGGTCTGGAAGAAATTCGGTGCCGTTGGCGGAGCATTGGCGTTACGCTCCAGGACCACGCGCCGGTGATCATTTGCATGTGTCGAGTGAACCATAGCAAAGAGCGGCCGGCCATTCAACCGGAACGTGCTTTTTCGTACCATTCGAATGGCAAGCCGGATTAAAGTGCGGCCGCATGTCATCGCTATTGCCGCAGTTATCGCATCGGCAACCCTTTTAATTGCCGTCTCAGGCATTCTGCTGTCTCTTGGTATCCCGTTCCGGGGGTGATGATCGGTCCCCCCCCGGTTTGCCTTGAAGTTAATGTTTCCGCGCCGACGTATCCTAACCCGGTGCGCCCCATCTTAAAAAATTGATTGATTCCTTTTTATGTGCCACATTGAAACCATTGTCTGCAACGAGGTGACCGGGGTCATCGGTTTGCCCGCGCGCGAAAGACCGCAATACTTTGGCGAGAATCTCCCATGTCGAAAGAACAGGAAACCATTTCGGTCGAAGGACCTATCGATTTATATGAGGGCATCGTCACCGCCCCACCCGCCCTCATCGTCGTCTATGGCGCCAACCTCGGGAAGGCCTACTACCTGCAGCAGCCCGAACAGGTCATCGGGCGTTCCCTGTCGTGCGACATCCAGCTGGACGAAGACAGTGTGTCCCGCGCGCACGCCAGGATCGCGGTGGAACGCAAGGTGACCACGGTCTGCGACCTCGACTCCACCAACGGCGTTTTCGTGAACGGCCACCGCGTGCAACGCGCCACGCTGCAAGACGGTGACCGGCTGCACCTGGGAGAAACCGTTCTCAAATATCTTTCCGGCAACAACACGGAGAGCAAGTTTCACGAAGATATTTACCGCCTGATGACGGTGGACGACCTGACCCAGGCCTTCAATCGACCGTATTTGCAAGAATCCCTGAAGCGTGAAATGAGTCGCGCCCTGCGCTACCGCCGGCCCCTGTCGCTGGCCATGCTGGATATCGATCAGTTCAAGACCATCAACGATACCTATGGCCACCTGGCCGGAGATGAGATCCTGAAAGCATTTGTGGCCCTGATCGTCCGCAATATCCGGCAGTCCGATCTGCTGGCCCGTTATGGCGGGGACGAATTCGCCATTATCCTGCCGGAAGCCGACCACGCATCGGCCCGGCGATTTTGTGAAAAATTGCGCGCCATGATTGCGGCCTATCCCTTCCGCTACCAGCAGCAAACCCTGGCGGTCACCACCAGTATCGGCCTTCAGAGCTATGTCCATAAGGACGGGGAAAAGACGGTCGGCCAACTGGTGGCCGCCGCCGACGCCCGGCTCTACGAAGCCAAAAAGACCGGCCGCAACCGAATCTGCGCCGGTGTGTTCGACTAACCTGGTTGTCGGTCCAAGACGGTGCGAGACCTGACAAACAGCATGATCGGCCGGCCATCATAAGACGATTGAGAAAAAGACACAGATCCTGTACATATGGCCGGAAACAATACCGGTTTGAATCCCCTGCCCACCCCAATCAGGAAAAGGAGCCCTTGATGCGTAAAACAACCGCTTGCCTTACTTTAGTATGCCTATTTACTCTGCTCGTTGTCGTGAATGCCACTGCCGGCCCGACGCTGGACCGCATCATGGAAAAGGGGGAACTGATCGTCGGGACCAGCGGTCAACAACCGCCCATGACGGTCACGGCCAAGAGCGGTGAGCTCATCGGGCTGGATATCGACATTGCCAAAGCCATGGCCGAAGGTCTGGGGGTTGACGTCAAATTCGTCACGCTGCCGTTTCCCGAATTGCTGCCGGCGCTGGAAGCCGGCAAGGTCGACATGGTGATTTCGGGCATGACCATCACGCCGCTCCGCAACCGCAAGGTTGCTTTTGTCGGCCCCTATTATGTTTCCGGCAAGGGCATCCTGGCCATAGAGAAGCGCTTTGCCGAACTGCAGGACGCCAACGGCTTGAACGCACCCGAGGTGACCGTTGCCACATTGAAAAATTCCACCAGCCAGAAATTTGCCGAAACCCTCATGCCCAAGGCCAAACTGGTGCTTACCGCATCCTATGACGAAGCCGTCGATCTCCTCTTGAACAGCAAAGCGGATGTCATGGTGGCCGACCTGCCGTTCTGCGCCTTCGCCGCCTTCCGCCACCAGGACAAAGGGCTGTCGGCCGGAAAATCGCCCCTGACGTTCGAGCCGCTGGGCATCGCCATGAGCGAGGATGCCCTGCTGATCAACTGGGCCCAGAATTTCATGAACACGCTCCAGGGAACCGGGCAGTTAGCCAAACTGCATGGAAAATGGCTGAAGGACGGGAGCTGGATCACGCAGCTGCCCTAACGGGTGCCCATCTCGAAACGGCATTTTGTCCATGGACAAAAAGGGCGAACCTTACGGTTCGCCCTTGCATTTGGTTCTTTGTATGATCACATCGGCGGCCTTCACGGTCGTCCGGGCCGCGGTGTTCAATCCTCCGGGAGGTTAGAAGTCGTCGATGCCTCCCGAAGCCGCAGCAGAGGCCACATCTTCCGGCGCCTTTCGAAGCAGCGCCGGCCGACGCTTCCGGGACGACCCGGTCTCCGCATGATCCCGGCTGCTCGCATCGCCTTCCACGAACATCACCATTTCATTGACCATGCTTTTCATCTGTTCGGCCTGGGCGTTCATCTCCTCGGACGCCGAAGCGGATTCTTCGGCCGTGGCGGCGTTCTGCTGCACCACCCGGTCCATTTCGCTCACGGCGGTGTTGACTTGCTCGATCCCCTGGGCCTGCTCGCTGGAGGCCGCCGCGATTTCGCCGACCAGATGCGTCACCTTGTCGGCCTGGACGGCCACCTCATCAAAGGCCTTGTTGGTGACGTCCACCAGTTCGGCCCCTTCCTTGATCTGTTTGACCGATCCCTCGATCAGGGCCGAGGTGTTTTTGGCCGCATCGGCCGCCCGCATGGCCAGGTTGCGCACCTCGTCGGCCACCACCGCAAACCCGGCCCCGGCTTCACCGGCCCGGGCGGCCTCGACCGCCGCATTCAGGGCCAGCAGGTTGGTCTGGAAGGCGATCTCGTCGATGGTTTTGACGATTTTCTGGGTTTCCTCGCCCGACTGGGTGATGCTCGTTCATCGAAACCGTCATACGGTCCATGGTACTGTTGGCCGTGGCAATGGTCTGGTTGGCATCCTTCATCAGGGCGTCGGCCTGGTTGGCATTGTCGGCATTCTGCTTGGTCATGGCCGCCATTTCTTCCAAAGAGGCGGATGTTTCTTCAAGACTGGCCGCCTGTTCGGAAGACCCTTCGGCCAGCGATTGGCTGGCGGCGGAAACCTCACCGGCCGCCGAGGCCACCTCATCCGCAGCCCCCTGCATGTGGGTGGTAAAACCAGAAAGCTTCTTGCCGATCCGGCCGGCCAGGATGGTCCAGAGGGTCAGCGAAACGGCCAGGGCCACCCCAATCAGCACCATCAGAATCTGCATGCTGGATCGGCTGGTGGCCTCGATGGTGTCGCGGGCCGCAAAAAACTCGTCCTCGAAGGTACCGGCCCCAATGACCCAGTCCCACGGCTTGAAATAGACAAACTTGCTGAGTTTCGTGCGGGCGGTTTCATCCCCTTCATTTTTCCAATGATAGACACTGTCGAAAATTTCGCCTTCCGGCGAATTAAGGGCCTTGTCAATCATCTCTTTGACAAACAATCGGCCGTCGGCATCCTTGGCGCCCATGATGTTCTGGCCATCACGCTTCCCGTCCTGGGACATCACGTAATTGCCCTTGGAATCGAGCACCCAGGCATAACCGGTTGCGCCGATCTTTATTTTCAACAACGCTTCCCGCATGGCCGGGGTACTTTCCTGTTTCACGCCGAAGTAGAGAGCGCCAATCATGTCTCCGTCGTTGTTGAACACCGGCTCGTAAACCGTAATGTACCAGGCATTGACCACATAGGCGCGCCCATGGAATGTCTTGCGCGCCATCAGGGACGACACCACCGGATTGGGCTGGCCGTCCGGATTGACGGCCGGGATGTAAGTCCCGATGGCCCGTGTTTTGTCGAGCTTCTCGACATTGGTGGCCACGCGCAGCATGTCGCCGGCCTCATTCATGCGCTGGAACACCGTACAGGTCCCGCCCACCAGGAGCTTCACCTCATCCACCAGGGGGGTGGGAATGCCCGGGTTCGCATTCTGACCCAGCCATTCACCACCCAATGTCATATAGGGCAGGTCAATGGATTCCGATGCCTTGGTATACTGGTTGACCGCCTGCCAGGTGGCTGTTTCCGAGGAATCCAAACTCAGGCCACCACCATCCCGCTTGACGCGCCGGGCCACGTTGAGATCGCTGATGACCGCTTCCTGGAGCACTTCGTTCTGGGTGGCCACCATGGTCCGGATGCCACTGATGGTGTTTATCAAGTTTTCGTGGGCCAACTGCGACAGGCCGTCCGAGGCGGCCGCGGTCATGTGACGGTTCTGGTAAAACGTGCTGACGGCAACCACGCCGAGAGGAGCGACCGACAGGATAACACCCAACACAATCAGTTTTAACTTCAGGGACCGCTTTACGAACATATTTTACCTCTCCTTGAAAAACGATTCGAGCGTCCAGCCAAACCGGATGGAAAACGCCAGCTTCAAATAATCTGATATGGCCTTTCGGCACATGCCGGGGAATCCCATACCGATGGAAAACATAAACGCCATCGGTTGTCATTCAGCGGCCGTCACACCTGCGGATGAGGACTATGAATTAAATCAGCTGGTTTGCGGTTGCCACCCATTAAAAACGGATATTTGGCACCCACTGTTCTTTCATATTGGCTATTTTCAGTGTAACTTTAGAAAAATCTCAGGCCTGAAAAAAATCGGCTCCATGATTAGGAAACCACGATGAAGGACATGGCCTGAAAGCGAATCACAAAAACTATCGCTGTAGGAACTAACGCCAACGGGATCGTCTCTCAGGATGTCTTGATATGTTAAAATACGATCTATTTGATATCCGGGATGTGTCTATTATAATTACCATAAGAGACTCTTATCATTGACATTATAAGACCTGATCGATATTTTGAAACACTTTCGAACCCACAACCATCTTTCCCTAAAAGGATTCATTGCGCATGGAGAAACATCCCAGCCGTGAAGCGTTGATGCACCGCATTACCACCTTGGAGGCGGCATTACACAAGCAGGAGCAACATCCGGAACCGACCTTTTCCTCCGAGTCATTCAGTTTAAACGATTTCGAACATGCGGCCGACGGGATCTGCGTGTGCCATGCCATCGATGCTTTTCCCCATGTTCAATTCACGTTCTGGAACCGCCGGATGGTCGAATTAACAGGTTATCAGCGCGAAGAAATCAACCAAAATGGATGGTATCAGAGCGTCTACCCGGATCCCGACGTGCAGGCCAAAGCCATGGCGCGCATGACCGAGATGCGCGTAGGCCACAACCTGGAAGCGGAAGAGTGGGAGATTACCCGGGCCGACGGGGCGAAACGCACCCTGCGCATATCCACCTCCATTCTGGACCAGGGCGACGGAACGCCGCATGTCATGGGCATCATGCATGACGTGACCAAACTACGTCATGATGAAAAACGCCTCAGGAAAGAGCAGCAGGATCTCAGGCGCGAATTGAGCCAGCAGTCGGTCTCGCTGACCGATGCCGACATGGCCCTGAAGGCCAGTGAAAAAAAATATCGCGGTCTTTTCGATCATTCCAATGATGCCATCTTTATTCATGATTTAGACGGTATGATTATCGATGCCAATCAAAAGGCATTGGCGTTATTTGGTTATACAAAATCTGAGCTATCATCGATCAAGATACCCATGCTTCACCCGGCCGAAGCGCTGGAAAAATCAAAATGGGCCTTTGAAACAATCATTCGGGAAGGGTCTGTCACATTCGAAACAGCGTTCGTTAACAAAAATGGGGACGTCATTCCGGCCGAGGTTTCATCAAATATGTTTTTGCTCGAAGACCGGCAAGTCATCCAGGGGATCGTCCGCGATATCCGCGAGCGCAAACGGGCTGAGCAGGCCCGCCGGGAAACCTATGATATTATCGAAAAAAGCCCGGTAGCCGCTTTCCTTTGGCGCAACGAGACGGACTGGCCTGTGGATTACGTCACCACGAACGTAGGCCGTATTTTTGGTCATTCGGCGGAAGATTTTCTCACGGGCCGCGTGGTTTACCGCAACGTCGTACATGCGGAAGATATCGATCGGGTGACCCATGAAGTGCGGACCTCCAGCCAGGAGCCTGATCGGACCGAGTTCACCCATAAGCCCTATCGGATCGTGGCGAAGGATGGCACCATCCGATGGGTGAATGACCACACCTTCATTCGCCGGGACCACACCGGCACCATTACCCATTTCCAAGGGATCGTTGAGGATATTACAGACCGCCTCGCGGCCGAAATGGCCGTGCGGGAATCGGAGGAAAAATTTTCCCGGGTATTCCAGCTGAGTCCGGATCCGGTCATGATCACGCGACTCAAGGACGGCCTGATTCTTGATGTTAACCACAGTTTTATCGAGGCGTCCGGGTACTCGCGTGAAGAGGTTATCGGCCGCAAAAGTGTCGAGCATCTTGACCTTTGGGCGGATCCACTTGAGCGACAAAACTACGTTGAAATGATCATGCGAGATGGGTTCGTGCGCCACATAGAACTGCAGTTCCGGATCAAAAGCGGTGAGATCCGCCTGGGGTCGATAGCGGCGAGTTGCTGGAGTTAGGCGGTGAACGCTATATTTTTGGACGATGCGGGACATCACCGACGAGCGCCAGGCGGCGAATCGATTGGCCGCGGAGAAGGAGCGCCTTAACGTTACCCTGCGCAGCATTGGCGATGCGGTTATCACCACGGACCGGGAAGGCCGCATCGGCCTGATGAACCCCATTGCCGAAGATCTCACCGGCTGGTGCGAGACGGATGCAATGGGCCTGCCACTGCTGGACGTCTTCCGGATTGTCAACGAACGCACGCGAGAACCCTGCACCAATCCGGTGCAGAAAGTCCTCGCCACCGGCCAGATCGTCGGCCTGGCCAATCACACCATGCTGATCGCCAAAGACGGCCGTGAATTCCTTATTGCCGACAGCGGTGCGCCCATTCTGGATCTGCAAGGTGCCATTATCGGCGTGGTATTGGTATTTCGTGACATTACCGGACAACAGCACATGGAAAAAGAGTTGCTGAAGATGGAAAAAATGAACTCCCTGGGCGTCCTGGCAGGCGGTATCGCCCACGACTTCAATAATTTTCTGACCGGCATCATTGGCAACCTGTCTCTAGCCAAACTGGAAACCCAGCCCGGCCATCCGGTTTCGCGGGCGCTGGATGAGATGGAAAAAGCGGCCGTTCGCGCCAAAGACCTTACGCAGCAGCTGCTCACCTTCTCCAGAGGCGCGGCGAGCCCGTGAAATGCGCGACCAGCATCGCCATTCTGATACGTGAATCGGCACAATTTACACTGCGCGGATCCAACGTCCGCTGTGATTTGAAACTCGAGGAAACCTTGCGACCTGCCGACATCGATGAGGGGCAGATTAGCCAGGTGCTTCAAAATCTTATCATCAATGCCGACCAAGCCATGCCGGATGGCGGGACCATGCACCATTCAGGGAATCAATGTCGCCCTGCCGCCGGACAATCCTTATGCGCTTGATGCGGGTGATTATATCCAACTATCCATTCGGGACCAGGGGATGGGAATCAAGGCGGAGCATTTGAAAAAGGTGTTCGATCCGTATTTCACCACCAAGCAAAAAGGCAGCGGCCTTGTCTTGCGGTGGCCTACAGCATTATAGCCAAGCACGACGGGCAATTGACGGTGGACTCAACATTGGGCGATGGCACGACGTTCACCATCCTGCTGCCGGCTTCAGAACACTCGGAGGTTGCCACGATCAAGGCAAGTCAGCAACTGGCCATCGGCAGCGGTCGGATTCTGGTGATGGATGACGAGGATTTTATCGGGACTTGGCTTCGGCCATGCTGGTAAAATTGGGGTACGAGGTGGCGCTGGCTGAAGATGGCCAGACCGCCCTGGCCATGTACCGGGAGGCCCTCGAGGCCGGTGCGGCCTTCAACGCCGTCATTCTGGATTTGACCGTGCCAGGAGGCATGGGGGGCAAAGCGGCCATGCGGCAGCTGCTATCGATCGATCCAAACGTAAGGGCCATTGTCTCGAGCGGTTATTCCAACGACCCGGTCATGTCCAGCTATGCCAGTTACGGCTTTTGCGGTGCGGTTAAAAAACCATATTTGGTACAGGAGATGAGCCACGTACTATCTGAGGTTATAAACGGTTGACCTGATTGCATCAGAACTTTAGCGACGCTGCCTGTCGTTATGTCGTGGACCCTCAACAGGCAAGCGCCGGGTGTTATCAGCAATTCTGGATGGCGATAGGGCGTCGCAAACGAAGCGCCAATAGAAGAAAGAGGACGCAAGAAAGGATGGTCTGCCAGGCTTGTACCACACGGAGGCTACTCCGAATCGATCTGCAGCGTCTCGAGGGCTTCCGCCAACGCCGAGATCGAATAAGGCCTTGAGATAGACGCCGGCCCCCAAGGCCTGGGCTTGGTGAACGCGTTCGGTTTCGGAAAAGCCGCTCGTGATGATGCCTTCTGGCCCGGGTTGATTTGGGCGATCCGACGATAGGTTTCCAAGCCATCGATCCCCGGGTCCATGATCATGTCCAGGACAACCATATCCGGTGGATCGACTCTTGACGCGCTCACCGCCTCCTCGCCACTTGCCACGGTTTCTGCGCGGTAGCCTAACCGCGTCAGCATATCGGCGGCGATGCGCCGCTGGGCGCACATCGTCCACCACCAGCACCGTTTCACCCCGGCCCTTCAGGGCACCCAGCGACTGAGGCGGAATCGTTTCCTTGACGGCCTCGCGCGTGGCCGGGAAATAGAGCGTAAAGATCGTTCCCCGACCGGCGTGGCTTTGAACGTCGATGAAGCCCTGATGATCCTTGACGGTTCCCCAGACCACGGCCATTCCCAGTCCGGTACCGCTACGACCCATTTTTTTGCGCGAAAAAAAAGGCTCGAAAATTCTTTCGAGATCGTCTTTCGCAATACCCGTTCCGTCATCGGATACGGTGAGAACGGCATAATCCCCCTCGGGCACGGCGTCATAGTGGCCTATCGGGTAATCCACATAGCGATTCTCCGTACTCACCGCTATTCGGCCGCCCTCCGGCATGGCTTCCGCCGCATTGGAGACGAGGTTCATCAAGGTTTTGGATAAATGCACCGCCGAACCGCTGACATTCAAAAGGTCTTTATCCAATCGGACATCAAGATGAATGCCAGGATGATTCTTTTTAAGGCGTTTGTACTCCGACCCGTTCTGATACTCATCCACGATGGTGTTCAGATTGATAACTTCGCTGACCGAGATGCCGCGGCGGGCCATCGTCAGCAAATCCTGGACGATCACAGCCGCTTTTTGACCGGAATGTTTGATGGCCGCAAGCGGCTCCCTCAATGGGCTGTCTTCCGGCAAGTCCATCAACAGCATTTCGGGATAACCCACCGTGGCCGCAAGAATATTATTTAAATCATGCGCAACGCCGCCGGCCAGGGTGCCGATGGCTTCCATTTTATGCGCGCGCTGCAGTTGCGCTTCGAGCTTCAGTTCACGGGAAGCATCCTCGGCGATGATTAACATGAGCGATTCTCCGGCCAATGCAAAAGGGCTGGCCGTCAGGCGGGCCATCCAAACCTGTCCGCCGGGCCGGACAAGGTCGCATTCGTATTTTGACGATGAGGCCGTTTGCGCAAGTTTGTCACAAAACATCCCAACATCGGCGCGGTGGCGGAAGAAATCATAAAAATTCAGATCGGCATTGGCTTGATCTTCTTGAAACCCCAACAGGTGGTACATGGCATCGTTGGCTTCCAGAACACGTCCGGTGGTTTCAACCAAGCCGAAGCCGATGGGGGCACTTTCAAACAGGGTGCGGAATCGCTTTTCGGTTTGACGCACTTCCACCAGCATGCGCTTAAGATCTTCATCCTTAGCGGATAAGCTGGCGATCATTTGATTGAAGTCACCAATCAACTGCCCAATTTCATCGCCGCCCCGCTCGGGAAGCGCTTGGTAGTGGCCCTCGGCCACCGCAGCGTGCCGGCGATCAAATGCTTCAGCGGCAAGGCTACGAACTTCCGGAAAACCACCGTCAGCGTGATGGTGAGGAGCAGGAGCACCCCAAAGGTGCCAAAGTAAATGCTGCGCTCGATCAGTTGAACCGGTCCGAGATAGTCTTTCTGTTCGATGTAAGTGATGATCTGCCAGTTCCAGAACGGGAAGAAACGATAGTGCATACGAACCGGTCGATCCCATAGCCGGTAGGGGACTACCGTTTCGGTCCTCCGGGGGAGATCGAATTCGACGCTGGTGTTCCCCGACAGGGATTGTGAGCTTTCGACAATGGTGCGATTGGCTTCAAGCACTAATGTGTGAATGTTTCGAAAGGCGCTGCTGGTCGCCTTGATTTCCTCCAAGGCCTCCGTTTGCAGGGCGGCATTCATGGCCAGGTCGTCTTCCAGGCGGAGTTCGAGCAGGTAGTTGAAACGATCTTCGCAAGCTTCAAGTCCAAGTTCAGAAGCCAGTTTGAGGTTGCTATCGATTTGATCGGTTATTTGTTTGGTCAGGGTCGGTGTCGTGTACCGGATGAACAGTAATGCAAATAGAACCCCCACGCCGACAACCGGTATAATGATCCAGTAGACGATTCGATTGGGTATCCGTATGGGGGCGGTGTTAGCTGTGTTGGCCATCGTTAGAATCGCGGCGCCGCAGTTTGCAGTTTGCGCGGGTAGACGATTTTTTTCTCGCCGTCTTGCCACTGAATCAGAAAGGGGTTGTGGCCGATTTGCACCCCTCGGTGATCCACTTTGAACCGTCCGATCACCGTTACGGAGTCCATCGAGGCAATAAAATTTCGGAGGGTTTCCTGGTCAAGGGTGCCGGTGCTGGTGACCGCCTTCTCCAGAATTTGACAGGCCGTGTAAGCCGCGGCGGCATGATAGGAAGGCTTTAAACCCGTTTCGGCCTCGAAATCGTGAATAAATTGCTGCGTCCCCGGAAAGGGAACCCGTTCGTCCGGTTCCCATTGGGAGGGCCCGAAAACGCCTTCGGCCGCCGGTCCGGCCTTGGCGTAGTAATCCGGATGAATCGGCGCAATGGTTTGCGCGATAACCGGCGGGCGCCAGTCCCGGTCTTCCAGGATCTGAATCAGGCGATAACAATTGGGCGAATAGGCCGCAAAAACCAATCCGTCCGTCGATGGGAAGCCATGTTGCAATTCGTTGACGGCATCGAGCAAATCCTGGGGAGCTTCCGAGAAACTGCGACGCATGACCACCTGAAGACCGAATTTGCGCGCCCACGACTCCGTGCCTTCGGCGACATCGCGGTTAAAGGGGTTGTCTTCATGTAAAATTGCCACGGTTTGTAAGCCATGGCGGGCCATCAGATCCACCAGGCCGATAAAATAACGATTGGCCGGTGCATAGACGCCGAAAAGTCCCCTGAAGCCCCGATTGAAAAGGATATCGGCCGAGGCTGCACTGGCGAGCATGGCATACCCGTTGCGCTCACTGATCTCGGATGCTACCAGCGTCAGAGGAGAACCATAGGGCGAAAGGACAAGATCGACCGGCTCGTCTTCAATGGAAGCGCGGTAATGCCGTCGAACCTCTTCTTCACGGCTTTGATCATCCAGCAGCATAAGCTCAACGGGACGATTCAGAAGGCCTCCGCGTGAATTGATTTGACGCGCCCAGAGGCGATTCCCCGCTTGGATCATCTGGGAGGGTTCCATATATTTCCCGCTCAATGAAACAGTCGCCCCGATACGGATGGACTGGGGTGCAGCGCGAAGCCCGACGGCATCGACGATCGAAAGCAGCGTTGCCAGAACAAGGCAGCATAGGAATCGCGTCAGGCAAAACCGCCTGCGTCCATATACGCGCCTTGCTTGCCCCGGGCCTGTCGAGGAGATGGACCGACAACTTGGAAATGATTTAAGCATCAGCGCTCCTCCGGCGGAGACCACCGTTCGAATGGTTATGCGGTCGCAATCGATACAGGCTCCCTGGACGCGCCCCCTCGCGATAACCACGGGCCAGCATGCCAAAAAAGGTATGAAAGCCTATCACAGCGAATCAGCGACAGCAACGCTCACCAAAATGAAGAACCCATTGAAAAAATCACTCCGGATCGGTCAAACCTCTCCGCCTCCTCCACCCGAGGCGGCGGGTGCTAAAAAGCTGTATCGGTTGACCGCCTGAAAACATAAGGGAAAAGATGCTATCGATGCAGTGGATGTCGTGCAAACCGGGCCGCATTTAGGCAACGGGTACCGTCTCAGGCATGCGCCACAGGAACACGATCCCGCCCCGCCGACGCCGCCAATCACCCTAACGATCCACCGTCTCCGTCATGGGCGCCGCCGTGAGCAAACTCCCAGCGCTTGTCCAGAAAATAGAGGATCGGCACCGTCATTCGTGAAAAGAGCAGCGAGGCCACCTCGCCGGCCATCAGGGAAATGGCCAGACCCTGAAAGATCGGGTCGAAGAGGATCACCGAGGCGCCCACCACCACAGCAGCGGCCGTCAACATCATGGGCCGGAAGCGCACCGCGCCGGCGTCGATGACGGCCTGGTCCAGCGGCGCCCCCTCGGCGAGACGCAGTTCGATAAAATCCACCAAAATGATGGAGTTGCGCACCACGATGCCCGCCCCGGCGATAAAGCCGATCATGGAGGTCGCCGTGAAAAAGGCCCCCATGGCCCAGTGGGCCGGCAGGATGCCGATCAGCGAAAAGGGAATGGCCGCCATGATGACCACCGGCGTGGAAAAGGACTGGAACCATCCCACCACCAGCACGAAGATCAGCACCAGCACCACGGCAAAGGCCAGCCCCAGGTCCCGGAAGACCTCGTAGGTGATGTGCCACTCGCCATCCCACTTCATGGCGAAGCGCCGGTCGCTTTCGGGCAGGGCGGCCGTGTGCTGTTCGATGCGGTAGCCTTCCGGCAGGGCAATGGCTTTTATTTTTTCATCAGTTCGAGGATGGCGTAGACCGGGCTCTCCTTGGCGCCGGCCACATCGCCGATCACGTAGACCACCGGCATGAGGTTCTTGTGGTAGATGCTGCGGTCCATCGGTCGTCTGCTCGGATGGTTACCAGCTCGGACAGGGCCACCGCGTCGGCCGTCGGCGTGCTGAGGGTGATGGCCTTGAGCCGCTCCAGGCCGGCCCGCAGCGCCAGCGGCGGTTGCAGGATGATGGGCACGTCTTCCTTTTCCAGCGGCTGGTGCAGCAATCCGGCCGTGTCGCCGGAAAGGGCCGTTTTGCAGCGTCTGGGTGATGTGGGCCACGCTGATGCCGTGCAGGGCCGCTTTTTCCTGGTCCACCTGGATCTGGTAGCGCGTCTGGTCTTCTTCCATGAACCAGTCCACGTCCACCACGCCGTCCGTCTGCTCGAAAATCTTCCGGATCTCCAGGGCCAGTTCACGCTGGCGCTCGTAGTCCGGACCGTAGACTTCCGCCACCAGGGTGGAAAGGACCGGGGGGCCGGGCGGCACCTCGGCCACCTTGACCCGGGCCCCGTAGCGCTCGGCAATGGCCTGCAGCCGCGGGCCGCACGCCGCTTGGCGATGGCGTGGCTCTGCTGCTTGCGGTGACCCTTGCCGGCCAGGTTGACCTGGATGTCGGCCAGGTTGGGCGAGCCACGCAGGTAGTAGTGGCGCACCAGGCCGTTGAAGTTAAAGGGACCGGCGGTGCCCACGTGAATCTGGTAGTCCACCACTTCGTTGACGGTGGCCAGATAGTCCCCCATCTCGAAGGCCGCGGCCGCCGTATCTTCCAGGGTGGCCGCTCGGGCAGGTCCATGATCACCTGGAACTCGCTCTTGTTGTCGAAGGGCAGCATCTTGACCTTGACCAAGCCCACGCCCACCATGGCGCAGGCCGCCAGCAGCAGAACGGCCACACCGATCAGGAAGGACCACGCGCCACCGGGGATTGTGCAGCAAATGGTCCATCACGCTGCGGTAGAGCCGGGTGGTCCAGTCTTCCGCATCGTGTGGATCGCCATGCGCGGTGCCGGCGCGCTTGCGCAACAGGCGATAGGCCGCCCAGGGCGTGACGATGAAGGCCACGATGAGCGAAAAGACCATGGCCGCGGATGCGCCCACCGGGATGGGCCGCATGTAGGGCCCCATGAGACCGCCCACGAAGGCCATCGGCAGAATGGCGGCGATCACCGTCAGGGTGGCCAGGATGGTGGGATTGCCCACTTCGTCCACGGCTTCGACCGCCACCTGGATGCGCGGTCGGTCCGCGTTGCCCGGCAGCCGGTTGTGGCGGACGATATTCTCCACCACCACGATGGCGTCATCCACCAGGATCCCGATGGAGAAGATCAGGGCGAAAAGTGTGATGCGGTTGAGGGTGTAGCCGTAGAGGTAGAAGACGGCCATGGTCAGGGCCAGGGTGACCGGGATGGCAACCGCCACCACGCCGGATTCCCGGTGACCCAGGGTAAACCAGATGAGAATCGTCACCGACACGATGGCGATCAGCATGTGCAGCAGCAGTTCGTTGGTCTTCTCCTTGGCCGTTTCCCCGTAGTTGCGGGTGACGGTGACGGCGATGTCGTCCGGAATGACATCGCCCTTGAGGGCCTCCACGCGCTCGAGCACCTTGTCGGCCACGCTGATGGCGTTGGTGCCTTTGCGTTTGGCCAGGGTCAGGGTGACCGCCGGATAGGGAGGACGCTGGGCCGTTTCCGGCGCAAAACGCTTTTCTCCGGCCGCCGGACCGGTGCCGAAGAAAACATAGGTGTTCGGCAGCGACGGGCCATCTTTGATGGTGGCCACATCCCCCAAGTACACCGGGCGTCCCTGGTGGATCGCCACCACCAAATGGCTGACGTCCTCAGGCGTTTCCAGAAAACCCCCGGCATGGACGACGATTTGGCCCGCGAACGAGGGATAGGTGCCGGCATCGGTCGCCTGGTTGGCGGCCGACACTGCTGGGAGACGGCCACCGCATCCAGGCCGTAGCCGGCCATACGCGCCGGGTCCAGTTGCACCTCCACCTGGCGGGGTTCCCCCCCGATGAGGGTGGTCAGGGAAGCGTTGGGCTCCCGCTTCACTTCATCTTCCACCTCGGCGGCCACCCGGCGCAGCATGTAGGGATCGACATCTTCGGCTCCAGAATGTCAGCGCCAGGATGGGTACGTCGTCGATGTAACGCGGTTTAATCAGGGGCGGTGAAATGCAACAGGGGATCCGGTCCATGTTGGCCATCAGCTTGGACTGCAGCCGGACAATGGACTCCTCCTCGTTCTGGCCGACGTAGAAGCGCACCACCGCCATGGCATGGCCCGGCATGCTGGTGGAGTAGATGTACTCCACACCCGGGATTTCCCACAAGAGCTTCTCCATGGGGCGGGTCACGCGCTGTTCCACCTCCGCGGCGCTGGCGCCGGGCATCTGGACGAAAATGTCGATCATGGGCACGATGATCTGGGGTTCTTCCTCCCGGGGAAGCGCCACCACGGCCGCCATACCCAGCATGATCGAGGCAATGATAATCAACGGGGTCAGCTTGGAGTCAATGAAATAGTTGGCGATTTTTCCGGCCGGGCCAAATGTTTGACTCATTTTTCAGAGCTCCACGGTAGATCCGTTGGTCAATTGGGCGGGGCGGGCCGCCACCAGCCGGGTGCCGTCCTTGATCCCCGAAATAACCTCCACCTGATCCCCGTAGGTACGGCCGGTGCGGATCAGGCGGAACCGGGCGGTGTTCTGCGCATCGACGATGAAGACACCGGTTAACTGCCCCTGTCGAATCACCGCCGATGCCGGAATGCGCATCGCCTGCTGTTCACCGATGACCAGGGGCACCCGGGCGAACATGCCTGAATGCAGGGATTCGGCGCCCGAAACCCGCACCTGCACCAGAAAGGTCCGGCTGCCCTGGTCCGCCGATGGGACGATCACATCCACTGTCCCGGCGAAGGGCTGTCCGCCGCTCGCCGGGATGCGAACGTCAACTGACTGGCCCGTACGAATCGATTGGATGTAGGTTTCGGGGACCACCAGGTCGACACGGTATTCCCCCCCCGCTCCAGGGTCAGCAGCGGCGTTCCCGGCGCGGCCAGTGCACCCGCATCGGCCAGCTTGGCCGTCACCTTGCCATCGAACGGCGCCAATATGCGCGCATCCTTGCGGGCTACCGTGGCCGCATTGACCGCCGCCTGCGCCTGGTTGATGCGGAATTGCGCCGCCGCCACCATTGCCCGGGCCTGGGACAGAGCGGCCTGGGCCTGCTTGTGCTGCGTCTCCACGGTTTCAAAGGCCTCCGGGGTGATGACCTCACCCTCCAGCAGGGTCCGGTTGCGGCGATAGGACAAAAGCGCCCGCTGGGCGCCGGCCTCGGCCGCGGTCTGGGCGGATACGGCACCGAATTCGGTCTGGCGCGCCTCTGCAAGAGCCGCCTGGGCCTGGTTCAGTTGTGCGACCACCTGGCGTTCGTCCAACTGAACCAGAAGATCGCCGGTTTTCACCAGATCCCCCTCCTTGACATGGAAGGCTTGAATGACGCCCATCAGTTTGCCCGAAACCGTGGCCGACAATTGGGCTTTCACCGTGCCAACCGCTTCGTACAGGACCGGCTGGATAGCGCTGCGCGCATCGATAGTGCTCACGGAAACGGAAGGTCCCCCGCCCGCCGGAGTGGTTCCCGGTTCGATCTTCTCCGAGCAGTTGAGGCAGACGAATAGGAGAAAAACGGACATCCATACCGGCCAAACACGTTTTCGCATAATTCATTTCCTCGACTTCTCAACAATCGTTAATAGTCAACCTTTACTCTCTTTTCACAAAAGCACAGCCCGTCGAAACGATATCAGCAACGGGTAAAAACACATCGGTTATCCTTGTCTTTGTTGCCGGTAAACACCCAATAGGGTCGGCCATCAAACCCTCATCGGGAGCAGAAAACTTTTTTTGTTGCTGTTCATCGGCCAAAGACGGCTTATGAAAAATTTCAAGACCCGCTTATACAATCCGGCCCAAATGCAAAAACACCACCGGCCGTATCAACTTGCCCTCGATAGCGTTTCACTGCGGGCTACCGCGATGGTCAGGGCTTAGGTGCGATCCTGGGCTGATCGGCCGAAGTGACGCGTTGCGGATACCCAAACAGAGCAGGGTCGTGATGGAAATCGCGGATGTCCGCCACGAAAACAGGAAAGCAGGTAAATCGTGCTTCGAAGAAGTTCATAGGGTTCTCAAATGGGAAAACACGGTTGATCGCCGGTAGACGCATCGCAGATTACGCTGTATAGAAAAGCATGCCTTGTTTTTCTACCATGATGCGGCCCGCCCTTCAATAGGCGTTGCAGTGATAAAAAGATGACGCCGCGCTATCTTGACTTTCTACCAGTTCATCAAAGAATAGCCCTGGACCTGCCGTCTGCTTTTCGATAAAAAGGCGCGACATGATGCATCGTCCGAAACCGAGGCGGCGTTTGCCGCTCCTTTGCCGTTAACAACCACGATCCCTTTACCCATGAGCCCCAGCAAACATCGCCCGCCGCCCCGACGTCGCAAATCACCCGAACTGGACACCATCATCGTCAAGGGCGCCCGGGAGCACAACCTGAAGAATATCGACGTGGAACTGCCCAAGAAAAAACTGATCGTGATCACCGGCGTGTCCGGATCGGGCAAATCGAGCCTGGCCTTCGACACCATTTTTGCCGAAGGCCAGCGGCGCTATGTGGAATCGCTGTCCGCCTATGCCCGCCAGTTCATCGGGCAGATGGAAAAGCCCAAATACGATACCATCCGGGGGTTGTCGCCCACCATCGCCATCGAGCAGAAAGCCGCCAGCAAGAATCCCCGCTCCACGGTCGGCACCATCACCGAAGTCTACGACTACCTGCGCGTATTGTTCGCCCGCATCGGCGAGCAATTCTGCATCGACTGCGGCCAGCGGGTGGGCCACGGCAATGCCCAGGACATGGTGGACCAGATCGCTGGCTGCCGCGCCGGGATGCCAAGATCCTGCTGCTGGCCCCCATCGTGGAAAACCGCAAAGGCGAGCATCGCGACCGGCTGGACAAGGCTCTGATGCAGGAGGGCTACGCCCGGGTGCGCATCGACGGTGTGTCCAGGACCATCGAGGATGTCCAGCGCCTGGCCAAACACAAAAAACACACCATCGAGGTGGTGGTGGACCGCCTGGTCATCAAGCCCGACAACGTCCTTTCGCAAACGGCTCACCGATTCGGTGGAGACCACCCTGAAGCTGGGCCAGGGCCGATTGATCGTCCACATCCTCGGCGGCGCAAGATCTGCGATGAGCGAGGCCCGCTCCTGCTGCGGCATGGCCTATCCCGAACTGCAGCCCGCGCTGTTTTCCTTCAACTCTCCCCTGGGCATGTGCCCGGACTGCAACGGCATCGGCAGCCAGCTGACCATGGATATCGGACAAGCTGGTACCGGACAAAAATCTCTCCATCCGCCAGGGTGCCGTCATCCCTGGCGCAACTATTTCACCAAGAACGAGGGAACGCTAACGGCTCCTGGGGCGGCCGCCAGCTGATGGCCATGGAGCGCAAGTGGGGGCATCGATTTCGACACCCCCTGGAAACGGCTGCCCAAAAAGCAGCAGCGATCCTGCTGCTTACGGATCCAACGGTCGGGAGATGATCGTCAACTGGAACTCGGAAAAAATCCAGGGCCAGGTGACACCTGGCATGGGAGGGACTGCTGAACACCATGATGCGCCGCTACCTCCAGACCCAGTCGGAGCACCAGAAAAAGTACTATGCCGGTTTCATGTCTTCCCAGCCCTGCGCCGACCTGCAACGGCCGCCGCCTCAAACCTGAAGTGCTGCACGTACGCATCGCCGACCAGTCGATCATCGATGTCACCGCCATGACCATCGGCCAGGCCCACGACTTTCTGATCAGGTTAAGCCGCTGTCCGGCAACCGCAAACTGATCGCCGAGGAACTGATCAAGGAGATCGTCAGCCGCCTGGGCTTTCTGATCAACGTGGGCCTCGACTACCTGACCCTCGCACCGCAAAGGGCCCACCCTCTCCGGCGGCGAGTCCCAGCGCATCCGCCTGGCCTCCCAGGTGGGTTCCGAACTGACCGGCGTGTTGTACATCCTGGACGAGCCCTCCATCGGCCTGCACCAGCGGGACAACATCAAACTGCTGAAAACCCTGTGCCATCTGCGCGATATCGGCAACACCCTGATCGTCATCGAGCACGACCGCGAAACCATGGACTCGGCGGACTGGATCGTGGACATCGGGCCCGGCGCCGGGCTGCTGGGCGGACAAATCGTGGCCAGGGCACCTCCGGCAGATCCGCCGCAACAGACACTCCCTCACCGGCCGTTATCTCGGCGGCAAGGAAGCCATCGAAATCCCCGGAACAACGACGCCAACCCGCGGAGTGCCGGCAACCGCTGGATCGTCATTCGCAAGGCCGCCGAAAACAATCTGGCCGATATCGACGTTCGAATTCCCCTGGGGCTGCTGGTGGCCGTGACCGGGGTTTCCGGGGCCGGCAAATCCACCCTGATCAACCAGATCCTCTACCCGGCCCTGGCCCGCAAGCTGCACAGCGCCCACCTGGAAGTCGGGCGCCACGACGCATCGAGCGGCTCTCCCATCTCGACAAGGTGATCAACATCGACCAGAAGGCCATCGGCCGCACCCCCCGCAGCAATCCGGCCACCTACACCAAGGTCTTCGATCACATCCGGGACCTGTTTGCCCTGCTGCCCGAATCCAAGGCGCGCGGCTACAAGAAAGGCCGTTTTTCCTTCAACGTCAAGGGCGGCCGTTGCGAAGCCTGCCGCGGAGACGGCTATATCAGGGTGGAGATGCATTTTCTGGCCGATGTCTTCGTGCCCTGCGAAATCTGCCGGGGCAGGCGATTCAACGACGCCACCCTCGAAGTGACCATCAAGGGCCACTCCATCGCCGATGTGCTGGATCTGTCGGTTCGCCAGGCCCGGGAGCTGTTTGCCAATCACCGCAAAATCCGGCACATTCTGGACACCCTCATGGATGTGGGCCTGGGCTATATCAAGCTGGGCCAGTCGGCCACCACCCTTTCCGGCGGCGAAGCCCAGCGCATCAAACTGGCCCGGGAACTGGCCAAAACGGGACACCGGCCGCACCCTCTACATCCTGGACGAACCCACCACCGGCCTGCACTTCCAGGACATCCAAATGCTTCTGGCCGTGCTTCAGCGGCTGGTGGCGGCCGGCAACACGGTGATCGTCATCGAACACAACCTGGATGTGATCAAAACCGCCGACTGGATCATCGACCTGGGCCCCGAAGGCGGCCACGGCGGCGGCCGCGTGGTGGCGGAAGGCCCACCGGA
>CAWKLN010000047.1:0-40135 GCA_963850465.1 uncultured delta proteobacterium
CATCCGCAGTGGTTTATCCCTGCCGCAACCGGAAAGCGAATAACGCGGCCAGCTCTTTGCCGGCCGCGGTGGCTCAAGATTTTTCAGTCAATCCCTCATCAATACCTGTCCAAATAGATTTTGGATTATGGAAAGTAACCCAAAGCTTTGATTGGATGGTTATTCGTCGGATAGTCTCAATCTATTCCAACTTGGACTGAAGCCGTAATACTGGCATGGACACACAAGTTTTGACAATTCCGTTATTCGTGGGATATCTCAATCAAATCACACGCGTACTCCGCTTGCAGCTGCTATTATTCACCACAGAATGAAAATGCTCTAAAAGCATGTGAATTATTATCTTGCTGCTAAAACATAAGGGGCGGCAAATGAAACAACTTGAAGGATATTTTAAAAGCATCCGTGATACCAATATTTATTATCAATATTGGTTGCCTGAAGGTGAGCCCAAAGCCATCCTATTAGTTGCCCATGGGATATCAGAGCACAGCGGGCGATATATGAATGTCGTCAACCATTTTGTTCCCGCAGGCTACGCTGTGTATGGAATCGATCACATCGGACATGGGAAATCAGATGGTAAGAGAGTTTGCGTGGAACGATTTCAGGATTACACAAAAACTCTCAAGAAATATTTTGACATGATTCGGGGCTGGCAGCCTATAAAGCCGATATTTCTGGTCGGGCATAGTATGGGGGGATTGATTAGTTCCGCATACCTTCTGGAGCACCAGGATGAATTAGCAGGAGCTGTTCTTTCTGGGCCAGGGATAAAGGTGCCCGATAATATCTCGAACGCCGTTATTTTTGCAGGAAAAATATTATCGGTCGTTATGCCCAAGGCAGGAATCATTCAATTAGATGCGGAAGGCATCTGCCGAGATCCGGCAGTGGTAGATGCCTACGTCAATGACCCGCTGGTTTATACAGGTAAAATCACCGCGAGGCTTAGTGCAGAAATGCTTAAGACAATTCAGCATGTGACAGGGTCTGCGATAAAGATAAGATTGCCGATAATGATTGTGCAGGGAGGCAGTGATAAATTAGTTGATCCAAGTGGTGCTCAGTTGCTCTATGACTCGGTAAGCTCAGAGGATAAAACGATCAAAATCTATGACGGCCTTTATCATGAAGTATTCAATGAACCTGAACACGGGCAGGTGTTGGACGATGTCAAAGTTTGGTTAGAATCCCATCTATAGGTACGTGTGGATGATGGGCTATTGGTAAACTGCTTAGAGGCGGTTTCGTCCATCTCCGACTAATCTGAAATTCTGCGACAGTTGGTTTCCTGGCACGTAATCGCAGATTTTGAGCGCCACTGTTTTTGCAGGATTATCTCAATGTATCCCCACTCGACGCAATTTCTGGAAATACACAGCCTACAAAATGTAATCGCAACTACATTGCCCAAACTGCCATCCGCTTAAGTAGCACCCAGCTTCTGCTCCTTTTCAGATAAATTATGTTTTAGAAAAAGAAAAGGGCCACTGATGCTCAATCAGCAGCCCTTTATTATTGCTTGTCAACACGTTAAGCGATCGGCCCAATCAAAGGGGCACTGTTGTTAAAAATAATTTTAATAGCTAACTAATTCAATCCGTCCCTCAATAGCGCCACCTGGCCCGTAAATATTAGAAGGAATGCCGTCAAATGGGTAATCGTTAAATGTAGGTAGATAATTAAGCAGAGCCATCCATTCCTTGAGTTCCTGTACGCCTGCTGTAGTAGGATCCCTATCGATCCGGAAACCCATGTAATCATGAATCGGGTTTCCATCCTTGTCTTTAGGAATAATTGAGAAGACCATAAGGGGCAAGGAAATCATTTACCACATACAATAACTGGAATGCATAAAGGTCAACGACTCCGTGATATAGAGTGGCTGTATCAGTTTGGATCTACAGGAGTTGCATCGGCCCTAAGCAGAGGGGATCATTCGGGGCATAAAGGCTTACTCCCCTTACACCCTGCAAAGTAAGGTGCATATGCCGGGTTATATGCGATTTTGACACCCGAGAAATTCAGGTAGTAGCTTGATCCAAATGATTGGGAAACCGTGAGCCCGACTTCAGCAATGATATAAAGCTCCTGGCCGGTGAAATAGGCGTGCATCATCGGATAACCAGGAACGGGCTGACTTGTGTCGGGAGAAATTCCTAATGGTAAAGCATTATAAACATCTGAAAATGTAACGATACCTGTATTGCCCTCAAAAATTTCATCCCGGATAACACCGGTCGGTACGATACCCATATCGACCGGGATTCCGTCAAGTCCTCCATAGGTTACCAATGAGTTCGCAACGTTGCGGACAGAATCCGCGCAAAGACTGCCGAGACCGGTCACGCCGGTTGCCTGATATGCACCCATCTCCAAATCAAAGTCGGTCGTTGTAATAGTATCTGCCAATTGGGGCATACCCGCTGCAGACAAGTGATGCATTAATCTCGGCATTATACATGTCGACCATATACTGCATGCCCGGATCTCCAGGAACCGTATCGTCTACAGGTACAAGGTTAAATTCAAACCCAACAATACGCCCAAGCTTTTTATTATAGGTAAAATTAAGATGGCTTACCCATTCTCCGTATTCGCCGGGAGAAAAGATAATCGTACTCGAATCACCTTTTATATAAGCGTCAAACGTTTTTGTATGCGCATGACCGGATGCTATGATATCAATACCGTCAACATGTTCGGCAATTTCGGCATCTTCACCTTCTCCGCTTGAATTAACGCCCGTGTGGGATAGAGCAACCACAACATCAACGCCGTCATTGTTTCTGAGATCATCAACGCATGCCTGGATGAACGCATAATCATGATTAAATGTAATTGGTTTGGCCACAGGTGCGTCCTCATCGGCATTTTCCCCCATCAAGCCCAGAAGACCCACTTTAATCCCATTTTCAAGTTCTATGACTTTCTTATTTACGATGGTACCGGTTTCCATGAGATATTCGATGCCGTCGTCACCAGTCCCGACTATCACCATCCGGTATGGTATTACTTGCCACGACAGGTACGTTGAAACCGTTTGCCAGTCCTGCACTCAGAAGCATATAAAGACCGCCCGGTGACCAGTCGAATTCATGGTTGCCCAAGGTTATGGCGTCATATTCCATGAGCGTGAAAAATTTAAGTGCAATGGGATCACTGGCGGTCAGGTCATACGTGGTGCCCATAAAGAAATCCCCTGAATCCACCAGCAGTGTTGGAACGCCAGCCATGGCCTGTTGATACTTGATGCCGCCGATGACGGTTGCCATTCTTGCAAAACCGCCGGTAACATCGTCATCTCCGAGGATATCCGGAGTATAGTCTATAAAGGGACCATACCCGCTCGCATGATGGTGTACGTCGGATGTTTGAAGAATCGTGGATGTTACACCTTTGGCCTTTACAGATACGGTATCAGAACCAACGAATTCAGCGCCATCGGCAGATCCGCTGACGGTCAATTCTTCTAATCCGACAAACATGCGTGATTGCAATTCCTGTCTGTTAAATTTGACCTTCAGGTCCGGTACGCCATCCTTATCATAGTCGCTGATTTTAGTACTTGGGTTCAGCGGGTATGTCGTATCCATTTACGCTTAAAACAACACTACCCACATCGATTTGCCCGACATCGTATGTGCATTTTCCCGGAAATTCTATGTAGACAGTCGCCCATTTTCCCTTGCTTTGAAGATTAAATTGATTTGGATCGACATCAATTGTGGCATCAATGGCAGGTGGGTCATCAGCGACTGCTGATGAGGGAAGTGCAATTAGCATTACAACTGCCAATAAAAGCAAAACCTTTATCAGGACAGAAAACACTTTTACACATTCCCTTTTCATGACAAATCCTCCTCCATTAAGTTGTGATGGCACTCAATCCATATAAAAAAAGCCGAACTACTCCGTCAGTGACCTTGACGATGTCACCACTCGGCAGCCCGGCTATCTTGCCTACCTGTGCGTCACGTACCCGCGTCGATTGAAGACCCGTGGTTTTCCGTCCGCACCTCACGGTGGGTTTGGCATTGCGAATTGTAAATTTATTTTGAGTGTATAATAACAATTAGCAATGGAAGGTGAAAGGTGTCAAGCAAACAATATGCGTTTGTTGCTGATATGGATTGGCTATCCTGCAGAAACAGCCCTTGACCAGATCATTGGTTACGCCAACTTATCTGAAAACGGGCCGAGCTTGTGCTATTAATCTGTAACCCCTCTGCGCCCGGATCGGTGAATCCTTCTTTATTTCTTCCCCATGCCCCACAGGAAAAAGGCGACCGACAGGATCATCAGCAGGATGCCGAAGGGCGGATTTTTACCGGCGATGTGCAGGTTCACGCCGGAAACCAGAAGCCCCACCGTCAGCACCATCCAGGCAAATCGTTTTACGGAAAGATCGATGCGCCGGATGGCCTGCCGGGTTTCCGGTGACAGGGAAACCTGGATCGTCAACGCGCCCTGACGGGCGCGGGTAAGCACCTGATCCAGCTGGCCGGGAATACGCCATAGGTGGCGGCCCAGCATGAAGAGCTCGTCCCAGATGCCCTGCCAGTCGCCGGTCAGTTCTTCTTTGGCAAACCGGCGGGCGTAGGGCAGGGTTTTGGTCCAGGGGTCGAACTCCGGGTCCAGGCGCGTGGCCAGGCCGGCCAGGATCCCGACCGCGCGCCCGATGAGCAGCATGTCGGCCTGGATCTGAAAGGGGGCCTCGGCGATGATATCCCGGTATTCCCGCCAGAAATAACCCATTTCCCGGAAAGCGGTTTCATGGATCTTCCCCAGGCGCAGCCCCCAGATGCGCTGCAGCCAGTCCTGGTGGATTTCTTCCAGGCGGCGCAGATCCGTACCGGGCCGCAGGGCACCGGCCACGACATAGGCCTGGATAACCTTGTGCGCGTCCTGGGTCCCGAGTCCGATGGCGGCGGTGCGCATGGCGGCCTTGAGGCGTTCGGAGATCACGGCGGTCATGCCAAAATCGATAAAGACCAGTTGAAAATTGCGGTTTTCGCAGTAAGGGACGGGGTCTCCCGGTCGAAAGCCTGGGCAGGTGTCGCTGGATGCGTCGTTTTCCGGCAGGGGCCTTACGAAGAGATTGCCGGGATGAGGATCCACATGAACGAAGTTGGAGATGAAGATCTGACGCATATAGGCATCGTAGAGCACGCCGGCGACCCGTTGGGGCGCAATCCCGGCCGCGACCAGGGCATCCATGTCCGCGATTTTGATGTAGGCGACATTTTCAAGGGTCAGAATGGCGGGCGTGCAGTATGCTTCATAGGTGATGGGTACATAGACCTGGGGCACGTCGGCAAAATTGGCGGCGAATCGTTTCAGGTTGACATTTTCTTGCTGGAGATCGAGCTCGGCGCGGGTGGTGCGGATGAATTCTTCCAGGAGCATGTCCAGATCCATGCGCCGGCGAATCTGCCGGAAGTATTTGAGCCAGTCCACGATGCGGCGCAGGGCTTTGAGATCCGTTTCGACGATACTCGTGAATATTGGGACGCAGCACCTTGACGATCACGTCTTCCCCGGAGGGCAAGCGGGCTTCGTGGGCCTGGGCCAGAGAAGCGGCGCCCATGGGCTCCGGCGCGAAACTTTGGAAAGTGCTCGCCAGAGGACTGCCAAAGCTGGCTTCCACCACGGCGGCGATGTCTTCGAATGGGGCTGGGACGGCTTCGTCCTGCAGGCTCGCCAGCTCCCTCGTGATCTCCGGGGGGAACAGATCCACCCGGGTACTGAGGAACTGACCCAGCTTGATCAGGACGCCGCCCATGTCGGTGGCGATATCACGATAGCGACGGGCAATGACCTGCCAGCGTTTGAGGGGCGGGGCACGGAGCTGGTCCAGCAGCGGAAAGGCGAAGATGACATCCCACCAAACCGTCTGGCCGAGCACCCCGGCCGCAAAAGCGATAATGCGGCGATAGCGCTTGCGCTGGATCACGGGCGGGTTGGGGTCGTCGACGGTCATTAAGCGGTTTCCCCCTGGGTTGAGACGCCATGGGTGCGGCAGACCGGCGAAAAGAGCTGTTGCGGCGCGGGGCGATGGGGAGTGAAGTCGCGAGGGAGCAGAACGTGCCGGGCGCACAGGTGCTCCGAGTGCCGCACGGTGATTGATAAAACCATGTCGGGGTGTCGATGGGGTTGGCCTTCCCCGGAGCGCTCATCGTTATCTCTACTGCAAGCCGGAGGGCGGCGTCAACCGGAAGATCGCAAGCCTCCGCATGATGCATCGCAGGCCATATCCGGGAGCGGGTCTTCGGTACCGATCCGTGCCATTCCCGGCCAAGCCCATGGCGCAAAGGTACGGCAACGGTCTTGGCCTAACCCAGGGAAATGGTCAGCGTCTTGCCGGACGCGGTCACGGAAAAGGCGCGTAAATGCTTTCGTGCCGCGCCACCTACCGGCTCGCCGTTATAGGTGAAGGTGGATTTGCTGACGCTGCAGCACTCCAAGCGGTCTGTCCCGGCCAGGAGATCGATGCGCCGGCCCATGTGGGTGCAGCGATTGGCCAAGGCATGGAATGTGCCGTCGCGGCCGTGAACCACCAGGGTGCGCACCGGCAGGCCTTTGCCTTCAAGGCGCACGGCGCTGCCCGGTTGGTCGAGTTCCCGCGCCCGATTCAAATCCAACCGGATTTCCTGATCGGCATATTCCCAACAGGCGTCATCGGACGGGGGCTGGGTTTCGCTGATCCCGAATATCCGTTTCAGAAATTTCATGTGTCCTCCTTACGGCGGATGGATACCTGCCGCCTGCTTTGCGTGCCAGCCGGCGGGCTATCCTTACACCCGTCGAACCAAGGCTGGATTAGGGCATGAGACCCCGTTCTTTGGCCATGTTCAGATAGGTTTCGAATACATTGGCGGGCGGGACATATTGTTCATCCGCTGCTTTCTGGCGCATGACCATGGCATCACTCGGGCACTCCGCTACACACAGGCCGCACCCGATGCAGCGTTCGGGATCGATCCGGGCGACATCATCGACGGCGATAGCATCCATCTGGCAGCGCTCGACACAAGCCTCGCAGGCGGTGCAGTTTTCCTCGATGACTTCCGCATAATAATTGGTATGAACGACTTTGGCCGGACTGTCCAGAGATTTGAGGTTTTTCAACACCTGGCAGCAGCAGCCGCAGCACATGCAGATATTGGTGGGCTTTTTGGCGTTGCCCGGCTGGAGCACCAGCCCGGCGTCCATGCCGATGCGCAGCGTCTCAAGGGCTTCTTCCTGGGTGATGGACCGGCCTAAACCATTTTCTTCGTAGTAGTAGGCCCCGCCACCGAAGGACAGGCAGACTTCCATGGGTTTGTCACAGCCCTTGCCGACCATGGCGTGCTCCCGGCGGCAGATGCAGGGGGCCACCACGATTTTGGACTGGCTGCGGATGATGTCTTCGGCGATCTCGTAGGGCATGGTGCGGATTTCGGCCGACACGCTCTGGGCCACCGGTACCACCCGCAGCTGCTTGGTTTCCTGCTTGGTCCAGTTTTCTTTCATCAGAAACGGCAGGTAGGCGTTGACATCCCGGATCAGATCCTCGTCCAGATCGTTGAGATGGTATTCCCAGATGCCGATCACGAACTGGGCGGCCATGTAGTGTGGCAGGCCGCCTTTGGAAGAGCGGTAAATCAACCCCTTGCGGGACATCTGGTCCAGCATGGGGGCCAGGATGGCGGTGTCTTGGCCCGATCGTTCTGCAATGGACGCGGCCGGTTCGGGCATCATGGTGAGACCGAGGGCGATTTCCGCTTCTTCCGCGGAGAAAAGCCTTTGCAGAATCCTCAGCTCAACGCCGTCTTCCGTTGCCGGGTATCCGGCGGGCAGTCGATCGAGGTGATGGGCCAGTCGTTGGTAAACGTCCGTCATGGTTGTCTCCCTTGGCATGGAAAGTGGCGGCTTCGGCAAGACCTGGCATGATGGGTCGTGTGGCCGCGCCGAATGCCGGATACCGCAGATTAGAACTTGTCGCAAAGAAAAAAAAGTGGCATAAATGACAAAAACAATGCGAAATATGCCATTTCGCGCTCACAATTAAGGAAAATCCTATGGCCCACATCACATGTCTGGCTGTGGAAGGATGCTTGTTATCGGGGACGGTCGGTCTGATGGATGCCTTCGGTATCGCCAATCTCTGGCAGCAGGCGGTTGAAGGGGAGGGCGCCGAACCTCTTTTTAAAACCGAAATCGTCACCGTTGATGGCCGACCGTTCAGCGCCTACGGGGGGATTCAGGTGCAACCCAACCGGTCGATAACGGATGTGAATCAGGCGGATGTCATTCTTGTGCCGCCGCTCCTGCCGAATGTTGGCCCGCAACCCGCTCGAATCGAAGATTTGCTGGCGTGGCTGAGGGAGCATTATCACCGGAAGACGCTCATCGGCGCGCTTTGCACCGGGGCCTTTGCCCTGGCGGAGACCGGATTGCTGGACGGCAAACGCGCGACCACCAACTGGCAATACGCCCGGATGTTTCGGCGGCGCTATCCGCGTGTGCGCCTGCAACCGGAGAAAGTCATGACCGAAGACAGTGGTTTGATCTGCACCGGCGCGGCGACGTCTTTTTTCCAACTGGGCCTTTATCTGATTGAATATTTCGGATCCGAAGAACTGGCCCGGTCCTGCGCCAAAGCGTTGCTGGTCGACCCCAACCGGGAGAGCCAGGCCCCCTATGCCATTCTGGATCTCCCCCGGGATCACGGCGATGCCGGTGTTTTGCAAGCCCAGCGCGTGATGGAAAACCGCTATTCTGAAATACTCGCCATTGACGAGATCGCCCGGGAGGTGGGTATCAGTCCGCGTCACTTCAAACGGCGGTTTAAGCAGGCCATCGGGGAAACGCCGCTGAGCTATCTGCAGCGGGTACGCATTGAAGCCGCCAAGAAAAAACTGGAGCGTTCCAAGGCGCCGGTCAGTGAAATCACCTGGCAGATCGGCTATACGGACAGCAGTTCCTTTTGTCGGTTGTTTAAAAAAACGACCGGACTCTCCCCGCGGGACTACCGTGAAAAGTTTTTCCGGCAGCGGGCGGTTGGATCATCGGTGGTTTGGGGGTCTTGAATCAGAAAAGATTTGACACCCTTGACCGGATAAGGCACCTAAATCCATAGCATTCAACCGTCACTTGGGGCGCACTGAGGGGGAGATTGCATGGGGCAGACGGAACTGAACAAAATCAAAGCCATGGTAGGCGACTACCGCCAATTCAAGCTGAAATTTATCCAGCTCATTAAACACTGCCAGCAGTTGGCGCGGGAAAACAATCTGCCCGAAATCACGGTGGGCGAGATCCGGGGTAATGCCACCACCTGGTTTGTGATGGATCGATCCGTTATGGTCCGCTTTGGACTTGTGCACGCCCCGGACGGCACTTTCCGGGGGCGTATCGATTTCGATCTGCCACCGGGGCCAAGGGACGATCTGCCGGTAACGGTTTTTAGGCTTTATTTCGATCGCAAGGGCAATATGCTGGAAAGTGCCTCGGATGCGTTCAGCAACCGGCGCATTATCGACGAGCACGATGTGCCCTTCATACTGCATCGATTTCTCAATAAATTTCTTCAAAATCTAACCTGAATAAAATTCGCCCGAAATGGTCGCACCCTGCGATCAGGGATGAAAATCTTGTCATCCGGACATCGCCGGTCATGTCGTGGGTCGGCCATATCACGATGCGCCCGACACCGTCCTTGCGCGCCGGTTTCTCGGACTTATTGTATCTGAGTGGCGTGATCATGACGGATGCATCCAAACCGGTCTCAAAGCGTTGGTTCGGCAATCGACCTTCGCTTATCCGATGATGCCCCTGAAACGCTTTCCGGCAGCCAGGCCAATCGCAGGGTTGGTGCGCATTTTTTATCCCACGAACGCATTTGATGCCGATGGAAAAGGTTTTTTATGAAACAGGTTGTAATTACCGCCTATGGCGACCCACGTGTATTAAAAACGATTGAGAAAGAAGAACCCCGGCCACAAGCCGGGGAAGTCAAAATCCGGGTCAAGGCGGCCGGCATCAATTTCGCCGACATCCTGGCCAGGCAGGGATTGTATCCCGATGGCCCGAAACCGCCCTGCGTGGTGGGTTACGAGGTCGCCGGCGTCATCGACGCTTTGGGGCCGGGGGTCGACCCCGGCCTGCAGGGCCAGCGGGCGCTGGCGTTGACCCGTTTCGGGGGCTATGCGTCAAGCGTGTGTGTCCCGGCCAACAATGTATTCGAAATTCCGGCGGCGATCGATTTTTATCAGGCGGCCGCTCTGCCCGTAAACTACCTGACGGCCTATCAGCTGCTGGTCGTCATGGGCGGCCTGAAAAAAGATGAGTCCGTTCTAATTCACAATGCCGGCGGGGGCGTCGGCTTGGCCGCCCTGGATATTGCCCGTCACATCGGGGCCAGGACGTTCGGCACATCCAGCCCTGGCAAGCATGCCTTCCTAAAAAAGCGGGGCCTGGACCACGCCATTGACTACCGTTCTTACGATTTTCTCAAGGAAGTAAACCGCCTGACGGAGGGCCGGGGGTGCGAACTGGTCATCGATCCGCTGGGCGGAAGTCACTGGAAGAAGAGCTACAAGGCGCTTCGCGCCACCGGACGCCTGGGGATGTTTGGTGTTTCGACACTGACCCAATCCGGCCTGTCACGACCGCTGCGGTTTATCAAGCTGGCGCTCCAGATGCCCTGGTACCACCCCGTCAAACTGATGAACGGCAACAAGGCTGTATTTGGGGTCAATCTGGGCCACTTATGGCACGAACCCGAAAAGGTGCAAGGCTGGATGCGGGAGGCCCTCAAGGGCGTACACGAAGGGTGGGTGCGGCCCCATGTGGACAAGGTCTTTCCCTTCGAGCAGGCCGGGGAAGCCCAGGCCTACATTGAAAACCGCAAAAACATCGGCAAGGTTGTGCTTGTTCCAGAGGCGTGACGCCTGAGCGCCCGTCCGTGAAGGGGCGTTATCGAGGGAGACCCTGCGCGGGAAGTCGTATCAGAAAGTTTTGACATAGCGACGAAAGGTTGCTAATACAGACCATGTCTTTCCTGGATCGCCAACCGGCATGATTACTCCTCTGTATTTGAAATGAACCGCCTGCAAAGTCATTTATCCGAATCCAGCGAATATCGATCAATGGAATCATCGTTTGCCGGTAACCGTTCGAGGGCTGTCTTGACAAGGGGTCGGCATCATCTCATCTTCCATACCAGTTGTCGGCACGACGGTTATTGACATTACCACCGGCCCGGCCACATTCTGAGGCATGCGGCCTTGACATTTTCAAACCCACCGAAAGGGAGTGCATCATGAAAAATATCGGATTGATAAGTTTTCTGGTTTTGACTTTAATGGTCCCGCTTGCGGCAGGCGCGGCGGAAGTGAAGGATGATTCCAGCACCATCAGTGTATTCAAGTCCTCGCCGCATGTGCAGCCCTTTTTTAAAAATGCGTATGGCTATGCCGTGTTCCCGACGGTCGGTTCAGCCGCTTTCGTCGTGGGCGGGGCCTATGGGGAAGGCCAAGTTTATCGGGGCGGCAAAGTTACCGGAACGGTGAAATTGGTACATGCCTCCATCGGGTGGCAGCTTGGGGGCAAGGCCTACAGCGAGATCGTTTTTTTCCAGGACAAACGGGCTTATGACACCTTTACCGCCGGCGAGTTCGCATTTGACGCCAAAGCTTCGGCCGTGGCTATTACGGCCGGCGCGCAGGCCCAGGCCAGCACGGCGGGATCATCGGCCAGCGCCACGGCCGGTCCCAAAACCGGGGCCCAGTCGGAGGCCAAATATAACAACGGAATGGCGACGTTCGTTCACAGCAAAGGCGGATTGATGGGATCGCTGGCGCTCGGCGGACAGAAATTCACCTATACGCCTTTCTAAAAAACCGCCGATGCGCGCTGATGGGCGTTGATGGGTTTGGATCCCACGATGTCCGCTGGCCCAATGAAAACACCCGGGTTCGCCACTTCCGCCCCGTCGGAAAGCGGCGCCGAAGTGACGAACCGGTCGGCGCGTTTACAGACGCTTTTTCCCTAAGGAGACACCATGAAACCCATTCGTTGCACCATTCTGCTGGTCATGTTTGTCCTGTTACCGCTTAGCTTAGGCGCTCAGCAGGTGCAGGACTATTCCAAAGCGAAGAATGTCTTCGATTCATCTCCCCAGGTAAGGTGGTTTTTTGATAACGCGTACGGTTATGCGCTGTTTCCTGTCGTGGGCAAGGCCGCCCTTATTGTCGGCGGTGCTTTCGGGGAAGGCCAGGTCTACCGGAATGGCCGGATCACCGGCACGGTCAACCTGATTCATGGCTCCATCGGATTCCAGTGGGGCGGGCAGGCCTTCAGTGAAATTATTTTCTTCCAGAACCAATGGGCCTACGAAAAATTTACCCGCGGCCAGTTTGAATTCGATGCGAAAGCATCGGCGGTGGCCGTCACCGCGGGTGCATCGGCCAAGGCCAGCACCGCCGGGTCCTCCGCCAGCGCGACGGCCGGCCCCCAGACCGGGGTACAGTCGGAGGCCTATTACACCAACGGCATGGCGACCTTTGTGCACGTCAAAGGCGGTCTGATGGCGGAACTGTCTGTGGGCGGGCAGAAATTCACCTTCAATCCGCTCTAACATTCGGACCGTTTTCGGATGATTCAGCCGGTTGCTTAGAGGCGCCGTGGCACCCGCGGCGCTTCGTCGCGCTTTGCCCCGTATCCCGCTGTAGCGCGCCCTCACGCAAGGGGAATCGATAGCGGGCGTCCAGCGCGGACGCCCCGTCGTTAAGTGTTCTCCTCTGCCATGCATGCGCATCGATCCGACCCGGTGCTTCGGGCCACGTCTCCCCTTTACACCGAACATTTCAAGGTGATGCCGTCATCGATATTGTCTCCCGGCTTTCCGGATGATGTTGAAGGTGTCGGTTTTTGACTTGCAATGTGTGCATTCAGAAAGGAGCATTCATGGCGCATAAACTTAACCGTACCAGTTGCCGCATCACCGAACCCAAATCCCAGGGGGCCTCCCAGGCCATGCTTTACGCCGTGGGCCTTACGGAAGCGGACATGACCAAGGCCCAGGTGGGTATCAGCAGCGTGTGGTACGAGGGCAACCCCTGCAACATGCACCTTAACCGTCTGGCCGCCGAAGTCAAAAAGGGCGTGGATGCCGCCGGCATGGTCGGGTTGCGGTTCAACACCGTCGGTGTCAGCGACGGAATTTCCATGGGTACCGAAGGGATGAGCTATTCGCTGCCCTCCCGTGACATCATCGCCGATTCCATTGAAACCGTCATGCGGGCCCAGTGGTATGATGCCAACATCGCCCTGCCGGGGTGTGACAAAAACATGCCCGGCTGTCTGATGGCCATGGCCCGGGTCAATCGCCCGTCGCTCATGGTGTATGGCGGTACCATCCGGGCCGGGAATCTCGACGGCGTCAAACTGGATATCGTGTCGGCCTTTCAGAGTTACGGCGAGTATATCGCCGGCAGGATCGACGACGACCGTCGGCGGGCCATCGTGCAAAAAAGCTGCCCCGGGGCCGGGGCCTGCGGAGGCATGTATACGGCCAACACCATGGCCTCGGCCATCGAAGCCATGGGTATGGCGTTGCCTTACAGCGCCAGTCGGCCGGCCGAGTCCCCGGAAAAACGCGAGGAATGTTACCGCGTCGGGGCGGCCATACGGCGCCTGCTGGAAGAAGACATCCGGCCACGGGATATCATGACGCGCCGAGCCTTCGAAAACGCCCTGGTGGTCATCACGGTACTGGGGGGGTCCACCAACGCCGTCCTGCACCTGCTGGCCATGGCGCGGGCCGTGGATGTGCCCCTGACTTTGGATGACTTTCAGACGGTCAGCGACCGGGTGCCCCTCCTGGCGGACATGAAGCCCAGCGGTAACTATGTCCAGGAGGATTTCGACCGGGTCGGTGGCCTGCCGGCCTTGATGCAATATCTTTTGGATGAAGGTCTGCTGCATGGTGACTGCCTGACCGTCACCGGGCAAACATTGGCGGAGAACCTGAAGGCGGTGGCGGCCCTGGCAGACGGCCAGACGATTATCCGCCCCCTGGACAATCCCATCCACTCCCGCGGCCACATCCAGATTCTGCGGGGCAACCTGGCCCCCGAAGGTGCCGTAGGCAAAATCACGGGCAAGGAGGGCACGGCCTTCAGCGGGCCGGCCAATGTTTTCGATTCCGAGGAAGCCATGCTGGCCGCGCTGGAAGAAAAGCAGATCCATCGCGGCGATGTGGTGGTCATTCGCTACGAAGGCCCCCAGGGCGGCCCGGGCATGCCGGAAATGCTGACACCCACCTCCGCCATCATGGGGGCCGGGTTGGGTAGCGACGTGGCGTTGTTGACGGACGGGCGCTTTTCCGGCGGCTCCCATGGGTTTATCGTGGGGCATGTGGCGCCGGAAGCTCAGGCGGGGGGGCCCATTGCGCTGATCCGCAATGGCGATGTGATCACCATCGATGCGGAGAAAAATCGCATCGATGTCCAGGTCAGCGAAGAAGATATGGCAGCCCGGCGCCGGGCCTGGTCGGCACCGCCCTACAAGGTCACCCGCGGCGCGCTCTACAAATACATCAAGACGGTGACCTCCGCCTCGGAAGGCTGCGTGACCGACGCCTGAGGTCTAACATAAAAAATGGGCCACGCCATTATTAAGGCTGCCTAAACCAAGTCTCATGGGTCGTTTCAAAACGGTCGATGTCCGGCGCGTAGGCGAGGGTTTGCGCGATATCGTCCAATCCTCGCAGAAGTTTTTCTTTTATTCCGGGGTCGATGGCGAATTCGAACACATGCCGGTCGGGGTCATGGAACGTCACCGTCTGGGAAGGTAGATCCGCGGTTGCTTCCAAGCCCGGATGGCGCTGCACAAGGTCGAATATGGTGTCGACTTCGGGGCCGGACAACTCGATGGTCAGCAGGCCGTTCTTCGCGGCGTTGGATCGAAAGATGTCGGCAAATCCCTGCAGGCGCTCGCCGCTGATTTCTTTCCAGGGGGCGATGATCACGCAATAACCGTCCTGGGCCAGGGCCCAGACGGCATGTTCCCGGCTGGAGCCGCAGCCGAAATTGTTGCGGGTCACCAGAACAGAGCGCCCGTCAAAGCGGGGCTGGTTGAGTTCGAAGTTCTCATCCGGCGCGCCGTCGGGCCCGTAGCGCCAGTCAAAAAAGGCATTCGGCCCGTAGCCGGTGCGCTTGATGGATTTCAGGAACTGTTTGGGAATAATGGCGTCCGTATCCACATTGGATCGGTCCAGGGTTGCCACGATGCCGGTATGCTGGGTAAAGGGGGTCATGATATAATTTCTCCCGTATTGGTTCTTATCTAAACCCTCCACCGCTGGTGGAGGACCCTGAGAGGTTTTACCGATCTGGGGTGTTTCTTTGGATTGGTCCTTCATTTTCTGTCACGTGACGAAAACGAAGCAAAAGAAAACGCCCGTGTCCCGCGGTGCTTCGCACTGGCCCTGCGCGTTCGTCGCTGCGGCCGGAGCACGCGGAAACGCACCCGCCGTCGGCGGGCTCAGACAGTCCGCGCGCTTTATTCCATCCGCCGCGTCGATGCTCGGCGCGGGACAAAGGCGGAAAAACCCAAAAATTCAAAAACCGTATTCAAGCCCCCTTCAAAGGGGCTACCTGAGGCCCTCCGCTCTGCGGGCGGAGCCTCACTTTGACGGCCAGGTCCGGATATCGACGAATTTTCCGGCCACGGCGGCCGCGGCCGCCATTTCAGGGCTGACCAGGTGGGTCCGTCCGCCCTTGCCCTGCCGTCCTTCGAAGTTGCGGTTGGACGTCGAGGCGCTGCGTTGTTGCGGACGCAGCTGGTCCGGGTTCATACCCAGGCACATGCTGCACCCGGCATAACGCCATTCCGCCCCGGCGGCCTTGAAAACGCGATCCAACCCTTCGGCTTCGGCCTGTTCCCGTACGGCATGGGACCCCGGCACGACCAACAGCTGAACGTGGCTGGCCTTCTTGTGTCCTTTCAGGATGGCGGCCGCCTGGCGCAGATCTTCAATGCGGGAATTGGTGCAACTCCCGATAAAGACGACATCGACGGGAACATCCGTCAAGCGGGTTCCGGGTGTCAGCCCCATGTATGCCAAAGCATTCTGGACATCGGAGCGGCTGTAGCCGGCCGCCGTGTCCGGACCGGGAACGGCCTGGTCGATATCGATCACCATGCCGGGGTTGGTGCCCCAGGTGATCTGGGGCGCGATTTGCGCGGCATCGATGG
Organism: uncultured delta proteobacterium; assembly: GCA_963850465.1. Classification (GTDB taxonomy): domain Bacteria; phylum Desulfobacterota; class Desulfobacteria; order Desulfobacterales; family UBA5852; genus JABZFP01. Next base: position 16,252 of record CAWKLN010000047.1, read on the forward strand.
TCAGGGTGCGGTCAAAGGCGGCATCATCGTCACTGGGCAGGGTCCGCCAGTAAGCCAGCGCGCGTTCCATCTCTTCTCCCCGGGGGGCAAAGGGTCGTTCCTGCCGGGTGATGTATTCGAAAGTGGTTTCGTCCGGCGCGATCATGCCGGCCCGCGCGCCGGCTTCGATGCTCATGTTGCAGATGGTCATCCGGTTTTCCATGGAGAGGGCACGCACGGCATCGCCGCAGTATTCCAATACATGGCCCGTACCGCCACCGGTACCCATGATGCCGATCATTTTGAGCACCATATCCTTGGCGGACACGTGCGGGGCCAGGCGGCCGTTGAATTCGATTTTGTAGGTGCCCGGTGTCGCCTGGATCAGGGTCTGGGTGACAAGGACATGTTCCACTTCGGAGGTGCCGATGCCGAAGGCCAGCGCCCCGAAAGCCCCGTGGGTGGAGGTGTGGGAATCGCCGCAGACGATGGTCAGTCCGGGCAGCGTGAGGCCCAGTTCCGGTCCGATGACATGCACGATCCCCTGGCGGGCATCGCCCAGGCCGAACAATTTGATGCCGAAGGCGTCGCAGTTGGCCTGCAACGCTTCCACCTGCGCCCGGGAGATGGGGTCTTCGATGTTCAGCCGGTCTTCGGTGGTGGGGACATTATGATCCATGGTGGCGAAGGCCAGCTCCGGACGGCGGACCGTGCGGCCGGCAAGCCGCATGCCTTCGAAGGCCTGGGGGCTGGTGACTTCGTGCACCAGATGGCGATCGATATACAACAGTGCCGTTCCGTCGGGTAGTTGACGTACGACATGTGAGGCCCATATTTTCTCAAAAAGCGTTTTTCCCATGGTGCCGCCTATCTGTTTCGAGATTAAGGGGGACAAGCATCCGGAGGACGCGACGAATGAATCCGTAACATGACAATAAGTGTCCAAAACGTCAACCTATTGATGTCGGCGGGTCGCAAAAAGCAAAAAAAGGATTATAGTTCATGCTGATTCATTTTGATACGGCGCGTAACCTCAACGGGCCTATCGCGAAACCACAACCCGAGACGACAGGATAGCGCATGCAAGGAAAAGAACTCGTCCTCAAAGCATTGCAGGACAAAGGGGTGCGGTATATTTTCGGCTACACCGGCGGTGCCATCATGCCGATCTTCGACGAGATGGAGAAACAGAAACGATTTGATTTCATCATGTCCCGACATGAACAGGGCGCCGTCTTCATGGCCCAGGGGATTTCCCGGGCCTCAGTGACGACGAACCGCCCTCAGATCGGGGTCTGCCTGGCGACATCCGGGCCCGGCGCCATGAACCTGGTTACCGGCATCGCGGATGCCGGCATGGATTCCGTGCCGGTACTGGCCATTACCGGGCAGGTGCCCTCGGGTGTGATCGCCACCGACGCATTTCAGGAAAGCGACGTGGTGGGGGTTATGATGCCGATTACCAAACAAACCTACATGCCCCTGACCGTGGAGATGCTCGAAGAGACAATTCATGAAGCGCTTTACGTGGCTGCTACCGGGCGGGGGGGGCCGGTGGTGGTGGACATTCCCAAGGATGTTCAGCTCCAGGAAGCCGGGCCGGAATATCATTTTGATCCCAACACCTATGTGCCCGACCTGCCGGGGTTCTACTACTCGCCAAAGCCGGATCGCGAACGGCTGCGCCAGGCCCTGGGACTGATCAACCACAGCGAGCGGCCCATCATCCTTTGCGGCCATGGGGTCATCGCCGGCCGGGCCAGCGCGGCCCTGCTGGCGTTTGCGGAACGGGCCAACATCCCGGTGGCCTTTACCCTGCACGGGCTCTCGGCACTCCCCATGGATCATCCCCTGAGCGTGGGGATGGTCGGGATGCACGGCACGGTGGAAGCCAACCGTGCGCTGTTGAACGCCGACCTGATCCTCTCCTTCGGGATGCGTTTCGATGACCGGGTGACGGGCAATCTTGATGTTTTCGGGGTGAACGCCAAGGTCATTCACGTGGAGATCGATCCCTCCGAAATCGACAAGAATGTCAAGACCACGGTGGCCATCAACGCGGATACGGGCGAAGTGCTCAACCTTCTGGCCCGCGACCCTGAATTGACATCCAAGCCCCGGCAGCGCTGGTTTGCGCAGATCGATACCTACCGCCAGGAAATCGCCGGGGCCACCCGCCGGGAGATCGCGGGCGGGGTCGGCCGGGAAGGCCAGCTGCTGATGAAAACCGTCATTCATGAACTCTCCCGCCTTACGCAGGGGAAGGATATCGTCGTCGCCGACGTGGGGCAGCATCAGATGATTTCCGCTCGGTTTTACAACTTCCAGACCGTCAACAGCTGGTTTACTTCCGGCGGGGCCGGCACCATGGGGTGCGCCCTGCCCATGGCCGTCGGCGTCAAGTTGGCCCGGCCGGACGAGCAGGTCTGGTCGATCAGCGGTGACGGCGGGTTCCAGATGAATATCCAGGAACTGGGCGCCATCATGGAGCACGACATCGACGTCAAGATCCTTTTGATGAACAACGGGTACCTGGGCATGGTGCGGCAGTGGCAGACCCTGTTCTACGACGGGCGCTACGCCGGAACCCCGATGAAGAATCCCGACTTCGGCGCTATTGCGGGTGCCTATGGCATTCCCTATCAGCGGGTGACGTCACCGGACCAGATTGAAGCCGCCCTGACAGCGGCAGCATCCCACAAGGGGGCTTACCTGGTGGAATTTATCTGCGACCCCAGCGAAGTCGTGCTGCCCATGGTGCCGGCCGGCGGCGGCATTGCCGATATGATTGTAACTTTGGATGGAAGGACCTCATGACAGCCCCTGCCAATATGAAACGGCGCGCCATGTTGATTTACACGCTCAACCGCCCCGGCGTGCTGAACAAGATTTCCATGTTGATCCGACGCAAGATGTACAACGTCGAAACGATTACGGCCTGCAAGACCCACCGTCCCGGTATCAGCCGCATGACGCTGACCCTGCGCGAAGATAGCGACGATAAGATGCTCCAGGTGATCCGACAGGCGGAGAAAATGACCGAGGTTATCTCGGCCCGGGAACTGGACATCGATCAGAGTTTCTGGCGCGAGGTGGCCATCGTCAAGTTCGAGGCGGACGGCACCCAGCTTGAGCGACTTAAGCGGAACCACGGCTTTGAAGTGCTCGATCATCAGAACCATGACCTGTATATCGCTGCAGGTGACGGGCACTTCCCAGATGATCGATGATTTCCTGGAAGCCATCGGCAACGATAAAATCGTCGAAGTGGCCCGGTCCGGATTTACCGCCCTGGAGAAGTAGCGGCCGTCGCCGAAATTTTGATGACGCCGGGGGCGCCCAGACGGGTCGCAGAGGAATGGGATGCGGATTTAATCGAGAAGTCAAACCGCGTCACAGCGATAGCGTGTTCTTCCTTTGGTTGTTTCCATGGTCATTTTGGTCTGTAGATTGATTTTGAATATCGCTTACGCGACGACGCGATGAATCAGGAAAATTTGCCAGGAAACGACGCCCAGAAAGGCAAGAAGAATGAAATAGATAAATGAGCCCACGTGAATTTTGATGGGCTTTAAAAAAACATTCCTGAAGATCACTAGAACAAACAGGCCGACGCTGGTCAGGGCGTATTTGACAAATAGAAAGGTGTAGGGGCCGACCTCGAGGTAAAAGGCCATAATCGGGTTAATTTCAATCGCCCCATGATTGATCAGAAAAAGTGTTAAAATGGCGTCAATCACGCTCAGAAATAGAATTAATACGATGACGCCGAATAGTGATTGCCGGTATCGGTCAACATAAAAAAAGTTTTGCCTGTCTTCATAGCGCCGTAGGGTTTCTCTCCGGCCTCCGAATAGAAGCGATCGCATACTCAATTTATTCTTACGCCGATCGGGCTGCGATCTTTTTTCTCCAGGCATAATTGTCTTTTTAAAAGGGTTAACAATGTATCAGAAATGCGTTGCATCGTAACGCATACTCCCCCCCATACTGCAAAAGAGATACCACAATGCGAAATTCTTAAAAATACAAGTATTACAGCCCTTTATTCACAATGGCGGTTTTTTATAATGGATGATTGTGGAATTTGATTCCTATAAATGGGAAAACGATAGATCGTGGGGAGCCCCCCGGCGCCAAAACCGGAAATGAAAAGAGAATCCATTCGAGGCGAATCAGGGTTGCATGATTACCGGCAATCATTCGGCGATGGACCAAAACGGGTTCACGCGTCTTATCCGGTTTCGTCGGCGCCCGACACGACACCGCATGTTGCCCCTCCAAGTACTTCCCTGCCATTTGAGATCGTTCTTGTCACCATCACACCCATTGCCCGGCAGCAGCACTGTGTCCAGATCATATCTCTTTCCGGGGGAGCAGGGTCTGTTTGGCGGAGTTTCGTTGAAACGCGGTCTGTTTTCTTTTCGGCGTGGTTATGCCATGATGCCTTCTCCTGATCGTTTCCCGGTCGTCGGAACGTCTTGTAAAGTCCCTATGGGCCATTGAACCATGGAAATTGCCGCCACGATTATCCCCATTTTCACGATCGTCCTTCTTGGCTGGGTCGCCCGCCGGAAAGGCTTCATGCCGCCTGAATTTTTAGGGCCGGCCAACCGTATCGTATACTACCTGGCGATTCCGGCCATGATCTTCCGGGCCCTTTCCAAGGCGTCTTTGGGGCAGGAGTTTCACGGGGCGGTGCTGTTTATCACGCTGGCGGCGGCCACCGGGGTCTACCTGATTGCCTGGGGGCTATGCCGCTGGCGGCGTGTGGCGGGCTTTCGCGCCGGCGTCTTTATCCAGAGCGCGGGGCATGGCAACCTGGGATATGTCGGGCTTTCGGTCGCCTTTTACTACCTGGGGGAAACCGGATTCGTGCGCGCCGGTCTGCTCGCCGGTTTCCTCATGATCTTGCAGAATATCCTGTCGGTTTTTGCCCTGCAGGCCAATCGCCCGGGCCGGCAGGGACCGCGAACCGGCAGCCTGCTGAAGGCCCTTCTGGGCAACCCGGTGATTCTTTCCGCCCTGGCCGGAATTCTGGCATCCGCCCTCCAACTTCCGATTCCCCTGGTGATCCAGCGCAGCCTGGATATCCTCAGCGGATTGGCATTGCCCACGGCCCTTCTGCTGATCGGCGCCTCCTTGTCTTTGCGCGCCATGCGTGGCCACTTCCTTACGGTCATGGGATCGGTGGGCATCAAGCTTTTTTTACTGCCTGGAATAGGCCTGATGGCTTATCAGGTATTTCATGTGCCACCGGCGGATTACCTGCCGGGTCTGATCCTGCTGGCGTCCCCCACGGCGACCGTCGCCTACGTGATGGCCAAGGAAATGAAGGGGGATACGGATTTCGCGGTGGCGGCCATTTCCGCCAGTACGCTGATATCGGCCGGTTCTTTCAGCTTCTGGTTGATGCTGGCCGGTTATTTGGGTTAAGTCCGCCTTGTGTTGGTGATGTCGTGGGCCTTTAAACCGTCATTGCGGGAGGCCGCGGCCCGCAAGCCTTGATGAAGTACGCTATGGGGAAGGAACCGCTATGGGCAATGACAGCCGTCTGGTCTATTCCACCGAGCAGGGGAAGATGTGCCCCAGGTGCGGGCAACCGTTAGCCGGTTGCCGTTGCCGCCGTGCGGTCCAGCCGCCTGCGGGCGACGGCATCGTGCGGGTTTCCCGGGAGACCAAAGGACGCAAGGGCAAAGGCGTTACGGTGATTACCGGCGTGCCGCTGCCACCGTCCGAATTGAAGGCCCTGGGACGTGAACTCAAGCAGGTCTGCGGATCCGGGGGAACGGTTAAAAATGGTGCCATTGAAATCCAGGGCGATCATCGCGAGCGCCTCCTGGAGGCGCTGAAGCTTCGCGGTTTCACCGTCAAGCGTGCCGGTGGATGACCTGTGCCGTTGTCCATAAAACAGGTCTTGCCTGGATCGTAAGATGAAGAAATCCTCCAAAAGCCGCCTTACGGTCAGGCAGCTGTCTGAATATACCGGCGACAGCCTGTTCGAGCGGATTGCCAGGGCCGTATGCCGGGCGGGGACCTTGCCGGCCAAAGAGCTCTATGAAGCCTGGGAGGTGGCCCGTCGGGTGCGCCGGCGCTATCGGGGGGGCCGCGTGTTGGATCTGGCTTGCGGCCATGGTCTGCTGGCCCATATCATGCTGCTGCTGGATGACAGCTCCCCGGAAGCCCTGGCCGTGGACAGCGACCTCCCTTTAAATGCGGGCAAGCTTTCCGACGCGATTTTGGCCACGTGGCCGCGGCTTCGAGGCCGGCTGCATTTGGTGGAATCGCCGCTGGAAGCGATTGCGATAACCCCGGGCGATCTGGTCGTGTCGAGCCACGCCTGTGGCACGCTTACCGACCAGATCATCGATCGATCAGTCAAGGCCGGTGCCCGGCTGGCAATATTGCCCTGCTGCCACGACCTGAACCGTTCCGACACCGGCGGGCTCGAAGGCTGGCTCGACGGCCCCCTGGCCGTGGATGTCACCCGGGCGGCATACCTTCGCCAATCAGGGTATGTGGTTTTTACCCAGCGGATCCCTGGGGAGATTACACCCAAAAACCGACTCCTGATGGGCCATCCCCCGTCCAAGCCACTCCGCATCAACACCTGAGGGAAATACTTTTTTATAAAAAGCGTTTCATGCAGAGGACAGGTTACGCCTGACCCGCTTTGGGTACGTGTTGTCAATCACTTTACGAATGGATACTGGCTTAGATTAATCTGGCGGTTAAATGGACAAACCGCGGTCATCCCGGCAGATCCCGGATCAAATCCGGGAGGGATCTCCGTCAAACCCTGTGCATTCTTGAATAGATTCCGGCCTGCGAGGCTGTGCCGCAATTATCAGATGGCCCTATGATTGGTTTTGTCATTCCGGACGTGATCCGGAATCCATTGAGTTTTTGATGCGTTATGATTCTGGATGCCGGATCGCGTCCGGCATGACGGGCACAAATGGAATGCTTTTCTGGATTATGACACAGTCTCCTGCGCCGGAATGACAACCTTGGGGTATTTCGTTGCCAGAGTAATAATTACGGGTTTTTTATGAAGTATTTTTGGGCCGAATCACCCATCGCGATCTTATCTTACCCGCCGCTTATAGCGTCAGCAGGTTTGCCCCTTCCGCTTTAAGCGGTTTGTCCCCGGCAATTTTGGCTAAAATGCGGCCCGGACGGGCAAAGCGGTCCACACTGCGGGCGAACACAACGCCGTCGGTGGTCGCCTTGATCGGATGAACGCGGTCGCGCGATGACTCGGACAGGGGATTGATGACCTCCGCCACGACATCACCGGCGGCAACCGTGTCGCCGGCCGCCTTGAAGAAGACCACCACCCCGGGACAGGGCGCCTTGATATGTTCGACGCCGCTCAAGGGGGTGGCTTCACGCAGCAGCGCCGGCAGTTCCGGCGCCCGGCCGCGGATCAGGCCCCTGCGGGTGAGGAAGGTGACGATGTTGTCGGCGTCCTGGCCGGCCATCGCGTGGGTCAGATCGGCCAAACCGCGCAACTCTACCGTGGCGGCCAGGCAGGCCGGCGGGATGGGGTGATCGGGGAAAAGGGCCGCCAGCTGGAACCAGATGCGGCTGCAGGCTTCGTCAAAGGGCGTTACACCGGAATCATCCGCCAGGAGTGTGGTTTCGGCGCCGAGCTGGGCGGAGAGATCCCGGTCGCGGGGCCAGAGGGATTTTCCCATGTAAACGTGCAAAATCGCCTGGTAGTCGCAGTGCAGATCCAGCACGATGTCGGCATCGTAGGCCAGTGACAGCAGCTTGTGTTTGAGATGGCCGGCTTCGTCTTCGGCGGTCAGGGTGCCCAGAACGTGCCCGACCGCTGCACGAATCAAGCGGACGTTGTCTTGCGCGGAATCCCCGAGATTCGGTTTTGACCTGTTCCGCAATTTGCGCCGCGAGATCCGGGTAAGCTGCGGTTGAAATTGACCCCGTTCCAGAAATCAAAGCGGCCCTGGAGCCAGTCGTCGCGCCACTGGCTTACACCGATGGGGTTGGCCACCGGCACCAGCACGATGTCACCGGTGATGGCGTCTTCGGCGTCGGCCCGGTCCAGGCGTTCCACAAGGTGGTGCATCACGAGGAAGCCCGGAGCTTCATCCGCGTGCAGCCCGGCTTGGAGATAGGCTTTGAGCGGCGTGGAGCGATCCCCGTAACGATGGATGGTGAGGGTGCGGGTATTGCCCATGCTGGCGCGCGGGCAGGGTGAAAGACTCAACGGTATGGGTGGACATGGTCAGACCTTCGTCGGGGTGTTGGGTGTCGTCTGCGGACGCAGGTGGGCAAACCAGCGCCCCTCGAGTTTTTTAAGGAGAAATACGGTGATGAAGGTGAGCGTCATGTAGAAAGCGGCCGCCGTCAGGAACGCTTCGTAGGGGCTGTAAAAGCGTGAATTGATGATGCGGGCGGCCCCGGTGATGTCGACGATCGTGATGACGCTGGCCAGGGAACTGCCGTGCAGCATGAAGATGATTTCATTGCTGTACTGGGGCAGGGCGCGTCGAAAGGCGCTCGGCAGAACGATCCGGCGCAGCATGAGCAGACGCGACATGCCGGCTGCCCGGGCCGCCTCGACTTCCCCGTGGGGCGTGGCCTCGATGGCCCCCCGGATGATTTCAGTGGTATAGGCCGCAGTGTTCAGGGTAAAGGCAAACAGGGCGCAGAACCAGGCTTCCTTGAAAAAATACCACACGAAACTGGTTTTGATGGCTTCGAACTGGCCGAAACCGTAATAGATGATAAACATCTGGACCAGCAGCGGTGTTCCCCGGAAAAAATACACAAAAGCCCGGATCGGTGCCTGGATGACATAATTCTTGGAGGTTCGCAGAACGGCCAGCGGTATCGCGATCATCAGCCCGAGCAGCAGGGAAGTCGATACCAGGATCAGCGTGGTCCGGAGCCCCTCGAAGTAGATACCGATGTTTTCCAGGATGATGGAGAGATCCATGGGCTAGGCCTTTATCACGCCGAGACTGTAACGGTCTTCAAGCCATTTCAGGGCGGTGACGGAGATACTGGTGATGATCAGGTAGTTGATGGCCACGACGACATAAAAAGTAAACGGCATCCGTGTAGCCCCGGCCGCCAATGCGGCTTTGCGCACCATGTCGTCGAGCCCGATGATGGAGACCAGGGCGGTGGTCTTGATCATCACGAGCCAGTTGTTGCCGAACCCCGGGATGGCGTGGCGGATCATCTGGGGCAGCAGGATCCGGACAAACATTTGTCCCCGTGTCATGCCGTAGGCATAGGCGGCCTCGATCTGGCCCCGGGGGACCGCCAGGATGGCGCCCCGGAAGGTTTCGGTCATGTAGGCCCCGAAAATAAAACCGATCGTGGATACGCCGGCCATGAACGGGTTGATATCGATGTATTCTTCGTAGCCCACCGCCAGAGCCACCTGGTTGATAAAGACCTGGCCCCCGAAAAAGACCAGCAGCATCAGCACCAGGTCCGGAATGCCCCGGATGATGGTCGTATAGGTCTGGGCGGAAAGCCGCAGGGGTTTGGAAGGCGACAGTTTGGCCAGAGCGCCCAGTATGCCCAGCAGCATGGCGATGACCAGGGAAAGGAGCGACACTTGGAGGGTCAACAGGGTGCCCTCGATGATGCTGGGTCCGTATCCGTGAAGATTGAACATAGGCCGATCAAATACCTTGCTGAACAAGCACCGGACGGCCTGCTTTTCCTTGCAGGGTTCGTCGTGCCGTCCGGTGTCAAGTTTGATTCAGGCCGGAGGGTGGCTGCATGCTACGTCTACCCCTCCGGCCCGTGTCCGCTGGGAGTTCTTACTCTCCGTAGACGTTGAAGTCGAAGTACTTGTCCTGGATTTTTTTATAGGTGCCGTCGGCGCGAATCTTGTCGATGGCCTTGTTGAACAATTCCGCCAGATCCGTGTCTTCTTTGCGGATGGCGATGCCGGCGCCGTCACCGAACCATTTCTTGTCGGTCAGGTCGGGACCGATGAACTGGTAGTCTTTACCCTCGGGTTTTTTGAGGAACCCGTCGGAAAGGGCCACACTGTCGGCCAGCAGCAAATCCACCCGCCCAGCCACCAGATCCAGATAGGCCTCGTCCTGGGTGCCGTAGCGCACCACCTCGACATCCTTGCCGTAGTTGTCGGTCAGGTAGTTGTCGTGGATGGTGGCCCGCTGGACGCCGACTTTTTTGCCCTTGATGTTGTCCCGGGAGAATTCCGTCATGGCGCCTTTTTTGCAGATAAATTTCGCGGGGGTGTTGTAGTATTTGTTGGTAAAGCCCACTTTTTTCTTGCGCTCTTCGGTAATGGACATGGAGGCAATGATGGCGTCGTATTTTTTGGCCAGCAGGGCCGGAATGATGCCGTCCCAATCCTGGGCCACCAGCTCGACTTCGGCGCCCATGGCAGCCCCCAGGGCCTTGGCGATGTCGATGTCGAAACCGGCCAGTTCGCCGTCAGGTGTCATATAGCTGAAGGGCGGGTAGGCCCCTTCCACCCCGATGCGGACTTTCTTCCAGTCCTTGGCCTGAACGGTTCCGGCTGCCAAAACCAGAGCGACAACCGCAATCACGATGAATAGTTTCTTCATAACCTTCCTCCTGTGTATGGGTTTGTGTTGGGTATGCATTTTATAAACAGCAACGCCGCAGGCCATCGGCAAGGGCTTAAATCATCGCCTTGATAAACTGTTTAAACCGCTCGGAGCGGGGGGCTTCAAATACCTGCCGGGGCGGGCCGTCCTCTTCGATCTGTCCCTGGTGCAGATAAATGACCCGGGACGATACTTCCCGGGCGAACCCCATTTCATGGGTCACCACCATCATGGTCCGGCCTTCCTCGGCCAGCGCCTTGATGACCTGCAGGACTTCCCCCACCAGTTCCGGATCCAATGCCGATGTCGGTTCGTCGAACAGCATGACTTCCGGCTCCATGGCCAGGGCCCGGGCAATGGCGGCCCGCTGCTGCTGGCCGCCGGAAAGATGGGACGGATAGGCATGGCATTTTTCATGAATGCCGACTTTCTGAAGGTAGGCTTCCGCCCTTTCCAGGGCTTCCTTGCGGGGGACTTTGAGGACGTGGATCGGGGCTTCGACCACGTTTTCCAGGATCGTCATGTGGGACCAGAGGTTGAACTGCTGGAACACCATGGCCAGCTTGGTGCGCACCCGTTCCACCTGCTTGATGTCGCGGGGCACACTTTTCCCCCGCCGCTGGACCATGGCAACGGTGTCGCCACAGACCGTGATCGTGCCGCTGTCGGGTGTTTCCAGGAAATTGACGCAGCGCAGGAGGGTGCTCTTGCCGGATCCGCTGGCGCCGAGAATCGAGATGACATCCCCTTGGTGGGCTGTTACCGAGATACCTTTCAGGACTTCGAGGGTCCCGAAACTTTTGTAAAGATTTTCAACAGAGAGTGCCGTCTGGCGATCGTTCATCGGTCCCCTTGAGCATGTGGTTGCGGGAGGTGCACTGGATCGTGTTTCATAGATTAAAGTTAACTAAAGAAAATGAATGGGGATGTCAATTCAAAAGCTCACCACGCAGCATGCGAAGGCCATAGCGGCACCTGCCGGCATCGCAGATTGATGAGAAAAAGTCCGGTTACGATGGTGGTGATGCCCAGGGCCCCGATCGGGGATAAAAATTCCATTCAACCGCAGGCCTGCTGTTTGTGCGGCATGTTCGTTTTGGAGTAGATCCCCAGTACACGGACATGGTTGATCCTAAAGACCGAACGCCGTATATAAGAGACGCCTGAACGCTGAATATAAAGAAAGAAGCGTTGGCCGGATGATCCTGTGCTGTGACGACGACACGCTGCGAAAGGAATTGCCATGTCAGATTCAAGCCCTTACGAACAATTTGCCGCCAATATGCTCCAGCCGGACTCAAAATTGATCCCGGAGATTTTACGCTGTCTGACAACCGAAGACCAGGCCGCGCTGCTGGTGGCCATGCCCGGAACGGATGAAGAATTGGCCCGGAAAACAAACCGGTCAACCGCATCGGTGGCCGCCGATCTGGCGGATATGTTTCGCAAGGGGCTGGCGTTTAAAAAGATCAAAGACGAAACAATTTTCTGGCGCCCACCGGCCCACCTGGTGCAGTTTCACGATGCCACCCTGACCTGGCCGGAAGCGACGCCCGAGTTCATCGGCCTGTGGCGCCGTTACATGGAAGAGGAGTGGCCGCAGCTGGCCGGCGGGCTCAGCAGCCTGATGCCGCGAGCGTTTACCCGCGTGGTCCCGGTCAACCGCGCCATCGATCCGGGCCGGGTTCAGGTCCTGGCCCCGGACAGTGTCCGGGATCTGGTGGAAAGCGCCTCCCGCCTGGCGGTGACGCCCTGTACCTGCCGCTTGTCCATGCAGCGCTGCGATGGGCCGATCGACGTTTGCCTGCAGATCAACCGGGGCGCGGAGTATACCATCGAGCGGGGTTCCGGCCGTGAAATCGATCGGGCCGAAGCCCTCGCCATCCTGACCCAGGCCCAGGAAGCCGGTCTGGTGCACGTCACCATGAACAAGGCCGATGCGGGTCATTTCATCTGCAACTGCTGTGGGTGCTGCTGCCAGTCCTTCTCGCTCTTGCGCACGGACGGCCCCCAATTGTGCGATCCGAGCCGTTACCGTCCGGCGGTCGATCGGGAGGCCTGCAGCGAATGCGGCACCTGTGAGGAGCGCTGCTGGTTCGATGCCATTGCGCTCAGCGATGCGGAGGGGGTCCAAGTGGATGAAGAAAAGTGCCTGGGTTGCGGGCAGTGCGCCGTCAGCTGTCCCGAAGGGGCCATCCAAATGACCGCGGTGCGCGATCCCGAATTCATTCCATCCTGAAAGACTGAAACGTCGTTTGCTGCGACCATGCGGTCAATCTTCCGGTTGCAGACATGGTGTCCGATGTTTTTGTTTCGTGCGGCCGCTGACAGGGTTTTCAACAAAAGGAATTTGATATGAAATCTGGTTTTAGGATTTTAGCTGAGGGTTGCGTTTTCCAACTGACCTGTCGTTCACCACTTCGCACGGCCGTCGTAGGCCACCCCTTTGCGGTGGTTGCTGTTGTTGCTGCTTTGCGCGGTGATCATCGGCTGCGCCGGCTTGCAAACGTCTTATGAAGGAACACCGGCTACCCGGATAACCGGTACCCTTTAGCCACAAGGGAGGGCGGTCCTGCCGCGTGGCAGGCCAAGGACATGGCGCTGTACTATGAATCGTTCGTAAAGAATGGTGCGCTTGAGATCAAAGGCACGGTTGAACGCCTGAATACGATCAAAAACTTCAGCGTCATCAACTATTTCAGGGTTTCGATCTATTTTTTGAATGCCGACGGCATCATCCTTGGCAACCATTTGCTGTGGTCGGCCGGCAGCCGGGTGGATGAGACATTTGTGCGGTGGACATTCGAAAAGCAATTTCCTCTGCCGGCGGGCGCGACTGCGGTCGGCTTCAGTTATCGGGGTGGCTTTTCCGATGGCGGCGGCGGTGATTCAGGCTCGGCCCAGACCGGCTGGGAGGTCTGGGCGCGGCCTTGACCAAAGATTACGGTCGAATATGCGAAGGTTACCATAGAAACGGGCCCGGGATACGTCAGAAAGGTGAATGTTGAAAGACCCAGCTGCCCTCCCGGGCGTTTTGTTGGGTTTTTCCCGTGTAGCCAATACTGAACGCTTTTGCTTCGGGGACGATATCAAACTCCCGGCTGAAGGTATTGTCCATGACCTTGCCCATTTTAGCCTTTTGGGGTCGGGTGAAAAAGCGGTAGTAATCGATAACGATGCCGTTGTCATCAAGGTAGTAAAGGGTCATGGATAGTTTCGAAACGTTTGCGTATTTGATATCGCTGGTTCCGGATATGTGGAGTTTCCCATCCATGACTTGGTATTGATAGGACACCGTCATGTCGCGGGTGACAAAACTGCCGGTATGGGGCCCACCTGGCAAGATCGGGACCCGATCACCCGCTGTCACGGTTCGATTGGTGATGTTGGAACCGCTGGTTTGGCACCCTACAACCATAGATAGAAGCAGCGTTGTTAATATTGCGGCCGCAAGATTCTGATAGATCTGGCAGGGTTGTTTCGATGGCATGTTTTCTCCCTTTCTTGCAAAATTTGACCCCTATTCGTAAGAGCCACATTGTGCGCAGCGTTGTTCGAACTTGTTAGGAAGGGTAAGTGGCCTGCTGTTAGTGGTGAGAAAAGAAACGTGTGTATCGTCTGCTTGTCGTGATGGACATTTCCTTTCCCTTTGTAATAACGGCAAACACTTGTGTCAACAGGCATACCAACGATCGATAGAGCACCGCAGAAGAGAAGGTGACACGCACGTGTCCCCCCCTTCCAGGCCGGTATGAAAACAGTGCGAGCTTCGCAGGGCACGCAAGGCCCAGGCGACAGGCTTGACCGGCGTCATTTTCCTGCGTACGTTCTTCCGGCAGCGTGCATCTAAAACCGACAAGGATAACCGGCCCCATGTTGACCAATCTGTCCGATCTAAGAGAATCCAATGAATTTTTGAATCTGCTGCTGGACAACATCAATTCGGCCGTCCTGATTGCCGATGAGAACATGCAGATTCATCAGTTCAACAATAGTTTTCTCAGTTTGTTCGACCGCGCGACCGACCAGCTGGTGGACAGCTCGTTCGGCCAGATCGCGGGATGTGTCAATGCGGTTGCCGAAAACCGGTCCTGCGGCGAAACATCGCAATGCCAGTTCTGCAGCATTCGTCGCTCGCTTCTCCAAACGCTTCTGGAGGCGGCACCCGTCGACCGTCGGCGCATGGAGCGGCGGTTTTATATCAACGGCCAACCCGTGACCAAATATCTCGAGTTCAGCGCCCGGCCGATCCTGTTCCAGGGCCGCCGCATGGTTTTGGTGATTATCTACGACATCACCGACATCGAAGAGCGGAAGAGGGAACTTGAAGCAAAACAGGCCCAGATCGAGGCTGATCTTGAGGCCGCCGCTGAAATCCAGAAAAGTCTGCTGCCCCACCACGCACCGGACATCCCTCACATTCAGGCGGCATGGCAGTTCGAGCCCTGTGACCGTGTGGGGGGCGATATCTTCCAGATTCATCGCACGGGTGCTGATGATATCAGCGCCTATGTCCTGGACGTGTGCGGCCATGGCGTTTCGGCCGCCCTGGTGGCGGTGACCGTGACCCAGTTTTTACAGGGGCTGCAAAACCGAATGCGGTTGACGGGGAAGCTTTTCAGCCCAGAGGCGGTCCTGGACCGGCTGAACAGCGCATTCCCGCTGGACCGGTTTGATTGTTTCTTTACGATCGCCTACGTCAGTCTGAATGTGAAGACGGGCCAACTGACTTACAGCAACGCCGGTCATGTGCCGCCTTTGATCTTAAAATCGGATGGGACGCTGGACGTCCTGGCACACCACGGCACCGTGATCGGTTCGGGGTTCGATAAGGCTTTCGGTCAGGAAACCCTGACCTTGTCTGCGGGGGATCGCTTGATTCTGTATACGGACGGTTTGACCGATAATTTCGGTACGGATGGCGAACGTGAAGGGCGCAACCTTTTTTATGCCGCCTTGCGCGGGCAGGTTGCCAAACCGGTGGACGATTTTGCGCAAACCGTTTTTGCACAGGCCCGGACGCTGCGTGGCAATGTTGCCCCCAATGACGATATGAGCCTGGTCGTTATTGAGTATGCGGGTTGGCGGTGATCAAGCAGCGTTTCGCCAAACCCGCCATCCAGGGAACATGTCGGATGATTCCCGGGGGGCCGAGAACGTTTCCCTGCGATGATCGGAATCGGCGCCGTATCATGGGCGGCTTCACTTGCGGGGCCGGCCTTCCGGTGGGCCGGCATGGCGAAAGGCATGCCAATCGACAAAAATCGGGTATTCCTTGGGGAACAGCGCCACCCGATCGCCGGCACCGACCATGGTATCCAGCCCGGCGGCCCGATGATTGACCATGGCGAGCTGAATGCGGTTGCCGGAAATGCCGATTGTTTCCAGAAACCGAGCGAGCGGCTGCCGGTGCCCAATGGGCCGAACCAAATGCCCCTGCGCGGTCGGGTCGGTTTCATCTCGCAACGATCCGTAGGGTATGATGGTAATCTTGTCTGGCATGGGACGATCCTTTCTTTGACCTCTCATCCGTATTTTCGCGATACCGACTTTCACCGTTTCCGCTGGGGTGTCGCTGTCGCAGCGATCATTTGTGCCTGAACTGCACGGACGGGTGCTGCATGGCCGCGGCATCGATCTGCATCAAGCCCATCCGGAATTCGCGTGGTGACAGATGGCTTTCCCAGTGCCCGCTGCTTTTGGCCCAGGTCACGGTTCCGAGAAACATGGCCACCACAAAGAGACCGGCCCAGGAGACTCGCAGATTCTTTACCAGCCTTCCGGGAGATTTCAGCGCCAGCGTATCCGGAACGGGACAAACGATGATGCAATCCATGCACCCGCTGCATTCCGGGCTGAGGATACGTTCTTTTTGATGAATGCGCAGATGGGCCGGACAAACCCGCTGGCAGCGCTGGCATTGTACGCAGGCGTTCGGGTTCCTGCGAATTTGCAGGGGACTGCCCAGGGCCAGGATACCCATCAGGGCGCCGTAGGGGCAGAGATAGCGGCACCAGAAGTTTCTGAAAAAGATCGACAGCAACAGCAGGGCGGCCAGCACGATCGCCGTTGTCTGGGACATGCGGGTAAAAAAGTGCAGCATTTTGACATCGGCCATCCGGTAATAGGGGCTCTGCAGAAAATGGGCGATGTCCGCGGTTGTCATGCGTGCAATGATATAGACAAAGAAGAGCAGCAGACCATATTTCAGGCTGCGCAAAGGATAATCCAGCCAGGGATGTACCTGGTAGTTGCGGCCGAATAGGCGTTCGCCTGTTTTCCATAACCCCTCTGAAAGGGTGCCCACCGGGCAGAACCAACTGCAGAAGGATTTCCTGCAAAGGAATGACAGGATGCCTGCAAAAGCCAGGATGACCATGGCGGCCGGGTGGGTCACATCCCATTCACCCGTGATAATGAAGTGTTTCCAGCCCATCAAGGCGCCGATGGGCAGAAATCCTTCGACGCCGCCGGGCCGTGATAGCGTGATGTCCCCACCCCCGGCAACTTGTTGGACAAAAAGATAAAACTGAAGTCCAAGGCCGAGGGTCAACATCAAAACGGCCAGCTGAATCCAGTTCCGGAGACCTAAAACAAAGGCGGTGTTGCCATCCTGGTCCATTTTTTCCTCCACATCGCCTCCCGGGATTTGGTCTGGGCGTTCAAAGACGGCGCCTTTCCGATGAGACTCCTTGTATACATCTCTATAAGCTGGAGGTAATTGATTTAAATCAATAGCGGTTCTCTGGTTGACAAATTTTACGCGATCCATTTTAATTCACAGGCGCGCCAGCCGCAGCTGAATAGGCTTTTAAACGAAGCCGATGGGCCGGGCGCCGTATCTTTCCCGTTTGATCGACATACTTTAACCTGCCAAATAAAAACGGCGTTTTGCGCGATATTGGCCATTCCTTCTACCGTGCTGCCGAAACAACCGAAGTCTTTAGCTTTTCACCAATTTTGGAGGGGCAATGATGAAGACCACGATCATGGACGTCATGGGTGATACGGTTTCCCAATTCGGGGCAAACATCGCGCTGAAAACCAAGCGGGGCGGGAGGTGGGAATCCATGACCTGGCGGGAGTACTACCACCAGGTCAAAACAACGGCGCGGGCCTTCATGGCGCTTGGCCTGGAAAGGGGCAAGGCCGTCAACATCCTGGGCAACAACTGCCCCCAGTGGTTTATCAGCGATCTGGCCGCCATCTTTGCCGGCGCCATTCCCGGTGGCATTTATGCCACCAGCAGTCCCGAGCAGTGTCAGTACATTGCCGAGCACAGCGAAGCCAATATCGTGGTGGTGGAAAATGCCGACCAGCTGGCCAAATTCAAGGCGGTCTGGTCTCAGTTGCCCGCGCTCAAGGCCGTCGTCATGATGAACGGGTCCGACGAGGATGAGCGGGTCTATGCCTGGGAAGACCTGCCGCCGATCGCCGGGAAAACTCCGGAAACGGAACTGGATGAGCGCATGGAGGCGCAGGATCCGGATGACTGCTGCACCCTGATTTACACTTCCGGAACGACGGGCAACCCCAAGGGCGTCATGATTACCCACGACAATGCCGTATGGACGGCCAGGCAGGCGGTGTCCTTGACCGGCGCACGGCCGAAGGACGAGCTCATCAGTTATCTGCCCTTGAGCCACATCGCGGAGCAGGTGGTCAGCCTGATGGTGCCGCTGACCGTGGGCTGCACGACCTGGTTTGCCGAAAGTCTGGATCAACTGGGAGATAACCTGCGCGAAGTGCGCCCCACGCTTTTCGTCGGCGTGCCGCGGGTCTGGGAGAAAATCCAGGCCAAGATGGTGGCTGCCGGGGCTCAGAACTCCGGGTTGAAAAAGAAGATTGCCGCCTGGGCCCGTCAGAAAGGCCTTGCCGGCGGGTATGCCCGGCAGGAGGGCCAGCCCCTGCCCTCATTATTCGGCCTGGCCCACAAACTGGTGTTTTCCAAAGTGCATGAGCGGCTCGGACTGGATCGTTGCCGATTGTTTATTTCCACGGCGGCCCCGATTTCGTTGGACACGCTGGAATTTTTTATGAGCCTGGATATCCCGATCACGGAGGTCTACGGCATGAGTGAATGTACGGGGCCGGCCACCGTGTCTCTGCCCGAACCCTTTAAATACCGAACCGGATGGGCGGGTCCGGCCATGCCGGGAACGGAAATCGCGGTCTCGGGCGACGGGGAGGTGTTGATGCGTGGCCGCCATGTGTTCAAAGGGTATTTCAAGAATGATGCGGCAACGCGTGAAACCATCGATGCCGAGGGCTGGCTCCACTCCGGGGACGTCGGGATGATCGACGAAAAGGGATTTTTGAAAATTACGGACCGCATGAAAGAATTGATAATTACCGCGGGCGGCGAAAACGTGCCGCCGCAGGTTCTGGAAGGCAAGTACAAGGCCATTCCGCTGCTCAGCCAGGTGGTGATTATCGGCGACCGGCGCAAACACATGGCGGCCCTTTTTACGCTGGACCCCGCCAAGATCGAATCCACGGCGGCGCAAGTCAGCAGCAACGCCGCCAATGCCGCCGAAGCGGCTGTTTGTCCTCAAATCCGGGCCTTCCTGCAGGCCCAGGTGGACCAGATCAATACGACCCTGCCGCGCGCCTGGGGCGTCAAGAAATTTGTCATCCTGCCGGAGGAACTGTCCATCGAGGGCGGGGAATTGACCCCCACCATGAAGCTCAAACGACGGATCGTCAATGCCAAATACGAACAGGAAATCGAAAGCATGTATGCGGCCTGAATGAGCCGCTCGGTTAAGGCGTGGGATTTTGCGGCGGCGTGCAACGAACGCTTGACTGTCATTGGCGACTGAAGCCTGGCGACCGATATTGATTTCAGGCTACAGGGTCCGGCCATCGATCTGCTGGGGTACTTTCTGTACCCGGTGAATGTCATAGCCGTAGGAATTCAAAAGATCCAGTAGTTTGGCATAGTCCGCATCGGGAATCGACGGCGTGCGGGCCATGATCCAGACATAATCCCGTTTGCTTCGTCCGATCATGGTCAAGGAGTAATCTGCCGCCAAAAAAACAACACGGTATTCGGCCTTGAACGGCCATACAAACTGCATGCCCCAATGCGCGTTGGTGTCCCGATCCAGCACAAAAGCACGTGACCGGTAGGTTTTTTCAGGGCCGTCAAATCCGCCCTTGTTGAACCGGAAGGTCGTTTCCACGGTTCCATCGCTGTCCAGACGATAGGATTCCACGGCGTTGAAGGCATGCTTCTCGAAAACCGTCGGGATAGAGGCGATGACGTACCAATCCCCCATGAAACGCCTCAATTCAAGGGCATCCACCGTGTGAATGGTGGGTGCCGCGCTGCAACCCACAATTCCAAGCAGTGACAGTGTCGCCACCGTTGCCAATAGGCGTACGCGCATCGTGTTGCTCCTGTTCGAAGTGTCGGATGTTCCATTTCAAGGTGTGTCGCTATCAACGTGCCGTCAAGACTTGGCCGCCAAATAGCGTGTCCTGCCAGAATGCATCAAAAAGATGCATGATTGGGAATAGCGATCGCCGGGAAAGATCGAATCGATACTTTCCCGGCGGTCGGAACGTGTCAGGCAAAAGATGGGCACGCGCTAATAACGCTCGTCGTGCCAAGGCTGGATGGCATTACCGGGTGCCACTGATACCGAACGAAAACGAAATGCCGGGCTCCGACACGGTTCCGGAAGCCTGGTACTGGTCGTCATCGCTGTAGCTGTCCTCGCTGCTGATATGGTGGTAAACGTGCTTTACGACCGGGCGGCGATAGGGATGATGATGTCGACCCCGGTAACGCGGGCCATAGTACCCCCTTGGGCCATGGCCCCAACCACGGTGCTGCTTGTAAAAGGGGCCGCCTTTGTTATGCTGCTTTTGGTAATGGTGACCGTGGCGGTAATCACGGCCCGCCCAGGCGCTGCCTGAGAAGACGAAGACAAATCCGATCAAAACCAGGCTGATGAAAGCGATTTTCTTTTTCATGACATACCTCCTTGGTGGGGTGGCTTTTGGTTTTTGGGGCCTGTGTTTGAACCGTATGACGTCCGGTCGTTTGGAAAAGTCTACAAGGAGGGATATTTGGCGGTGGGCTGGTTTTAACGCCCTGAAATGAAAAATAAATATGAATAGTATGATTCTTGCCGTTGGTTAGCGGTGTGATTGCATCCGGGCACCAGCTGGCCGACCGTACCCGTCCCGTCGTCCTGATGGTGGCGGGCATTGCCATGTCCGGTTTGGCCGTCGCCGGCATGCCCCTGGTACAAAACTTCAGCGGTGCCCTGGTGATGAACATTCTCATGGGGGTCGCCAACGGTATCGCGGTGCCCGCCGCTCTGGTGCTGGCCGGGCGGGAAGGTGCGCGGGTGGGTATGGGCTCGGTCATGGGGCTGTTTGACGCCGCCTTGAGTTTGGGGTTCATTGTGTCGCCGATTCTTTTGGGCATGGTTCACGATGCTTTTGGTATCGAGGCCATCTTTCATGTCGGCGGGGCGATTATCCTGGGAGGCACATTGCTGGTTGTGATGCGATTTTTGCCGCCTCGGGCGCGCCTTTGATCCATTTCTTTTGACATCCGAGTCAAATTGAGGCCTTCCAATTCCTATACATGGGAAAAAATTTATCTATTCCCAAGATTTAGTGCATGCATAAAATCTTTAACTATTTGTATTAATATAAAAAAATATTCGATATGCGCATTTGGAATAGAACTTGCTGTCTTAGTGGCGATGTAGTAGTTACCGTTCTTCAACAAAGACAAACAGAGTAAAACGGCCCAGCGCAGATGATTGTGTCCGCGCGCCTGAGACTTCATATTCGAGCTCACTTACGGTATTTTTCACCTATTCTACGATCGCGCACAGACGCATTCGAGGTGTTGATGATACGGACCGTTACTCTTATACCGGCTTAAGCCCCCTTATGCGCACAACGTGCGTATAAGGGGGCTTTTCTTTTAAGGCCAAACCCTTTGTGAAAAGGGGGCGGAAAGCCACGGATCTTTATGTCTTGCTGACCTCATCGGTCATCAGCGTAATTTAATTAAAGACAGCCGGGCTGCCGAGTGTGACATCGTCAACGTCACCTGAAGGGCAGGCCGGTTTTTTTGTTTCAAGCAGGACGAAGGGCATACCAATTCATCAGCCAACGCATGGGGGAGTCATGTTGAATCGGGACGTTGTCACATCCGATTGTCTGTGGTTTTCAAGGCCGCTTTCGTCAGTACGGTTGTGGAAAAAAGTCAAGAGTCTTGCTTCGACGATGGCTGTTGTGTGGATTTTGGCGGCTTTCGGAATTTTAGGGGGCAACCTGTTTCTGGCGCACCAGGTGCAGGCCGATGAGGAGGAAAAGGTTACCGTTGTCAGTGGCACCGATGCGGCGGATACGATGACGCTGACCGATCCGATCGATGCCCAGGCGGGTCTCTTGACGGATGAAAGCGAAAAGATCGATACTTCCGCAACGGCCCTCGACGCCCTGGCGGGCAACGACGTGATTCTCAGCGGGGCCGACGTCACTGTGAATGCGAACGCGACGGCGCTGCTCCTGCAGATCCTGGAAGCCAAAACCCAGGCGTTGGCCAAAAGCCTCGGTCTTGTAGCCGGGGGTGGCGACGATATGCTTACCAGCAGTGGAGCTTTGACGGTGACCTCGGTGGCGGGAGGTGCGTATGCCGGGGCGCTTTTATTCGAAAGCGGCGACCGCGATGGTGATGACCGCAAAATCGACCTTTCCCTGAGTACCGAGGCCGGGGTTACGGCCATGGATGCCGGGGACGGCGATGACAGGGTGAACAATGACGGGGCACTGGCCGCCAATGCGACGGCGACCAGCGGAGGTACCGTCGATCAGCTGACGGCCGACGCCAAGGGGGCGGTGTCACTGACCTCCACATCATCGGCCAAAGCCGAAACCACCGGTATTGCCACCGGCGACGGGGATGACGCAGATCAGCAGCACCAACACGATTACTTCCATTGCAACGGCCACCAGTGGCGCGCTCGGCATGAGCCTTGCGGCGGGAGAAAATGCGGAAGGCGACAAGGCCAAGATCGAATTGGATACGTCGGCGAGCGCCGAGGCGACGGCCATTGGCATAGAATCCGATGGCGATGATGCGGCGGAAGAAGATAAAGACGGCCTCGCCTTTCGGTCTGGACGGGCTGCGCGTCACCTATGAGAAGGAAACCACGGCCGTCAGTGGCACGGATACCTTAACAATTCTGCCGATGTGCAGGTCGCGGCCACGGCCACCAGCGGCGCCGGTTCGGCATCGATGGATGTTGCCGTGGACGGTACGGCTACAGACCAAAGCCAATTCCGAAGCCAAGGCCGAAAGCATCGGTCTATCAACCGGCGCGGCTCAAGATACCATTATCAACAGCGGCGATCTGAATGCCGTTGCAACGGCCACGGCTGGTGCTCTAAGTGCCACTTTTCAGATAGGAGCACCGACGTCGGATGAAGACCCGCCACCAACCACCGGCAGCCCCTCGGACAACAATTCGAGCAGTCAAAGCGACGTAAAAGCCACGGCCCGCGCCGTCGGGATGGCTTCCGATGGCGAAGGCCAATTCAAGACGATCTCGGCGTCCGCCGAGATAACCGATACGGCCCTGGTGACCCGTTACCAGCAGTCGGAAGGGACTTTGAGCGATGCCGACCAGGTGATCAACACGGGCGGTATTACTGCCGTGGCAACGGCGACCGCCGGTGCGGAGAGTGCGGCGATCGATATCGCCGCGGGTGGGTCGATAGAATCCAAAGCCAATGCGACGGCCACCTCCGAATCCGTAGCGATCTTCACCGGGGGCGGGGACGACACCATTATCAACACAGGGGCGCTGGATGCTATCGCGACGGCCACCTCTGGCGCACTCAGTGTGGGGCTATCTGTTGCGGAGCCACAACCGGGAGATAATGGCGATCCATCGAATGACAGCGGCAGTGTGAAAACCGAATCCGGGGTCACGGCTACTGCCACGGCCAAAGGTATCGATGCCGAAGGCGATGCCCATTCGAAGACACTCGACATCAATGTTGATATCAGCCGGGCCGGAATGGTTGCAGATTTACAAGAAGCCAGGAAGCTGCCAGCGGAAATGACACCGTCGACAACCAGGGAAACATTAACGCGGTTGTGACGGCGACCGCCGGTGCGGAGAGTGCGGCCGTCGCTATCGCTGCTGACGGTTCAGTCGAATCCAAATCGAATTCTACCGCAACATCAGATGCGGTGGCGATCTTCACGGGCGGGGGCGACGATGGCATTACCAATACGGGCCAGCTGACCGCCGTTTCCACCGCCACGGCTGGACGAA
>CAWKLN010000048.1:0-93337 GCA_963850465.1 uncultured delta proteobacterium
TTTCTATCCTGCTGAAAGAAAAGATGGGCTCGTAAAAGTCTAAATCGCGTTATGTGTATTAAAGGAGAATTAATAGTGAGCCGTATAGACTATTTGCGAATATATTCGGACGCCGATGGATGTTCCCATTTTGAAATAAAAAATGTTGGGTTGGAAACAAAAGACTATGCCCCGCCAGCCCCTCCTTTGAATACTTCCGCTTTGGAATCGGCAGAAAACAGCTTGTTTCTTGAGCTGCCCGTTGGCTGGTACGGAGATTGGCATCCGACGCCTGTGCGACAGTGGCTGATCTTGATGTCTGGAGCGTGTGAGTTCGAAGCCGGGGATGGGGAGCGGGCGATTCGTAGAGCGGGTGACGTCGTCATGCTCGATGATACGAGTGGGAAAGGGCATCAAACCAGAGTTTTAGGAAATGTGGCTGTTCGAATTGCGGCAATTCATTTTTCGTAATGGTTGTAGAAACTTATTTGCCGGCATCAAAATACAATTGTATAATCCAAATCCTTATCTTCCCATTTGCACTCTGAAATCAGGTGTATCCGGTTTCAACAAGCGCTTTCTCCTCCCGAAACCCCCTCATCAAATTTTCTTGCCAAACGCCTGCCGCGCCAGTTTGCGGTTGCGCGGCCGGTAGGAGCCGTCGGCTTTTTCCCGGCGCATGACCTGCTCCATCAGCTTGAACATCTTCATCCGCTGGGGTTCGTCGTGGTAGAATGTCTTCCAGGCGTAATCCAGCAGTTCCTGGAGCTTTTCCGGCGTCATGTGGTGGGGCTGGAAGACGACCTGGTCGGCTGTGTATTTATCCCAGTCATAGGTCAGGATGCGTTTCTGTTCGTGCAGATCCCGGTAGACGCGGGTATGCGGAAAGGGTGTCAGCACCGTGAATTCCGCCAGGTCCAGATTGATCTCCAGCAGAAAATCCACCAGGCGTTTGATGTCGTCTTCGGTGTGCTCGTCGAGACCCAGTAGAATCGTTCCCTCCACCCCGATCCCGTAATCATGATAGCGTTTAATTCGTTCCCGGATATGATCCGAGCGGTCGAAGACCGCCTGGTAGACATACCAGGCCCCGGCCTGGGCGGCCAAATCGAGGACTTTGGGCTTGTCTTCGATGGGGTGGCTGCACCACTTTTTCTTCAGGGGGATCATTTCGCGAAACAGGTCCATTTCCCACTGCGTGTCCTGGGCCAGGGAATTGTCGACGATAAAGAGGCGGTTGTTGTCGATGGCTGCCATTTCGGCAATGGTTTTCTCGATCGGCCGGGGCCGGAAATCGCGCCCCCCAGAAACGAAACGCAGCAGGGATAGCAGTTGAACTTACAGCCCCGGGAGGCATGGACCAGATCGACCATCTGGATGCCCTTGTAATTGTAGAGGGTGCGGTCCAGAATATCCCGGCGGGCGGTACCGACCCACGCGATGGGGGGGCGGTCGGCCTGGAAATCATAAACCGGCTGCAGGCGGTCGTGGTGGAAATCTTCGATCACGCCTGCCATGCGCCCCTCGGCTTCCCCCAGGAAAACACTGTCGGCGTGGTTTTGGGTTTCCTCCGCATGCAGCATGGTGGCGATGCCGCCGAAGATGACCTTGATGCCGCGGGACCGGTAGGCATCCGCGATTTCCCAGCCCCGTTTGACCTGGATCGTCAGCATCATGGAGATGCCCACAAAATCGACCGGGTCATCGAAATCGATGGTTTGAAGATTCTCATCGATGAAATCCACCTGGACGTCGTCGGGCAGACTGGCGGCAAAGACCACGGGGCCGTGGGGGGGCAGGTGGAACTCGGTTTGCTGATGCAGTTTGGCCCAGCGGGGGTAGATAATACGGAATTTCATCGGGCAGGAATCTCCTGTGATAATCATTGATGAGTGTTTTTATCATGGGGAAAGCTTGTTCCATCCATTCTTTTAATAAAGGTTGTCAGCGTTCTGCCGAGATGAGCAATTTCCCTGTAATCTTTTTGTTCGATCTAAATCCTCCAACTTTGGTGAAGGACCCGGGAAAGATTTCCTGATCCGGGGTGTTTTTTGAAATAGTTTCTTCATTTTCTTACGCGTGCAAAGAAAACGAAGCAAAAGAAGGCGCCCGTGTCACGCGCCCTATCGGGTTCGCCTGCGCTTTGTGTCGGCGGCCGGCCGCGCCGAAACTCGCCTTGCTTTCAGCAAGGCTCAGACAGTCGCCGCGTCTTTATCGTCCGTCGCCCCAATGCTCGGCCGCTGGACAAAGGGAATGGACAACAGCAAGAACGATTTAAAAAAGTTATAAAGCCCACGCTCGTACGCCATAGCCGGAAGATCCGTTTCGACGCGGCCGGACAGGACGAAAAGGCACCTATTCCGACCGGATTTTAATACCCGATTCAGGGGTTGTCCACTGCCGGTCGGGCTTCGATCAGGTCCAGATCCAGTTGGTAATGGGTGGGCTGCAAGGCCTCCAGGTGAATCCGGCAGGGGAGGGCTTCTTGGCCGGCCGCACCATCCGGATGGCAGCGGGTGATGTCGACGCGGTGCGTCAGCCGGTAATCCCGATCATAGCGCTGGATGACAATTTCGCCCGACGGCTTACGGACGATATCCTGGTAGCCATCCGCCAGGGCATAGCGGCAACCGGGATCCCCGGACGGCATGCGGCCGTTAAGCAGGAGCGGCCCTTGCGGCGGGAAGAAAAGCAGCCGGATATCGCGCATCATGCCTTCCGCCAGCGCCGGCCGGTCAAAGGGCGGCAGCGCGCGGCGAATGGTGAGGGTGCCGTCGTCATGCGCTTCGAACAGCCGCAGCCCTTCGATGGACAAGAGGGCACATGCGACAGTGTTTTCTGCAGGAACGAGAGAGACGACCCCCATCATGACGCCCTTGCGCCCGCCGGGGAAATCCGTCTCGATGGTGTGGACCATGCGCCATGCCTGGCGGGGGAAAGCGTCGCGGCAAATGGTTTCGATGCCCGCCGGGGCCTGTTCGCCCGGGGTGATGGCCGGCAGGCTGTGGCAGGCGGTCAGCACCAGGGCGATCAATGGCAGCCAATGGATGCGTTTCATAGGCGCTGTTTAAACATGGCGGGATCGATGGGTCTGTTGACCGTCACGTCCTTGAAGTGCAGCCGGGTGAAATTGACGTCATCTTCATAGACGGTGACCGATTCGATCACACCGGGTGTTTTGGCCAGTTGGAGGACGATTTTCTGGATCACCGTTGCCAGGGCCGCCTGGCGGGGTGTCAGTACAATGCGGCCATCCGGTTCCAGACGGGCGTCGAAATCCGGGTTTTCGTCAAAGCGGCCGTTCATCCAGCGGCCGATTTCCTGCATGACAAACGACATGGCCGGCAATGCGGCGGAAGCATCTTCCGTCCAGGTGTCGCCGGTTTTGACAAAGCGCTGGATGCGGCCCTCGTCCATCAGAAGGACGCTGGGCAAGGGCGCCTGATATTCCCAACGCAGCCGGTCCGGTGCGGAAAATATCAACAACCCGTGGGACAGCAGCGGCTGCGCCAGGATTTGCAGGTGCTTTTCCTGGGTGAAGGCGGCCTGCACCGACCGGATATTCTGGGCGGCGGAATGGATGCTGTCCCAGGAGGAAGTCCAGGCCAGCGTCATCAGGACAAGGGCCGCAAGTCCCATGTGCCGGGTGCGGGCCCAACGCGAGTGACACCGGGTCGTCGGTCGGCTGTTTGTCATGGCATTCGCAAAACGCCTCATGTCAGCACATGCCGCCGTTGACGCCGATGACCTGGCCGGTGATGTAAGAGGCCTCCTCCGAGCAGAGGAAGCGCACCACGCCGCTGACTTCCTCGGGGCGCCCCACGCGCGCCATGGGGATGGCCTGTTTGATCATTTCCCGCGGCAGGTCCTTGGTCATTTCCGTATCGATCATCCCCGGCGCCACCACATTGACCCGGATGCCCAGACGCCCCACTTCGGCCGCCAGCGATTTGCTGGCGCCGATCAGTCCGGCTTTGGCGGCTGAATAGTTCACCTGGCCCCGATTGCCCATCACACCGGAAACCGATGAAATGGTGACAATGGCCCCCCTTTTTTTACGGACCATTTTTTTAATGACCGGCTTGGTGATGTTGTAAAAGCCTTTCAGGGCGACATCAATGACGGAGTCCCATTTGCTGACCTTCATCATGAGAAAGAGGTCGTCGGCCGCGATGCCGGCGTTGTTGACCAGCACATCGATGGTATCGAAGCGTGAGGTGATGTCTTGCATGGCTGCCCCGGCCTGTTCCGGATCGGCCACGTCAAAGGCCACGGTTTCCACCGAGCCGCCTGCGCTTTCAATCTCGGCCAGCGTGGCGTCGGCAGACGCCTTATTGGAATGATAGTTGGCGACGACATGGTAGCCGGCGGCGGCCAGCGTCACCGATATGGCGCGCCCGATGCCGCGGGTGCCGCCTGTTACGAGCGCTATTTTTTTTTCGCTGATGGGTGTCATGGGAAACGTTCTCCTTTAAGGCGGTGCCCTGTCAGGCGTTGCCATGCAAAATACCGACCTCAGTCGGTTTCAAGCCAGAAGACCTGAAGCATGATGTTGGCCACCGGTGTTTCGTTCACGAAAACGTCTGACGCGATTTCATGAAACGTTTGGTAGCTGAAACCCAAATGGGCATGGATGCGAAGCGTCGTACCGATCCGGAACCGATCTTGATGGAAGGCGGCTTGCTTGATGCCGACCAGCCATCCTTTGCCGTTGAGCGATGCCCCTTT
Source organism: uncultured delta proteobacterium (assembly GCA_963850465.1). Classification (GTDB taxonomy): domain Bacteria; phylum Desulfobacterota; class Desulfobacteria; order Desulfobacterales; family UBA5852; genus JABZFP01. Next base: position 4,708 of record CAWKLN010000048.1, read on the forward strand.
GATCTGGCGGGCCTGGTTGCCCACCAGAATACCGGCGGTCTGGGCGCTGATTTCCACAGCCACGAGGCTGCTGATGTGATTCGACTGCCGCAAGGGCCAGTGTTTCGTGGGCGTCGCTTCTGTGATCGCCTCCCGGTGATTGGCCGAAAGCAGCCGGTCGATCAGTCGCATACCGTTGCGGTGCGGGATCAATTGGTCAAGGGCGTATTCCTGAAGCGCCACAGAACGAGCCTCGCTATGGGTTGCCGGCCGCCTGTCGCCGTCAGGGCGCCCTGCGCCGGCAAGGCTCTTCCTACAACAGATGCGGCGCCGCTGTAAAGGGTGAAGCCCGTCCCGGATCGGGAGGCCATGCGGCTAAAAAGCGGTTGAACTGCCGCCGTGCTTGAATTATGTTCGCAAGGATTTAGTGTTGTGTGTCGCCGGGTGGCGACAGGTCGGTGGGGATGCGGCTGTTTTCGTTCGCACATCACTCACCAATAAGCGTGGTCCGGTAATGGTAACCGGACCTTTGGTGCGCCAATTCCATTAGAAACGGTGGATGAATGGACAATTTTATTGAAGAACTCAAAGTGCAGATCATTGAGACACTGGCCCTGGAAGATGTGACCCCGGAAGATATCGATCCGGAGGCCCAGTTGGTGGGCGGCGATCTCGGCATCGATTCCATCGATGTCCTGGAACTGGTCATGATGGTGGAAAAGATATATGGCGTGGTGATCGACAGCAAAGAACTGGGCGCCCAGGTTTTTACCAGTCTGGGCGCCCTGGGGGCGTATATCCAGCAAACACGCAAACACGGGTGGGGCGATTGGCTGACCGGCGGGTATTCATTACCGGCATGGGCATTATCAGCGCTATGGGGCACGGGGTTGCGGAAACGCTGCAGGCCCTGCAGCAGGCCGCCAGCGGTATCCGCCCCTGACGCTCTTTCCGTGCCCATTCGATACCCCTTTGCCCGTAGGCGAAGTTCGCGACCTGCCGACCGGGGATGATCGGCGTCCCCCGGACGCATCAGCTGGCACGGGTGGCCGCTCGCGAAGCCCTGGGCGATGCGAAACATGTTCCGGATATGGTCATCATGGGGGTGACCACCGGCGGCATGCTGGCCACGGAAAATTATATGAAGGAGGGGGGGCATCGCCAGCCCCGGTTTTCGTACTACCATGCCGCCGGCTCGGTGGCCGACTTGGTGGCCAAAGAATGTGGCTGCCGGGGTCCGGTGCTGACGGTATCCACGGCGTGTTCGTCCGGCGCGGTGGGGATCAAGCTGGCGCTGGAAATATTGCGCCGGGGTGCGGCCCGGCGGGTGCTGGTGGGCGGTGCCGATTCGCTTTGCCGTTTGACCTATTACGGTTTTAACAGTTTGCAGATTGTCGATCGTTTGGGGGCCCGCCCCATGGATCGCGATCGTCATGGCATGAGTGTCGCGGAAGGTGCGGCCATGCTTCTGCTGACGGCGGCCGACCATCCTCCGGCCGGGGCCCTTGCCGAGATCCTTGGCGGGGGCTTGACCTGTGACGCCCATCACCCGGCGGCCCCCCACCCCGAAGGCCGTGGCGCACAGGAGGCCATGACGGCGGCTTTGGAAGATGCCGGGCTCACCCCCGGCGCGGTCGATTATATCAACCTGCACGGCACCGGCACGGTGGAAAACGACCTGGCGGAAGGGTTCGCCCTGAAGAAGGTGTTTGAGAACCGATTGCCGCCGGTGTCTTCCGTCAAGGGGAGTTTCGGGCATTCCCTGGCGGCATCCGGTGTGATCGAGGCGGTTGTTGCCGCGCTGTGCATCCGGGAGGGGTTTCTGCCCGCCAATGTGGGCTGGCGGCACCCGGATGAGGCCATCGGTTTCAGTCCTCTGGTCGCGCCCCGGCAGCAGCCGGTACAGACCGTATTGTCCAATTCCTTCGGCTTCGGTGGCAACAATGCGGCCCTGGTGTTCGCCGACCCCGGCTTCCGGGAGGCGGTCCAAGCGCGCCCTTCGGCAAGATCGCTGAGGGTGCGCGCCTATGCTTGCATTACCGGCGCCGGTGGGACATCGGCGACCCTGGCGCGGTTTTTTCAAGGCGCTTCCTGCCAAGGCACCCTGGCGGCGGATCGCCTGACGGAAGGACTGCCGCCCGCCGCGGTGCGGCGGATGAAACGACTGGCACGCATGGCGCTGGGCCTGGCCGCCCGGACCGTGGACAGCGCCGGCAGGACGGATCCCATAAGCGATGTTTACTTCGGAACGGCGTGGGGTGCGTTATCGGAAACGCATGATTTCCTGGAAAAGCTCTACGCGTCCAACGAATTCTATACCAGTCCCATCGATTTTGTGGGTTCGGTACACAATGCCCCGGCGGGGCAAGTGGCGATGCGGGCCAAGGCCCGGGGCGCCAACGTGGCCATGACCGGCGGCGATGCCTCGTTCGAGCAGGCGCTGACAGCGGCCGATTACCTTGCGGCCAACGGACGGCACCCGGTGCTTGTGGGGGGCGCCGATGAAATGCATCCTGTATTTTCAGCGCTTTTCGACCCCTCCGTGCCGATGGGCGACACCCCCGCGGATGGCGGCGGGATGCTTTTCCTGGAAACGGCCGGTGAAGGATCGCAATTGACCCTGCGGCCCGGGTATTTCGCGCCGGGCGGGGATCTATCCGAATCCCTGCAGGCGGCTCTGGCCTACCATGGCGGTCCCCGGACCTTTAATGACCGGATCGGCGCGGTGATGGTCGGCATACCGGCGGCCTGCCGGGAAGATTGCGCCCCGCACCTGGATGACTTTTGGCGCCGTCTGGGATTCAAGGGGCCCGTGATCGATTATCGTCGTTATTTCGGCGAATTCGCTTCTGCTTCGGCGGTCGCGGCGGTGGCTGCCATGGCCCTTCTGGAGCGTGGCGCCATTCCCGGCGCACTGGCCGGGGGCGAGGAATGGCCTCTGGCCGGTCGCGGTATTTTGCTTCTGGGGTTGGGAGCCACGATCACAACGATGCTGGCCGCGTCGTCATGAGCGGTGACCGCAGGAATTATAGACATTGTCGATATCTATAGGGTTCATCGATGCGTTGCCCGCGTCTCCGGGTGCCGGGAAGGCATGGGGTAAGGGAGGCGGAAGGGCGCGCCTTTATCGCGGGATGCTATTGCGGGAGGGCCTGCGGTGAACGTCCTGCTGGTATCCGCCAACCGACTCAAAGCGCCCTACGCGGTCTACCCTCTGGGGCTGGATTATGTCGCCCGGGCACTTGAGGATCGCCATCAGGTACAAGTGGTCGATTTGATCGCGGGAGCAGGCCCATCAGCCCTGGTGCCGGTGTTGCAGAACAGCCCCCCGGACATCGTCGGGATTTCAATCCGCAACATCGACAATACGGACACGCTTGATCCACTGGGTTTTACGGGACAGTATCGGGATCTGACGACGCTTATCCGCGCCCATACGACCGCCCCTATCGTTCTGGGCGGAAGCGGTTTCACCATTTTCCCGGTCGAGTTGATGGCGCTCTTGAAGGCCGATTTCGGGATTATCGGGGAAGGGGAGCGCCTGGCGGCCCTGCTGGATGTGGTAGAAAAGGGGCAAGATCCGGCCGGAATGCCGGGTGTGATTCTGCCGGAGCAGATCGCCCATATCCCCCGCCCGCTCGAGGGTCGTTGGGATCGGAGGGTCAACCCGTCTCCCACGGTGACGAACTATTATGTCCGCCGCGGCGGCATGCTCAACCTGCAGTCGAAACGGGGGTGTCCGTTTCGATGTATCTATTGCACCTATCCCCACATCGAGGGGCGCGCCATGCGGCGGATAGCCCCCGCGGAAGTGGCGGCCACGGCTCTATCGTTGCAGGAGGCCGGTGCCCGCTATCTGTTTATCACCGATTCGGCCTTCAATGCGGACATGCCCCACAGCCTGGCGGTGGCGGAAGCATTCAAGGCGGTCGGACTGGCAATCCCCTGGGGGGCATTTTTTGCACCGATCCGGCCGCCGGATGGTTATTTTGAGCGGCTGGTGCAGGCCGGTTTGACCCACATCGAGTTCGGAACGGAAGCCATGGCGGATGCGGTGCTGAAGGCTTATCATAAGCCCTTTTGCGTTGCCGACATCCAGCGTGCCCATCGGGCGGCCCTGGCGACGGGGGTTCATATCGCCCACTATATGCTTTTAGGCGGCCCGGGCGAGACCTTCGCAACCCTTGCGGAAACACTTTCAAACATTGACAAATTGAGCCGTACCGTAGTATTTTTTTTCTGCGGTATGCGGATTTATCCGCATACCGCTCTTTATCATTTGGCGATCGATAAAAAATTGATTTCAGCGGAGCAGGACTTGCTCGAGCCGGTTTTTTATCGATCGGAAGCAATGGACGAAAACGTCATTATGGAACGGGTGCGGCAGGTTGCCGGCGGCCGAGCGAACTGGATTTTTGGTGCCGGCGGCGAAGAAATCGAGAAGGTCCTGACCCGCTTGCACACGCGTGGGTTCGTCGGACCGCTCTGGGAATTCTTGATCCGTTGAAGGCTCCGTTATGACGGAGGGATGCAATTTCTTATGGCGTCAAATCAACAGCCGGCCGTCACCATGACCGATCAGGTTTCCATCCCGGCGGATTCGCCCTGGTTCAAGGGGCATTTCCCGGGAGACCCTCTGTTGCCGGGCATCGCCCAGCTGCATCTGGTGATGGAAGCGATCCGGGCGGCACTGGGTCAAGAGGTGCGTCTGACGGGGCTCAAACGGGTTCGTTTCAAACGGATCATTCGCCCGGAGGAAACCATCGATATCGCCGTGGACCCCGTTCCGGACAAACCCGGCATGTACCGTTTTCAATTGACGATCGACGGTGAAAACGCTTGCAGTGGGTTGATGATGACCGGTCCTCCGGAAGGCGCGAACCCGTGACCGGACCGGTGAGGCGTGCCGCATTGAACAATCGGGGGTGTAAAAACCTCGATTCGCGTTCAAAGGCGCGGCGCAATTAATGATATGTGAGCATTTTTTCGGACGTCTGCCATACGGCCATTGAGGGGGTGACGGGGTTTGGCGATCGATTAGAGGGAATGCCGTAGAAGGGAGACACCACTTATGTCTGTTGAAACCAAAGAAGCCGATATTATCTTGCGGGTTGCGGAAGTGATGATCGAGGAGTTGAAGCTGGAAGATGTTACGCCGGCCTCTTTCGAACCGGATATCGACCTCGTGGACGAAATCGGTATCGATAGCATGGACCTGGCCACCGTGGCGCTGGTCCTGCAGGATCATTACGGTATTCGTTTTGATGAAGACGACTATCCGACGCTTACAACGGTTCGTAAAATTGCGACCTATATTGCGACGCGTCTGGAATCCTGAAGCGTGTATGGGGATAATGCATTGACTGTACCGAATTTGAAGGACGTTCAACCCGCCTGTCGTGAACCGCAGCGGCAATGGAAATTTGCCGATATCCTGGCGGATCCGTCGATCAATGCGCGCTGGGAAAAGGTGCGTCGTTATTTCTTCCTGCGCGAATCCACCTACGACATGAGCTGTCGCTGCAATATCCGCTGTGAAGGCTGCTACTATTTTGAGGGCTCCAAGCAGTATACCGAGGACAATCGCGATCCGGACGCCTGGCGGCAGCTGATGCAGGCCGAAAAGGCGCGCGGGGTCACCTTCGTGGTGCTGGCCGGTGCCGAACCGGCCCTGGTGCCGGATCTGTGTCAGGTCTGCTACGAAGAGATGCCGCTGGGTACGATTGCGTCCAATGGCTTGATCCGCATTCCGGAGACCATCCAATACCGGATCCATGTTTCCGTCTGGGGGAACGATGTCACCAGCCAGCGGCTTCGCGGGGCGGCGGATATGCTGCGCCGGCAAATCGACAATTACCGCAACGACCCGCGCGCGATTTTTGTCTACACCTTCACACCGACCAATATCGACGAGGCCCATGAGGTCACGGACATTCTGGCCGGCCAAGGCGCCAAGGTAACGTTTAACATGTTTTCCGCGCCCGTCGGGTATGACGGCCCCCTGAGGCACACGCCGGCGTCCCTGGGAAAGGTCCGCGAGACGATGATCACGCTCCTCGCATCCCACCCGGAACACGTCCTGTTTTCCAATTACAACGCGGTGGTGCACTCGCACCGCCTGGGCCTGCATGACTTGTTTGCCTGTCCTTACCCCCGCCGGAATGCTTCCCGGAATGTGGGGCTGGGTCGGTCCTTTCGTCAATACCGCACCGATCTCAGCTGGGATCGCGCCGCGGCCTGCTGTGTGCCGGATACGGATTGCAGCGACTGCCGGCACTATGCCGCCGGGAGTGCCATCGTGACCTCCAAGTTATTCCGGCATGCGACCGATCCTGAAACATTCCGGGCCTGGCTGGATTACGTCGATACCTATCTGGCCGTGTGGGTGACGGGGTATGAAAAAGGCGAAAATCTTTACACCGGCGTCACCGAACCCCCGTGTTGTGCCCTGTGATTGGCAACCCCTGCGGATGATGGCCCCGATAGCGGGCCGCGACGGATTTGCGGCTGAATGGTGCGAGAAGGAGTGCTTTGAATGAAAACGGTAAGCTCGCTGCTGGATGATGCGTGGTATGCGCGCTATAAACGTATTTCCAAGCTGAACATCCGCAGTTCGATATATGATGTGACCAACCGCTGCAATCTTCGATGCAAGGGCTGTTTCTTTTTTTCGTCCGGCGAAGACAAAGCCGCGCAGGAAGAAAACAACCTTGATCGCTGGGAAACCTTTATCGACCGTGAAATGGTGCGCGGCGTCAACCTGGCCATCCTGATCGGCGGCGAGCCCACGCTGTTCCTGGATCGGGTGGAGGCCTTTTACCGGCGGCTGCCGACGTTTTGTGCCACGAACGGGCTGATCAAGGTGCCGCGGGATCGTTTCCCCGACCTGATGGTGGGTATTTCCCTGTGGGGCGATGAAAACGACGAAAAAACCCTGCGCGGCAAGGACACTTTTGCCATCTCCAGTCGCAACTATGCCGGCGACCCGCACACCTACTATCTTTACACCATCACGCCCAAGCAGATCGGCAAGATCGAAAAGATCATTCAGAAAATCAAGGGTATCGGCGTCAAGGTGCATATGCAGTTGCTATCCAACGACGAGGGTGTGGACGGTTTTTCCTGGACAACGGAAGAACTGGCGGACGTGCGCTACGAGATGGATGACGTGCTGGATCGTTATCCGGACACGGTGATTTCCAGCAAGTATTACCATGAGGTGATCACCATCGGGTGAAATGCTCGGGCGGCCGTTCGGTTGGAATGAATGCCCCTCCGTTACCGAACCCCTGGATACCCGGAACCCGCAGCCCAAACGACTGATTCATTTTATCCGCTGGGCCTCGGACCTCCAGACGATGCATCGCTGCTGCACGTCCGAAACGCGCGACTGCCGGACCTGCAAGGATGGCGCGGCCCACATGAGTTGGGTCATGGTGAACAAACGGGCCCACATACGCACCACCAAGGATCTGCAGAACTGGATCGAGGTGTATGAAATGTTTGCCAAACTCTACCAGTTTATTCCCTGGTAGGCACTGCTCCCCGACGATAACGGCCCACCGGCGGATACCGTCGCTTGCGGGGCGATAAAATATGCCGCTGCTTCGGGCCTGACCCAGGGCGAACCGAACCGGCGGTTTGTTTTTGGGGCGCGCCCAGGGCGCCCGGAGAGATACGGACGGATGGCAACATCAAAAACAGTGATCGTGGGCTGGGACATGGTATCGCCGCTGGGAACGGATATGGCGGACCAGTGGGCACAGGCGGCGCGCGGCGCAAGCGGTATCGGCCCCTTGACGCGCTTTGCACGCCCGGAAGGATTCCCGGTCGCCATTGCCGGCCAGGTGCCGGACTGGGATGCCAGTCCTTATCCATTTCTGGCCCCCCGCCCGATGGCCCAATGGACATCCCCTATTTTTCGACATGCCATGCTGGTGGCGCATCGTGCCCTGGTTCGCGCCGGCATCGAGATCACGCCGGAACTGGCGCCCCGCGTTGCCATCACCTTCAGCAGCGCGGTCGGCGGCCTGGATGCGGTGCTGAAAGCCGACCGCCGCATGATCGCGGAAAACAAGTGGCCGCATCCCTTTACCAACCCCAATTCCTGCATCAACATGGTGGGCGGCAAGGTTTCCATCCTGACGGGTGCCACCGGACCGATTACGGCGACGATCACCGCCTGCGCCACCGGGGTGACCTCGCTGATTGCCGGGCAAATGCTCCTCGAACAGGGCCGGGCCGACGTGGCCATATGCGGGGCCGTCGATTTCTGCCTCGTGGAACCGATCGTGGCCGGGTTCGCCACCATGAACGGGGCCTATCAACCCAAACCGGGGCAGGCGCCGGAGCCACCCGCCCGGGCCAGCCGTCCCTTTTCCATCGATCGACGCGGATTCGTCATTTCCGAAGGTGCCGGCTGCCTGATTGCGACCACGGAAGCGTTTGCCAGGCAGCATGGCCTGCCCTGCGACATCGCCCTGGCGGGGTGGAGCATGACCTCCGATGCCCAGCATTTCGTGGCGCCCAATCTCACAACGGTCACCCGCTGTATTGCCGAAGCCATCGCCGATGCCGGATTGCAGCCGGCCGACGTGGATGCCGTCAATGCCCACGGGACATCCACCCGCATCGGAGACACGGTCGAGGCCCAAGCCCTGGGAAACGTATTCGGGAACCGCCTGCCGCCCGTGTCCGCCAACAAATCCATGACCGGCCACGCCATGGGAGCTTCCAGCGCCATCGAAACCATCCTGGCCATCGAGGGTATGCAGCGCGGTCTTCTCTTACCCACGATCAACCATACGCCGGATCCCGATCTGGCATTGGATGTGGTGGCTGAAGGCGCCCGTCAGCATGATCAGGAATTTATCCTGAAAAATGCGTTCGGGTTTGGCGGCTGCAACGCCTGCATCGTGCTGCAGCGGCAAGGCTAACCGCCATCGCCCGATCCACAACCGGTTCTGTTATTGTGAGGGAATCCGTGATATGGGACCCCGTGTGCGGAAAACAAGCCATCTCCTGGATATCGTGACCCTGGCTTTGTATGGCGTTTTCCTGACACCGGGATCAGATTTTATAAGAGGTTTATCGCCAAATTTATGAAAGCACCGGCTAACAGACGCGTTTTCGTCGTCGGGTATGGGGCGGCAACGCCGCTGGGGCGCACCTTTCCCGAAACCTGGCACCGTGCCGTCAATGGGGAATCCGGCCTGCGCCGCATTACCCGCTGCGCGGTGGAAACGCGCAACAACGTGGTGGGCGAGATTCCCGGGTGGGACCCCGAAGCGCTGGATTTCGTCGATAAAAAAGAGGCTTACAACTGGAATGCCGACTTTGTCCTGCTGACCATGGCCGTCTGCCGGGAGGCCCTGGCACATGCCGGCCTGACCATGGATGACGCTATCGGGCCGCGCACGGCCTGTCTGGTGGGGTCGGCCCTGAACGGCACCGACGCCTATCGGACCGCCATGGACAATTATCTCAAGCGGGGCCCGTTGAAAATCAGCCCCTATCTATTACCGAATTTATGCGCCAACCTGCCGGCGGGCAAATCCGGCATGCTGGAGGGCTTTACCGGACCGATTTTTTCCCCGCAGGGGGCCTGCGCTTCCGGCAACCACGCCATCGGCATCGGCGCCCGTATGATCCGCGACGGTGATTGCGACGTGGCGCTGGTGGGGGGGGTGGACACCTGCCTGATTCCCGAAATTATCCACGGTTTTGCCAACATGCTGGCCACCATCAGTATCGGCCCGAGAGATCGCGCTTTCCAGGATCCCGGACAAGCCTCGCGGCCCTTCAGCATCGACCGCAAGGGAATGGTGTTGTCAGAAGGCGGCGGGGTTCTGGTCCTGGCCGCGGACGACATCGTCGCGGCCCACGGACTCAAAGCCCGGGCCGAGGTCATGGGCATCGGGTGGACGTCGGATGCGTTTCATTTTACCCAGCCGAACGAAGCGACCATCGTCCGGGCCATCCGGGAGGCGATCGACGATGCCGGACTGCAGCCGGACGATGTCCAGTATGTCAATGCGCACGGTACTTCGACGCCCAAGGGGGACCGAACGGAGATCGAGTGTTTGCGCAGCGTTTTCGGCCCGCGTATCGGGCAGATTCCGGTGTCTTCCAACAAATCCCAGATCGGTCATTCGCTCGGTGCCGCGGCCGCCATTGAAGCGGCCCTGACCATCGAGGGCATGCAGCAGGGCCTGATCCTGCCCACCATCAATCACCTTCCCGATCCGCTGTTTGACGATATCGATGTCGTACCCGGAACGCCCGGCAGCAGGACCACGAGATCGTGCTGTCCAACGCCTTCGGGTTTGGCGGGACCAACTGCTGCGTTGTGTTGCGAGGTTTGTAGATGAAGACCCAAACCGTTTCTGCCGGAAATATTGAATGGTGATCAGAACTATGTCCGCGACCGATCCGGCGGCCAGGTCTGGCACCGTTGTGAGACGCGCGTGCTGTATGCCGATACCGACCGTTCCCAGGTGGTGTATCACGGCAACTACCTGCGTTATTTTGAATACGGGCGGGCCTCCCTGATGCGGGATGCCGGCTACCCTTACAAAGAGGTCGAAGAAAATGGGTTTGTCTACCCGATTTTTGAAATTGGCCTGAACTATTTCAGCCCGCTGCACTATGATGACCCGATCTGGGTCAACACCCGACCGGCCGACCTGGAGCGGGTGCGCTTGAGTTTTGACTACATCATTACCCACCAGGAGACGGGGGTGCTGATCTGCAAGGGGACCACCCGTCACTGTGCCACCAACACCGCCGGCGTGCCGGTGGGCATCGATGACCAGACCCTGCATCTATGGAAGACGTTTCCCCGATAGCCGTACCGCACCGCTATGCGCTGACGATACCCAACGCGGCCGGTCTGCAGGATCACCGCTTTCTCGGGCAGGCGGTGTTGCCGGCGGTCTACGCCATGGCGCATCTGGCCCGAGCGGTGGGCCGGGCGTTCCCCGATGTGTCGCTGGCTTCTTCCCAAGACATCCGTTTTGACAAGTTTCTGACCCTGCCCCCTCCCGATATCCCGCGGGTGGAGGCCTTTGCTGAACTGGGTGTCACTCCCGAGGGTGGGATCGAGGCGGTGCTTTTGACGCGCCATGTGGCGGTGAAAAGCGGTATGACCCGCATGAAAGTTCATGTTCGGACCCGTTTCGGTCTGTCCGTCAATGCGGATGCCCCCCTGCCCCAGGCGCCTGCGTGGCCGGATGCACACACGGATGCATACCATCTGTCCGTGGATCGGCTGTATGCGGAGATGGTGCCCTTCGGCAGGACGTTTCAGAATGTCGTTTCCCGGGTGGCGTTGCAACCGGAAGGCGCGCTGGCCACTGTATCGGGTGGCGCCTTGGAACGGAGGAGCGTGCCTTCCGACTGGGATCGCCCTTTGGCCTTGACGCCGCGTTCCATGTCGCTTGTGCCTGGGCCCAGCGCTATGCCGGCGTCGTCGCCTTCCCCGTCGCCATTCAGAAACGGGTGATCCTGCATCCGACTTTGCCGGGCAAGGATTATCGGGCCTGCGTTCGATTTATAGCGCGGGAGGGCGATGGCCTGCTTTTCGATGTATGGCTTCACGACCGGGAAGGACGGCTCTGCGAATTCATCCAGGGGCTGACCATGCGCGATGTCAGCGGCGGCAGGCTGCAGCCGCCCAAATGGATTCGTGCCCACATCCCGGACGGAGGCCAATGATCCATTGCGGTTGACCAATCGGGGCGGCATGCGGTAGCGTCCCGAAAGCTTTTCCCGTGCAACATTTCATCCACCCTTCATTCCCAGGGGCACCGATCATGTATGTATACCGCCAAGCAGGTTTCATTAATTTGGCTGCCGTGGTGTTCGTCTTGGTGATCATGGGCACCTTCACGGGGTGCATGTCCTGGCAGCCCAATTGGCCGTCCGGAGAGCCTGTTGCTCCGGCACCGGATGCCGGCGTGTTGCTGCAGGCAGCCGACCAGCGGGCCGCCGTGGCCGACAGCCGGGAAAGCCTGCAAGCTGCCATGGATGCCTATCGTCGCGTGCTGGACCGGGATCCGTATCATGTCAGAGCCCTGACGGAGTCTTTCCAATCAAACCATCCTCATGGGGGCGGCCCACACCGATAATCGCCAGGCTAAAAATGCCTATTATCGGACGGCCATGCGCCTGTGCGAACGGGCCATGTACACGAACCCCGATTTCAAGGCCTTTGCGGATCAAGGCCGGCCTCCCTGGGAGGCCTGCCAGGTGCTGGGAGAAAAGGACATACCCGCCATGATGTTCTGGACGACGGCCGTTCTGTATATCTTCAAAGAAGTTTTGTCTTTCCCGGAACAAGTTGTCAATATTACCTGGGTCGAGCGCACCGGGCCCTTTCTGGAACGCATAGAGGCCATCGACCCGGAATGGGGCGGCGGGGCCATTCAATTTACCCAGAGTCTCTATTTCGGGATTCTGCCAGCTGTCATGGGCGGTGATGCCGACCGGTCCGAGCAGTATTTGAAAGAGGCCGTGGCCTTTGGCTCTCCTTGGATGCTGAGCCGTTGGGGTCGCGCCAAATACTTCCATGTGCGGGATCAGGATCGCCAGGGGTTTGAGGAGGACCTGCGCTGGGTGCTCCGGCAGGATGTGGCCGCCACGGGCGAAGCATACTGCTGGCGGGCCTATTTTCACCAGGACGCCCGGGACGCGTTGGAAAATATTGATCGTTATTTCTAGAAGTGGTTTCAAAACCTCAGATCGCGTTCAAGAGCAAGGCGCAGCTTGATGAAAAGCGGAGCATATTCAATGATATGTGAGCATTTTGAAGAATGATCGAACGCCGATGGGCGTTATATGGGGTATTGAAACTTAGGCAGCTAATTAGACAAACCGATGTCATCCCGGCGGAAGCATGGATTTCTTGGCAAACACCCGCGATTTTAAATAGATTCCGGCCTGCGCCGAAATGAGGTCTTGGGGTGATTGAGTTGCCATTTCAATTTTGATCTAAATCCACCCTCTCTGGCGGAGGACCCGGAGCGGTTCTACCGATCCGGGGAGTTTTTCTGAGATTGAGTCTTCATTTTCTTTCACGTGAAAGAAAACGAAGCAAAAGAAAACGCCCGTGTCCCGCTTATCCTGCGCGTCGTCGCAACGGACGGAGCGCGCGGAAACGCACCCGCCTTGTGGCGGGCTCAGACAGTCCGCGCGATTTTTTCCGTCCGCCCCGTCGATGCTCGGCGCGGGACAAAGGGAAATAAAGAGACATAAGCTCATAGATAATTTTAAAGCCCCTTTCGGTGGGGCTACGTGAGGCCTCCCGCTCCGTAGGAGGAGACTCACTATAAAAGTGAGGATGGATGTTGTGCCTAAGCCCATTATGGAGAATTCTATGAAGATCAGAATCTTAATTCTTGGCGTGATGATGGTTGGTCTGGCCGCACTGCTTACCGGCTGTTCCTGGTTTGCGAAAGCCCCGATGGATGTTCTTTACTATTCAGCGGACGAGGGCGTGCCGCAGCGCAATCTTTTTATCTTCATGCGCGGGATCGGCGGCAGCCACACCAGTTTCGAAGAAGAGGGCCTGGTGGACGATGTGCGCACCATGGGCCTGCCGTTCGATATGGCGGCACCCAACGCCCATTTCGCCTACTACTCAGAACGGACGCTTATCGTGCGCCTGAAGGCGGATGTGATCGACCCGGCCCGGGCCCAGGGCAAAGACAATATTTGGCTGGTGGGGTTTTCCATGGGAGGGTTAGGATCCATGCTTTACCTCCGGGAGCAACCACAGGATATAGAAGGCATTTGCCTGATAGCCCCTTTTTTAGGGGATGATGACATCATCGAAGAAATCCAGGCTGCCGGCGGTGTGCGGTCTTGGTCCCCCGGGGCCTATGATCCCGTCGAAGACTGGGAGCGAATGTTGTGGCACTGGATCAGAGACAATGTCGCCGGGGACGATCCCGTGCCGATTTTTCTGGGTTACGGCACGGAAGACGACCATGCACCGGCCAATGCCCTTTTAGCGGAGCTTTTGCCGGAGAACCATGTGGTGCGGATCCCCGGAGGGCACGACTACCCGACCTTTAAAGCGCTCTGGGAGCGTTTTCTGGCTAGCGGGATTTACCGGCCCTGATATGAACGACAAAATATCGGTTCGCTTCTCAAAAATTGTTACGTTGTTTTGAGTTGAAACTGAAGCAAGCGTCAAAAACAGACCCTTCCTTTTAAAAAATCAATATCTTTGTTTTTTCAATGATGCGAAATCTCGATAATTTTCTGATTGATGGGACCAAATCAAAGGTTGCGTATCTATCACTCGCCTAAACATTTTGGACGGTATCCGCAATGTTCCGCGCTTAATCCGAATGCCCGTAAAAGAATACGAACAGATATATTTTATAGTGTTATCTGCTGCTTAAGACTTTTCAGGATAACAACTGTTGTAGTGCCGGACGTAAAGGATTAAACTAATAATCAGATGCGGATACGTCTTTTGGGGATCCGCTATCTCTGTTTTTGTCAATCACCCTGACGAGCCTTTCAGAATACCGCCTAGCCGTTTAAGAAGGTCACCATGACATTAAGAATAAAAGCATCAATTCTTCTGGGAATTCTAATAACCGTCTCTCTCGGCATCAGTGGTTATTATTACCTGAATTATTTTGCAAATTCTTTACGAAGTTCCATCCTAAACGGCCTTGAGAACGTGAGCACCACCTCTTCACGTGAAATTTCGAGTTTTTTATCGGACAGCTTAAAAGAAGCGCAGGCCGTTGCCCAGGCGCTGCCTAAAATCGCGATAGAGAACAAGGATGCGCAGCGCACCGATGATGTATTAGAATCCTATTTCAAAATATTCCCAAAATTTGAAAACGGAATGTTCCTTCTGGATGAAAATGGGACACTGTGGTCAGACTATCCGCCACATCCGGAGGTTCGGGGTAGGTCGTTTGCGTTCCGCCAATACTTCAAAGAAACGATGGCGAATCAAAAAGGGATTGTCGGTGTACCTTATCGATCAGCGCGAACCGGCGAACCAGTGATAACCTTTACGGCGCTTTTAAAAGGCACCTCGGGACGCATTGTTGGTATGCTGGGCTGCTCGGTGCAACTAACCTCCCCTAACGCCCTGGAAGGAATTCGGTTAACAAAAATAGGACAGTCAGGATACATCTATGCATTCAATAAAGATAGGTTGATGATTCTTCATCCGCAAGCAAACCGAATTCTAAAAACTGATGTTCCAATAGGGGCCAATAAATTATTCGATGCCGCTATCGAAGGGTATGAAGGAAGTGGAGAGACGGTCAATTCTCGTGGTGTTCCGATGTTAATCAGTATGAAACAAATACCTAATTCCGATTGGATTATCGGGGCTCAACAACCCAAAAGCGAAGCTTTTGCGCCAATCGAGTCCGCAAGAATCAATATTATACTTGGCATAATATTGGTGTCCGCAATTTCTGTGATGATCGGGGCGCTTTTGATGAAAGGTGTTACAAAACCGCTTAATAAGCTTCAGGACGCGATTATAAAAATAGGTAGTATCGGAGAAAATGGCAACGGGTTATCATTGAAAGAAGGATTTAAAGAGGAGCTAGACGCAATAAAAGAAGGCGGGGAGATTGGGAACCTTAAGATCGCCTTTAAAGCCATGTCGGAAAAGTTGGATCTTTCCATGCGTACGCTCCATAATTTGGCAAGAGATTGGGAGAATACCTTCGATTCTGTTTTGGATATTATCTTTTTGTTAGATGTCCAAAATAGAATTGTTCGGGTCAATCATGCGGCAAAAAACCTTATAAATAAACCTTACCCTGAATTGATTGGCCAGCCCATAATCGAATTTTTAGCAATATCCCCTGAAAATATGATGTCGGCACTTGAAACAACGACCGAAAAAGACAAATCTTTCAATATCACCATCAACGGAAATCAAGTTTATGAAATCTTCTATAACCCTTTAATCGATGGCAGCAATAACGTTATCGGGAAGGTTTTAGTAGGAAGGGACATCACCTTTCGGTTGGAAACGAGCAAGGAAAAGATCCGATTAGAAGAGCAATTGCAGAAAGCCAAAAAAATGGAGGCAATCGGTACGCTTGCCGGGGGAGTGGCGCATGACCTTAATAACATATTATCAGGAATCGTCAGTTACCCTGAGTTGCTCCTGCTGCAGTTACCCAAGGACAGTCCATTAGTTGGGCCATTAGAGACAATCTTTCAATCGGGGAAAAAAGCAACCGCGATTGTTCAGGATTTATTAACGCTTGCCAGGCGAGGGGTTGAAAAAATTGAAGTCTTAAATCTTAACTTCATCGTTGAAGCGTACCTGAAGAGTCCCGAGTTTCAAAAGTTGAAATCGTATCATCCCAACGTTAAAGAAATTACAAATCTTGCAACGGATCTTTTAAATATGGAGGGTTCAGACGTACATCTTTCAAAAGCAATCATGAATCTCGTTTCAAACGCCGCTGAAGCCATGCCTGAAGGCGGGGATTTAAAAATCTCGACGGAAAACAAGTATGTTGACACTCAGATAAAAGGTCATGAAGATATCGGTGAAGGCGATTACGTTGTTTTAACAATACAAGATGAAGGCCTGGGGATAGCGCCTGATGATATGGACCGCATTTTCGAGCCGTTTTACACCAAGAAGAAAATGGGCCAAAGCGGCACGGGGCTAGGCATGTCCGTCGTGTGGGGGACGGTCAAGGATCATAACGGGTTTATCGATTTTAAAAGCACGATCGGAACAGGAACAACGTTCAAGATCTATTTCCCCGTTACGCGAAAGGCCCTGCAGAATGATACGGATGCATTCGATATCAAGCGGTTGCACGGAAACAACGAATCGATATTGGTGGTTGATGACGTTGAAGTCCAAAGAATAATTGCGACTTCGATATTGACACAATTAGGATATTCGGTGCATTCGGTCGGCAGCGGAGAAGAGGCGCTAGAATATTTGAAAGACCACACCGTCGACCTATTGGTTCTGGACATGATCATGGCGCCGGGGATAAACGGACTTGAAACCTATCGCCGAACGCTATGAATTCCGGCCCACGCAAAAGGCCATTATAACCAGCGGTTTTTCAGAAACCGATTTGGTCAGACAAGCCCAAGCGCTAGGCGCCGGCCGATACCTCAAAAAGCCATATGCGGTAGACAAAATCGGTATTGCGGTGAAAAATGAACTGGCCTGACTTTGCGGGGCCTGGCCTGAAGTGAAGGTCGTATTTCAGCTTAACCATCTGCAAAAAGGTCGGCCGCCGCCTGGCGGTCGTACTTCCCGGCGGCGGACATGGGGATTTTGTCGACGGCCACAATGCGGCGCGGCAGAGCGTATGTTTCGACGTTGGCTGCCAGCGCCTGGCGGATAGCGACGGTATCCACCTCACCCTCCACCACGGCCACGATCTCGTTCTCCCGGCTGCGGCCGGCGGGAAGTGACAGCACCAGGGCATCCACGATGCCCGGCAGGTCCTTCAGACAGGCCTGCACCCCTTCCAGATCCACCCGTTTGCCGCCCACTTTGACGATGCCGTCGGCCCGTCCCATGAGCACGAAGCCCCCATCGGCCTCGACCCCAACCCGATCGCCGGTCAGGAAAAACCCCTCCGCATCGGTTTCCAGATTGGGGGAGAGGTAAGGGGAGCGAACATACAGACGGTCATCCGCAATCCGTGTTTCCACCGATTCCAGCGGTGTCAGAGAAGTTTCATGGTTGGCCCGGTTGCGTGCGGCAACCCCTCCGGTTTCGGTGGACCCGTAGATTTCGGTGACACCGACGCCGGTATTTCGGTAAAAGGCAGCACCGTCTTCGGGTTCGAGCCGTCCCGCCGAAGAGATGGCCAGGCGCAGATTTCCCGCCCTGGATGGCAGTACCGCGAAGCGCCCGGTAGTGCACGGGAACCCCCGCGAACAGGGTGGCCTGATGGCGGGCAATGGCATCGGTGATGGCATTGGGGAATATCGATGTACCGGCGGTGACGCTGGCGGATGCCGCCAGGGGCACCAGGACGGCGAACAGCAGGCCATAGATGTGGTAGGGGACCGTGGTGCTCACAAAGCGATCCGTATGGGAGAGACTGAATTTGTTCACCATGAAAAACGCTACCCCGAACAGATTGCCCACGGTTTTGGGCCATACTTGCGGTGTGCCGGTAGAGCCCCCGGTGAAAAGATTGACAATCACCTTGTCCAGCGAAGCGGCGCTTAACCCCGGAAGGGGGAAGGCACGGGGCCTAAATTCAACCGGCACCATGGGAGACGGCCAGGGTTTCCGTCGGCATTCGCGACGTGAGGGCGTGGGCCGCAAAGGCCCCCAGGGCAACGGACAAGGCGGCGCTGAGGGCACCGGTGATTAACAGAAATCGGGTCATGGTGTCGTCCTTTGATGGTAGCCCCAAGATAGCTTATGGTTTTTACCCTTAAGGCCGATAACCTATTTGTGAATTGGCCGTCGGCTTCGTGTTTTTATCGCGCAGCCCCTTTTAAACGGGTACGCCATGCCGGCCGCTGTTCACACTAGTGCGTTTTCGATGCCTAATGGGTAAACATCGGCTGTTAACATGTTGCGCTTCGGTTCAATTGATGTATAGGTTATAATAATGCCAACACGCCACCTGCTCAAATTGCTGGTGTTCTTAGGTCTGCTTTTTTCATCCTTTGCTTCGACGGGCTTAGGGGACTCCGGCTCCCCGTCACGCCTCGCGACCGTGACCATCCTCTGCTATATGAACGGCGACAATGATTTGGCCCAGGAGGTCTTGCACACCCTGGACATGATGGAAACCGTGGGCTCTTCCGAGGCCGTCAATGTTATCGCCCTGGTGGACAGTCATCCCCGCTGGCTGGGGCCCTATGATGAGGCCTGGTCCCGGACGCGGCTTTTGCACCTGCAGGCCGACCCTCTGATTGGCCGGATAACCTCGCCGGTTCTCGAGGAGTGGGGTGAGGCCGACCTGGGAGTCCCTCAAACCCTGGAGCGCTTCGTGCGCAGCGCCATAGCGCGTTTTCCGGCGCAGGGCTATATATTTTATACCTTTGCTCACGGTCAGGGGGCCATTGATACCCGTTGCTATGAAACGCCGCGGCTGCCGGCCAAAACCGTTTCTTTTTCGCGGGATGACACCAGCGGGCATAAATTGAGCCTGGACCAGTTTCACACGGCGCTGCAGAAAGGTCTCGACGGGCGGCGCTTCGACCTGATGGTGCTCTTTTCCTGCCTGGCTAACATGGTGGCGGTGGACTACACCCTGAGCGATGTGACCCGCCTTTTGGTGAGCAGCCAGGATGAAATTCGCCTCGTAAACCAACCACCGGGCCAATACCAAATTCGTGGCCTGCACTTTGAGGAGCTCATCGCCGGATTGCAGTCACGGCCCGTCGCTGATATCACCGCCCTGAGCAGGGCTCTGGTGGACAGCCATGTCAACAATTACGAGCAGGGGGTTTTCCTGAAAACCGGGATCGGCACCGGACAGACCTGCCGTTTTTCCGGCAGCATGGCCCTGGTAGACGCCGCGGCTTTGCCGAAGTTGGGTGAGGCTTTAGATCAGCTGGCCCGAGCGCTCATCCGCCATCAAGATGACCCTGCGATCGTGCGGGCCATGCAGTCCGCCCTGTCCGCGACCCAGCCCTTTGCCAGCTTCCTCAACCTGGAATACTACGACCTGCAGGGGTTTGTTCAGCATCTGCGCGCCGGTCTCCGGCAGTCCGATCTGGAAGCCGCCTGTGACCGAATTCTGAGTGTGCTGAAAGCGCGGGTTCTGGTCTACGCCCGCGGAACACAAGATCGCTCCGCCAACGGCATTTCCATTTATCTTTCCCATCCCCTGGTCCCCGACAACATCTTCGAGACCCACCAGACCCTTTACCGGGCCAATGCCTTCAGCCGTAATACCCAATGGGATGAAATGATTCGGGTTTTCCGCCCGCGCCTCAAGGATTTCCTGGCCGCCGGCGCAAACCATAAAAAAGCGGGCTCTAATTAAAGAGCCCGCCGTCAACGATGATGTGAGGGAAGCGGTTCCCCTCGGTAGGGTGGTTGAAGGATCCTTATTCGGGGATAATGACCTCGTCGATCACATGAATGACCCCGTTGCTGGTCACAATATCGGCCTGGGTAATATGGGCCTGATCCACCATCAGTCCGCCGTCCGACTTGCTGATTTTAAAGCTCTGGCCGTTAACCGTTTTGGCGGTGGTCAGCGTGGCGGCATCCGAGGACATGACCTTGCCGGGCACCACATGATAGGTCAGAATGGCCTGCAGCTTGCCCTTGTTTTCCGGCTTGAGCAAGTCTTCTACCGTGCCTGCCGGGAGCTTCGCAAAGGCCTCGTCAGTGGGTGCGAAAACGGTGAAGGGCCCCGGACTTTTAAGCGTGTCCACAAGGTCGGCGGCCTGCAGGGCCGTGACCAGAGTGGTAAAAGATCCCGCCGCTACGGCTGTGTCCACAATATCCGTTGAAGCCATGTCAGCGGCTTTACTTGTCGAACTAGCGTAACTTCCAGCCAGAACCGCTGCCGGCATCGACACCATGATAATTCCAATTATTGCTAAACGTATCATTTTCATCGCTGTTCCTTTTGTTTGGTGGTTTAGTTTAGGATAACCCGCAGGTGGTCCGCCTGCTGGAGATTCAGCAATCGGTTCGCAGGGCCTAAAGAAAGAATGGTAAAAAGATAACTACGATGCCGGGATAGGCAAGCGGTAAAAAAAGGGGGGGGAATAATAGGAAAAAACCCATAACAAGCATCGTGATGTATATTAGCGTCTTAGGAAGATAATGAGCCATAGTAGCCTCGCGAGGCTATGTCTAAGACTTGATATTGATATCTTGCTCTCGATGGCTGGTTAGCCTTCGATCACCTTCTACTTCGGCCTGGAATCGCTTGCAGTCCTGAGGCAGGGTTGCATTGCCGCTGATTAACTGCCTGTCGATGATTTTCGTCGTTTTCCGCCGGTATATAAGCATAATCTAAATAAGACGACGCCTATTGGTATTCTAAAATGAATCCAACGGCATCTCATAAATATTACACATCGTGGGCTGCGCCGGGTGAGTTTGGGGGGCTGCAGGGGCCATGGAGAGAGGGGCGTATTTCAGACTAACCCCCTGCAAAAAGCGCTTCCGCGGCCTGGCGGTCGTACTTCCCGGCGGCGGACATGGGGATTTTGTCGACGGCCACAATGCGGCGCGGCAGCGCGTAAGTTTCGACGTTGGCTGCCAGCGCCTGGCGGATGGCGACGGTATCCACCTCACCCTCCACCACGGCCACGATCTCGTTCTCCCGGCTGCGGCCGGCGGGAAGTGACAGCACCAGGGCATCCACGATGCCCGGCAGGTCCTTCAGACAGGCCTGCACCCCTTCCAGATCCACCCGTTTGCCGCCCACTTTGACGATGCCGTCGGCCCGTCCCATGAGCACGAAGCCCCCATCGGCCTCGACCCCAACCCGATCGCCGGTCAGGAAAAACCCCTCCGCATCGGTTGCCAGATTGGGGGAGAGGTAGGGGGAGCGAACATACAGACGGTCATCCGCAATCCGTGTTTCCACCGTTTCCAGCGGTGTCAGAGAAGTTTCATGGTTGGCCCGGTTGCGTGCGGCAACCCCTCCGGTTTCGGTGGACCCGTAGATTTCGGTGACACCGACGCCGGTATTTCGGTAAAAGGCAGCACCGTCTTCGGGTTCGAGCCGTCCCGCCGAAGAGATCGCTATGCGCAGGTTTGCGCCCTGGATGGCGGCATCGCGGAGGGCCCGGTAGTGCACCGGTACCCCCGCGAACAGGGTCGCCTGGTGGCGGGCAATGGCATCGGTGATGGCATTGGGGAATATCGATGTGCCGGCGGTGACGCTGGCGGATGCCACCAGGGGCACCAGGACGGCGAACAGCAGGCCATAGATATGATAGGGGACCGTGGTGCTCACAAAGCGATCCGCATGGGAGAGACTGAATTTGTTCACCATGAAAAACGCTTCCCCGAACAGATTGCCCACGGTTTTGGGCCATACTTGCGGTGTGCCGGTAGAGCCTCCGGTGAAAAGATTGACGAGCACCTTGTCCAGCGAAGCGGCGCTTAACCCCGGAAGGGAGAAGGCTCGGGGCCTAAATTCAACCGGTACCATGGGAGACGGAACGTCATGCGGCCGGTCGGTAATCACCCGGATGGCACCAGTGCCGGCGTGGATCTCCCGCAGGACATGCGGGTTCAGGGCGTAGGGCAGCAGCAGCTGTGGGGCGCCTTGCGTGGCGGCGGCCAGCATGGCCGCGGCGGTCAGGGCCCTGTCTTCGGTGTAAAGGCAGACCGGTTGCGCAGGGGTGTCATGGGCTGCCAGGGACGCCACCAGGCCGCAGGCCAGGTCATAAATATCCTGGTAGCTTGTGCGGCCTTCGATAAACGTCTTGTGGGGCAAGGCCGGTGCCTTCAGGAGAGTTTGTCATCTGTTCGGTGAGGCGATGGTATTTTTCCGACGGCATCCGTCAGTGATCCTTCCGGGGTTCGAAATTGTTTTTAGCGGCGATAAAGTCCGGCAGATGCCGGATCATGTGCCACAGGCTCCAGCGGTGTTCCCACATCCGGCGGCGGAATTTTTGCCGCCAGGCGCGACTCGAATAGAAGCGTTTGACATGCTGGTTATAGAGCTCGTCCAGCGCTTCCCGGGAGGCAATCCCTTTGGGAACGAAGACGAAGTTCAGGCAGTTCATCTGGCGCCAGTCTTCCTGCAGGGTGCCGAAATCCTGCAGATCCTGCCAGGCCGGGGCGCCATGGAAAGGGGTGAATTTGGACATGTTCATGTCGTCCAGGTCCAAGGCCATGATAAAGTCACTGGTTTTGCGGATCGAAGCCTCGGTTTCGCCCGGAAGGCCCATCATGAAGAGCCCTTTGGCCCGCAGCCCGCAGGCCTGGATGCGCCGCACGGTATGCCGTACGTCTTCCAGCTGGACCCCGGGCTTATGGCGATCCATCAGTTCCATATCGCCGGATTCGATGCCCAGCGAAACCTGCAGGCAACCGGCGTCTTTGAGCATGTGCAGCAGATCGTCGTCGGCATAGCCCACGCGGACGGCACAGTTGAACTGCAGGCCCAGCGGCCGTGCGGTCAGAAGGGTACACAGCTCCGCAATACGTTTGCGGTGGGCGGTAAACAGGTCGTCATAGATGTTCACGTGGCGGATTCCGAACCGATCGCGGAGATATTGCAGATGCGCATAGATGTAGGCCGCCGAATTATAGCGATAGCCCTGCTTGAAAACCGAGCGGTCGCAATAGGAGCACTGGTAGGGGCATCCCCGGCTGGTGACCATGGTGGCGCCGGGCGAACGGATGTAGCTGAAAAGCGGCAGGTGATAGCGTTTCGGGAAGCCCGGCAGTTTTTCGTAGGCCGGAAAGGGCAACTGGTCGAGATCCGGCAGCAGACGCCGCACCGGGTTGGTGACAACCGTGTCGCCATCCCGCCAGACCAGCCCATCGATGGTGGCGGCGGCGGCCCCCCCGGCCAGTTCCGCCAGGGTGGCTTCGCCTTCGCCCATGCACAGGTTGTCGATGGCCGGGAAGTTTTCCAGCAGGGGCGCCCCCAGGGCGGAGACATGCACGCCGCCGAAAACCGTCAGAATTTCCGGAACCTGTTGTTTGAGGGCCGCGGCCAGGTCGTAGCCGTCCAGGAATCCGGAGGTGGTGGCGGAAAAGCCCACCAGATCCGGTCGGAGGGCCAGGATGTCCTTGACAATGGCCGCGTGCGGCCGGGTCCTGTCCCAACCGAGGCAGTCATAGACATGAACCCGGTGCTGCTGCTTCTCCAGCCAGGCGGCCATCGAGAGCAACCCCAGGGGCGCCATGCGGTTGGCGACAGGCGTGATATCTTTTTTTCCGGGGACCCAGTTGGATCCGGTCGGGTGAACCAGGACGATTTTCATAGCGGTTGCTTACGCATCAACGGTCAGCACCATTGCCGGGCGTCGGTTTGAAGTTGCGGACGGTGGCCATGCTGCGGGCGGCCAAACGGGCCATCAGAAGGGTCGTGCCGCCGATCAGGACCGCCAGGAGCGGCGCCAGGACAAGGGAACCCAGGAGCCACTCGTACAGTCGCTCCAGGGCCTGGTAGCCCAGTGTTTCCAGTGAAATCTCGGTCAAAAAACGGCCATGGCGAAGCAGATAGCCGGTTTCGATGCACAGGGCCGGCACCACCGGCGGCATGCAGAGCTGACTGGCGCTGAGGGACGCGATTTTGTTCAAGCGGAAATAGTTGGCGGCCAGAATAATGACCACGGAATGGCAGGCGATCAGGGGCAGGGTGCCGAAAAAAACGCCCATGGCGGCTGCTAACGCCAGTTGTTTGGGTGACGTGTTTTCACGCAGCAGGGTGCGCAGCGAACGCATGGGCCGCCACACGGAGATTTTAGCGCCCGTCTTACCCTCCGTGGGCACCAGTTTGCGGTGCGGCACCGGAAGGACCGATCGCAGGGTGTAATGAATATTCAACACGAATCGCCACACGGATTCCCAAAGGGAAGGTGGGTCTATGCCTGGTACGGATAGGTCCGCAGCGAGAGCCACTTCCTGGAAGGGGACATCGGCCCAGGCCGATTTGACAAGAAGTTCCGTGTTGAGCGTCGTCCCGCGCTGATAAAGTCGTAAATTCTCGATGACCGCCAGCGGATAAATCCGCAGGGTGCCAAGGGGGTCGGCAAGGCGGCGTCCGGTTTGGATTTTAAACCAGAACCGGGGAATTTTTTCTTCAAGCCATCTCCGGCGGCGTCCGGTCCGCAGGGCTCGGTGGCCGGTGAGCCGAGGATCAGGGCCTCGGGGCGCGCCTGACAGGCCGTGACCAGCTTGTGGATGTCCGGCATGATCGACGGATGTCCGGTGATGCATAATAATGAGATGCGTGGCCGCCTGTGCCCTGGCACGGCGGGCGGCGGCCCGCAGATGCGTGCCTAAAAGTCGGGCGGGGGCTTTTTGAAGCGTCTTGCGATCATCTGCCCAGCCTGCCCGGATGCGTGTTTTCCCCGTCCAAGATGAAGCAACCCGGCGGGAGGGTGGTCTCCAGGACGTCTGGCCCGGGGGGCGCATCGCTCGTGCGGGGACCGGGAAGGAATACGATGGCGATTCGGGTGCGCATGTGTCCGGGTTGTAATTCCAAAATAAAACCAGCCGATCGTCGGCCGGAAGGGTTGTTTGCGGGATCCGGTCAGGGGCTCCAACCGACAATCCAGCCGAATCACTTATCAGGCTCCCCTGAGGATGGCAAGTATGTTGGCCTGGCCGAAAAGCGCGCTTTTAGCCTGCGGGAAACGATACGAGGGAATTACCCGGATGGGTGTTCGGTCGTTCGGACCGTCATATGATAGGTCGCTGCCGGGCGGTCGGCAACCGTCAGGGTTACCGTCGCCTGTCGCGTGTCTGGGGTATCATCCAGATGGCAGCGAACCTTAACGGTTTGCCCGGGCCGCAGCGGTTCCCGGAATTTGGCTTTGTCGATGCGCTCCAGTTGCAGCGGCGCCTGCCAGGCGGTCTCCAGCATGACATGGGCCATCTGGATCTGGGCGAAAGCCGGCAGCAGGGGGTGCCCGGGAAAGTGGCCCTGAAAAGCGATAAACTCCGGTGGAAAGCAAAACGCTGGACCGCAATACGATCCTTCTCCCATGCGAATGCGTGGACGGCTGCGGCCTTGATCGCCTGTTTCAAAGGTATCGGGGATGTGATGTCTCTTTGACCGGCGCTCTGTTAATCGTGTCCGCCAGGCTGTGCGGGGCTTCAGCCAAAGCCTCAGTTGGCCTCCGGCCAGAAGCTGATCCTGGACGGTACACGTGTCCCTCCAGGATCTTAAACGCGCCGAAGGTGCCGGTTTCTTGAATCGTTGTGGTGAGCTTATCACCGATCCGGGCGGTGCCAAAGCATTCCACCCCGGTCGCCCCTACCAGGTAACCGACCTGGGGTGATTGGCCATGCTGCCGGTCGCGCCAGCCTTTCAATGCGGCAAATGTCTGGGCCATGAGTTCCAGATAGGCGGTGCGATCCAGGGTGCCGTCCGGGTTTACGAAAAGCTGTCCTCCCGGATCGGGCTCCGGTAGCTCCCCCCTGGGCATGAACCTCCACAAGCTGTTCGATCAGGCGCACCGGCCGCCGGTGGGGTATCAGGTCGGCGGCCGGTGCGGGCAAGGGTGCCGGGAGGGGCGTCGGTTTTACAGGCATTTCTTTAGCAATTAACGGACTTCGGTGACTTTGCCGTTACTGAAAGTGACATATTTCATGGTCCAGCGGTTACGCCAGTAGGTCCATACATCGTCGTCCAGCGAGGGTGTTTTATGTCGGGCCGGGTAGCCCCACGCGATTTGGACGCCTTTCTTGGTCATACCGGATAAAGCGCGACCTTCCGTGATGCCCTTGCGGTCCGTGGCGCTGAGCGCTTTTAAATTGGACGGCTGGGGGCCGGTGATCAGGTTGAGGTATTCCGCCACCGACATGCCGCCCATGTTGGCGGAGCGGTATTCGAAGTAAATAAGCTGACCGTTGTCCTGGCGGGTCATGGTGAAGCCCCCGCGCCACTTGCCGATGGAGACCACCGTATTCACCGGAACAAAGAAATGGCCCGTATCCGGTTGGACGTAGTTGGCATAGCTGGCCAGGTACTCCGTATTGCCGCGGTTCGCGCGGGTGTAGCCGTGGATGTTGTTCTGGAGGTAAACACTGGTGTAACCTTCGATGGGACCCGAAGACATACTGGCACATCCCAGCAGGGCGAAAAACAGCACTAAAATGGCAGCCAAGGCCATCAACGTCGTTCTTGTTCGCATGATTTCCTCCTTTGGTTCCCAATGGATCGGTTCAACCGATGAATTGCATTTATGACAAATGATAGGACGTATTCTGAAAATTGCGACAGCGAAGATTGACGGTTTCGCAAAAAAAACGTGAGATACGGCTTGCAAATCCCGGAGAATGAGGCTTACTGACGGTACACCGCCATGGCGGGGATGAGGTGTAACGCAGCTATCGAACTTTTTATGGGACCGTCGACCTTGGTTACCAGAAAAGCAGTTTGGGCGCAACATGTGCGCAGCAGAGACGGCCGTTCGGCTGGGCGCCCTCGGAAGAGAGACGCTTCCGGAGGCCCGCATCGCAGCGATGGTGCACCCACAGTAACCTCGCCAAAGAAGAAGAGGAGTCGTCATGCTATTTGAATTTGCAACCGCGGAGCGAATTATCTTCGGTCGGGGATCTGCCGCTAAAATAGGGGAGACGGCAGCGATGTTTGGTTGCCGGGCGTTTGTGCTGACCGGGAGCCGCGGAGATCGCTGGGATTTCCTGTGGAATGATCTGCGGACGCGGGGAATGGACTGGACGGTCTTTGAGATCACCCGCGAACCAACGGTCGAGACCATCGAGATGGCCGTCAACGCTGCCGAGCAGCACGCGGCCGATGTCGTGATCGGCATCGGCGGGGGCAGCGTAATCGATGCCGCCAAAGCCGTGGCCGCGAAACTTCCCAATCCGGGCGACCTCCTGGATTACCTGGAGGTGATCGGCCGGGGCCGGCCCCTCGAAAACCCGTCGCTGCCCTGCATTGCGGTGCCCACCACCGCCGGGACCGGCGCCGAGGTGACCCGCAACGCCGTGCTGCGCTCCGAGCGGCACGGCGTCAAGGTCAGCCTGCGAAGCCCAACCATGCTGCCGGTGCGGGCCATGGTCGATCCGGAGCTGACCCTGAGCCTACCACCCCAAGTGACGGCCGGCACCGGTCTGGATGCACTGACCCAACTCCAGGAGGCCTT
The DNA here is from genome assembly GCA_963850465.1 of uncultured delta proteobacterium. Taxonomy (GTDB): domain Bacteria; phylum Desulfobacterota; class Desulfobacteria; order Desulfobacterales; family UBA5852; genus JABZFP01. The sequence goes on from CAWKLN010000048.1 coordinate 32,461, forward strand.
CGTGAGCCAACGGGCCAACCCGTTGACGGACGGATTGTGCCGGGAGGGGCTGCGTCGGGCGGCACGCTCGCTGGAGCGGGTCTTCACCCATGGTAGGGACGGAGACGCGCGGGAAGACATGGCGCTGGCCAGCCTTTTCGGCGGGTTGGCACTGGCCAATGCCGGCCTGGGTGCGGTGCATGGCTTTGCCGGTCCGCTGGGAGGCATGCTGCCGGCCGCGCACGGCATGATCTGCGCCGCGTTGCTGCCGGAGGTCATGGCCGCCAATATCCGGGCGTTGGCCGAACGGGATGCCGACAATCCGTCGCTGGCGCGTTATCGGGAAACCGCCGTTTTGCTGACGGGCCAGGCCATGGCTGCGGCGGAGGATGGTGTGGCCTGGGTGCGGGGGATTTGCCAGCGTCTGAAGGTGCCCTCCTTGGGCAGCATGGGATTCGAGGCTGCGCAAACGGATGAGGCGGTGTCAAAGGCGCGTCAGGCCAGCAGCATGAAGGGCAATCCGGTGGCGCTGACGGAAGAAGAATTAAAAAGGATTTATTCAAGGGCGCTTTAGGATCGATTTAAGGCCCGTATCTCTTGTGGATGACCCGGAAAGATTCCATCAGGTTGATGCTTCGGCGACCAATTTTGCCGAATGTTCATTTTCTTCCGCGTGGAAGAAAAGACGGCTTCGTAAAAAGTCCGATTCCCCCGGGGGACTATTGATCAGCGTTACGCTTCATCTCTCGTCATTGCAGCGTACTGTAAGTACGCTTCATTCCTCGAGATTCGCAAGCCTTGATCTCGAACTTTTTACGAAACCGTCAGGAATATGACTTTTTACAGGTTCATCAAGAAAACGAACCAAAAGAAGACGCCCATGTCACGCGGTGCTTCGCACTTCCCTGCGCGTCGCCGCAACGGACGGAGTGCGCGGAAACTCGCCCGCCTGCGGCGCGCTCAAACAGCCCGCGCACTCAATCCCGTCCGCTCCGCCGATGCTCGGCGCGTGACAAAGGGAACCTAAATAACGCCTTTGGAACGACGCTAAGTGCCTTTTGGGGCTACTTGGATCTTTTGCGCTACGGGAGGAGACGCCACCTTTAGCCCTCAGTGCCCATTGCGGGGGCATGGTTGGATCCTTCTGGCAAACGGGTTTTTCCTTTCCCGGGTGGAAGCTATCCTTTGGCTTCAACTAATATCTCCAAATCTTCCAGCGGGTAGGAAACGCAGCAGTGCACATATCCCTGCTGGCGGTCCGCGTGGCGCAGCGGGACTCCGGCGGGTTGGAAGACGCGACCCTTAAGGATGCGCACCCGGCACAGGCTGCATTCGCCGGAGCGGCACTGGGAGGGCGGTGCCAGACCGGCCTGCTCGAAGGTGTTCAACAGGGGCGCGCCGGCCCGGGCCTCGATCGTGGGGCCGTCCACGATGGAAACGGCAAAATGATCTTCTTCGCCGATGGTTGTCGGCCATCCGGGGCATTCCGAAACATGGGCCGGCGGTCCGAACATTTCCCGGCGGATGCGACGGGCCGGCACGTTGCGTGCCCGGAGTTCACCGAGGCAGAAGTCATACATGCCCGACGGGCCGCAGAGGTAGAACATGGCGCCACCCAGGTCGCCCGCCACACGTTCGATAAGATCGCCGCTCATGAAACCTTTTTCACCGGCATATCCGGGTCCGGGCTGTTCGATCACCGGTACATAGGTAAAATGCGTAAGCCGTGCGGCCAGGGTGGTCAGTTCTTCATGGTAAATGATATCGTCTTCCGTCCGGTTGCCGTAAATCAGGGTGATGTGCCGCTCCAGCCCGCGGTCGGATACGGCGCGAAGCATGCTCATAAACGGCGTGATGCCGCTGCCGCCGGCGATAAACACGAGCCGCTGGCCGTGCAGCAGGGGATTGTAGACAAAACCGCCGTCCGGGGCCGATGACGTCAGGCGCGCCCCCACCTGCAGCGTATCCAGGAGATAATTGGAGACCAGGCCGCCCGGCACCCGCTTGACCGTCAGATCATAATACCCGGTCTGGTTCGGGGGGGACGCGATGCTCAAGGGTCGATTGGTACGGATGCCTTCGACGTCGACATGCAGGGCGACATACTGGCCGGCCTGAAACGGGGGCAGAACGCCCTCCGCGGACACCATCCGGAAGGTCTTGGTGCTGGGTGTCTCCGTCTGGATGTGGCTGACCCGCAAAGACAGGCGGGGCGGGTGCAGACGCTGCAGGTAGGCCGCTACGGCCCCCTTTTCGCTGCGGAAGTCTTCGCCAAGGGCTTCCGCCGCGTGGACGAGTTGCAGAACGTCCTGATAGCCCTCGAGTTGTTCGGCGATGTCGCGCTTCATCGAGTTGTCCTTTCATAAAAAAACCATTTTACCACGAAGGACACGAAGAAAAACCGATTTGCACAGGATCGAAATTCTTCATGCGCTTCGTGATCTTCGTGGTGATGGTGTTTACCTTCAACCGAGGCGGGCTCTCCGAATAACGACGCTTTTATTTGTCTATCCGCCGCAGCACAGCCTGCCCGGTTTTAAATCCGGATTCCAGCGTGGGTTGAAATCCGTTGCCACCCACCCAGCCCCCGGCCAGGTAGAGGCCCTCGATATGCATCCGGTTGGGCAGAAAGACCGGCGAGTCCTTGATGTGTTTCTCAAAACCATAGATGGCCCCGCGGGGCGTTCCCAGATAACGCATGTGGGTGATGGGGGTGGCGATTTCCATTTCTTCGATATGGGTGCGCAAATGGGGGAAAACCTGCTCGGCCTGCTGCAGCATGGCATCGGCCACCCGGTATTTCTCGGCCGCATATTGGGCCGGCGGCACCTGCAGCCAGGCATCGCCGAATTTGAGGGTGATCAGGGCGACCTGGCTGGTGCCCGGCGGCGAAAAGTCCGGGTCGATGAGGGTGTAACAGGTCATCATCATGCCGTCCCGGTGGTCGATGTCGATGGTCTTCATCCGCTCGTAGACCGCATCGGCGTCCGTGTGGCCCAGGATGAAATTGGTCGAGGAAACAATGCCCAGGGCCTCGGGAGGCTGGTCGAGCCCCAGGTAAAGCGTGAAGGCCGACGGACTGATGGACGTGCGTTTTAATTCGCCCCACACCGCCGCGGGGACCTGATCGGGTTCCAGCATGTCGACATAGGTGGCGATTTTGGACGCGTTGGAGATGACCTGGCCCGCCTGATAGGTTTCGCCGTCGGCGGTCCTGACACCGGCGACCCGGCCTTCTTCCACCAGAATGCGATCCACCGGGCAGCTGTAGCGGATTTTGCCGCCACATTGCACGATGCGGTTGGCCAGGGCATTGGATAGAGACTGGGAGCCGCCTTTGAGATGAAAGGGCAGGAATTCGATATAGGCAAACAGCATGGCCGCCATATCGATAAACGACAAGCGGCTGGGCGGGAGGCCCATATAGGTCCAGTAGGGCGTCAGGGCGGCCTGCAGCAGCGGGTTGCGGAAGTGATCGTCCAGAACGGCTTGCAGCGGTTTCAGCCCATATCGGAAATACAGCGGGTATTTATCCCGATGAACGTCCGGATCTTTGAAATAGAAGGCACCGATGACCTCGCCGAAGACGCGATAGACAAGGTCGAAAAAGGCGTCGATGCCCTCGGCCTCATCGGGGAAATGTTGTTTGAGGGTCGCGGTGGCCCGGGCCCGATCGGGTTCCAAAAGGATGTCGAGCTTCCCCGGTATCATGACGTGATAGAGATCGGTCATGGGCATGAAGGTCAGGTCCTGCATGACACCCAACTGGTCCAGCACCATGCGCAGGGGGCCGGGTTTTTCCGGTGTGCCGATGCCGCTCAGCTGGTGCAGCGCCACCTCGAATTCGAAGCGGCCGCGGCAGAAACTGGTGGCACTGCCGCCGGGGATGTTGTGCCGTTCGAGCACCAGCACCTTGGCACCCCCCTGGGCCAGGGCGGCCCCGGCGGTCAGTCCGGCATTGCCGGCGCCGATAACGACAGCATCATATGTTTCCATGGGGCTCCTTTTGCGTTTTTAGGACCGGTTGACCGGTCGTCAGAAAGGATTTCAGGGCGGGCTGCAGCGCCCCGAGGTTTTCCGGTGCGATCCATTCGATGTCGGGGTCGGCCCGAAACCAGGTCAACTGGCGTTTGGCATAGCGGCGGGTGTCCCGCTTTAAAAGCCGCAGGGTTTCCGGCCAGTTCACTCCGTTTTGCAAGTGGTCCACCATGTGACGATAACCGATGGACTGCATGGATTTCAAGTCCGCGTTGTACCCCCTTGCCAGAAGGCCGCGGACCTCTTCCAGCAGACCCTCGGCCACCATCTGGTCGACCCGCTGATCGATCCGGGCGTACAGGTCCGCGCGGGGCATGGTCAGTCCGATTCTAAAAGCCGTGAAACGGGGTCTGGCAAACCGGTGTTCCTGCTGGTGCGCGGAAATCGGGCGACCGGTGGCCTGGTAGGTTTCAAGGGCCCGGATGATGCGGAAACGGTCGTTGCTGTGGATGTCGGCGGCCGCCTGAGGGTCGCAGACGGTGAGTTGCTGGTGAAGGAAGTCGACGCCTTTGACCGCCGCGAGATGTTCCAGGTTGCGGCGGATATCCGGCTCGGGTGGCCGGCTGTCGAACAGGCCGTAGATCAGGGCCTTGATGTAAAGACCGGTGCCGCCAGCCACGACGGGCACCACGCCCCGGTCGTGGAGGGCTCTGACAAGGTCCCCGGCATCCTTGGCATAGCGGGCGGCATCATAGGGGGTCTCCGGATCGATGATATCCACCATGTGGTGCCGCACGCGGGCCCGTTCTTCCGTCGTTGGCTTGGCCGTACCGATATCCATTTGGCGGTAAATCTGCATGGAATCGGCGCCGATGATTTCGCCGTTGAATTGTTGGGCCAGATGGATGGCCGTCCGGGTTTTACCGATACCGGTGGGGCCGCAGACGACGATCACCCGGGGGGAGGGTTGGTGTGGGGCGGTTTCCATGTCGCTATGCATAGTCGAACTGGCGATCGGGGGCAAGAGGCTTATCCGCATGGGGTTTTCTCTGTGTCGGCCGACCGGAAAACCGAACGGGTCATTGTTCGGCACAGTTCCGCCGATACCCGCAGAAGACGGCTTTTTATATTGACAACAAAGGGGTGATGCTATAATTAGGTCCAAAATTTAGTGATTACATAGAGCTTAATAGGCGGAACGCCGAAAATAATATTACTAAAGGAGGGTATTCGTAAATGGCCACAGTTGAATACATGGGTAAAGGATTTGAAGTTGACGAAGACGGTTTCATCGGGAACTACGAAGACGGTAAGTGCGAAGAGTGGATTCAGTACGTCAAAGCTCAGGAAGGTATCGATGAGCTGTCCGACGAACATCGCAAAGTCATCACGGTTCTCCAGGAGTACTACGAGAAAAACGGTATTGCACCGATGGTTCGGGTGCTTTCCAAGGTGACCGGCTTCAAACTGAAACACATCTATGAACTGTTCCCGTCAGGACCGGGCAAGGGCGCTTGCAAGATGGCAGGTCTCCCCAAACCGACCGGCTGCGTCTAATCGACGAGCTGTGACGGCAACAGCACGTTGCTGATGCAAAGGCCCTGCTGAACCAGCAGGGCCTTTTTTTTTGACGATGGAGGGGTTTGCATGATCCTACCGGTGAAAACGCGTTCCCGCACGGAACTGGTCGACATCACCGGCGACGTTCAGGCGGCTGTTGGCGAGGCCGGGGTCCGCGACGGGTTCTGTATGGTTTTTGTCCCCCATACCACCGCGGCTGTGACGATCAATGAGAACGCGGATCCGACGGTGAGGGACGACATGCTGAAGGTGATCAACAAGATCATTCCCTGGGATGACGGTTACCGTCATCTGGAAGGCAACTCGGCGGCGCACATCAAATCAACCCTGGTGGGCGCTTCAGAACTGTTGGCCGTCGTCGGCGGAAAACTGCAACTGGGAACCTGGCAGGGGATTTTCTTCTGTGAATTCGATGGACCCCGTAGCCGCAAGGTCCACCTCCATTTTATCTGACGCGCGGTTCGGCCGCTTCCCCCTCTGAAACGGACAGGATTTCCCATGGCTTCAGACGCTGCCCTGATGGACGATACGGATCGTCGTATCCTCAACCGAATTCAGTCGAATTTTCCCGTTACATCAAGGCCCTATCAGACCATTGGTCAGGAATTGGAGCTGCCCGAGGCCGAAGTGATCGCCCGCGTCAGGCGCCTGAAGGATATCGGAATTATTCGACGGATCGGCGGGAACTTTGCCCCTGAGAAACTGGGGTTTGTCAGCACCCTGTGTGCCGCTTCGGTGCCGGATGAGAAGCTGGATGTCTTCACGGCTACCGTCAATCGTTATCCTGGTGTGACCCACAATTACATGCGGGAAAACCATTTCAACGTCTGGTTCACCTTCATCGCACCGTCCATGGACGAGATCGAGGCCAATCTGGCCACCATCGTCGAAGAAACGGGCGTTCGCGAGATCCTTAATCTGCCGGCCACCCGCGTTTTTAAGATCCGTGCCAAATTTGACGTTTGACGGACGGGCCTTCCATGGAAAATATACGCGTTGCCGCTGTCATGCTGCAATCACCGGTCGGCCGACTGGATGATAATCTAGCGGCGGTCGTTGCCTGGACCCGGCGTGCCCGCCAGGCCGGTGCCCGTCTGGTCTGTTTCCCGGAGATGGCCTTGACGGGCTACAGCACCCAAGGTTCCCTGGCGGACCATGTCATGTCGTCCGATGGGCCGGTGGCCGACACCCTGCAACAGCTGGCGGAACGGGAAGCGATCACGATTCTCGTTGGTACGGCCGAATCCGCGACCGCCGGCCGGGTGTATGCCGCCCACTGGGTGGTGCGACCGGGAGCCCCCATCGCGGTTTACCGCAAAACCCATATCGCTCCTCCTGAAGCACAGGCCCTGGCCCCGGGGGATCGCGTCCCGGTATTTAAAGACGGGGCGCTGCGTTTCGGCATCCAGCTTTGCTACGACGCCCATTTCCCGGAACTGTCGGCGCATATGGCCTGCCAGGGGGCGGATGTGATTTTCTTCCCGCATGCCTCGCCCCGCGGAACGCCTGCCGAAAAACTTCAGTCCTGGATGCGGCATCTGACGGCGCGGGCTTTTGACAATGGCGTGTTTGTGGTGGCCTGCAATCAGGCCGGCGAGAATGGCGAGGGGCTTTCTTTTCCGGCCGTGGCGGTGGTGATTGGTCCTTCCGGCGATGTCCTGGGGCAGGATATTTCAGGCGGCGAAGGGCTCTTGGTGGCCGATCTGGACGCCTCCCGGCTGGATCATGTGCGCGGCCATCGGATGCGGCACTTCTTGCCGAACCGGCGCCCCGGTCTATACCGACGCTTGCTGGGCAATGAGGGTGCAGCGCGACCCGGATCGGAGGATCCATGAACCGGGTATGGTGCCGGTTCAGGTGAGAATGGAGTACACCAGACGAATGCGCCCGGCGGCCTGTTCGACCTTGATGTGAAACCCGGGGAGGGTTTCAATCAGCGGCCTTCCCAGAAGAAAATCGAGCATGCTTGCGGGGGCATGGCCGTTTTCCACCAAGAGCTTGCGCAGACTTTCATCGTATTTGACCATGTCGGTGATGGTGCTGAGCGCTGCGGCCTGTCCCGATGGATCCGATGAAAGCGGCTCGGCCAGATCACGGATCGTGTGGTAACCACAGCGCTGATCGTGATCGACAACCAGGTCCCATAATCCTTCCACCTCTTCCAGCAGATCCTGTCGCGTCAGGCGGTCCTGGTGGTAGAGGGCTTCGATGGCGCCGGTATCCCAGCACTGCAGGGCCCTGCATTCGGCCGGTCGCCGGTCATAGATGGTGCAGCTGGCGCTTTCGTCTTCCAGAAATCGGCAGCACCAGTCATCACCCCTTCCCTTGATTTTGATGATGTCACTCTGGGCGGTGGACAGTCGATTCGCGACATTGTCCCGAACCGGCTCGCCGGCCCGGATGGTGTAGAGGGCCTCGGCGGGGATCAGGCCGTCCATGATCAACGGGCGGTCTTCCCGATGCAGGGCCGGACCGCCCTTGCGGCAACAGGTGCCGCATTTTTGACACGTCGGGTCCGTCGGTTTCAAAGGGTCCATCATCGGATGCATTCGGTATGGGCAAGCGCACCGTGTTCGTTGCGATTTTAATAAGTCGGGGGGCATGAAGCTGTGCTTCATGCCCCCCGACGCTCGTATTCCGTTGGTCGTCGTGTTTTATGGCGACGCGCTATTTATCGGATTTGATGCCAGCCCGCCCGTCGTCGCAAGGCTCATCGGCGCCGCCGTGTTCGGCCGTACCGGAAAGGGTACAGACCGGGTCACCCTCGACGGCGGTTTGCGGGATTTCTTTGGCTTCCACTTCTTGCGGGGTATATTCCCTCTCTGCCCGGCGCTTCATGGCAATGTACCGTTCCCGGTACTGTTTCTCGAGTTCCACCGTGAGGCGCTTGGCTTCCTCGGGAAAGGATTTCTGGAGTGAGGCATAACGGACTTCACCGGCCAGAAATTCCTGGAGGTTCCCGTTGGGTTCTTTGCTGTCCAGGACGAAGGGGTTCTTGCCTTCTTCCTTGAGCTGCGGGTTGTAGCGATACATGGGCCAGTAGCCGCATTCGACGGCCAGTTTGGTCTCTTCCTGGGCTTTGCCCATACCCTTTTTGATACCATGGTTGATGCAGGGCGAATAGGCCATGACGAGTGACGGGCCATCATAGGCTTCCGCTTCGGTAATGGCTTTCATGGTCTGCTGTTTGTTGGCGCCCATGCCGATACTGGCCACGTAGACATAGCCATAGGTCATGGCCATGGCGCCCATGTCTTTCTTGGCGGTTTTCTTGCCGGAGGCCGCGAACTGGGCCACAGCCCCGGTGGGGGTGGCCTTGGAGGACTGGCCGCCGGTGTTGGAGTAAACCTCGGTGTCATAAACCATGACATTGATATCCTCGCCCGAAGCCAGGACATGATCGACCCCCCCGAAGGCGATGTCGTAGGCGGCGCCGTCACCCAGGAAGACCCAGTAGGATTTCTTGGTGAAGAGTTTTTCCATGCTGAGAATTTCAGCCAGCAGGGCGTTGTCCTTGTGGGCCGGCAGGAGGGCTTTGAGCCGGTCGCCGTATTGACGCGAGCCTTCGGCATCTTTCATGTTGTCCAGCCAGCCCTGGAGGGCTTCCTTGATGTCGGCGGGGGCCCCGTTGGACAACGCTTGCGTTGCCAGGTCGACCAGTTTGCGGCGCTGCTGCAGGGCACCCAGGAACATGCCGTAGGTAAACTCGGCCGGGTCTTCGAACAGCGAGTTGCCCCAGGTGGGGCCGTGGCCGTCCTTGTTGATGCAGTAGGGCACACTGGGCGCTGACCCGCCCCAGATGGATGAACACCCGGTAGCGTTGCCGATCACCATGCGTTCGCCGAACAACTGGGTGATGAGTTTGGCGTAAGGGGTTTCGCCGCATCCCGAGCAAGCCCCCGAGAACTCGAGCAGGGGCTGCACGAACTGGCTGCCTTTGACCGTGTTGCGCGCTGTCAGGTTATCGCGTATCGGCAGATCGACGGCATATTTGTGGCGGGCCACCTCCCCCATCTGACTCTCCAGCGGCTTCATCAGCAGAGCCGGTTTCTTGGCCGGGCAGATGTCGGCGCAGTTGCCGCAGCCCATGCAGTCCAATACATTGACCTGCATCCGGAACTGATAGTCTTTGAGTTCCTTACCCACGGCCTTCTTGGCACTGAAGCCTTCCGGGGCCTGGGCCGTTTCCTCTTCGGTCAGCAGGTGCGGGCGAATGGCCGCATGCGGGCAGACCATGGCGCACTGGTTGCACTGGATGCAGTTGTCCATGACCCACTCGGGCACCATGATGGCCACCCCGCGTTTTTCGTACTGGGTGGTGGCCACCGGGAAAATGCCGTCCGGTGTGAAAGCGCTGACCGGCAGTTTGTCGCCCTGCTGGGCCAGGATGGGCTGCATGACGTTCTTGACGAAATCAGGCGCGTCTTCTCCCTGGGCGGCGGCGTCAGCGGCCTTGGCCCAGCTGTCGGGGTATTTGATTTCGATGAGGTTGTCGAGGCTCTGATCGACCGCGTCACAGTTCATCTTGACGATGTTTTCGCCCTTCTTGCCGAACATCTTCTTGATCTGGCCCTTGAGATAGCCAATGGCTTCATCCACCGGGATCACGTTGGCCAGTTTGAAGAAGGCGGCCTGCATGACCATGTTGATGCGTCCGCCGAGACCGACCTGGCCGGCGATCTTGACGGCATCGATGGTGTAGAACTTGAGTTTCTTGGCGGCAATCGTGCGGCGCATGGCGGCCGGCAGCTCATTCTCCATGTCTTCCAGGCTCCAGGGGGAGTTGAGCACGAAGGTGCCGCCCTTTTTGATGCCTTCCAGGATATCGTAGAGATGGACATAGCTGGCCTTGTGGCAGGCGATGTAGTCGGCCGCGTCGATCAGGTAGGTGGACTTGATCGGTTTCTTGCCAAAACGCAGATGGGAAATGGTGATGCCGCCGGACTTCTTGGAGTCGTAGGAGAAATAGGCCTGGGCGTACATGTCGGTGTGATCACCGATGATCTTGATGGCGCTCTTGTTGGCGCCTACCGTACCGTCGGCCCCCAACCCCCAGAACTTGCAGGCCACGGTGCCTTCGGGGGCCACCTCGAAACCGGCTTCGACCTCAAGGGAGGTGTTGGTGACATCGTCGATGATGCCTACGGTGAAATGGTTTTTAGGCGTGGCCGCGGCCATGTTGTCATAGACCGCCTTGGCCATGCCGGGGTTGAACTCCTTGGAGCCCAGACCGTAGCGCCCACCCAGGATCTTGGGCATTTCACCCTTTTCCATATAGGACGTGCAGATATCAAGATAGAGCGGATCGCCGATGGCACCCGGTTCTTTGGTGCGGTCGAGCACGGTGATGGTCTTGACCGTTTTCGGCATGACCTTGAACATGTACTCCGGTGCAAAGGGGCGGTACAGGCGGACCTTGATCAGACCGACTTTCTGGCCGTTGTTGTTCAGGTATTCCACCACTTCTTCCAGCGTTTCGCAGGACGACCCCATGGCGATGACCACCTTGTCAGCCTCCGGGTGGCCGACATAATCGAAGGGTTTGTAGCTGCGGCCGGTGAGGTCGCTGACCTTTTTCATGTAATCGGCTACGATCCCGGGCGTTTTTAGATAGTAGCTGTTGGCGGCTTCGCGGCCCTGGAAATAGATGTCCGGGTTCTGGGCGGTGCCGCGCAGTTCGGGACGTTCGGGGTTGGCGCCCCGGGCCCGGAAAGCGGCGACGGCCTCCCGGTTGACCAGCTTGGCCATGTCGGCGTAGTCGATGGCTTCGATTTTCTGGATTTCGTGGGACGTCCGGAACCCGTCGAAAAAGTGCAGAAAGGGAACGCTGGCTTCGATGGCGGCCAGATGGGCCACCAGGGCCATATCCATGGCTTCCTGGACCGAGTTGGAGGCCAGCAGGCCGAAACCGGTCTGGCGCACGGCCATGACGTCCTGGTGATCCCCGAAAATAGACAGGGCGTGGGCGGCAATGGCGCGGGCCGTGACATGGAAGACTGCCGGCAGCAGTTCCCCGGACATCTTGTACATGTTGGGGATCATCAGCAGCAGGCCCTGGGAGGCCGTAAAGGTCGAGGTCAGGGCGCCACCGGCCAGGGATCCGTGCACGGCGGCCGCGGCCCCGGCTTCGGACTGCATTTGGCGGACGGTCATGTTCTGCCCGAATACATTTTTACGGTCGTTGGCGGCCCAGTCATCGGCGATTTCCCCAATGGGTGAAGAAGGGGTGATGGGATAGATTGTGGCGACGTCGCTCATGGCATAGGCGACATGCGCGGCAGCCGTATTCCCGTCGACGGTTTGCATTGTTTTAGCCATAGAAAACGCTCCTTTACGATTTAAGTATTTGCTAAGCTCTTGTTTGGCGTGAGTTTGCTGTCGCTCCTTGCGGAAGGGCAAAAAAAATTCTTTATTAGAATCCGGTCGGTTTGTAAAGCCCTAAGATCGGTCGGATCCGTCTCCACCGTCGGTTCCGTTTTATCGCTGCCACACCTTCGGACAGGGCTTCGGCGACGTGCCGAACCTCCAGCCGATGGCGGCCCTCATCCTGGATGCGGGCAATGGATGCAATGACGCGGTTGCGGTCCGGGGTGTTGTCTCGGAAGATATGTCAGAAAAAAGGGCCGCCCGATGTTGGCCGGGCGGCCCTTTGATATTAAGGTGTTCCGTCGGCGATGCGGCGTTACAGCAAGCCCTCAAAAAAGTCGTTGCCCTTGTCGTCGATCAAAATGAAGGCGGGGAAATCTTTCACGGTAATCATGTAGATGGCCTCCATGCCCAACTCCGGAAAGGCGATGATCTTGACATCGGTGATGCATTCCTTCCCCAGGCGGGCCGCCGGTCCACCGATGGATCCCAGATAAAACCCCCCGTATTGACGGCAGGCATCGATGACGATTTTGGAGCGGTTGCCTTTGGCCAGCATCACCATGGAGCCCCCGCGGGCCTGAAAGATCGGCACATAGGGGTCCATGCGGGCGGCCGTGGTGGGGCCGAACGCGCCGGAAGCATATCCCGGCGGGGTTTTGGCCGGACCGGCATAGTAGATAATGTGGTTTTTGATCTCATCCGGCAGATCTTCGCCGCGATCCAGCTGCTCTTTCAGTTTGGCATGGGCAATGTCGCGGGCCACGACGATTTTCCCGGTCAGAAGGAGCGGTGTGGCCACCGGGTATTGGGTAAGCGTGGCCCGAATGGCGTCCATGGGCTGATTGAGGTCGATGGGCACCGCATCGCTCATTGCCAGGCCGGGCTCAGGCAGAAACCGGGCGGGGTTGTTGTCCAGTTTTTCAATGAAGACGCCCTTGGGGGTGATTTTGGCCTTGATGTTGCGATCGGCGCTGCAACTCACCCCGATGCCGATGGGGCAGGAAGCGCCATGACGGGGCAGGCGGATGATACGGATATCGTGGCAGAAGTACTTCCCGCCAAACTGGGCGCCGATTCCCAATTCTCTCGAAACCTGAAGCATTTTTTCTTCCAGCGCGATGTCCCGGAAAGCATGCCCGGTGACGCTGCCCTGGGTGGGGAGGGTGTCGAGGTACCCGGCCGAGGCCAGTTTGACGGTTTTAAGCGTCAATTCGGCGGAAGTCCCTCCGATGACGACGGCCAGGTGATAGGGCGGGCAGGCCGCGGTCCCGAGGCTTTTCATTTTGGCGGTGATGAATGGAATCAAGGTGCCGGGATTCAAAACCGCCTTGGTTTCCTGGTACAGATAGGTCTTGTTGGCGGATCCGCCGCCCTTGGCGATGCATAGAAATTTGTAGCTGTCACCGGGTGTGGCATAGAGATCGATCTGAGCCGGGAGATTGCAGCCGGTGTTTTTTTCCTCGAACATGGTCAGGGGCGCGTTCTGGGAATAGCGCAGATTCGTCTGGGTGTAGGCGTTGAACACGCCTTGCGAGAGGGCCTCCTCGTCCGATGCGTCGGTCCACACCTGCTGGCCTTTTTTGCCCATCACGATGGCGGTCCCGGTATCCTGGCACATGGGAAATTCGCCTTCAGCTGCGATCACCGCGTTTTTGAGCATTTCAAGGGCCACGAAACGATCGTTCTGGGAGGCTTCCGGGTCGTCGAGAATGCGTCGCAGCGCCTCAAGATGTTTCGTGCGGTAGAGGTGGGAAACATCCCGAAAGGCCGCTTCCGTCAGGGCACTCAAGGCTTCCGGCTGGATGACGGTGATGTCCCGGCCATTAAAGGTTGCCGTTTGGATGCCGTCCGTGGTGATCAAACGGTAATCGGTGGTATCTTCCCCCAGAGGGAACATGTCCTGATAGTTGAATTCGGTCATTCTTTTGGATCTCCTCTTCGTCTTACGAAAATGACGCCGCAACCAACTTGATGCCGGCCGTCGTCTCCGACTACGTTTGCCGTGCACCAGAAAAAGATAAAGCCCTTCAACCCTGCTGGGAAGGGCTATCAGCCGAATAAACGCGTTCTATTGATCTGACGCGTTTCAGACGACGTCCAGGATACCGCGCATTTTTTCACTGAGTTGCTTCATATTGAACGGTTTCTGGATGAAATCATTGCAGCCCCGCGCCAAAATTTCGGAGGCTTCTCCGCTGATGCTGTAGCCGCTGGACAGGAGCACCTTGATGCCCGGGTTGATTTTCTTCAATTCATCGTAGGTCTTGCCACCACCCATATCCGGCATGATCATGTCCAGGATGATCATGTCGATTTTGTCCGCGTTGTCTTTATAGGCCGCCAGCGCCTCCAAACCGTTGCGCGCCGTGATGACCTTGTAGCCGAGTTCGACCAGGATTTCTTCACCGACCTCCACCGTAATGTCTTCGTCATCCACCAGCAGAATCGTTTCGTTGCCCTTGCGCAGTTCGCGGGGTTTTTGGACTTCTTTTTCGACGGCCTTGTCGGAGGCCGGCAGGTAAATGTTGAACGTGGTTCCCCGGCCCTTTTCACTGTAGACGTTGATGTGGCCGCCATGGTTTTTGATAATGCCATAGGCGGAGGCCAGCCCCAGACCGGTGCCCCGCCCCATTTCCTTGGTGGTGAAAAAAGGCTCGAAAATGCGTTCCTGGGTGGCCTGATCCATTCCGACACCGGTATCCACCACCGAGAGTTTCACATAGCGGCCGGGTTCCACCTTGTAGGGCATTTGATAGGCCTCATCCAGCTCGGCATCTTCGCTCAGGAGGTGCAGGTCACCGCCCCCCGGCATGGCCTGCCAGGCATTAACGAAAAGATTGAGGAGCACCTGTTCGATCTGACCGCGGTCGACTTCCACCGGCCAGGTATCCCTGAGATGCGCCGTGTGGATACGGATTTCCTTTTTGGTGCGGCCGAACATCTGGGCGCTCTCGGCCACAAGATCCCGCAAGGCGGTCGATTTTACGTTATACTTGCCACCGCGCGCAAACCCGAGCAGCTGCTTGGTCAGTTCCGAGCCGTTGAGAATGTATTTCTCAATGTTTTGCAGTTTTTCGTGGTGGGGGTGGTCGGGTTCGATGCGGGCCAGCATCAGGGAGGCGTTGCCCAGAATCCCCATCATGATATTGTTGAAATCGTGTGCAATGCCGCTGGCCAGTGTGCCCACGGCCTCCATTTTCTGGGCCTGCTGCAGCTGGGCTTCCAGCCGGCGTTTTTCCTTCTCGACGCGCAGGCGTTCGGAAACGTCCCGGCCCACCACCCGGAAGCCGGTGGGCTCGCTTTTCTTGTCGTGGATGAGGGAGGCCGAAAGCTCCAGAATGATTTCCGAGTCATCGGGTCGGATGATTTCGTAGTTGGAAATGTGCTGGGACTCCCCCGTGAGAAAAATCTGATTGAGGGCATGCACCAGACGATCGGCACTTTCCTTGCGGGTGCAGTCCCGGTTGTGAATCCCAATCAGCTTGCCGACCGGTCGATCGGCCATGCGGCAGAAAGCCCCGTTGACAAAGGTCAGGGTGCCCTGGAGGTCGACTTCGAAATAGGCTTCTTCCATACTCTCGATGATCGTGCGATATTTATTTTCGCTGTCCTGTAAGCGCGCATCCGACTCCCGGCGTTTGTTCATGGTATACTGGACGTGCGATCCGAAGATGGCGAACAGGCACAGCACGAAAATGCGGGTCCAGCTGTCGTAGGAGTCGGTTCCCGAAAGCCGCTGCAGAAAATCGGCGCCCGGTGTGGAGAAGAAATAGAAGAGGGATTCAAGAAGCCAGTAGACCGCGGCCAGCGCGACCCCGGTCAGTATCATGGATTCCGACAGCTTGTTTTGTTTTTGGAATTTAAGTGCCATTCAATCGCCGATTCTGAATGATGATCTTCCAGCGTTATAGGAAAAAGAAGGGGATGAGTCAATCATTGCCGGCAGATTTAGCGGCACGCGGTTCAGACCCGGGCGGGAAAGGCTATAGGTCACCAAGGCGTCCATGCTCAGCCAAAGCGGTCAGGTTGTCCCGGTCAACCAGCCGGATTTCCCGCCCGTTGACGCTAATCAGGTTTTTGGCCGACATGCGGTTGAGAATGCGTGACAGGGTTTCGGGGATCGTGCCGATGATGCTGGCCAGTTGCGCTTTGGAAATGTTCAGCTGGAGGTGTTGCTCGCCCGCCTGCTCGTCGCTGAGATAGAGCAGATAGGATGCCAGGCGGGCGGGAACTTCCTTGAGAGAGATGTTTTCAATCTGGACCGTAAACTCCCTCAGGCGGTTGGACAGGATCGCCAGCATGTTGAGCGCCAAGGAGGGGCGCGCTTGGATGAGATCCACAAAGGCCCGGCGTGGGAAAAACAACAGGCGGCTCTTGTTGATGGCCTGGGCGTTGGCCGGGAAGGATGCGCCGGCAAATACGGCGACCTGTCCCACCGGTTCGCCGGGACCCAGAATGTGCAGGGTCTGCTCTTTGCCCTCCGGGGACATCTTGAACACCTTGATTTTCCCCGCCACCACCAGAAAAAAGCCCGTGCCCTCCTCGCCGTCGCTGAACACCATCTGGTTGCGCTGATAGGTGCGTTCGGAGGCGATCCGGTGGATGCCCTGGAGCTCCTCGTCGGACAGCCCCTTGAAAAAAAGAACGTTGGCGATCAGTTGCTTGACATCGATTTTCATCGTGGCCCACCGGGGTTGAGGGTTCATGGCAAGACGCCGGGTCGGTCTGATTATGGGGCGAAGCTAGATCAGAAAGATTGACTTAAGTCAATTTTTTGCGAGAGGCGGTGTGGTAGGTTGTCAAAAAAATGAATGCGATTTATATATTGACATGGCGTCGGCGATTGGCGTATTAGTTTCACTTAAATACCGCGATCGTTTTCCTGACACGCCTGTTCCAGTAAGATTTATCAATTTCCAGCGGATCCCGGAACCCTTTGTTCAGCAAAAAAATGCAGTAACCGCACGACATCGTACCCGGTTGTTCTGGCCTGATGCCGCCCCTTACGGGTGTCTTTCGTATTGATTCGTCTACCTTAGCGGGATATGGACCATGAAAAAGTACATCATCGGCGGGTCCCTCGTTTTTCTGGGTGTTCTGCTTTCTTTCCCCCTTTTCAGTATGAGTTATTACACCATGGTGCGCACCTCCACGCCGGAGTTCTGCGCCTCCTGCCACGAGATCAAACCGGCCGTCGTGGCCTGGCGCTCCTCGACCCACACCAACAATGCCGCCGGCGTGGTGGTGGACTGCATGGACTGCCATCTGCCGGCGCCCCAGGACACCTTCGAGTTCTTTTTCTGCCAAGACCTATCACGGGATCAAAGATGTGGTGAAGCATTTTCATTGGTCCTGAATACGACAGGCGAACGGGCCCGTGAAGCGGCCTACGCTGCTTTTGACAACGATTCAGTGCCAGAAATGCCATCGCAATCTGCTGTACATGCCGACCCAGCGGGGTGCCATGCTGGCCCACCGTTCGGTGGTTTACGCCCGTCCGGGGTATGAAAAAAAATGTGTCGACTGCCATTACGACCTGGTCCATTCCGAAAAGGGCGTGGTGATGTTTCGCCAAACCAGAGAAATACCTTACCAGGCCAAAGGCCTGAGACAACTGTGACCCCTTTTTATTATCGGGTTTAATATTTTCGTTATGATCGATAACCGAAAGGAGCAGGACCCATGAGGCGAACATTGCTGATTCTAACCATCGGTTTGCTGGCCGTCGGCTTGTCCGTATCCGGAGCCCTGGCCCAGCAGCCCAATTATGCCAAGGTCAAAGAATACCGGATCGAGCGCAGCGTACCGCCGGAAGCCCAGGCCTGCATTGAATGCCATCGTGTCACCACGCCGGGCGTTTTCGCGGACTGGGCCAAGAGCCGCCATGCCAACGCCAACATCACCTGTCTGGACTGCCATTTGGTGCAACCCGGGGACCAGGACATTGCCCAGGATCACGAAAAATACTACAGTCGTTCCGACATGCCCTGGGGCGAGGCCAAGTACAAAATGCCCATCGCCTCCATTGTCACACCCAAGGACTGTTCGCGCTGTCATCCGGATGAGGCCACCCAATACAGCAAGTCCAAGCACGCCAACACGATCGAGATCATGTGGAAGCTCGACCCCTGGCTGAACAAGGGCATGAACTCGGACAACGAGCGCAAGGTCGGCTGTTTCAACTGCCACGGCACGGTCATCGCGATCGACGACAAGGGCAAGATCGATCCGACCACTTGGCCCAACGCTGGCGTGGGGCGGCTGAACCTGGACGGTAGCAAAGGCTCCTGCACGTCCTGCCACACGCGTCACCGGTTTTCGGTGGCCGAAGCCCGCATGCCCGAAGCCTGCGACCAGTGCCATTTAGGTCCGGACCACCCCCAGATCGAAATCTATGAGGAGTCCAAGCACGGCACGATCTATCACGCCTACAAGGACGAGTACAATTTCGACGCGGCCGGCGGCACCTGGACCCCGGGCGTGGACTACCGTGCCCCCACCTGCGCGGCCTGCCACATGTCCGGCTCCGGCAAGGAGCCCACCAGCCACGACGTGACGCAGCGCTTGTCATGGGAGACCCAGGCCCCGCTGACGGTTCGTCCCCAGGATTTCAAACCCTTTCCTTCCGGGACCGACTGGCAGGTCGAGCGTCAAAAGATGAAGAACGTCTGCAGCGCCTGCCACGGCGAGTCCTGGATCAACGATTTTTATGACGGGTTCGACAAGGCCGTGGAGGAATACAACGAGGTCTACTTCAAGCCGGCCAAGAAGACGTTTGACGAACTCAACGAGAAGGGCCTGCTGGACCAGACCAAGTTTTTCGACGAGCGCCTGGAAGTGGAGTTCTATGAGTTGTGGCACCACGAGGGCCGCCGGGCCCGCATGGGCGCCATGATGATGGCCCCGGACTACGCCTGGTGGCACGGCTTCTACGAGGTCAAGCTGCGGTTTGCCAACTTCATGGAAGAAGCCAACCACCTGATCGAAAGCGGTCAAAAAGCCTATGTCGCCGAGGACTTCCCCAATGCCACGGGGGACACCACTCGACCGGTGAAGATTTTCGGGGATAAAAAATAGACCTTTTATTGCTGAATTGACATAGCGTGTGTCAGGTTGCGCCCCATCCGAATCTATCGGGATGGGGCGCTTGTTTTTTCAGTCTATCGCAACCCCGTTGCGGCCGCCACGGTTTCCACATTCCATTTGCTCCGCGTCCACCGCTGCTATCATCGCAAGCCCCGTCCTATTAAAGGGAGTGAAATGTATCCAGGCCGATTACGGGCCTGATCACTAACCAAATTCGGTTTTTTCTTTGACGACCAAAAAAAATGGTTAAGTTGACCTACGTCAATGCATATTACCGGTTCAACGGGTAAACACCTATCCAAGATTGACCAAGAACGACACTTTTCAAATCGATAAACCCATATTGCAAGGAGGCATTCCATGTT
This sequence comes from uncultured delta proteobacterium, assembly GCA_963850465.1. GTDB lineage: Bacteria > Desulfobacterota > Desulfobacteria > Desulfobacterales > UBA5852 > JABZFP01. Next base: position 51,819 of record CAWKLN010000048.1, read on the forward strand.
TTGTTTTCAATGCGAACAAACGGCTAAAGGTGAAGGTTGCACCAAACTCGGCGTGTGCGGCAAGACGCCCGATACGGCGGCGTTGCAGGATTTGTTGATCCATGCCGTCAAGGGGCTGGCGGTGGTCGCCCAGGCCGGTGTCCAGGCCGGCGTGCGGGACAGCGCTGTGGACAATTTTACCAATGAGGCGATTTTTTCCACCCTGACCAACGTCGATTTCGATCCGGACCGCTTTGTGACCCTGATCAAGGACTGTGTTGCCCATCGTGAGGCCCTGGCGGCGAAGGTTAAGGCTGCGGGCGGTAAAGTGGATACCGGCAAGGCGGCGGTGACGTTCACGCCGGCAGCCACCCGTGAAGGCATGGTGGCCCAGGGTGAGGCGGTAGGCATTCCCACGGGGCCGGCCGTGAACGAGGACATCCGGTCCCTGCAGGAACTCCTGGTTTATGGTGTCAAGGGCCTGGCGGCCTATGCGGATCATGCCCGGCTGCTTGGACAGGTCGACCCGATGATCTCCGCCTTCATTTATGAAGCCATGGCCGGCACGCTCAATGAGGCGCTGGGCGTAAACGAACTGGTGGGCCTGGCGCTCAAGTGCGGTGAAGTGAACCTGCGGGCCATGGAACTGCTGGACGCCGGCAATACCGGCACGTATGGCCATCCGGTACCGACCAAAGTGCCCCTGGGCGCCAAAAAGGGGAAGGCCATCCTGGTGTCGGGCCATGATCTCAAGGACCTCGAGGACATCCTCAAACAGACCGAGGGTAAGGGCATCAACGTTTACACCCACGGGGAAATGCTGCCCTGCCACGGCTATCCGGGACTGAAGAAATACCCCCATTTCTATGGTCACTACGGCACGGCCTGGCAGAATCAGGCCAAGGAGTTCGCAGCACTTCCCGGGCGCTATTCTGATGACCACCAACTGTATCCAGAAACCGACCGAGAGCTACAAGGACAACATCTATCACCACCGGACTGGTGGGATGGCCCGGCGTGCAGCACATCGCCGACAAGGACTTCGCCCCGGTGATCGAGAAGGCGCTGGCAATGCCCGGCTTTACCGAAGACACCGCCGGCAAAGAGGTCATGGTCGGCTTCGGCCGCAATGCGGTCCTGGGGGTGGCCGGACAGGTGATCGACGCCGTGAAAAGCAAGGCGATCCGGCATTTTTTCCTGGTAGGCGGCTGCGACGGCGCCAAGCCCGGCCGCAATTACTATACCGAATTGGTGGAAAAGATTCCGTCCGACTGTGTCGTTCTGACCCTGGCCTGCGGCAAGTTCCGCTTTTTCGATCAAGGATCTGGGTGATATCGGCGGTATCCCCCGTCTGCTGGATATCGGCCAGTGCAACGATGCCTACTCGGCGGTTCAAATTGCCGTCGGCCCTGGCGGACGCCTTCGAGTGCGGTGTCAACGACCTGCCCCTGTCCATGGTGCTTGTCCTGGTACGAGCAGAAAGCCTGTGTCATCCTGCTGAGCCTGCTGCATCTGGGTATCAGGGACATTCGCCTGGGGCCCAGTCTGCCGGCCTTTATTACGCCCAATGTTCTGGATGTGCTGGTGAAAAATTTCAACATCATGCCCATCGGCACACCGGACGAAGACCTGAAAGCCATCCTGGGATAGGCCTTCCGGGACTGGCAATTGGTTGGATCGGTATTATCCTGTTGCGGGCCGCCGGAGTTAGCCGCCGGCGGCCCGCAAATCGCTCATCTGCAGGAGGAAACGTCGATGAAATGCCCGGGTCAGGATATGATGTTTTGGAAACCGGGGGATATTTACGAAGTCGGTTGCCCCGGTTGCGGCCGCACGGTCGAGTTTTTCAAGGATGACACGGCCCGGCGTTGCGGCCATTGCGGCCATCGCTTTGCCAACCCTAAAATGGATTTTGGCTGCGCCGCCTATTGTCCCTATGCCGAGCAATGTATTGGTGATTTGCCGCCCGAGGTCGCGGCCCAGCAGGAAAGCTTGCTGAAAGACAAAGTGGCCGTGGCTGTCAAACAGTATTATGGCAGAGACTTCCGGCGCATCGGTCACGCTTCCCGGGTGGCCCGCTACGCCGAACAGATTGCCAAAGCGGAAAAAGCCAACCTGGCGGTGGTGCTGACGGCCGCCTATCTGCTGGATGTCGATCGCGCGGGACCGGGCGCCCAAGAAGTGGATCGCACCGGTCGCCGATGCCGCAGGTAACGGCGCACCGGTGGCGCGGGCCATTCTGGACCGGGTCCATGCCCGCGGCGAGCTGGCCGATGCGGTCTGTGACCTGATTTCCCGTCTCAATGAAAATGACAACGACGCTTCGCTCGAGCTGCGTGTGATGCGCGATTCAGTGATGCTGGCCGGCTTGGAAGAACAGAAACGCGATGGTGCGCTGAGTGAGGACGATCTGCAAAAAGCGGTCGCCGCTTGCGGCACGAACGCCTGTCAAAAACAGGCCGATGGACTCATGGCCGGTTAAGGCAAAATGGATTGAGGAAATGACCATGAAAATCGTGAGAAAAATCATAGAAATAGATGAAGAACTTTGTGATGGTTGCGGCCAGTGTGTCACCGGCTGTGCCGAAGGGGCGCTGGCGATTATCGACGATAAAGCCCGTGTGATTTCAGACAATTTGTGTGATGGCCTGGGGGCCTGTATCGGCGAGTGCCCCACCGGCGCCCTGCAGATCATCGAGCGCGAAGCCGACGAGTTCGACGAGGGGGCGGTTGAAGAACACCTGGAACGGCAGGACCGGAAAGAAAAAGTGTCGGCACCTGTTTCCGGGGGCGGCTGTCCGTCGGCCGGCGTCAAAATGTTCGTGCCGCAACCGGGCGGGGCCGCCCTGCCTTCCGGCGTTCTGCCAAAGGGCGGCGAGGTTTCGTCTTTGACGCACTGGCCGATCAAAATTCGTCTGGTGCCGCCCCACGCGCCATTTTTGAAAGGGGCCGACCTGCTGGTGCTGGCCGATTGCGGCGCCATCGCGTTTCCCACCCTTCATCGCGATTTGCTCAAAGGCCGCGTCGTGATGGCGGGGTGTCCCAAATTTGACGATCTTGCCCTTTACGAGGAAAGGTTTACCCAGATCTTTCAGCAGGCGGGTATCCGGACCATCACGGTTGTTCGGATAGAGGTGCCCTGCTGCGCCGGTCTGCCGGCGCTCGTGATGAAAAGCCTCAAAAATGCCGGTGCGGACATTCCGGTAGAGGAAATTGTGATCTCCCCCCGCGGCCAACGGGTGGATATGTCGAAACGTCTTTAGCGGGCGGGCGGGACCAGGGGGCGTGTCCCTGGTCCCGGCCATGGCAATCCCCCCCGACCTTGCAAGTCCTGCCCAAGTCTGCTATTTCCCAAATCATTCCGAAGCCTGCGAGACCATCGGTATGTGCTGATAGGTCAGCGATTCCAACTTTCTTTCCCATTTTCAGATTCAATCAATAATTTCAGGCTTCTGAGTCATCCGAAGAATTGTATCATATTATCTGTCTTGTGAAACAATGTGTCTCATATTGACGCCATCCTTGATGGGTTCCGGGGAGTGGCCCGCACGAAGCCGGCCTGATAGTTGAAAACGGTGGTTTGGTGCGCGGGACGTCAGGCCGGCTGTGTATCAGAAAGACAGTCCGAACAGTTTGGGAGGTTTGCGGGGCTTGGTCCGGATGTCCTAATTATATAAAGAAATAAGGTAGTTGAAAATTTATTGGTGCGATGGCATGCCATTTGAAGTAAGGATAGGCACGACGGTTGCCGGTGGCGTTCATTTCCTGAATGGCCACCCGGCGGCCCTATTCGGAGCCTGCCCACTCTTGAAACCCTGTGACCGCAACATTCTTAAAATATTAAACCTCGCAGAGGAGATGATCGTCCTGGCGGATCAAGGCGATGGCGATCGCGAGGATGTCGGGTGCGGGGTGTTGTACGGGGTGCTGCGCGACACGGCCTACAAATTGAAGAAGATGGCCGAAGAAGAAAAACGTTTGCATCAGGAGAAGGGCTGGTGGCGCCAGGAGGGGTGATATCCCTTGAAGCGGCCCGCATTTTGTATCGTCACCGTGATATTTCCTAAACCGATGGAGGAGGAGAATAAGTGGCAACGTTGAAAGGGTCCCAGACCGAAAAGAACATTCTAACCGCCTTTGCGGGTGAATCCCAGGCCCGTAACCGCTACACCTATTTTGCCAAAAAAGCCAAAAAAGACGGCTTCGTTCAGATCGCCCAGATTTTTGAGGAGACCGCCGACCAGGAAAAGGCGCACGCCAGCCGGCTTTTCAAGTTGCTCGAGGGCGGGGAAACGCAGATCGTGGCCGCTTTCCCGGCCGGCATTATCGGGACCACCTACGACAATTTGATGGCCTCGGCGGCGGGTGAAAAGTACGAGTACACGGAGATGTATCCGGGGTTTGCCAAAGTGGCCCGGGCAGAGGGCTTCGAAGCGCCGGCCATGATCATGGAAGGCATCGCCGTTGCGGAGCAACGACACGAAAAACGTTATGTGGAACTGGCCGGCAATATTCAGGCCGATCGCGTTTTCAAACGTGAACAGGCGGCCAAATGGCACTGCCTGAACTGCGGTTATGTCGCCGAAGCGCTGGAAGCGCCCGAAATGTGCCCGGCCTGTGCCCACCCCCAGGCTTACTTCGAGCTGCTGGGCGAAAACTGGTAGAGATGGTAAATAGGTTTCGCGCACGGCTGACTGACCGGTCGGCTGGTGCGGGAAGCAGACAACGGGGTCCGGGAAGGACTCCAACCAAACAAAAGGAGATGAAAAATGGCCGAACGCTACCAGGTTTACAAGTGTGATCTCTGTGGCAATATCGTCGAAGTCCTGCATGGCGGTGCCGGGGAGCTGGTTTGCTGCGGACAGCCCATGAAGCTGTTTACCGAAAACACGGTCGATGCGGCCAAGGAAAAACACGTGCCGGTGATCGAGAAAGTCGAGGGCGGCTTCAAAGTCAAGGTGGGCGCGGTCGCGCATCCCATGGAAGAAAAGCACTGGATCGAATTTATCGAGATTATGGCCGATGGTAAGGTCTATCGGAAGTATCTCAACCCGGGTGAAACACCGGAGGCCGTTTTCAAGATTGACGCCAGCCAGGTCACGGCACGGGAGTATTGTAACCTGCACGGGCTCTGGAAAGCCTGATCGGGGCGCTGAGCTTACGGCGACACAAAATGCGCCGGCAGGGCCTGATTTGAAAATGCATCCGTCTTCCCGGCACCGGGTGCCGACCGAAGCCGGATGCAGCCGATGGCCTTGCGGTGGGGAGGTGGCTCATGACATTATGGAAATGTTCCAAATGCAGTTACACCATCAAACAGGAAAAACCTCCGGAACCCTGTCCCTCCTGTGGCCAAAAGTGCGAATTCCTCAATGCCACATGTTACACGCCGGACTGTCAGAACCAGGAGATCGACAAGCGGATCCGTTAAAAGGAGAACACAACGATGGGCAGGGCATTGATCGTATATACCACCCGTACCCAGGCAACGCTGGAAATCGCGGACCTTATTGCAGAGGGGCTTCGCTTTTCAGGCCAGGAAGCGGTTGTGCGCGATGTTAAAGCCATTAAGAATGAAACGGATCTGGAGGGCTACGACGCGTATGTCTTCGGGTCGCCGACCTATCATGGTGAAATGCTCCAGCCGATGAAAACATTTCTGTTTCTGGCCGAGAAGGTCGACCTTGAGAATAAGATTGGCGGGGCTTTTGGCGCCCACGGGTGGAGTACCGAAGCCCAGGAGCGAATCTACCAGACCATGAAGACGGTCTTTAAAATGGATATGGTCAGCGAACCGTTGCTCCTCAAGTCCGCCAGCCTGGGAGGCGGCCTGCAGATGGCCCAGGATTACGGACGCGCTATTGCCAAGAAGATGACCTGAATTTTTCCAGCCGCGGGGTTCAACGGACCCACCGCCGGCCGACACCATGACGAAGGAGGAAACCATGTCGACACCCCAGCATTGTCCCGGTTATGAAAACTTCCGCAACCTGAAATCCTTCACCTGCAAGTGTGCCGATTGTGGCGCCGAGGCCGAAATTTTTTCCGATGAATTCAACCGGACGCATCTCTGCAAAGGCTGTGGCAAGCAGATTGATTTCACGGCATGCGAATTGACAGGCGAAGCCAAAAGTTCTTCCCCCCGGTGAGGGAATCGGCCTCATTCCGCAGGGGTTAGCCTCTGAAGGGAAATTTAATCATTATCGATAAACCGGATGGCCGGAAGTGGTCTGTATCCGGTGCAGGGAGAGCTGCACCCCCTGGTTCGTGAAGGAGTTGTCAATGGATGTTGTCATGCTTTCGCGGTTGCAGTTTTACGCAACATCGGCTTTTCATTTTCTTTTTGTGCCACTGACGCTTGGCCTGAGTTGGATCGTTGCCTATATGGAGACCCAGTATGTCCGCACCGGTGATGAAACCTATCTGGCCATGACCAAGTTCTGGGGGAAGATTTTCCTCATCAATTTTGCCGTGGGCCTTGTGACCGGCATCACCCTGGAGTTCCAGTTCGGCACCAACTGGTCGGGCTATTCGGCCTATGTCGGCGATATCTTCGGCTCCCTGCTGGCGATCGAAGCCACCGCCGCCTTTTTCCTGGAGTCCACGTTTATCGGCGTCTGGATTTTCGGCTGGCAGAAGCTTTCCAAGAAAGCCCATGCCGGCGTCGCCTGGCTGATCGCGATCGGCTCCAATCTCTCCGCGGTCTGGATTCTGATTGCCAATTCCTGGATGCAGCATCCGGTGGGCTATACCATTCGCAACGGTCGCGCCGAGCTGACCGATTTTTTTGCGGTCATCACCCAGAAATTTGCCGTGCTGCAGGTGATTCACGTTCTCAGCAGCGCATTATTGCTGGCCGGATTCCTTATCATGGGTATCAGCGCCTATCATTTGCTGAAGAAACAGCATATCGACTTCTTCTCGCGTTCCTTCCGTATCGGATTGGTCTGCGGCCTGGTGGGCTCCCTGGTGGTGGCCGTCGAGGGTGATTTGCATGCCAAGGACGTCACCGAGAAGCAACCGGTCAAGCTGGCCGCCATGGAGTCGCTCTGGGAAACCACCCGCCAGGCACCGATTTATCTCTTGGCCATTCCGGACGAGGAAAATGGCCGCAATGCCATCGAACTGTTGCCGATACCGGGGGTGCTGAGTTTTCTCGGGCATGGCGACTTCAATGCCGAGGTCAAGGGGCTCAATGCTTTTCCCCGTGATGAACGCCCACCCGTGTTAGCGGTATTTCTGGCGTTTCGCGGTATGGTGGCCCTGGGGACCTATTTTATTCTGATCACCCTTTACGGCATGTTGCGGCGCAACAAGCTCCTGGAGAGCCCGTTGCTGTTGAAAGCCATGCTGTTTTCGATCCCCTTGCCCTATCTGGCCATCCAGTTGGGGTGGATCGTCACCGAGGTGGGGCGGCAGCCCTGGATTGTCTGGGGCATGATGCGTACCTCCGAGGCGGCCTCGCCGATTGCCGCCAGCCAGGTCATCACGACCCTGGTTGGTTTTACGCTGGTATACAGCCTGCTGGGATTTGCCGGGTATTACCTGATCATCAAACACGCCAAACAGGGCCCGGCGATACCGGCGGCGTAGGGCGGCACCGGCATCGGTGAAAAAGACAAAATTTTCTCTATAAATATGGTATCGTTCAAGGGGGCGAAATGGATTTACAGGCGATTTGGTTTTTTCTCTGGGGGCTGCTCTGGGCGGTCTTCTTCATGACGGATGGTTTTGATTTCGGCGTTGGCACCCTGTACCCTTTTCTGGGTAAAACGGATGAAGACAAGCAGACCATGATCGCGGCCATCGGTCCCCTGTGGGATGGCAATGAAGTCTGGCTGATTTCGGCCGGAGGCGTGACGTTTGCGGCGTTCCCCCTGGTCTATGCGGTGATGTTCTCCACTCTCTACTCGGCTTTGATGCTGATTCTCTTCACCCTGATCCTGCGGGGCGTATCCTTCGAATTCCGCAACAAGGTTGATGATCCGCGCTGGAAACGGTTGTGGGATACCTGCATTTTTATCGGCAGCCTGGGGCCGGCGTTGCTTTTTGGGGTGGCTTTTGCCAATATTTTCCAGGGCATTCCGTTTGACGGCCAAGGGATTTATCATGGGACGCTTTTAACCCTGTTGAACCCCTATGGCCTGCTGGGGGGCGTTCTTTTCGTCCTCCTGTTTCTCGAACACGGCGCCTTATGGTTGGGGATCAGGACCGGTGATGCCCTTCAGGCCCGGGCCACCCGTTTTGCCGCGGCCGTATGGCCCTTCCTGGTGGTGGTGGCGGTGGCCTTTCTGGTGGCCAGCTGGTACAAGACCGACCTGTATGCCAACTACCTGGCCCACCCGGCGCTGTTTGCGGTGATTGCCGTCACGGTCCTGGCGTTGTTGACCGTGCGGGTCTTCATTGCCCGGCAGGCCTGGTTCAAGGCCTGGTTTGCCTCTTCGCTGACCATTGTGGGGGCCATTTTTTTCGGCGTGATCGGGCTGTTTCCCAACCTGTTTCCCTCCAGCCTGGATCCCGCCTTCAGCCTGACGGCGCGCAATGCCAGTTCCAGCCCGTTGACCCTGAAGATCATGCTGGTGGTGGTGATTGTTTTTGTGCCGATTGTGATTGCCTACCAGATCTGGTCCTATAACCTGTTCAAACACAAGGTCGTGCCGGCGGATCTGGTGCATGACGATACTTACTAGAATCTATCTCAAAAAAGTCTTTTGGCCCAATCTCTGTGTTGGGCGCTCGGTTCAAGTCCTCAAAATACTGGAGTATTCCTCCGGGCTGAACCTCACGGCCGCCTGGACCTTGAACCAAAATCCGTTTTTTGAGATGGATTCTAAATCACGGTAATGCATGGGAGGTGCCATGAAGGTGGTGAAGATTGTGGTGTTGACACTCGTGGCCATCAGCTTTGTCGCGCTGGCCGGGGCGTATACCATTCAAACGGACAACAAAGGGGCGCCGCAATTGACGCTGAACGGCGGTAAAAGCGGACCGGTGCCCTTCCCTCACATGACGCACCAAAAAGTCCTGGGGGATTGTGCTGTTTGTCATGAATTGTTTCCCCAGAAGGTCGGTGGTATTGACGAACTGAAAGCCAGCGGTGACTTGCAGAAAAAACAGGTCATGAACAAGCACTGCACCAAATGCCATAGGCAAATGAAAAAAGAGGGGAAAAAAACAGGGCCGACGACGTGTAAATCCTGTCATGTGGAAAGCTGAGCCCATGCGAACGCCCTAAAGGAGAAAAACAACATGCTGGTTGTCGGATTGCAGGGAAGCCCCCGCCGCAAGGGAAACAGCCGTTTTCTGCTGGATACTTTTTTGAGTGCGACGGCCTCATTCGGTGCCGAGACCCGCATGATCGAAGTGGATCGTGCCAATATCCTGCCCTGTAAGGAATACACGGTCTGTGAAACCAAGGGCTATTGTCCGATTGACGACGACATGCGCAGCGAGATATATGGACTGATTCGCCGGGCCGATATCGTCGTGGCCGCGACACCGGTTTTTTTCTACAACATGAGTGCCCAGTTGAAGGGCCTCATCGATCGCTGCCAGACCTTCTGGGCGCGCAAGTATCGCCTGCGTTGGCGGGATCCCCGCCGTAAGACCAAAAAAGGCTATCTGCTGTCCATGGCGGCCACCCGGGGCAACACCCTTTTCGATGCCATTCACCTGACCATGCAGTATTTTTATGATGCCATCGATGCCGAGTATGCCGGCCACCTGACCTATCGCGGTATCGAAGGACCCAAGGACATGGCCCGCCATGAAACGGTCGTTGAAGATGTGCAGCGGGCGGTGGCCGGACTCATGGGTCCCCTGGCGGAACGCAAGCGGCTTTTGATCGTAGGCCGATCGGGGGCGTGTGCCGGACAGATCGCGGCGGCCCTGGTGCGGGCCAAAGCGGGAGATCGTTTTGACGTGCGGGTCGCGGGTCTTGAGCCGGCTGAGCAGGTCGAGATAAACGCCATGCAAGCCATGGCCGCCAGAGGGTGGGACATCGAGTATGAATTGCCGCTGACGATCGAAAGGGCGCTGGATCAGTGGCGCCCGGATATGGTGATTGCCCTGGGTCTGGAATCCGATTTGCCGGCGATCATTGCCGGTGATCCCATCCGGTGGGCGTTGCCCGCTGCGGTGACGGACAGTGTTGAGACGGCCGGGCATTTGTGTGACACGCTCGAAGAGCAGGTTGCGGCCCTGGTGCACTGAACACCGCCGCACGGCTTTTGATGTCACGCGCGACAATACATGAACACAAAGGAGGAAGAATTCAATGGACAAGTATGTGTGCACGATCTGTGGTTATGTTTACGACCAGGAGCAGGGTGACCCCGACAACGATGTGGCCCCCGGAACGGCGTGGGCGGATGTTCCCGAAGATTGGGTGTGCCCCATCTGTGGCGCCGGCAAAGACGACTTCGAAAAGGAATCGTAGCGTTTTCGGTATGCCCCGGCGGTTTTGATGCCGGGTGTTTTTACAATGCCCTTATGGCCAGTGCCATTGGGGCATTGATTTTAGCGGAGACCGCCTTATGTTTTCCTTCGGTCACCCGTGCCCGCCAGGCGCCCCCCGCGGGGTGTCGGTCGATTTTCTGAATCAACGCTAAACACTCAGAGGAGAACCATGCAGCCCATTGAAATCGCCAAAGGTATTTACGATGTCGGGGTGAAAGACTGGAACATCCGGGACTTTCATGGCTACAGCACCTATCAGGGAACGACCTACAATGCATTTCTCATCGTGGATGAGAAGGTCGCCCTGATCGATACGGTCAAAAAAGAATTCGCGGACCAGATGCTGGACAATATCGCCCGCATTATCGATCCCAAAAAGATCGATCTGGTGGTCAGCAACCACACGGAAATGGATCACACGGGCGGGCTGCCCAGGGTCATGCACCGGATTGGTGAGGATAAGCCGTTATACTGCTCCCAGATGGGGGCCCGGAATTTGAAGCAACATTTTTTCCCCAACTGGAATTATCACCCGGTCAAGAACGGCGAAGAACTCAGTCTTGGCCGTCGTACCCTGACGTTCCTTGAGACACGCATGCTGCACTGGCCCGACAGCATGTTTACCTACCTCAAGGAAGACAAGATACTCTTTTCCAGCGATGCCTTCGGCCAGCACTATGCCGGGCCCGAAAAATTCGACGATGAAATCGGCGACAAGATTATGCCGCATGCCAAGAAATATTACGCCAATATCCTTTTGCTGTATGCGGCCAAAACCCTCAAGCTGCTGGAAAAAGTAACGGACATGGGGCTCGAGTTCAACATGATCTGCCCGGATCATGGCGTTCTGTGGCGCAAGGATATTCCCAAAATCATCGATGCCTATGTGCGCTGGTCCAAACAGGCGGCGAAGAACAAGGCGCTGGTGGTTTACGATACCATGTGGCACAGCACGGCCGCGATGGCGGAAGCCATCACGGGCGGTCTGGCGGCGGCCGGTGTCTACGCGCTTCCCATGGACCTGCGGCATGTCCATCGCAGTGATATCATGACCGAAGTGCTGGACGCCCGGGCCGTGATCGTCGGTTCGCCGACGCTGAACAACAATTTGTTTCCCACGGTCAGCGATTTCCTGACTTACATGAAAGGCTTGAAACCCCATAACAAAATCGGTGCGGCCTTCGGCTCCTATGGATGGAGCGGCGAGGCGGTCAAACAGATTTCCGAAGAGCTTCAGGGAATGAAATTCGAGATGGTCGAGCCGGGGTTGAGGATCCAGTATGTACCGGACAAGGACGCCATAAGCGCTTGCGAAGCTTTCGGTCGCAAGATCGCGGAAGCCATGCAGGCATGACGGACAGCGCCGGGTGTCACCCCGCGGGATCGGCCGTGATGAAGGAGAACCCGATGAAAAAACCGGTGGTCGATATCAGTGACTGTACGCGCTGCGCCGGTTGCTATGACATGTATCCCGAACTGTTCGAACTCAATGACGTCGGGTACGTGGCCACGCTTGAGCGCGAGTGCTATCCGGAGGAAGAGGTGGACGATGCCATCAAGCATTGTCCGCAGGATTGCATTACCTGGGAAGATGTATAGAACCTTTATCAAGAAAGTCGCAGTTTTTCTTTAACCATACACCCCTGGTGGAAGACCCGGAGAAGCTTAACCACTCCGGGGTGTTTTCCTGAAATGGTTTCTTCATTTTCTGTCACGTGACAAGAAAACGAAGCAAAAGAAAACGCCCGTGTCCCGCTCAATCCTGCGCGTCGTTGCGACGGCCGGAGCGCGCGGAAACTCACCCGCCTTGCGGCGGGTTCAGACAGTCCGCGCGCTTTTCCCCGTCCGCCCCGCCGATGCTCGGCGCGGGACAAAGGGAAATAAGAAAACCAAAAGCTTAAAGCCATCTCCAAGAATACCATCTTTTTCTGAGATAGGTTCTCGTCACAATTACAGGAGGTACGGATGAAAAAGATCGCCATGTTCGTGTTCAACGGGTCGCCCATGTGTTTTGTGCATGTCCTGCTGAATGCGCTGGACATGCACGCCCGGGGGGATGAGGTGCATATCGTTATGGAGGGCGAGGCCACCAAGCTCGTGCCGGAGCTGGCGCTTCCGGAGAATTGGCTGCACCAGCTGTGGCGGCAGGCCCGTGACAAGGGGTTGGTGGCCGGGGCCTGCAAGGCCTGCTCCCAGAAGCTCGGTGTCGCGGATGCCGTTGGCAAACACGCCTTGCCGCTGATGGATGATATGAACGGCCATCCCGGGATGGCGCGTTTTCAGGCCGATGGCTACGAGATTATCACTTTTTAGGTTCGATGCCACCCGCAGTATCTTTGGTTCGGGCGGGCCAGATCCATACCGATTAACGAAACGGATCCTTTGCCATTGTGCCCCGCACGATGGACAGGCGACGCGGAGCCACGACGGTCCGCATCCCAGCGCGCCTTCGATGATGCCGCTATCCTGGGATAAAGATTACCCGCCATGGACACACCCCCCACGACATACCGCCAGTTGAAGCGCCACCTGCGCGACCGCTTGATGGCGGAGGATTTTAACGGCGCCCTGTCCGCCATCCTTGAACTTCCGGCCCGCAAAGCGGTCAATCCGCTGATCTCCTTTTTTTGTGACCATGACGCTTTGCTGCGCTGGCGATCCGTCAGCGCGCTGGGGGTGGTGGTGGCCCATCTGGCTGATGAAGACCGCGAATCGGCGCGGGTCGTCATGCGGCGCCTGATGTGGTCCCTGAACGATGAGTCCGGCGGGATCGGCTGGGGCGCGCCCGAAGCCATGGGCGAGATTACGGCACGGCACGCCGGCCTGGCCGGTGAGTTTGGCCATATCCTGCTCTCCTACGTCCGGGAGGATTGTAATTACCTCGAGCATGAAGTGCTGCAACGGGGTGTGTTGTGGGGGTGCGGGCGCCTGGCCCATGCCCGGCCGGAGATGGTCCTGCCGGTGGCCGGCTGCCTGTTTCCGTTTCTCGTATCGGATGACGCCTACCACCGCGGCCATGCCGCCTGGGCCTTGCGGGCCCTGTCCCTGACAGACCCGCCCGGCGCGTGGAAGGCCTGCCTGAAGGATCAGGGTCAATTGCAGTTTTACACCGAAGGTGTTTTACATGATTGCAGCGTAGCGTTGCTGGCCGGCGGGAACTTGCCGGTGGCGCACGAAACTGTGACGTAACCGTGGCGAATCGTGCCACACAGGGGAGGATTGGATTCATGAATACGGACCTGTCGAACCAAATGACGGCCACGGCCGATATCTGCGACGCCCATCCCGCGCAGGTGCGCGTGGCGCAGCCGATTTTCAAGCATTTTGGCGCTTCGGCGCGTTTCAGCGGCCGGGTGGCCACCGTGCGGGTGTTTGAGGACAACGTGCTGGTGCGCCGCGCCCTGGAACAAACCCGACCCGGTATGGTTCTGGTGGTAGACGGTGGTGGATCGCTGGAATGTGCGCTGGTGGGGGATATCCTGGCCGGCCTGGGTGTTGCCAACGGGTGGCAGGGCATCGTGATCAACGGCTGCATCCGCGACGCGGGGCCCATTGCGGCGTTGCCCATCGGCATTCGCGCCCTGAACACCCATCCCCTGAAAAGCAACAAAAAGGGCGAGGGGCAACAGGATGTGCCGGTCAGTTTTGCCGGCGTGACCTTCAATCCGGGGGATTATCTCTATGCGGACGAAGACGGCATGATCCTCTCCGCCCAGAGCCTGGTATAATATCGACAATGATTCCCTGATGGACGCGTAAAAAGTTCAAATAGTGTCATGCCGGACCTGATCCGGCATCCCGTGTTGTAACAACCTGAAAAACAAATGGATTCCGGGTCAAGCCCGGAATGACGAAAAGCTGTTGAATATTGCCTTTTAATTATCGCACAGCCTCTTTGGCCGGGATGACATAAACAGGCATTATTTGACTTTTTACGAGACCGTCTTCCGTGCGCGCTGTTCTTGCGCAGATTTCCGACGGGTGGCGCTGCTGGCCTTATAGGGGGGAGATTCATAATGAAGTGGACCACGGAAGCCGAGGGCGCCATTAAAAAAGTTCCCTTTTTTGTCAGGAAGCGCGTGCGTGCCCGGGTTGAAAAAGAGGCGGCCGAGCAGGGCAAGCCGCTGGTATCGCTGGCGGAAGTCAAGGCCACCCAGCGGCGCTATTTGAACAATATGGAATCCGAGGTGCGCGGCTACCAGTTGGACACCTGTTTCGGTCCCAGCGGCTGTCCGCGTCGCGCCGTCCAGGGCGATGACCTGATGCCCCGCATCCAGGCGCTTCTGGAAAAGGAAGATCTTCTGGGGTTTCTGAAAAAGACCGTGCCGGGCACGCTGCGTTTTCACCATGAGTTCCGCATCACCATCGCCGATTGCCCCAATGCCTGTTCCCAGCCGCAGATCAAAGACATCGGCATTCTGGGCGCGTGTGTGCCCCGGGTGACGGATCAGGACTGCACGCGCTGCGAGGCCTGTGTGGAGGCCTGCCGCGAAACAGCCGTGGCGCTGACCGAGGGCGCTGAAAACGGGCCGCTCATCGATCGAGAGCGCTGTATCAACTGTGGCCAGTGCATACCGGTATGTCCCACCGGAACGCTGGCGCCCGGCCAGCAGGGCTATCGCATCCAGTTGGGGGGCAAGCTGGGCCGTCATCCGCGCCTGGCGACGGAATTGCCGGAAATTTTCAGCGAGGAAGACGTATTGCGCGTGATCCGGGATTGCATCGCCTTTTACAAGCAGCGCAGCCGGCGGGGTGAACGCTTCGCCGACCTGCTGACGGCCGAAGACCTCGACGCCTATGCCCGCCACGGACAATTTCCCGGATCGGACCGTGCCTCCCCGGCATGATTTGACTTGCCCGTCCACAGCCTTATCCTCTGATGCGGTCCGTGCCGGCGGCCTGCCGCCAAACGGCCGTGTTGCACGGCAGTTCAGGCCGCCGTCTGATTCAACTGCCAAGGAGGTGTCATCATGAAAGATATCAACGCGCAGACCAATCGCTGTTTGAGGGAAGAAACCGATCGGCTCAAGGAGGATATCCGCCACTGCGACTTGTGCTCTTCCAGCATCGAGGACCACCGCCGTTGTTATGTGGATACAGCGCGGGAAAGCGGTAATCGCTCGAAACGCTGTTTTATCTAGCGCCGATTTATCGCCGCTGTTGTTGACGCTAAAATCTTCCTGCCCGGTTTCGGCCGGGCAGCCGATAGCATTCGGGAACCATCCAATTCAAGGAGTATCCCCATCATGGAAAAACAAACCTTTCATATCCCCAAAATCTCCTGCGGGCACTGTGTGATGGCCATCAAGAACGAATTGAGTGAAATGCAGGGCATCCAGTCGGTTGACGGCACACCGGAAAACAAATCGGTCGTCGTCAGCTGGGAGGCGCCGGCCTCCGAGAAGGCCATCCGGGCGATGCTGCAGGAAATCAATTATCCGGCCGACTGAGCACCGGATGGTGTGATCGTCATGAGGGGCTAAGCCTATGGGATCTGTCAACGTTACCCTGCCCATCCAGGGCATGAGCTGCGCCAATTGCGCCGCCACCATCGAGCGGCAGGTGGGCCGCCTGGACGGGGTAAGCCGCGCGGCCGTGAATTTTGCTTCCGAACGGGCGGAAATTGCCTATGATCCGGCGATGATCGGGTTGCCGGAGGTGGTCGCCGCCGTTCGCAAGGCCGGTTTCGATACACCGCCGGCGGCGGTCGAAATGCCGGTAACGGGCATGACCTGCGCCAACTGTGCGGCCAATATCGAACGGGCCCTGAACAAGCGCACACCGGGCGTCCTCGCGGCGGCCGTGAATTTCGGTACCGAGCGGGTGACCGTCAACTACATCCCCACAATGATCGATGTCGAGGGCATCGTGGCCGCCATCGAAAAGGCCGGTTTCGGGGCCCTGGCCCCCGACGACGCCAGCGACCCGGACGATGCCGAAGCAGCGGCCCGCGCCGTCGAGATTCGGGACCAGACGCGCAAATTCGGGGTGGGGGTGGCCTTTACCCTGCCGCTTTTCCTGCTTTCCATGGCCCGCGATTTCGGCCTGGCGGGCGCCTGGAGCCACGCCGCCTGGGTCAATTTTATGTTTCTGCTGCTGGCCACCCCGGTGCAGTTTTACACCGGATGGGACTATTATGTCGGCAGCTGGAAAAGCCTGCGCAACCGCAGTGCCAACATGGATGTCCTGGTGGCCCTGGGGTCCTCCGTGGCCTACGTCTACTCCCTGGCGGTGTTATTGGCCCCCCAGCTGGGCGGTCATGTCTATTTCGAAACCTCGGCCGTCATCATCACCCTCATCAAACTGGGCAAAATGCTCGAAGCGCGCACCAAGGGCAAGACCGGCGGCGCCATTCGCAAACTCATCGGGTTGCGGCCCAAAACCGCGACGCGCCTGGAAGATTCCCGCGAAGTAGAAATCCCGATCGCCCGGGTGCGTGTCGAGGACGTGTTGATGGTCCGCCCCGGCGAGCGAATCCCGGTGGACGGCGAGGTGCTGGAGGGCTTTTCGGCCGTGGATGAATCCATGCTGAGCGGCGAACCGATACCGGTGGACAAACAGGCCGGCGACACCGTGACCGGGGGCACGATCAACGGACAGGGCCTGCTCAAGTTCCGGGCCACCCGGGTCGGGCGGGAGACCGCCCTGGCCCAGATCATCCGTCTGGTTCAGGAGGCCCAGGGCAGCAAGGCCCCCATTCAGGCCGTGGCCGATCGCGTGGCGGCCGTGTTCGTGCCGGTCATTATCGCCGTGGCCGTGGGCACCTTCCTGGTCTGGTGGGGCGTCACGGGTGATTTCGTATCTTCCATGATCCGTCTGGTGGCGGTGCTCGTGATTGCCTGCCCCTGCGCCCTCGGCCTGGCAACGCCGACCGCGATCATGGCCGGCACCGGCAAGGGGGCCGAACAGGGCATCCTGTTCAAGACCAGTGCGGCCCTGGAGAAGGCCACCGCCCTGGATACGGTCGTTTTCGACAAAACCGGCACCCTCACGGAAGGGCGGCCCGTTGTCACGGAAGTGATGCCCGCGGCCGATTTTGCCGGACCGCCGGACGAACTGCTCCGCATATGTGCCTCGGTGGAAAAAGGATCCGAACACCCCCTGGGCAAGGCGATTGTCGCCTATGCCCGGGAAAAGGGCGTTGCCCTGGGGGATCCGGAAGCCTTCCAGGCCGTCGGGCGGATCAGGGGTGCAGGCCACCTTTGAAGGCCACGCCATGGCCATCGGGAAACCCGCCTGGCTCAAGGAAATCGGCATTTCCCTGGACGCTGTCCAGGCCACGATCGATCAATTGCAGTCGCAAGGTAAAACCGTCATGGCGGCCGCCCGGGACGGCCTTCTGTGCGGCCTCATTGCGGTGGCGGACGAACTCAAACCGGAATCGGCGACCGCCGTGCAACAACTGCACGACATGGGGTTAGAGGTCGTCATGCTGACCGGCGACAACCGCGATACGGCCCGCACCATCGCCGCGCAGGTCGGTATCGCGCATATCGAGGCCGAAGTCCGGCCGGAGGACAAGGCCGATCGCATCCAGACCCTGCAGCGCTCCGGGGCCCTGGTGGGCATGGTGGGCGACGGCATCAACGACGCCCCGGCCCTGGCCCAGGCCGACGTGGGGCTGGCCATCGGCACCGGCACCGATGTGGCCATTGAAACCGCCGATGTGATCCTTTCCAGCGGCAGCCTGCTGGGCGTTACCCGGGCGATTCGCCTGAGCCGCCTGACCATGCGCACGATCCGTCAGAACCTGTTCTGGGCCTTCGGCTACAATGTCCTGCTGATGCCTGTGGCCGCCGGCGTCCTCTTTCCTTTTGAAAGCCTGCCCATGATGCTGCGCCAGCTGCATCCCATCCTGGCCGCCCTGGCCATGGCGTTCAGCAGTATATCCGTGGTGTCGAACAGTCTGCGCCTCTATCGATCGCCCCATTAGGTAGGGCATCTTTTGATCCTGGCCGGCGTTCTCGCCATCTGCCAGTCCTCGACGTAGTTCGACTACGCCTGCGGCTGTCAGATGGCTGCGGCCTTGCCCAGAATCAAAATCTACCCTTCCTAATGGGGCGATTATTTCATTTGGGTATCTCTTAGTCCTCGGCGGCGTTCTTGATGTTTGTCGGACGTGATCCCGCGCTATCTTTGCCTGCCTCCTTGCCTTCATGTATGCCCTTGTATTAATGGCGTTTTCCTGGTATCGAATTTTATAAGATTAAAGGCTTTTCTACTCTTCAGCCGGCATCCCCGCAGTACCGCACCCCGCGGATACAACCCGGAAACGTGTTTTCGGATTATTTTTATAGAAGAACCGTAAAATCCGGTTAGGTGTCACTTTAAGCCGCCTACCAACTATTCCAAGAGAAAACATTTCTGCATGCAAAAGTCTGTTTGTATTTTTGATTTTTAGGAATTTTGGCAAGGATGGTTAGGCGTCAAAAACTGACGCATTTCCGAAAATTAGGACACCGAATCTAGCGTTTAAACACTAAATTGAATAATTTTATTTCAAAATCTGCGTTGGCAGGAATCATAATAACTGCACTTCTTGCCGCCACTCCATTTATTGCATATTTCACCAATAATGGCCCGAGCAGATTGTCGCCCTCTTTTGCTGCAATTGTCCTTCTGATATTCGCTTATATTTTATCGTCTAAATCATCTTACATTCTCAAAAACTTTTTTTTTACATTTTGGTATTGCTGTAAATAATCGTCGCGCTAATTTGCATATCAATAAGTTTCGATTGGAATTCCCTTTATCGATGCCATATTTCTGATCTTAGGAAATGTTGCATTAGTTTTCTTTATCCTTGCAATGGTTCTTGGTTCAAGGTCGTATTATAAATACAAAAAAGGGATGGTTTAACCTGGGGCTGTTGCGGACTCGGTTCCTTCGCCGCAAAGCCCCGCCGTTATGAAAATTAAGGAAAAAATGAATGTAAAGGGGTCTACCGTTGACTTTTGAGGGTGGAAATATCCATTGAGATATAAACATGGGAAAATTCCAGGGAACGATTTTGAATCACTGAAACGTGTCACAGATGAAATCAGCAACGATTTAGTTGACAGACTTCAAGAACGGAGAAGGGCTGCGCCATAAATATTAACTTATAAAATCTAACGGTTCGGCGCTCAAATATTTTAAACCATCGAATAACCCCAAAAACCACACCGAATATCCGCTTCAGGATTCTAAAGCGGCATGCCCCTTTTAGAAAATCATCCCTCCCGCCTGTAACCGAATCGTATCGGTTGGTTCTATAGGACTGTTTCCCGTTGAGATTCGAATCTTTCCAGCATGGAGGTGTATCGACAATGTCGAAGTCCATATCACGCCGGACATTTCTGAAGTCCGGCCTTCTGGCGGCCGGTACGATCGCAGCCGGCGAAACCGTCGCGGAGGCGGCGGCCGCCCCGGCGCGTGACCAGCATCTGGCGACGCTCATCGACATCACGCGATGCATTGGCTGCGGGGCCTGTGTCGAGGCCTGCCGCGAAACCAATGCGCCCAAGTTTCCCAATCCCCGGAAACCGTTTCCCAAAATGATTCCCGCGCGGGTGAAGGTGTCCGACTGGTCCGACAAGCAGGATGTGGATGACCGTTTGACGCCCTACAACTGGCTGTTTATCCAGACCGCCACCGTGATGGTGGACGGTGAGGAGACGGAACTGACCATTCCCCGGCGCTGCATGCACTGCACCAACCCGCCCTGCGTGAAACTCTGCCCCTGGGGGGCATCGCGCCAGTACCGGAACGGCATTTCGCGGATCGATACGGACATGTGCCTGGGCGGCAGCAAGTGCCAGGCGGTCTGCCCGTGGGATATTCCCCAGCGGCAGACGGGTGACGGACTTTATCTCAAGCTGTTGCCCTCCCTGGCGGGCAACGGGGTCATGAATAAATGCGACCGCTGTTACGACCGCGTGGCCCGCGATGAGCTCCCGGCCTGTATCGAGGCCTGTCCCGAAGAGGTGCAGACCATCGGCCCTCGGACCGAAATTGTCGCCCAGGCGCATGCCCGGGCGCGTGAAATCGGCGGGTATGTCTACGGTGAACATGAAAATGGCGGGACGAACACGCTCTATGTATCGCCGGTGCCGTTTGAGACCATCAACGCGGCCATCGCCAAGGGGCCCGGCCAGCCGCACCTGGGGCCGGCGGCCGATCGCATGGCGGATGCCAATCACCTGGGGGCGGCCTTGTTGATCGCCCCCCTGGCCGGGGCGGCCACCGCACTGGGCCGCTACCTGAAAGCCGCCCGGCGCGCCGGGCAATCCGGGCCGGACGGCAGGTCCTCTGAAAAACCCTGACGCGGAACCCTCTGTCGAAAAAGGAGTATCGCATGTCTGCAAAAATGGCTTCACGTGCCGCCAGCGGGATGATGCCCGGGCAAATGCGCGCGTTCTATATGACCCTGCTGCTCTTCATGGCCTTGAGCGGATTCGGGCAGATGCCGATCTTCAAGCGCTACTATGTTGCGGATCTGCCCGGCCTGGGATGGTTGGCGCAGTTTTATGTGACCCACTACATCCACTATGCGGGGGCGGCCGCGCTTCTGGCGATCGGCGCCTATTATCTTACCCGGTATGTTGTTGCGGAGCGTCCCCGGCGGCGCATCAGTCCCTATGGCGCGATTCAGGGGGGCATCATGCTCACCATCGTGATTACGGGGGCCTTGCGCGTGATCAAAAATTATGAGGGGTATTATCTTTCATCGGGTCTCATCGTATTTTTGGATATTCTCCACCTGTCGGCCGTGATGCTGTTTCTGCTGGTGGGCCTCTGGGGCCTGACGGCCAGAAAACGGTGGACATTGATTCGGTAAATCACTATGGATAGGGAGTGCACGACATGAAAGAACTTTTATTACCGCTGATTATTTTGGGTGTGTGGTTCCTGCTGCAGATTTATATCCTGCCCAAATTCGGCGTATCCACCTGAATGCGCGGTGCTTGTCAGGTGACAAGCAAGGATGACCAGACAGGAGATCATGAACGGGAAGAAAATAGTCCGTGATGAAGATTTTGAACTGGTCCAGGCCATCAATAACGGCCGGACCGACCTGTTTCAACGGCTGGTGGAGAAGTACCAGCAGAAAATTTACAATTTCGGCATGCGCATGTGCGGGGAATCGCGGGATGCGGAAGATCTCGTTCAGGAAACGTTTCTGAATATCTTCCGCTACCTGAAAGGATTCCGCTATGAAACCCGCTTTAAAAACTGGATGTACCGGGTGGCCACGACGACCTGCCTCAAGGCCAAGCGCAAGCCCAAGCATGCCCCGGAACGCGAGCTGTCATTAGAAGAATTCATGCCCGGGGAGGGTGAAGACCTCCCGGATCAGGCCCCGGGCTGGGCCCAACGTCCGCTGGAGCAGTTGTTAAACGAGGAGCTGGCCGCGCACATCAAGAACGCCATCCTGGACCTGCCCAAAAAGTATCGCATGGTCGTGGTTCTGAGGGACCAGGAAGGCTTTTCAACGGAAGAAACCGCACAGATACTCGATATTTCCGTCGCCAATACGAAAGTCCGCCTGCACCGGGCCCGTCTGTTTTTACGGGAAAAATTAAAAGGATATTTTGATCATGACGCATGAGGGTCACGACCATCACAAGTGCATGGCGCTTTTCGAGCAGATGTCGGCGTATATCGATCGTGAGCTGGACGACGAAGCGCGGGCCCGCGTGGAAGCGCATATCCGCGCCTGCTGCCATTGCCATGCCTGCTATGAAACGCTGCAGCGCACCGTCGACCTGTGTCGATCTTCCGCGGATGACTATCCGCTGCCCAGCACGCTGGCCGATAAGCTGCGCGCCATGATCGAAGCGGCGAACCGCTGACAATCCCTTCCCAACCGCCCTGCCCTTATGCAGGCTTCCCCTGTTTTTTATCCGATGCTTCCGGATTATTTTCCGCGCAGCAGGTCGGACACGCCGTCCCGCAGGTCCCGCATCCTTCGGTTTGATCTTTCAATAGGCGATAGATATACCGCCCGGCGGCAGCCAGGGCCGATGCGATGATCAGGGCAACGATGATGGTATCCCACATGGGCGATCGCTCTCTAATAGGGGTGGTCTTGTTCGCCGGCACCCGTGGCGCCGTTTGGATTGCCGTGTATCAATATCAATATGGAACCGATGGGCTACCGATGCAAGGGGGGACGCAACGCTGCGGGATGCATGGGGCAGGGCACGCACGGCGGCTTGCGTTGGAGATGTTGCGCGGGTCAGCTGCCGGAGCGTTCGACCAGAATTTTGGCGGCCTCCTCCGGGCTGAGAGACAGGCGGTAACCCCGCACCTTGATATCGAGGGTGCCGCTTTCCGTATTTGTCCGGATCACTTTCACGATGCTGCCGGGGGTGATTTCCAGATCGGCCAGCTTTTTGCTGATGCCCCCTTTGCCCCTGATTTTAACAATTTTGCCACGCTGTTGGCTGCGGATATCATTCAGGGGGACGGTGTCCAGCACGTCGCTTTCAAGATCCTTCTGGCGCTGTTTCAGATCTTCAAGGCACTGGGACAGGGAGTCCTGACAGGTGACAAAGGAGCCTTCCTGGCGGCAGTGGTTGTTAAACCCCTGGATCAGGGTTTCGCCACCCCGGGGGCAGATCTCGATAAATTCGACAAAGCGGATGAGTCGATCCAGAATCGTGCGTGATACCGCATGCTCCATTTTGCAGGCCGCATCCGAAGCCTCCGCTTTTTCGACACAAAGTACTTTCGTGAAAAAGTCCATCAGCGCTTCATGACGCCGGACCACGTCCTCGGCGTGTTTATGGCCTTTGGGCGTCAGCGTGATCACGTCATAGGGCGCATAATTGATGAAGCCTTTTTCGGAAAGGGTGCGCAGGGCCCCTGTGACCGAAGAGTTGTTGACGTCCAGCCGTTTGGCAATGTCCTTGGCGCGCGCGGCTTGTTTGGCGGTGACGATGTGGTAAATCGCTTCCAGGTAATCTTCCATGCTTGCGCTGAGTTCATCCACGGGGATCATCGGTTTACCTCTTTGGGGTTAAAAAACTTTGGCGAACCGAAGTTTACTGGATACGGTGTCCTAGTGTCAAACCCTTTCTGGGGCCGCGACGGCCTATTAGGATAAGAATAACTGTCTGACGATATTAAAAAAATGACCGCAGCCGGCCCCGCGGCGGTAGACATGCGGCGGCAAGGCCGATGGCCGTGGGTCCCCCACGCCTCGCTTGCGCCGCTAGCCGCAAGGCGCCCCTTGGCAGCGATGATGTTTAGTGTTAATTTTAGAGCGTTGTGATTTCCACCCGCTTTCGGCGGCGGGAAACACCGGTAAATATCATTACGGACGGCTGGCAGGCCCTGTCGATGTAGTGGCCCTGCCGGTCATCCGCATTGGATCAAGGAGGATATCTTGCGCAAGACACTGATGATTATGATGGCCATGATGCTTTTGACAGGTTTGGGACAGGCCTGGGCGGCGAGTCCCCGCGTGCAGATGGATACCAGTATGGGGGTCATTGTTCTGGAACTGTCACCGCATCGCGCGCCCCAGACGGTGGAAAACTTCCTGCAATACGTCAGCGACGGGTTTTATGACGACACCGTCTTTCACCGGGTGATAAAAAACTTCATGATCCAGGGGGGCGGTTTGACGGCCGACATGCAACGCAAAATCGCGCGCCCACCGATCAACAATGAAGCCGACAACGGCCTCAAAAACCGCAAGGGCAGCATTGCCATGGCGCGCACCGGCGATCCGCATTCGGCCACGGCCCAGTTTTTCATAAATACCCAGGACAATCCCAATCTGGATCATCAGCAGAAGACGGACCAGGGCTGGGGGTATTGTGTTTTCGGGCGCGTGGTCAAGGGGATGGATATCGTGTCGGCCATTGAAGCCGTCAAAACAGGGAGCAAAGGCGGATACCAGGATGTACCGGTGAAACCCGTCGTCATTCACAGCGTTACCCTGGTGGCGCCATAACATCCTGCTTGCTGCCTGCCGGCGGTGTTTTTCGTCGGGCGGCAGCTGTGATCGATGGGGAAGATGCCCTGCTGTAAAACCGATGTCTGCCGTGGCATGCCGGAGGGCAAAGGGCCGTGACAACCAGACGAATCATGGCTGGACTTATGATGGCGTGGATTGTACTGTGGGCCGGCGGGTGCCGCTCCCATCCGCCTGTGGACCCCATGCCGCGCGTGGTTACCGACAGCGATGAGCTGGCCGACCAACTGCGTGCGGCGGTGCGCACCTGGGAGGGCACACCCCATCGGCTGGGGGGCAACGATCGTCGGGGTATCGACTGCTCCGGGCTGGTGGTTCAACTCTATCGGGATCTTTTCGGGTATCGTTTGCCACGCACCACGTCCGCATTGTCGAAAACCGGTCGGGCGATTGATCCCGGCCAGCTATTGCCCGGTGATCTGGTATTTTTCCACCTGCCGGACGGCAAACGCCATGTCGGCATTTATCTCGACCGCGGGCAATTTGCCCATGCATCCACCCGCCGGGGGGTGATGATCTCCGGACTGCAGGAACCCTATTGGCAGGAGACATTCTGGACGGCGCGACGCCTGCTGAGCTGACATGCTTTGGGCAGATCGTTGCCAGGGAAGAACACCCCCCTGCGTTGAAACCGTCGGAACAGATGCCCCGGAACTATCGCATGATGATGAAGCAGAAAAAAAATTCAGTAAAAATCGGTCGCAATGCGGCCTGTCCCTGCGGCAGTGGGAAGAAGCATAAAAACTGCTGCATGGGGCGATCGGCACCGCCGCCCGAATCCCTCAAAAAGATTTATCAGAAGCGCTACAACATCCGTTTGAAGTCCGCAGCCGATGTCGAAAAAATTTGCCGGGCCGGTGAGCTGGTCATGTCAACGTTCCAGGAAGTCGAAGCGGTTTTGCGCCCCGGCCTCCTCACCGACGATATCAACACCGTCGTCCACGACTTTACCGTTCGGCACGGGGCCACTCCTGCGCCGCTCAACTACCGCGGGTTTCCTAAAAGTGTCTGCGTCTCCATCAACGAGGTGATCTGCCACGGCATACCGGGGCCCCGCGCCCTCAAGGACGGCGATATCGTCAATGTCGATATCACATCCATATTGGATGGGTATTATGCGGATGCCAACCAGACCTATTTTATCGGAACGCCCAGCGACGATGCCCAGAAAATCGTACGTGTGGCCCGGACGTGCTTGAAAGAGGGGCTGGCCATGATCCAGCCCGGCAACTGCATTGGGGATATCGGCTGGGCCATTCAGCAGTTTGCGGAAAGCCAGGGCTGCTCCGTCGTGCGTGAATTTGTCGGGCACGGGGTCGGCTTTGATTTTCACGAGGCCCCGCAGGTGCCCCATTTCGGGCGCAAAAACACCGGCGTGCCCCTGGCCCCCGGGATGGTTTTTACGGTGGAGCCCATGATCAATCTGGGTGATCATCGCCTGCGCATTCTGGATGATAAATGGACCGCGGTCACGGCTGACGGTTCGCTTTCCGCCCAGTTTGAGCAGACCGTTCTCGTGACCGAAGACGGGTACACGAGTTTGACGCCGTTTGAGCTTTAGGATCGCAGCCTTCCAGGAGATTTGCGTTCGATGGTCGACAACCCAAGCCTTTATCGCGACGTGCTGGATAATCTTTATGACGGGGTGTATTTCCTGGACCTGCAGCGCAAGATTTTTTTCTGGAACAAGGGGGCCGAACGGATAACGGGTTACCTGGCGGCCGACGTCCTGGGACGGCGCTGCGCGGACGACGTCCTCTGCCATGTGGACAAGCAGGGGCGCAATTTGTGTCGCGATGGCTGCCCGGCGGCGGCAGTGCTGAAGGACGGTCAGCGCAGGGAGGCCGAGGTTTATTTGCTGCACAAAAATGGCTTCCGCAAACCGGTGCGGACGCGTGTGGCACCCATTGAAGATGCCTCCGGCCGTATTGCGGGGGTCATGGAGATTTTTTCGGATGACACCTCGCCGGAGAACCTGCGGCGACGGGTGGCCCTTCTGGAGAAGCTCTCCTCTCTCGATCCTCTGACCCATCTACCCAACCGCCGCAGCATGGAAGCGACAATTGCTTCCCGCCTGGCAGAGACCCATCGCTACGGGGTGACGTTTGGCGTTTTGTTCATCGATATCGATCACTTCAAGTCCGTCAACGACACGTATGGCCACGAGACCGGCGATCACGTCCTGCGACTGGTGGCGAAGACACTGGCGCGCAGCCTGCGGCCTTTCGATCTGTCCGGCCGCTGGGGGGGCGAAGAATTCCTGGCGGTGATCCTCAATGTGGACGTCGCGCACCTTGGCGTGGTGGCGGAGCGCGTACGGGCGCTGATTGCCGCAACGCGCATCCCGCTCGAAGACAATTATCTGAGCGTATCCGTATCGATCGGCGGCACCCTGGCCCGCGCCGGCGATTCACCGGAAACGCTGCTCAATCGGGCGGACCAATTCATGTACCGGAGTAAAATGGAGGGACGCAACCGGGTCCATCTGGATACCGACTGAAACGCGTGCCCGATGAAGACGGTTTTGCCGAACAGACGGATCGGTTCGCCGGCACTGACCGAAAGGAGGCCCATGATCAAGATCGATATCCCGGGATATCGTGTGGTGCAGCTGGAGCACCTTGTCATGGATTACAATGGCACGCTGGCCGTGGATGGCCGCCTGGAAGGCGGGGTCCGCGAGGCGCTTGAGGTTCTGTCCGCCCAGCTCGCTATCCATGTCATCACGGCCGACACGTTTGGTCTGGCGGCCGGACAGCTGAAGGATTCCCCGGTGCAGCTGTCCGTTTTGCCGCCGGGCCACCAGGATGTCGCCAAGCGGGACTATGTGAATCGTCTCGGCTGCGCCGGAACCGTGGCGCTGGGCAACGGCCGCAACGACCGGCTGATGCTAAAGGCCGCGGAACTGGGAATCGCCGTTGTCCTGCGGGAAGGGGCGGCCGCCGCGACGCTGGCCGCCGCCGATATCGTATGTATGGGCATCGTTCCGGCCCTGGAACTCCTGTCGCACCCTTTGAGGCTTACCGCGACGCTGCGATCATGATCACGGGATGGTGATGTGCCTATGGTGGTAACCGTGCTGATTATCATTTTCTGCCTGGCCGGCGGCGGTATCGGTCTCTATCGCTGGCTGCAGTTCCAGAGCGACCGGCTTCCGTCCAATGCACCGACCCGCATTGCGGCGACGGCTGATGTTTGCGACCATCCCACGGTGGTTTGTATCGGCGACAGCATTACCCACGGCCGCACCAGCAGTGACTATGTTGCTCTGCTCCAGGAACGCTTTCGCCCCAAGGGCTATCGATTTGTCAATGCCGGTCTTAACGGCGAGCTGGCCTACAACGTGCGGCAACGGCTGGAAGACGTGATTGCCTGTCGACCCTCATGGATAACGCTCATGGTGGGGACCAATGACGCTTATGCCGCCCTGAGTACCGCAAACGCCCATGAAACCATGGAGCAGATGGGCCTGCCGGAGCGGCCGACCCGGGAAGCGTTTCGACGCTATTTGACGGAAATCTGCCTGCAGCTCCGCAATGCCACCACAGCCTCTCTGGCGCTTCTGTCCTTGCCCCCCTTGGGGGAAGACCCGGCCCACCGCGCCTTTCAGATGACCACGGATTTCAGCCGGATCATACAGGCGGTGGCGCATGAAACCGGAAACACCTATCTGCCGATTCATGAGCGTATGCGTGCCTATCTCGACGGTCAGCCCGGCCGTCCGGGGCCGTCCTTTGCCGCCTACCGCGATGGGATGGGGTTGGCGGTCAAGGCGCGCCGTTTTCTCCTGCGGCAGTCATTCGATACCATAGCGCAACGAAACGGTTTTGCCCTGTTGACGGATTTTTTTCATTTGAACGATGTCGGCGCCGCTATGGTGGCCGACGCCGTGGCCGAATTCATTGTGGCGGGGAAATCCCAGGATTCGATCTGCACACCACGACGTTCCTGCCTATAAAACGCTGGACGCTTCGCTGATGCGTGAACTGTGGCAGCCCGGCCAACCGCCATGATGATACCGAATTGAAATCGACCGATTAACCGCAAAGACCGAAAGGAAAGTTCCTATGGACGAACGCTCGGCCGTCACCCGCGGCCGTACATTGGATCATGCCGCCAAAGTCTATGATTTCTGTGAACCCATCCTGCTGCTGGGCAAGCAGGGCGCTTATAATCGAGAGATTGTCGCGCTGCTGGCGCTGGAACCCGGCCAGCGGGTGCTGGACCTGGGCTGCGGCACCGGTGAACTGACCCGGATGATTGCCGACAACCTGGATGTCGCCAGGGGCGGGCAGGCCGTGGGGGTCGATGCGGCGGCCAAGATGATTCAGGTGGCGCGCAAGAAACGGGGCAATGCGGCCTGCCGCTTCGACGTGGTGGCGGCGGAAAGCCTGCCTTATGACGATGCATCATTCGATGCCGTCGTTTCCAGCCTGTTTTTCCACCACGTGGACCTGGAACTGAAGCAGCGCACCCTGGCGGCGTCTTTCCGCGTGCTGAAGCCCGGCGGCAAGCTGGTCATTGCCGACATGCATATCCCCACCACCTGGATGGGCTGGCTCGTTTCCTGGACCTCGCGCTGGTTTTTCATGCAGCCGCAGATCGCCGAAAACATCCGCGGCATGCTGCCCCGGGTGATGACCGAGGCCGGGTTCAGCCCGCCGGCGATCCGGGCGAATTATTTCGGTTACATCGCCATCTTCACCTGCGAGAAACCGGGAGGTGGCCATGGGACTGCTTGAGGCCATCGGTCAGCGCGCTGACGATGCCACCCGGGCGACGTTTGGCATCCTGGCGGCCGAACTCCAGACCGGGTTAGCGCGCTATTGGAAGACGGCCGGCAAGATCCTCGATGGTAGCGGGATCATTTTACACCCCCCGCCGCCGGACTATCTGGCCATGGAGAAGAATATCTTTTCCACCCTGTTCCTCTATTCCTACTATGCCGCGGATATCGACCCGGCCCGCCGTGTCCTGTACGTGGCCGTCAACCAGTGCCTGCGGGGTATGGTCACCGGCTGTGACAACATCCTCGACGATGAGTACAAGCAGACCCTGGATACGGATCTTCCCTCGCGGGCCGTGCGTTTTCGATCCATTGTGGACATTATGGTATCGGACCGGGTGCTCTTCGAACTTCTGCTGGAGATGGCCGACACCGTCCCGCTGACGGGTAACATGATCCAGGAAGCCTCGGCGGCCTCGCTACGCGCGCTGACGCGCAGCGGCACCCAGGAAGCCTCCGAGGAGGGCGGCGTGGGGGATATCCCCGCCCCGGAACGCGTGCTGCGGGACATCCATCACTACAAGACGGGCCTTCTTTTTCAGTGTCCCTGGGCCGTGCCCGGTGTCATCGAGACCGACCTGGCGCAATCCGTCCGCGATCTCCGGGAACATCTCTACCAGATCGGCATGGGGTGCCAGTTGTTCGATGATATTGTCGACCTGGAAGCAGATGTGCGCGGGCACCACTACAATTTTGCCTGGTCGAAAATTTTCCACGCTGCGGAAGGGCGCGTTCGCCAAGAATTGTTGGACGCCTTCACACAACCGGCCGCCGACCAGCGGTTGTCGAACCTGCACGGCACTTTCCCCCAGATCATTGCCGACGTGGCGGCGGAAGGACAACGCAAGCTCGAGGACGGCCTGGAAGGTTTGTTGCGGAAGGACCACCGCCATCTGAAAATCCCCCTGGCGTTTTTCCTGATCCGACGTATCGGTGCGGATCATTTTCTACCAAGGACGACGGCGGCATGAAACGGATTTCATTCTGGCTTAGGATCGCGGTGTTGTTCCTAGTGCGGTCCGGGCGGGTGACCCTGGTGCTGGCCCTGATGATTTTTACGGCGGTGGCCGCGCTGGTGTTCCTGTCTTCCCTGGCCACCGGCGTGAACGATGCCATGATTCGGAACTCGGTGGGTTTGTACACGGGGCATATCAGCGGCGACAACCTGCCGGCTGTAGTGACGCCGGAAACGTTACGCGTGGACGGGGTGAGCGGGGTCTTGCGGCGATGCGCCATTCCGGGGATGCTGTCGGCCGGCCGGCGTCTGGTACCGGTGACGCTGATGGCGGTTACGCCGGAGGCTGAGGCGGCCCTGACCGGGCTGCCCCGCAAGGTCATCGATGGTAAATACCTGGCACCGGCCTCGGATCAGATCTTGTTGAGTGCCTATTTAGCCGAGCAACTCGACGTCACGACGGGCGCGTCCCTGTCCTTTGTGGACGGCCGCGTGCCGCGCGAATATGGTTTCACTGTGTGCGGCATCTACCGGACGGAGGTGGATCGCCTGGATTACGGTGTGGCCTTCATCTCGGACGGGGTGCGGGAAGTTTTCCGTGACCCCTGGCAGGCGGCGATTTTTCTGGAAGGCGGGTGTGTCCCCCGAACGTGTCAAAGCCCAGCTTGAAAAAAGAGTCCCGGGCGATGTGGTCTTTCAGTCGTGGCTTGAACGCATGCCGGATTTACGGCAGCTGATCGAGTTGAACTACATTTCCATGAACCTGGTCACCTTTCTGGTCTTCGGCGTGGTGGCCATCGGGGTGGCCTGTGCCTTTGTCATGTTTGTGCTCAAGAATATCCGCGAGTACGGGATCATGCGATCCATGGGGGTGACGGTGGGCGATGTGGCCTGGCTGATCGGTGGCGAAATCCTGCTTTTGAGTCTGCTGGCGTCCCTCCTCGGGGTCCTGGTGGGAGCCTTGCTTGTGGCGCTGGTGGCAAATATCGGTATTGATCTAACGGCGCTTACCTCACATAATCGTTATTTTACCGTATCCGGGATGGTTTACCCGCGGGCCACCGGATATGCTCTGGGGATTCCGCCCCTGGTGGCCGTGGGCTTCAGCCTGCTGGGATCGATCTGGCCCATTGCCCTGATCGGGCGCAAAAAGGTGGCCGATATCCTGAGGATTGTCTGACACTGATGCTGGAAGTCATCCAAGTGACAAAAAACTACCGCTCGGGGCGGGGCCGCCTGAAAGCGCTGGACCAGGTCAGCCTTAAGGCTGGCCCCGGGGCAGGCATTGGCCGTGGCCGGGCGCTCCGGTTCGGGCAAGACCACGCTGCTGCACTGCATTGCCGGTCTGGAGAGTCCGGATGAGGGGTGCATCGTATGTCATGACAAGGATATCCTGCGGTTGTCTGAAAAAGCGACGGCAGCAATTCCTTTGCCGCGACATCGGGATCGTATTTCAGTTCGGCAACCTGCTCTCCTATCTGACGGTGGATGAAAACATTGCTTTCCCCCTGCGGCTGGGCGGGTGGTCCCGCGAGGCGATTCGTCAGCGGGTGGATGCGCTGCTTCACCGCATCGGGCTGCCGCACGCCGGGCGGGCATTGCCGCACGAGCTTTCGGGCGGTGAACTCCAGCGCGTCGCCGTGGCGCGCGCCATTGCCCACCGGCCGCGGATTGTCCTGGCGGACGAACCCACGGCCAGTCTGGACACGACCACGGCGGCCGCGCTTATCGCGCTGCTCATGGCGTTCAGCCGCGAAGAAAACACCATCCTGCTGATGTCGACCCACGATCCGGCGGTCATGGCGGCGGCCGACCGGATCGTGTCCCTTAAGGACGGGCGTGTCGACACCGCGCCTTCAGGAGAACATCGATGAAAAAATACCGGTTCAGCATACTGCTGGTGACACTGATGTCGCTGCTCTTGATTTACCCCTTTCTCGATCATTTTAAGCTGACCGGGTTGAGACTGCTGTTGGATGTCTTCACGACCCTGATTCTGATTTCCAGTGTGCATGCGGTCAGCGAGAACCGACGTCAGTTGATCCTGGCCCTGTCGGTCATCCTACCGGCGATTGTCTTGGGGTGGGGAAATCAGTTTTTCCATGTCAAAATCAGCGAAATCGGCGCCACCATCCTGCAGACCATCGCCTTTGGCTTCATCGCCTACCACATCCTGCGGTATGCCCTGCGGGGGGGGCGGGTCGACGCCGAGAAAGTGGCCGCGGCGGTGTGTGTCTACCTGCTGATCGGTGTGGTGTGGCAGGATTTGTATATCCTCGTTGACATCCTTATTCCGGGCTCTTTCAGCAGCGCCGTGTTGACCGGGAAGGATTATCTTTACTACAGTTTTGTTACCCTCAGCACCCTGGGCTACGGCGATATATCGCCGGTCAACGGTCCCGCCCGGGCCCTGGCTTACACGGAAGCCCTCGTCGGTCAGCTGTATCTCACGATTCTGGTGGCGCGCCTGGTGGGGCTTTACATCGCCCATGCCGGTCCCGATGACTCCGGTGATCCCTGAGACCGGATTGCCCCATCCGAGGACAATCGCCGATCCGTCGCAAGCGACGCCACGGTTTGAAAAAGCCCCCCAAAAGGGTTAATAGATGCGGTTGACATTGGGACGATGCCGATTGTGGAATGCGACACAATCTTGTTGAGAAGAACCGCTCAGGCATGAAAGGGATAGGGAAGATGCTCAAACTGGGAGAAAAAGGTACCATTCTGCAGCGCGACAAGGAAACCTACGCGATTGCTCCGCACATTCCCTGTGGCGTGACCACGCCGGAGCAGCTGCGCACCATTGCCGACGTGGCTGAAAAATACCAGTGCCAGGCCCTGAAACTGACCAGCGCCGCGCGGATTGCCATCGTGGGCATTCGTGAGGAGGACGTGGATGCGGTGTGGGCCGATTTGAACATGTCGCCCGGTCACGCGGTGGGGTTGTGCGTGCGCAGCATCAAGGCCTGCCCCGGGACCCAATACTGCCGACTGGGATTGCAGGACAGCCTTGCCATGGGGCTCGAACTGGATGAAAAATTTCACGGGTATCAACTTCCGGGCAAAATGAAGATGGGCGTCAGCGGGTGCACCAACATGTGCGCCGAAAATTGCATCAAAGACATTTCCCTGTTCGGTAAAAAGAAGGGCTGGACGGTCATGGCCGGAGGGATCGGGACCAAGAAACCCCGGCTGGCCGATGTGATTGCCGAGGATCTGGAGGCGCCGCAAGCCATGCATACGATTGAAGGCATCATTGCGTTCTACGCGGCCAACGGACAGAAAAACGAGCGCGTGGGCCGCATGATCGAGCGCCTCGGCCTGGACGCCCTGCTGCGGTGCCCTTGCCGTCTGAGGCCGGGATGGGCCATGCGGGATGCCGGCATTCGTCGTCATCTTCTCTTGGGATCAATATAATGCTGTGTTTGAGGGGTCACCATGCGGGTTCTCCTGATCGAAGATGATGTGAAAATCGCCTCTTTCATTCTGAAAGGATTGAAAGCGGAAGGCTTCGCTGTTGACCATGCGGCCGATGGCGAAAACGGTCTTCATCTTGCGATGACCGAACCCTACGACCTGGCGGTGATCGATATCATGCTGCCCGCCAAGGACGGTTTTGAAGTCATTGCCGCCATACGCCGGGCGAAGCTCAGCCTCCCGGTGATCATTCTGAGTGCCCGGGGGGCAACGGAAGACAAGGTGAAGGGCTTGCAGCTCGGCAGTGATGATTATCTGACGAAACCCTTTTCGTTTTCCGAACTGCTGGCCCGCATTCAGGCGCTCCTGAGGCGGAGCAGCGGGGCGGCCGAACCCACCAGACTGGAAGCGGGGGATCTGTCCATGAACCTGATCACCCGCGAGGTGGTAAGGCGGGGTCGTAAGATCGAACTCCAGCCGCTTGAGTTCTCCCTGCTGGAATACCTGATGCGCAACGTCGGCAAGGTGGTTTCCAAAACCATGATCATGGAGCATGTCTGGGATTACCATTTTGACCCGCAGACCAATGTGGTGGAATCCCGGATCTACCACCTGCGGGAAAAAATCGACAAAGGGTTTGAAGCCAAGCTGATCCATACCGTGCGCGGGGTCGGGTATGTTCTTAAAACGACTGAATAAGTTGCGCCGCTCGCTGGCCTTCCGGTTGACGCTCTGGTATGCGGGTGTTTTTTCCATTTCTTCCTTCCTGGCCTTTTTTTTCTTCTACTTCGTGGTGATCGATGCCCTGGGCCGTCAGGTCGACGAAGACCTGAACCGTCAGTTGCGGGCGTTTACCGGTATCATGCAGGTGGATGGGTTCGAGGGGGTGCGCCGGATCGCCCTGCAGGAAGCCCAGGCCGGGGGGGACAATGCCCGGCTGATTCGACTGCTGTCCCGGTTCGGCACGGAATTTTCGGTTTCCGACCGGGCCTACTGGCGGGATATCGGGGTCGACAGCCAGGCCATTCGCCGTTTGTTGACGGACGGCCAGCCCGTCTTCGAGACGATCGGGATTTCGGGAGGCGGTGACCGTCTGCGCATCATATACGGCACCATCGGACCGGGGATCATCATGCAACTGGGCCAGTCGCTTGCCCCGCAGATGCGCCTGGTCCAAGCTTTTCAGCGTCTCTTCGGCACCACCATGGCGGTGGTCCTGGGCCTGGCGGCGCTGATCGGCTGGTTTCTGGCCCGGCGGGCGCTCTCCGGCGTGGGCGGCATTGCGACTACCGCGCGGCGTATTACGCACGGGGATCTTGCGGTCCGGGCGCCGGTCAGTAAGCGTGGCGATGAGATCGATCAATTGGCCGGCAACATCAACCAGATGCTGGACCGGATTCTGGATCTGATTACCGGTATTCGCGAGATGGGCGACAACATTGCCCACGATCTGAAAAGCCCGATCACGCGGATTCGCGGTCTGGCGGAAGTGACCCTGACGACCGCCGATCACCATGCGGAATATGAAACCATGGCGGCCAGCACGATTGAAGAATGCGACCGCCTGCTGGACATGATCAACACCATGCTGGTGATATCACGGGCGGAGGCCGGGGTTCAGGCGCTGCAGTGGCAACGCATCGATATGGCCGGGCTCGTGCACGATGCGGCCCGGCTGTTTGAAACGACCGCCAGAGATAAAGCCCTGCACGTGTCTGTCACGGCCAGCGGACCGCACCATATCAACGGGGATGAACACATGCTGCAGCGCATGGTGGCCAACTTGCTGGACAATGCGATTCGCTATACGCCGCGCGGGGGCCGCATCGACATCGCGGTGCAGCCCATGCCTTCCGGCGACGTCGAGATGGTCTTCCAGGATACCGGTATCGGTATCCGGGGGGAAGACCTTCCGCGTATTTTTGAACGGTTCTACCGGTGTGACCCGAGCCGTTCCGCGTCCGGCTCCGGGCTCGGCCTCAGTCTGGCGCAGGCGATTGCGCAAGCGCATGGGGGCAGGATCACGGCCCGCAGTGAGGCGGGCCAGGGCAGCACCTTCAACGTTACCTTGCCCCGGAACGGGGGCAAGATTAAAGCGGGCCAAGCGGATCAGGGCGTCCTTGCGGATGCGCCTGGTGATGCCCGCTGAATCATTTGCCGTCGCGTCCTTTCCGCCTCGGCAAAGGGCGATCGGATGGGTCGTCAAGGGGCCCAACCGCACCCCCTTGGGCGGCCTTGATCGGGAAAAGCATCCTCATTTCCGGATGAACATGAACGCAGTCAGCAACCTTGGGGAGGAACGATATGACGACCGCGCTGCAGGAAGGCCTGGAATTTGAATTTGTCTACGAAGTCCCGCGGAACAAGACCGTGCCGCATCTTTTTCCCGAATTTAACGAAGGCGGGGAAATGCCGGAGGTGTTCGCCACAGGTTACCTGGTGGGGTTATTCGAGTTCGCCTGCATCAAGGCGGTCAATGCGCACATCGACTGGCCCCGGCAGCAGACGGTGGGGATCCACATCAATGTCAGCCACACCGCGGCCACGCCCCCCGGATTCAAGGTGACGGTCAAAGGCCGTCTTGAAAAAATGGACGGGCGCAAACTTTCCTTTGCGCTGGTCGCCCATGACGGCGTCGACACCATCTCCAAGGGCACGCACGACCGGTTTATCATCGATGCCGCAAAGTTTAACGCAGCCGTCACCAAGAAGGTCGCGGCCGGGGCCTGAGGCTATTGGTCAGGGGTTTGTGAATCGGGTGGGTTCGTGCCGAAATAGTTCCGGTAGACGCTGTGGCCGATGACGCCGGTTCCCGCCCCCAGGGTGTTGAGGATTAAATCCAGCATCTGGGAACTGCGGGACGGCATCCAGGCCTGCGCCAATTCAATCGTGAGGCTGATGGCGCCGCAGGTCAGCATGACGAGCAGCAATCGTTTTTTTACATCACGGTAGTTCGCCTGCCATAACAGCGCGCCCAGCAGAACGCCCATGGGAATAAAGCCGGCGATATTGATGGCCATATCCTGAAAAAGCGACACACTGTATTCACCCTTCCCGAATGGCGTCGCAAGAAATTCTTTGGTCAATATCGTCATGTTTTCCGGTATCGCAAGATCATGTTGCCCTCCGGCATGATCGCCAATCCTGTCGCCCTGGCCCTCATTGAACAAATAGAGTCCGGCCGGGTTTTGGGGCCGGGCAAATGCAAATAGGCGCTCCCGGGACCATTGCCGGAAATGGTCACTGATGGCGGTTTCGGACAGGATGCGATCGTAATAGGCCAGACCGTATACTTCCCCCGTCCACGGGTGCCGCCCGTAGATGGAGTTTCCCAGTACAAGCTGCGTGCCCTTGGCGGCAACGGGAATTGTCAGAACCAGGTCACCCTTCCTTTTGGTCAGCTGCCCGTCAATGAAGACCGCTGTGCCGTCTTCACCGGAGGTGATGGTCACGAAGCGTTCTTTTTGCGGCGGGAGGGCCTTTACGGCGATGCGGGCGCGCCGGCGTTTGGCATCGTAGTCATCCCCGTTCATGATCACCAGCCAGGACCGCCACTGCCCGACAACCAACTGCTCGGCATCGTCGCCGCCATGCAGGAGCAGCAGAAACCTGAACCGCCCGTCGTCGCTTGTATCCAGCGGTTTGATGGCCAACTCAATCGACAAAGGTCGGGCCCCGGGCGTGTTACGGCTGAAGGATGGGGCAACGGTCTTCGCATAGGCGATGCCCTGGCGCTCGAAACGGATGCCGCTTTGAGCGCCGATCCAGGCGACGTCGTTGGTGATAGAGGTCCCCTTGAAATGGAGGCCGGAATAGAGGATCAGCAGCAGCATGGCGGCTGTCAGCAGGAGCAGGCCCCAGGGCGTGGGGCGGGTATCTGTGGCGGCGGGTTTCATCTAGGATTGCGGCCCTTTCATCGTCATGGATGTCAAGCCTCACGGTCAAACCGCTGAAGTATAGTATCGTCTTGGGTCGAGGGTAAAGCGCTAATTGGAGCACGAGCGGGACTTATCGAAATACGCGGATGGGTGTGTATTGAAATTTTCGCGAGCCGGTTGGGTTGCTTCTATGCCCTGCGGCATGCGGGTGGCCCGAACGGCGCCCACCGAAAATAACATTTTGATCATATTCAGATCATCTTCCCGTGAACTTGCGGGTGTATTATCCTGTTAAGCACAAAAACCTGACCAGACCTTTAAACCATAGTGTGACCTAACAGGAGAATCAAAGATGAAAAAAACAGCAACACGTTGGTTTGTCATTGCCGGAATTGTTTTAGGATTGGGGCTGGCCGGCGGCTTGTCCCTTACCAATACGTCGAGCGGCCTCCACGCCACGGTGACGGTTCCAGAGGCGGCCGCGGCCGAGGCCGTCATGGTGCCGGTCAATTTTACCGAGCTGGCGGAGAAAGCCAAGCCCGGTGTCGTCAACATTCGGACCGTGAAAACCGTAAACGGCGGCGGACCGGTATTCCGCCATTTTTTCGGTCGTAACCCCCATGGCCAGCAGGATCCGTTCCAGGACTTTTTCGGTCTTGGCCCCCAGCGGGAATTCAAACAACGCAGCCTGGGGTCCGGATTTCTGCTGGACAATGACGGCTACATTGTCACCAACAACCACGTGGTGGAGGATGCCTCCCAGATCAAGGTGCGGTTGTCCAACGAACAGGAGTACGATGCCAAGATTATTGGCCGGGACCCGAAAACCGACATCGCCCTCATCAAAATCGACGCCCCGGCCGGGGACTTGAAACCCCTCAAGCTCGGGGATTCCGACAGTACGCCCGTGGGCAGCTGGGTGGTGGCCATTGGCAGTCCCTTCGGCCTGGAACAAACGGTCACGGCAGGCATTGTGAGTGCCAAGGGGCGCATCATCGGCTCCGGCCCCTATGACGATTTTATCCAGACCGATGCCTCGATCAATCCCGGCAATAGCGGGGGGCCCCTGTTGAATCTCAAAGGCGAAGTGATCGGCATCAATACCGCCATCGTGGCCAGCGGGCAGGGCATTGGTTTTGCCATTCCCATCAACATGGCCGATGGCATTATCGGTCAGTTGAAGGACAGCGGTGAAGTCTCGCGGGGATGGCTGGGTGTCGGCATTCAGGATCTGACCCCGGAGTTGGCCGAATACTACGGCGTTAAAAAAGAGCAGGAAGGCGTTCTGGTGACCCAGACCTATGAAGGCGACCCGGCCGACAAAGCCGGTATCAAGGAAGGGGACGTCATCATCGCGGTGGACGGCAAGCGCATTGCTTCCAGCCGCGAGCTTTCCCGCACGGTTGCCGAGGCCGGGGTGGGCAACAAGATGAGTCTTACCGTGCTGCGCGAAGGTCGTGAAAAGGAGGTCGATGTCAAACTGGCCAAACGGCCCGACACCGAACCGACCATGGCCCGGGGCGAAGCCCGCTCGGATGATCTTGGCCTGCAAGTGCGCGAAATCGATCCGGAGATCGCCGAGCGCCTGGGGCTGGATGAAAACACCAAAGGGGTGGTGGTCACCGGTGTGAACCCGGACAGCAAAGCGGCGGAAGCCGATATCCGCCAGGGCGATGTCCTGATCGAAATCAACCGCAAACCGGTGGCATCACTGGAGGATTACCAAAACCAGCTGCGCAAGATCAAAGAGGGTGACACCGTTCAGATGCTGTTGCGAAGGGGCGGCGGCGGGCTGTTGGCGGTCAAATTCAAGCGGTAGCAACGCCCTGGTCCGTGAGGGCCGGGCAACGATAAATCCATGTAAACCGGAATGGGGGCGCAAAACGGGCCCGCATTCCGGTTTTTTAATGGCGTCAGCGATCAGAGACATCCTGAAACCCATCCATAACCCGGGGAAAGACGGCGCAACGCCTTTTCTAGCGTCCCGTGGCTCAGCAGGGCCGCCGTCGTGAAAAGAGCCCAACACCTGTGGGCATCCTTGAATGTTGCCCTGGAGAGAGGTGTTTTTTCGTCCTTGACGCGTCCCTAAACTAGGTGACCTCTATTTTACGGCCGCCCGGACACCAGCCACAGCAGGCGGGCCGGATCCTCGCCGGCATTCTCCCAGGCACTGGGCCAGCCCTCATTGATATAGATGAAATCGCCTGCGGCCACGTCATATTCCCTGTCCCGATGCGTCAATCGCAATTCGCCGGCAATGAGGTACCCGATTTCATCGCCCTTGTGCTGGAAGAAATGGGCGGGCAATCTCGTCCGGGCAGGAATTTCGATGAGGCGGGGTCTGTAGCGGCTTTCGGCTTCGATCTGGGGCACGTGCCAGCATTTGGCCCCGGTGTCCGCCAATTCCGGCAGCGCGGCGGCCTGCAGCGCGGCCTTTCTGAAAACCACCGGCAATGCCTCGTCATGGTCTGATTTGAACAGGGCTCCTATCTCCACCGATAAGACTTCCGCCATGCGGAAAAGGGCGGGGAGAGACGGATAGATCAACCCGCCTTCAATCTGGGAAATGCTGCTGGGGGTGACGCCCACCCGTTTGGCCAGCTCGGTCTGGGACAGATTGGCATGGGCGCGCATGGACTTGATGCGTGACCCCAGATCGGTTTTGCCGGTGGATTGTGCGTCCGGATTGAAGCGAATAGAGGTGTCCTTGCTGAAATAGGGGAACGGTTTGTTGCGCCGGTCCGGCGTCCGGTTTTCAGCCTTGATGATCTCCAGCGATGTTTTCCCCCGCCGCACGGCAAGGTCGATCACCACCTGGGCAATCTGGTTGATCTGGGCCCGCAGTTTGCCGGAATGGGCTTGTTTTTCAATGAGCCAATAGGCGATTGTATTCAGGTCGTAGAGGCGCGGGCAGGTGCGCACGTAGAAACTGACCAGTTGTTCTTCCCCCCCCCAAAGATCCTGCATGCCGGTAAGGCTTTCAAAAATAAACCGCACCGTCCCGTTCAGCGAGTGGTGGTGTTCGTAAAAGGTCGCCGCCACCTCTTCCATACGGTCCGGCCGTTTGACCGTCAGCAGGGTGCCGGGCCAGTTTGTCGGCACCTGCTGCTGATAATCGACGAAGATAGCGGCCCCGTTGCCCTTGCCGTAGGTAAAACAATCGATAATCGTCAGAGACGAAGACTGCGCTAAGGGACCTAGTTTTTCGATCAGGTTTTTCAGGGAGCGATCGAAGCTGACATAGATCAGGGGCGCATCCTGCTGCTGGGATGACCGGATCAGGTTGAGATAAAACACATCCGCCAGGCTGCCGGCGTCATCATACCAGATAACGTTATCCCCTACGAACAGGCCGTCGATCAGCGTATCCAGCGCTTCGATGCCGGTGGTGACCTGATCTCTCATTTTGTTTCCTTTGGTGAACGGGCGATAGGGTTGCTTCCGGTCCAGCAAATATCCGGAATTAGTACCTTATGCCGGCAAGGTTTGACAAGAGGGGAACGCGGCACGCGGATGGCATCGCCAGCGTCCTAAGCATAACATGATGGCGCCTCGTTTGAGCTTTGTACAACCGTTGCGCCATCATGTATAGAGGGGTCGTGCGGAATGGCTAATCAACGTTGATACTGACCTGGCGGGGTTTTTCTTCTTCAGGTTTAGGGATGGTAATTTTCAATACGCCATTTTTAAACGTGGCTTTGATGTTATCACTGCGAATCATGGCCGGCAGGGCAAAGGACCGGCTGAATTTGCCAAAAACACGCTCGCTGCGATAGTAGCTCCCGTTGCCGATGCTGCTATCCACGACCCGCTCGCCCTGGATGGATAGAATGTTGTCTTTGACCTCGATGGCGACGTCATGCTTCTCGACACCGGGTATCTCCACAAAAATCAAAATCGCCGCTTCCGTATCCACGATATCCACGGGTGGCCGCCAGGCGCCCATGGTATTGGCGTCGTAGCTGCCCGGTTGCGAAAAAACGTCTTCGAACAGGCGGTTGATACCCTGCTGAAGGGTGGCAATTTCGTGTGCCGGACTCCACTTGATGATGGCCATTTTCCCCTCCTGTGCGCCGGTCT